>NZ_JBFRFJ010000002.1:0-667488 GCF_052114765.1 Terriglobus sp. 2YAB30_2
GATGCCTGGCGACAACGTCAGCCTGGAAGTAACGCTGCACACGCCGGTAGCCATGGAGAAGGGCCTCCGCTTCGCGATCCGTGAGGGTGGCCGCACCGTCGGTGCAGGCGCCATCGCCGAGATCGTCAAGTAGTCCTGCGCGGACGGCGAAAGCTGTCCGCGAAAACAACCGAATTAGGGTGGCTGGTGGAACAGCACCAGCCACACCTCAACGAGATCTTTGCAGCAGGAAAAGAGAAGAAGATGGCAGGACAACAGAGAATCCGGATTCGCTTGAAGGCTTATGACTACCGCGTGCTTGACACGTCGACGGGCGAAATCGTTGAGACGGCAAAGCGTACCGGCGCACAGGTAGCGGGACCGATTCCCCTTCCCACGCTGAAGAACAAGTACTGCGTTCTGCGTTCGCCCCACGTCGACAAGAAGTCGCGCGAAGCCTTCGAGATCCGTACGCACAAGCGTCTGATCGACATTCTGGAGCCGACGCAGCAGACAGTGGACGCGCTGATGAAGCTTGACCTCCCGGCCGGTGTGGACGTAGAGATCAAGACCGTTACCAAGTAAAAGTTTTGTAGTGAAAACCTACAGTGCTCTGGGAAGATAGCCGGCGCATGATGAGGAGAGAAGAAGATGGCAGTAACTGGAATTCTGGGCAAGAAGATTGGCATGACGCAGGTGTTCGACGATAAGGGTGAGGTTCACCCGATCACCGTGTTGAAGGCTGGCCCCTGTGTAATCACGCAGCTCAAGAGCCTGGCGAAGGACGGCTACGAAGCCGCCCAGATCGGCCTGGTTGAGTTCGTGAAGGCGAGCAAGGTGAACAAGCCGATGACCGGCCACTTTGCCAAGAGCAATGTTCCTCCCGTGAAGTTCGTGAAGGAGGTTGGCCTCGAGGCCGCCACTCCCGCGGCTGAGGGTGAGGATACAAATGGCGTGAAGGCTGGCGACCGTATCATGGTCGACATCTTCGCCGACGAGAAGTTTGTAGATGTGATCGGTACCTCGAAAGGCCGCGGTTTTTCCGGCGTCGTTCGTCGTCACCGTTTCGGCGGCGGCCCCAAGTCGCACGGTCACATGTTCCAGATCCAGGGTTCGATCGGCGCTTCGTCGTTCCCCAGCCGTGTCTTCCCGGGTCAGCGTATGCCGGGTCACTACGGTGTGGATCAGGTCACGGTTCGTAACCTGCGTATCCGCGGCATCGACATCGAAGAGAACCTTCTGATGGTCGAGGGCGCCGTTCCGGGACCGCGCGATGGTTATGTGCTGATCTCGAAGGCCAAGCATCCGCCGCGTGAGCGTCGTGGCTTCGGTGGTTCGGGTACGGTTGACCCGCTGAAGGCTTCGAAGAAGGCTTCGGCTGGTAAGAAGAAGTAAAGCTTGACTGTCCAGATGATGCACTTCGTGTGCTTCATCTGGACGGTAGATCCATCGGCTGCGGGGCTATAGGCCTGACTGCGGGATGAAAACAGACAGTAAGTTACGGTCTCCGCAATGGAACGGAGCCAAAAGGAAAAGAAGATGGCAAACATCAAGGTTGTGAATCTGAGCGGAGATCAGGTCGGCGAGTTTCAGCTTGCTGACGAGGTCTTCGGCGCAGAGGTGAACGAGGCCCTCCTGTGGGAGGCGGTGAAGCACTACCGTGCGTCGCTGCGCCAGGGAACGGCTGCTACGAAGAACAAGAAGCTCGTTTCGGGCTCAGGCAAGAAGCTGTGGAAGCAGAAGGGTACTGGCCGCGCCCGTGTGGGTTCGGTTCGTTCGCCGATCTGGCGTCATGGCGGTACGGTTCACGGACCTCAGCCGCGCAGCTATGAGTACCAGTTCCCGAAGAAGAAGCTGATGGGCGCTCTGCGTTCGGCTCTTGCGGCCAAGCTGGCCGACGGCAAGCTGACGGTGGTTGACACCCTTGAGGTGAAGGAGCCCAAGACCAAGCTCTATCGCCAGGCTCTGGACAAGCTGGATGCCAAGAAGACGGCTCTGCTGGTCGAGTCGGGCAAGAAGCTGACGGACAACCTGTTCCTCGGTTCCCGCAATCTGGATGGCGTCGAGCTGGTGCTTAGCTCTGAGGTTCATCCCTACGATCTGCTGCGCTACGAGCATGCAGTCTTCTCCAAGGACGCCCTGGAGGCGCTGCAGGAGACGCTGAAGAAGTCCGTATCCAAGCGCAAGCCCGCTGTGAAGGAGGTCGCATAAATGCCGACCCTGTATACGACGATTCGCCGCCCTCTGATTACCGAGAAGGGCATGGGCGTGAAGGAGACCGAGGGGACGCTGGTATTTGAAGTGGCTCCCGAGGCGACCAAGACCGAAGTGAAGCAGGCTGTTGAGGCTCTCTTCAAGGTGAAGGTTGCCACTGTACGTACGAGCAATGTCACGGGTAAGGAGCGCCGCCGCGGACGTTTTGTCGGCTATCGCCCTGACTGGAAGAAGGCGTACGTGAAGCTGAAGGCCGGCGAGAAGATGCCGGATTATATCGACAACCTGTAAGGCCATAAGCCCGACAGGGAAGAGTCAACCGAACGATTCAAGACGCCAGCCGCGAAAACAATATGCGGCTGGCCTCAGGCAAGGAAACAGAGACAATGCCGATCAAGACATTTCGACCGATTACGCCGACACTGCGCTTCCAGACGAAGCTGGTGAACGACGACATCACGACCAACGAGCCGCACAAGGCGCTTCTCTCGACGAAGAAGCGTACCGGCGGCCGTAACAACACGGGTATGTTGAGCGTGCGCCACATCGGCGGCGGTCACAAGAAGAAGATTCGTGCCATCGACTTCAAGCGCGACAAGTACGGTATCCCGGGAACCGTGGCGACGATCGAGTACGATCCGAACCGCAGCTCGCGTATCGCGCTGATCAGCTACGCTGACGGCGAAAAGCGCTACATCATTCAGCCGCTTGGCCTGAAGGTTGGCCAGAAGGTGATGAGCGGCCCCGAGGCCGACATCCTGATCGGTAATGCTCTTCCGCTCAAGAACATTCCTGCCGGTACCACGGTGCACAATGTTGAGCTTCGCCCTGGCAAGGGCGCACAGATGGTGCGCTCTGCCGGATCGAGCGCACAGCTCGTCGCCAAGGAAGGTGACTACGCTCTGCTGAAGTTGCCTTCCGGCGAGACCCGCAAGGTGCTAGTTGAGTGCATGGCAACCGTTGGCCAGGTCGGCAACACCGACCACGAGAACATCTCGATCGGTAAGGCCGGTGCGAACCGCTGGCGCGGTATCCGTCCCACCAACCGTGGTGTCTCGATGAACCCTGTCGATCACCCGCACGGTGGCGGTGAGGGTAAGACCTCCGGTGGACGTCACCCTGTGACTCCGTGGGGCCAACCGACCCGTGGCTACAAGACCCGTAACAACAAGCGGACCGATGCCTTCATCGTGAACCGCCGGACCAAGTAAAGGCGAGGATAAGAGATATGGCACGTTCGATGAAGAAGGGCCCGTTTATCGACGCCCACCTGATGACGAAGGTTGAAGCGATGAACCAGGCGAATGACAAGAAGGTCATCCGCACCTGGTCGCGCCGCTCGACCATCTACCCGGAGTTCATTGGTCACACCCTTGCTGTTCACAACGGCAAGAAGTTCATCCCGGTCTACGTGACCGAGAACATGGTTGGCCACAAGCTGGGTGAGTTTGCAGCGACGCGCACCTTCAAGGGACACGCGGCGAAGACCGAGTCGGCGGCGAAGAAGTAAACGATCAGCGGAGCGCTTGGCGCTCCCGAAGATAAGAGAGAAGAGTTATGGCACAGGCAGCAGAACAGACCCGCGAGTTTCGCGCAGAAGCGAAGTTCCAGCGGACCAGCCCGCAGAAGGCCAAGCTGGTGCTGGATCTGATCAAGGGCAAGCGTGTTGAGGCGGCGTTGACCACCGTGATGTTCACCAAGAAGCGCATCGCTCCGCTGGTGGAGAAGGTGCTGCGTTCGGCGGTGCAGAACGCAAACTACCTGTCACAGGAACAGGGCCTCGATGTGGATGTGGACAACCTGTATGTGAAGCAGGCTGTCGCGAACGAAGGTCCGCGTATGAAGCGTATCCGTCCGGCTCCGATGGGCCGCGCGTATCGCTACCAGCGCCGGCTTGCGCACATCATCATCACCGTAGCAGAGAAGCAGCGGGCCGGTGCGGCTGCAGGCTCTGGCGCGGCTGAGGTGAAGGCGGCTGCTCCGAAGAAGGCTGCAAAGAAGACGGCGGCCAAGAAGGCTCCGGCGAAAAAGGCGGCAGCGAAGAAGGCTGCCAAGTAACGCAGGTTTAGTTAGATTTGACCGCGACCGGCCGAATAGATGGACCGGCGCGGATGGAGTGAAGGGATAGCTTATGGGACAGAAAGTCCATCCTTACGGATTTCGCCTCGGCGTAAACAAGCCGTGGAAGTCGCGCTGGTTCGTGGAGCGCGATTATGACAAGCTGCTGGTCGAGGACGTCAAGCTGAAGGCGGAACTCCGCGAGAAGCTGAAGGCCGCCGGTGTGAGCTCAGTGGAAGTGGAGCGCCCCGGCAACAAGCTGCGGCTGATCATCCGCACGGCCCGTCCGGGCATCATCATCGGACGCAAGGGCGCTGAGATCGACAAGCTGAAGGCCGATATCCAGAAGCGCACTAACCGCGAGGTGTTCATTGACATCCTCGAGGTCAACAAGCCTGAGCTGGATGCCCAGCTGGTCGCCGAGAACATCGCACTGCAGCTCGAGAAGCGCGTCAGCTTCCGTCGTGCAATGCGTAAGAGCGTCGACTCGGCGTTGCGCTTCGGTTGCAAGGGAATCAAGGTGCGTGTTTCCGGCCGTCTGAACGGTAACGAAATCGCGCGTTCTGAGTGGTATCTGCAGGGTCGCCTGCCGCTGCACACGTTGCGCGCCGATATCGACTACGGCTTTGCCGAAGCTCGCACGACCTACGGTGTGATCGGCGTGAAGACGTGGATCTACCGTGGCGATATCTACGAGCAGAAGAAGCGCCGCGATCAGGCTACGACTTCGGGCGTGTTCTAAAGCAAGGTTATGGGCTGCCGGAGAACTCCGGCAGTCAGTTGGATGATTTTGACGAATCAAGTATTGCCGGTGAAAGGCGAAGTAACCGGCAGCTAAGAGCGAAGAGGGTTTCACTATGTTGATGCCAAAGAAAGTTAAGTTCCGGAAACAGCAGAAGGGCAAGATGCGCGGCAAGGCGTGGCGCGGCTCGACGCTGAGCTTCGGAGATTACGGTTTGAAGGTGATGGAGTGCGGTTACATTACCGACCGCCAGATCGAAGCCAGCCGTATCGCAATGACGCGCTTCATCAAGCGCGGCGGCAAGGTATGGCTGCGTCTGTTCCCCGACAAGCCGATCACCAAGAAGCCTGCCGAAGTCCGTATGGGTTCCGGTAAGGGTGCTCTGGATCACTGGGTTGCGGTTGTTCGTCCGGGCAAGATCCTGTTCGAGATGGAGGGTGTTTCACCCGAGATCGCGAAAGAGGCGATGCGCCTGGCGTCCAACAAGCTGCCGCTGAAGACGACGTTTGTGCAGCGCCACGACGTGAAGGTTGTTGCCGCCAAGTAACACGGGCAGGCGACGGGATAAGAGAGAAGAGTTATGGAACTGAACAAGATTCGGAATCTGAGCGATACGGAGCTGACGACCGAGGCCGACAAGGCCTCCGAACAGCTGTTCCGCCTTACGTTTCAGCGCTCACTGGGCAACAACGAGGGCGTAAAGAAGCTGCGCGGGCTGAAGAAGGATGTCGCCCGCCTGAAGACGATCTCGCGTGAGCGCCAGCTGGGCGTCCGCGGAGCCGCTGCCGTCGAGGCTTCGGCCGAGCCGGTGAAGGCGAAGAAGGCGGCCAAGAAGGCAACCAAGAAAGCAGCGAAGAAGGACTAACCCATGGCAGAGACCCAAGTACAGCAGAACGAGCAGGCGACGCGCCGCAATGAGAAGGTCGGCCAGGTAGTTTCGACCAAGATGCAGAAGACCATCGTGGTTTCGGTCGAAATGCGCAAGGCTCACCCGAAGTACAAGCGCGTTGTGAAGTCCAACAAGAAGTTCTATGCGCACGACGAACAGAACTCGGCCCGCGTGGGCGATGTGGTCCGCATCCGCGAGACCCGTCCCACCAGCAAGCTGAAGCGCTGGGCGCTGGAAGAGATCGTCCGCCGCTCGGCCCTGGCCCAGTTGCCGGATGTCAAGGAAGCTGCGGCTGAGTAATTCCGGCCCGAACGACGAGAGCCTGCGGCGGAAGAGCCAGCAGGCTGACTGAGGAGAACGAAGATGTCCGTTCAGATGAGAACGATTCTTGATGTGGCCGATAACTCCGGTGCACGCCGCCTGCAGGTGATTCTGCCGCTCGGCGGCGGTCTGGGGAAAAAGGCCGGCCTTGGCGACGTGGTCACCGCCGCGGTGAAGGAAGCCGCTCCGGATGGCACCGTGAAGAAGGGCAAGGTTGTAAAGTGCGTGATCGTGCGGACCCGCAAGGAGTCGCGCCGCAAGGATGGCACCTACATCCGCTTTGACCAGAACGCGGCCGTTGTGATCAACGATGCCGGCGAGCCGGTGGGTACCCGCGTCTTCGGTCCCGTCGCTCGTGAGCTGCGCGAGAAGAAGTTCCTGAAGATCGTCTCGCTGGCCCCTGAGGTCATCTAAGCAATATCCTGGCTGGTTCGAAGCACACCGCTTCTGAACCAGCCAATGACTTTTCTGTTGGTTTAAGGTATTCTTCTTAGGTTTGGTCTTGGTGACCACTGACCCCGTAAGGGGACCCAGATGCGACCGGGGCTTTCGGAAAAACTTGGGGTAAGGCAAGCCGCCCGACGTTTCCCGTCAAAACAAACTTTCAATAAGACTGACCGGCGCAGTACATCGCCGAGGCCTGTCATGCATGGTATGTGCATGGGGACAAGGAGCAACAAGCAATGCCGAATATTCAGCGCAACGATACGGTGATCGTGATCGCCGGTAAAAGCAAGGGCAAGAAGGGCCGCGTTCTGCGCGTCATCTCCGAGAACAATCGCGTTCTGGTTGAGGGCGTAGGCCTGGTGAAGAAGCACGTTCGCCCCAATCCGCAGCGCAACATCAAGGGCGGTATCGCCGAGCAGGAAGCTCCCATCCACATCAGCAACGTGATGCTGCTGGATGGCCAGGGCAACCCGACTCGCGTTGGTTTCCGCGTGGTTGATGGTAAGCGTGAGCGCTTCGCCAAGACGACCGGTGAGACGCTGGCTGGCAAGAAGAAGTAAGAACGGAAACTGATTTTAGGATCACCCCACGCAACGGTATACGGACTCTGAATGGAGTCCACTCCGGGACCGTGAGAAAGAGAAGAGCACAATGGCAGCACGCCTTAAAGAGAAGTACACCAAAGAGCTGAAGCCGGCAGTTCAGAAGGACCTCGGGATCACGAACGTGATGGCCGTGCCGAAGCTGGAGAAGATTGTCATCAACATGGGTCTGGGTGAGGCTACCCAGAACTCAAAGATCATGGATCCTCTGGTCTCTGATCTGGCGCAGATCACCGGTCAGAAGCCGGTGCTGACCAAGGCGAAGAAGTCGATCGCAGCCTTCAAGGTCCGTGAGGGCCAGGCAATCGGCGCGATGGTTACGCTGCGCGGCGACTCGATGTACGAGTTCCTGGATCGTCTGATCACCATCGCTCTGCCCCGTGTTCGTGACTTCAAGGGTGTTTCGCCGAAGAGCTTTGACGGCCGCGGCAATTACACGCTCGGTCTTCGCGACCAGTTGATCTTCCCGGAGATCGACTACTCCAAGGTGGAGCGTCTGAAGGGTATGAACGTCACCATCGTGACTACGGCCCAGGATGACCACGGCGCGCGTACGCTGCTCAAGCACTTCGGCATGCCCTTCCGCCAGGGCAACTAAGGGAAGGGATTAGGAAAAGACTATGTCAACGACTGCAAAGGCTGTAAAAGACGCTCGTAAGCCCAAGTTCAAGTGCCGCAAGCACAACCGCTGCAAACTGTGCGGACGCCCCCGTGCGTTCCTGCGCAAGTTCGGCATCTGCCGTTTGTGCTTCCGTGCTCTGGCGCTGAAGGGTGAGATCCCAGGCGTCGTCAAGTCGAGCTGGTAATGCCGGCGTTCCGACGGGCGCTTCCTGTGAGCGCGTAACGAAATTCGGCGGCCGGTGTAACAGCCGCAGCCGCCATAACATCTCCGCTGGTTCTCCTGGTATGAAGACCGGGAGCGAACGGGGGATGAAGGAGAAACGATGAATCTGACTGATCCGGTAGCAGACTTCCTGACACGTATCCGCAATGCGATCCGCGCTCGCCACCAGAAGCTGGATGTTCCCGCTTCGAAGCTGAAGGCAGAGATTGCCCGCATTCTGAAGGAAGAAGGCTACATCGCCAATTACAAGACCTCTGACGAAGAGGGCAGGACTGTTCTGCGCGTGTACCTGAAGTACGGCGTGAACAATGAGGCTGCAATCCAGAACCTGGAGCGTGTCTCCCGTCCCGGTTGCCGCGTGTATGTCGGCCGCGACGAGATCCGCCGCGTTCAAGGCGGTCTAGGCATCTCGATCATCACGACCCCCAAGGGCCTGATGACCGGTCGCCAGGCGCGCAAAGAAGGCGTCGGCGGCGAACTCCTCTGCAACGTCTGGTAGGACTGGCCGTTCAGGCGGAGGGCGCTTCGCGCATCCTCTGGTGGCTGCACGTTGAGATTGAACCGGTGCGTTGCACCGGAAGTAAGGAAATCGGTAGCGATGAGCTGCCTGGCTGCAGTGGAACGAGTGGTGGCAGAAGCCACTCGGGACTCGCAAGCCGATAAAGGATTGAGTCAATGTCACGTATTGGAAAGAAGCCGATCGCTCTCGCATCGAGCGTGAAGTACAAGGTGAACGGCAATATTGTCGAAGTGACCGGCCCCAAGGGAACGGTTAACGCGCTTCTCCCGACCGGTATCAAGCTGGTGGAGAAGGATGGTCACCTTCTGGCTGAGCGCGAGAACGATTCCCAGGCTGCCATTCACGGTCTGGCGCGCGCTCTGGTTTTCAACGCCGTCGAGGGCGTGACCAAGGGCTGGACGAAGGAGCTGGACATCGTCGGCATCGGTTACCGTGCCGAGATGAAGGGCAAGAACGTGGTGGTGTTTACTCTGGGGTACTCGCATCCGATCGAGTTCCCGCTGCCTACGGGCATCGACGTGGCCATCGATCCGAAGCAGACGCACCTGACGATCACCGGTATCGACCGGCAGAAGGTCGGCCAGGTAGCGGCGGATATGCGCTCTCTGCGTAAGCCGGATCCGTACAAGAACAAGGGCGTCCGTTACACGGGCGAGAAGCTGAAGAAGAAGGTCGGTAAGACCGGCGCTAAGTAAACCGAACGGGGGCGCAGGGCGCCTCCGCTACTAGGAGAGAGACGATGATTCTACAGAGACAGCGCAATGTAATCCGCAAGCGGGTTCACACCCGTATCCGTGAGAAGCTCTCGGGTACGACCGAGCGTCCGCGCCTGAACGTGTACCGCTCGCTGGACCACATCTACACCCAGCTCATTGACGATTCCAATGGTGTGACGATTGCTTCGGCATCGACTGTGGCCAAGAAGGGCGAGTCGAAGAAGAACGGCGGCAATATCGATGCGGCCAAGGCAGTCGGCAAGCTGATCGCCGAGCGCGCCAAGGAAAAGGGCGTCAAGAAGGTGGTCTTCGACCGTGGGGGCTACCTCTATCACGGTCGCATCAAGGCTCTTGCCGATGCCGCTCGTGAAGCGGGACTCGAGTTCTAAACGATTTAGGGCTCATGTGCCCGGAAGGAATTGAAGGGAAACGATGGCAACTCTGAAGAAGAAGATTGATGCCAATAAGCTGAACCTGAAGGACCAGGTCGTCGCGATCAACCGCGTGACCAAGGTCGTCAAGGGTGGTAAGAACATGTCCTTCGCCGCGCTGGTGGTTGTGGGCGATCCCGCTGAGGGCGTGGTCGGCTACGGTTCCGGTAAGGCAAAGGAAGTTCCGCAGGCGATCCGCAAGGGAATCGAGTCGGCCAAGAAGAACCTGGTAAAGGTGAACCTGACCGATACGACCATCCCTCACCAGGTGCTGGGCCGTTTCGGTTCGGGCCAGGTGCTGCTGAAGCCGGCTCCCGAAGGTACGGGTGTCATCGCCGGTGGCGCAGTGCGCGCGGTCATGACGTCGGCCGGTGTCCAGAATGTTCTCACTAAGTCGCTGGGTACCGCCAATCCGCACAACGTGGTCAAGGCGACGTTTGCTGCCCTGACGCAGCTGCGTGACAAGCAGGAAGTGGCCGCCCTCCGTGGCAAGGCTGTTGAGGAGCTCTAAATCATGGCAAAGACCATCAAGATCCAGTACTACCGTTCCAAGATCGCCACGCCGGTGAA
This sequence comes from Terriglobus sp. 2YAB30_2, assembly GCF_052114765.1. Classification (NCBI taxonomy): domain Bacteria; kingdom Pseudomonadati; phylum Acidobacteriota; class Terriglobia; order Terriglobales; family Acidobacteriaceae; genus Terriglobus; species Terriglobus sp. 2YAB30_2. Next base: position 10,334 of record NZ_JBFRFJ010000002.1, read on the forward strand.
GCACAAGCTGGTGGTCAAGGGCCTGGGCTTTACGCGCCTGAACCAGATTGTGGAGCGTGAAGACACCCCCTCGATCCGCGGCATGGTGAAGGCGATTCCGCACCTGGTCCGTATCGTCGAAGAGTAGTTCAGACTAAGGCGCGTTTCACGCGCAAACCAGGGGCGATGTAGAATCAGTGCATCGCCCACAAACATATGCGAGTCGGGAAGAGGGAACACTCTTCGCCGGCGTTGAGCGAGGAAATAATGGCAAAGAATCTTTCGAATCTCCGCGCGCCGAAGGGCGCCAACAGCAACAAAAAGCGTGTCGGCCGCGGTATGGGCTCGGGCATGGGTAAGACCTCGACCCGCGGCCACAAGGGCCAGGGTTCGCGCTCGGGCTCGCGCACGATGCGCGGCTTTGAGGGCGGCCAGATGCCGCTGCACCGCCGCCTTCCGAAGCGCGGTTTCACCAACATCTTCCGCACCGAGTACACGGTTCTGGGTCTGGACACGATCGCTTCTCTGAATGAGAGCGAACTGACGATCGAGAAGCTGCAGGCTCTGGGCGTAGCGAAGAAGAACGCTCTGGTGAAGGTGCTGGCAAATGGCGAGATCACCACTGCCGTTACCGTGCATGCTCATAAGTTCTCCAAGGCTGCTCAGGAGAAGATTGAGAAGGCCGGCGGTAAGGCTGTCGTTCTCAGCTAATGGTTAGGGGCCCGGCCATGGCGCCGGGCCTTGTTCTCTTCGTTTCACCCGAAGTTCTCGAGGCCTCACTCTCAGATGCTGGATAAGTTCCTCAACATCTTCCGTATCCCCGACCTGCGCAAGCGCGTTTTGTTCACGCTTGGCCTGCTGGCGGTCTATCGCCTGGGTGCACATATCCCGACGCCGGGTATCAATGCCGATCTGCTGCAGCAGTACTTCCAGCAGAATTCTGGTTCCGCGCTGGGTCTGGTTGACCTGTTTTCCGGCGGCAACCTGCGCAAGCTGACGATCTTTGCGCTGGGCATCATGCCGTATATCACCGCCTCCATCATCTTCCAGTTGCTGACGGTTATTTATGAGCCGCTGGCCAAGCTGCAGAAGGAAGGCGAAATCGGCCGTCGCAAGATCACGCAGTGGACTCGCTACCTCACGGTTCTGCTGGCCATCGTGCAGTCGTTCTTTATCGGCCTGACACTGACCAGCTCGCAGACCGGAGCTCCGATGGTGACCATCGGCAAGTGGTCATTTATTGCTATGGCGGTGTTGACGCTGACTACCGGTACTGCGTTCATCATGTGGCTGGGCGAGCAGATTACGGAGCGCGGTATCGGCAACGGTATGTCGCTTCTGATCTTTACGGGTATCGTCGTCGGCCTGCCGCGCGGTATCCAGGATCTGTGGGAGAAGGCTACAACCCGTGCATGGGGAGCCTTCACTCCGATCGCGTTGTTGATCCTGGTCGCCGGTATGATCGCCGTGGTCGCGTTTATTGTCTGGGTGGAGCGCTCTGAGCGCCGTATCCCGGTGCAGTACGCCAAGCGTATCGTAGGACGCCGTTTGATGGGCGGTCAATCGACTCACCTGCCGCTGAAGGTAAACTCCGGCGGCGTAATGCCGGTCATCTTCGCCAGCTCGATCCTTTCGGCGCCGTTGCTCTTCGCGAATGCAGCGTGGGTGCAGAACACTAAGTTCCTGCGCATTCTGACCGAAGGTCTGAAGCCGGGTGAGCCGTGGTACGAGATCCTGTTCTTCGCGGCGATTGTCTTCTTCGCCTACTTCTACATCTCGATCGTCTTCCGTCCGGATGACATCGCTGACAATATGCGGAAGTACGGTGGCTTTATTCCCGGTATCCGTCCGGGCCGCCGCACCAGCGATTATCTGAACGACATCCTGACTCGCATTACGCTGGTCGGTGCGCTGTACCTGATCATCATCACCGTCATTCCGCAGTTCCTGATCTCGGGTATCCACCTGAATCACTTGTGGCTGGTTGGCACCCTGTTCGATAAGCTGCCGACCTGGGTTACCAATGGTATGGGCGTACAGTTCTACTTCGGTGGAACCTCGCTGCTGATCGTTGTGGGTGTGGCGATGGATACGGTAAACCAGATCGAGTCGCAACTGATCATGCGTCACTACGACGGCTTTACGCCGAAGAGTGGCCGTATCCGCGGACGCCGGAGCTGGTAACGGGAATGGAATGCGTAACCTCTCCGGGACAGCCGGAATTCATCTCCGGCCCGGTTCTGCTGTTAGGTGCGCCAGGAGTCGGTAAGGGAACCCAGGCCCAGATTCTGATGCAGGCCTGGGGTGTCCCCCAGATTTCAACCGGCGATATCATCCGGGCCAACATTAAAGGCGGTTCGGAGATGGGGAAGGAGTTCCAGAAGCTCGTCTCCGTTGGACATCTGGTTCCGGACGACCTGGTCAACCAGATGGTGGCCGAGCGGCTGGAACAGCCGGACACCGCGCGGGGGTATCTGCTTGACGGTTTTCCCCGGACCCTGCCCCAGGCAGAATGGCTGGATGGGCACCTGGGAAAGAACCAGTCGGGACTCCCCGTCGTTGCCGTTAGTATCGAAGTTGGGTATACTCAACTACTGGGCCGCATTACGGGCAGAAGGACTTGCCCGGTATGTCAAACCATCTATAACGTTCATTTCAATCCACCGAAGGTGGAAGGAAAGTGCGATAAGGAAGGTGCGGCTCTCGAACAGCGGGCAGACGACACCGAAGAGAAGTTCGCCGAACGCATGCGAGTGTTCGACGCGCAGACGGCACCGGTGATCGAGCACTACCGCGCTCTCGGACGATTTGAAGCAGTAGACGGTGATCACCCGGTTGAGGTGGTTACTGAAAAGATTGTGGCTGCGCTGATGCGGCTAAGAGGAAACGAAGGGCAGTAAGCGGATCGACAATGGCCATCATGATCAAAACGCCGCAGGAGATTGAAAAGATGCGGCAGGCGGGGATTATCCTTCGCCAGGTACATGAAGCGATCCGTCAGGCGGTGAAGCCGGGCGCCACCACGATGGATCTTGAGCGTGTGGCGGAAGCGAAGATTGCCGAGCTCGGTGCTAAGCCGGCCTTCAAGGGGTACCACGATTACCCGTGGTGCCTGTGCACATCGGTGAACGAAGAAGTCGTGCACGGAATGCCGTCCACAAAGACGGTGCTGAAGGACGGCGATATCGTCAGCGTCGACTGTGGCGTGATCCTCGAAGGGTATTACTCCGACGCGGCTGAAACTTACCCGATAGGGAAGCTTTCGCCGGCCGCACGGAAGCTGTTGGATGTGACCAAGGCATCTCTGGAGCAGGCAATCCAGGAGGCCCAGGTCGGGGCAACGCTAGGCGATATCGGCGCTGCTGTGCAGGAGATGTGTGAGGCGTCGGGATACGGCGTCGTACGGGATTTTGTGGGACACGGCATCGGCAGAAACATGCACGAAGAGCCGCAGGTTCCAAACTACGGTAAGCGCGGCAAGGGAACCAAGCTGCGGGCCGGAATGGTTCTGGCGATTGAACCGATGATCAACGCCGGGACCCATGAGGTGAAGGTGCTGAAAGACGGTTGGACCGCAGTAACCGTCGACGGCAGCCTGAGCGCGCATTTTGAGCACACGGTAGCCATCACAGAGAATGGCCCCCTGGTGTTGACGCGGTAAGAACGTTTGGGGCTTGTAGAGCCCCGGCAGGTCAGGGGAAGACCCTGACAGTAGTTGCAAAGGAGACGGTTTGTCGAAGGAAGACGCGATTGAAGTAATGGCAGTGGTCCTTGAGACGCTGCCAAATGCCATGTTCAAGGTCGAGCTGGAGAATAAGCACCAGGTGCTGGCCCATGTCTCGGGTCGCATGCGCAAGAACTTCATCCGCATCCTCCCAGGCGACCGCGTAGCGGTAGAGTTGAGCCCGTATGATCTGACCCGCGGGCGTATCGTTTACCGATACAAGTAGCAGAAGACAGTTGCCGGGAACGGTGGCTGAGAATCAGAACTGAGGGAAGTAATGAAGGTTCGTGCATCAGTTAAGAAGATTTGCGACAAGTGCAAGATCGTTCACCGCCGTGGTGTGGTGCGCGTGATCTGCGAAAACGCCAAGCACAAGCAGCGCCAGGGCTAAGCCCGGAGCATCTGCCGCAAGGCAATCAACCTGTAGCACTCCCATTTATGGGGCGAGTTCGCCGAAGTCAAGGCGTGCGATGAACCCCGGGAACAAGCTGCCCTAACCGCTTCTGAGGACGACGTCGTCCGGAAGCAACCAAGAGAAGGAAACCAGATGGCACGTATTGCTGGCGTAGATCTTCCACCGAACAAGCAGGTGCGGATCTCGCTTACTTACATCTTCGGCATCGGTGACTCTCGCGCGCTGACCATCCTGAAGGCTGCGGACATCGATCCGTTCCGCAAGCTGAAGGACCTGAGCGAAGACGAGCTGAACCGCATCCGTCAGACGATTGAGCAGGGCTCCCCGGTGGAAGGCGATCTCCGCAAGGAAGTTTCGCTGAACATCAAGCGCCTGATGGAAATCCAGTCCTACCGTGGTATCCGCCACCGCCGCAACCTCCCGGTTCGCGGTCAGCGCACCCACACCAACGCTCGCACCCGTAAGGGCCCCCGCAAGGGCACGGTTGCCGGCAAGAAGAAAGCGACCAAGTAAACCATGGCAAAACAGCAGAGCGCAGCCGGCAAGGCCGGTAAGAATAAGAAGTTCAAGAAGCGCGAACGCAAGAATGTGCCGTATGGTCTGGTCCACATTCAGGCTTCGTTCAACAACACCATCGTCACCATCACCGACCAGCAGGGCAACACGCTTAGCTGGAAGAGCTCGGGCTCGCTGGGCTTCCGTGGTTCGCGTAAGGGAACCCCGTTTGCCGCGCAGCAGGCCGCTGTGAACGCCGCCAACATGGCTCGCGATCATGGTCTTCGGTCGGTCGATGTCCGCGTCGCCGGCCCCGGTTCGGGTCGCGAGTCAGCCGTTCGCGCACTGGCTGCCGCTGGCCTCGAGGTCCGCAGCATTCGTGACGTCACGCCGATTCCGCACAACGGCTGCCGTCCGCCGAAGCGCCGCCGCGTATAACTTCTGCGGTGCCGGATCCAGAAGAGCCGGCACCGTGCAACCTCGTTTATGGATCGCGACGGAAGCGCTCGAGCAGCGTGTAAAGCGATCGACACCTGAAGTCTTAGGAGATTGATAGAAATGGCTCGTTATACTGGACCCGTCTGCCGCCTTTGCCGCCGCGACGGAATGAAACTCTTCCTCAAGGGACCCAAGTGCTTCTCCGACAAGTGCCCGATCGAGAAGCGTAACTTTGCCCCCGGCCAGCACGGCCGTGACCGTAAGGCCAAGATCGTTGGCTACGGTCTGCAGCTCCGCGAAAAGCAGAAGGCAAAGCGTATCTACTTCACGCTCGAAGGCCAGTTCCGCGCATACTACGAGAAGGCTAGCCGCAGGACCGGCGTTACCGGCGACCTGCTGCTGCAGCAGCTCGAGACCCGTCTGGACAACGTGGCCTTTCGCCTTGGCTTTGCAATCTCCCGCCGTCAGGCCCGTCAGGTCGTCCGTCACGGTCATGTGACCGTCAACGGCCGCAAGGTGAACATCCCCTCCTACCAGGTAAAGGTGGGCGATGTGGTAGAGATCCGCGAGAACGCGAAGAAGCTGGTTCTGCTCGAGACTGCCAAGGATTTTGCCTCCGGTCAGACCCAGGCTGCGTGGCTGGAGATCAATCGCGACAACTTCTCGGGCAAGGTTATTGCTTTGCCGAAGCGCGAGGATATCCAGATCCCGGTCAACGAACAGCTGATCGTCGAACTTTACTCGAAGTAATGGTTGAAGGGCTGCGTGGCATAGCCGCGTAGCCCTTTGATTGACCCCACAACTAAATACTCAACCGTGTAACACCCGCCTGGACCGCAGAATGCTTCGCGGACAGTAGCCGGAAGAAAGGATCGATACATGCTTTGGAGAGGTTTCCAAAAGCCCAAGCGTCTTGCTGTTGACAGCGAGACACTGACAGAGAAGTACGGAAAGTTCAGCGCGCAGCCTTTTGAGCGCGGCTTCGGTACGACCATCGGCAACGCACTGCGCCGCACGCTGCTCTCATCAATCGAGGGCGCGGCTGTGACCGCTGTTCGTATTGAGGGCGTACTGCACGAGTTCCAGTCGATCACCGGTGTGGTTGAGGACGCGACGGACATCATTCTGAACCTGAAGCAGATCCCGTTCAAGCTGAACGGCGACGGACCGAAGGCTCTGTACCTGCATGTGGACCAGCCGGGCGTTGTTACTTCCGGCATGATCGAAGCAGATGGCGACGTCGAGATCCTGGACAAGGACGTCTACATCGCGACGGTCTCCGAGGGCGGCAAGCTCGACATGGAGATGCGTTTGAAGCGTGGCCGTGGCTATGTCTCGGCGGACAAGAACTTCGATTCCGACCTCGGTCTTGGTTTTATCCCGGTTGACTCGATTCACTCCCCGGTCCGCAAGGTGAACTACTCGGTGGACGCGGCTCGTCTGGGCCAGATCACCGACTACGATCGCCTGACTCTCGAAGTCTGGACCAATGGCACCGTGCTTCCGGCTGACGCCGTAGGCCTGGCTGCCAAGCTGCTGAAGGACCACCTGACCATCTTCATCAACTTTGAGGAAGAGCTGGAGACCGGTCTGGACGGCAGCGCGGACGGCCCTGCTATCCGCAACGAGAATCTGAACCGCTCGGTCGAAGAGCTTGAGCTCTCCGTCCGCAGCTACAACTGCCTGAAGAACGCGGGTATCCAGACCATCGGCGAGCTGATCCAGAAGACGGAAGCCGAGATGCTGAAGACCAAGAACTTCGGCCGCAAGTCGCTGAACGAGATCAAGGAGATCCTCGCTCAGATGGGCCTCTCGCTGGGTATGAAGATCGACGAGAACGGCAACCCCGTTCCCGGACCGACCTCCGTGCTTCCGGCTGCCACTCTGGCTGCGAGCTATGGCTCGTTTGACGATGAGGACGACGACGACTTCTCGTTGCCGGGCAGCGAGACTGAGAACTTCTAAGACGCTTACCCGCCAGTTGCTCTCTAGCGTGGGCAACTGGCGGAAAGTGTCAGGTAACACCCAGATTTCCGAGGTTGTCAGAGCATCGGCAACTGAGAACTGACAACTTCGAAGAGAGAGAATTGATATGCGCCACCGTAATGGAGGATTCAAACTCGGACGCAACACCAGCCACCGCCGCGCTCTGCTGCGGAACCTGACGACGTCCGTGATTCTTGAGGATCGCGTAGAGACCACGGCCATCAAGGCCAAGGCTGTCCGCCCCCTCGTTGAGAAGATGATCACGCTGGGCAAGCGCGGTGACGTGCACGCCCGCCGCCAGGCTGCTGCCTTCCTGCAGACGCCGCAGGCTGTGGACCGCCTGTTCGCCACCGTGGCTCCGCGCTACGGCGATCGCAACGGCGGCTATCTCCGCATCACCAAGACCGGCTTCCGCAAGGGAGACGGCGGTGAGAAGGCGTTCATCGAGCTGTTGGGTGCTGAGGCTGAGCTCGGCGAGAAGCGCGAAAAGCGCGAAGCTGCCAAGGCCAAGAAGCGCGAAGAGCTGCAGAAGCAGCTTGAGGAACAGCAGCAGGCTGACGGCGGCGAGAACGCGGCCTAAGCAACAGGAATTTACAGCAACAAAAGCGCGCCTTCGGGCGCGCTTTTTCGTTTTCTGCCAATCTCTTTTTTTTGCTTTGACGCATGAGGTTTTCAACATAGACAGCGAGCACTATTTCCGCGGGCGCCCCCGGCCTGATAACCTCCTGCCGGAGGATTTAGCGCATGAGCACAGTACGTCTACTGGTCGGAACGCGAAAAGGCGGTTTTGTGCTGACTTCAGACGGGAAGCGTCAGGACTGGACGGTGGAAGGCCCGTTCTTCGCCGGCTGGGAGATCTATCACATGAAGGGCTCGCCGGTAGATCCTAACCGTATCTGGGCGTCGCAGAGCTCAGGTTGGTCTGGTCAGGTGCTGCAACGTTCCGACGACGGCGGGAAGACCTGGACAGTCGCCGGCAACAAGTTTCTCTATGAAGGAGAAGCCGGAACGCACCAGTGGTACGACGGCACACCGCACCCATGGGAGTTCAAGCGCGTCTGGCACCTGGAGCCTTCTCTGAGCTGCGCGGATACGGTCTTCGCGGGTGTAGAAGATGCCGCCATGTTCAAGACCACAGATGGCGGCACAACCTGGAGTGAATTACCGGAGCTCCGGAAGCATGGCACAGGTAAAGACTGGCAGCCGGGCGCCGGCGGCATGTGCCTGCATTCGATTGTGATCGACCCCACCGACGAACAGAGGATGTTCATTGCGATCTCGGCGGCGGGCGCGTTTCGTACCGATGATGGCGGCGGCAGTTGGAAGCCGATCAACAAGGGACTCCACTCGAAGTACATCCCTAATCCGACGGCTGAGGTCGGGCACTGCGTGCACCATATCGCCATGCATCCATCCAAACCAAAGACCCTGTTTATGCAGAAGCATTGGGATGTGATGCGGACCGATGATGCCGGCGAGAACTGGTCAAAGGTAAGCGGCAACCTGCCAACGGACTTTGGATTCGTCATCGATGTACATGCGCACGAGCCTGAGACCATCTTTGTAGTGCCCATCAAGAGCGACTCCGAGCATTTTCCCATGGAGGGACAGTTGAGAGTCTTCCGTAGCAAAACAGGAGGGAATGAGTGGGAGCCGTTGAGCCGGGGGCTTCCGCAGAAGGACTGCTACGTGAACGTTCTGCGCGACGCCATGTCTGTCGACCGCATGGATGAGTGCGGCATTTACTTCGGCACAACCGGAGGACAGGTATATGCATCGCCCGATGGTGGCGAGAACTGGCAGGCAATTGTGCGGGATCTGCCTGCGGTGCTTTCCGTGGAGGCTCAGACGCTGCCGTGAGTGCGATGGTGCGGGTGGAATTGCCGGCCCATCTCTGTAGGCTCGCAGGTGTCGGCCATGAAGTGACGGTAGCGGTGGATGCCGCTCCGGTGACGATTGCTGCCGTTCTGGAGGTACTGGAACGCGATTACCCCGCATTGGAAGGCACCATCCGTGAGCACGAGACGAAGCAGAGGAGAGCGTGGCTCCGCTTCTTTGTCTGCGAGGAGGACTGGTCGCATGTCGGCATGGATGCCGTGTTGCCGGGAGTGATCGTGAACGGCAAAGAGCCGCTGCTGGTGATAGGAGCAATCGCCGGCGGGTAATCAGTTTGTATCGAATGCCCCACCCATTGCGATGCAACGGGTAGGGCATCCAGTTCTGTGGTTAATTCAGCAGGTACACACAGGTGCTCTAGCGCTTGCCGAAGACGTCGCCCATGCGGCGAATCTGGGCGCCGACGCCGCGAAGCTTCTCTTCGATGCGTTCGTAGCCGCGATCCATGTGATAAACGCGGTCCAGGATGGTTTCACCGTCGGCAACCAGGGCGGCAAGCACCAGAGAGGCCGAAGCACGCAGGTCAGAGCACATGACGGCTGCTGCCTGCAGCGGAGTCTTGCCGACGATGGTGGCTACACGTCCCTCGGTGCGGATATTGGCGCCCATGCGATTCAGTTCCTGAACGTGCATGAAGCGGTTCTCGAAGATGTTCTCGGTAACGATGCTGGTGCCATCGCACTGCGTCGCAAGCGCCATGTATTGGGCCTGCATATCGGTAGGGAATCCCGGGTACTCTTCGGTGGAGATGTCCACCGGCTTCAAGTGACCTTCGCTGCGGACTCGAACGCTCTCGCGACCGACATCAATGCGTGCTCCGGCGGACTCCAGTTTGCCGATGACGGCGCCCAGATGCTCTGGGTTGCAGGAGTCGACGTTCAGGTCACCACCGGTGATGGCGCCGGCAATCAGGAAGGTGCCGGCTTCGATGCGGTCAGGATTGATGCGGTGGCGTGCGCCGTGGAGCTTGTCGACTCCCTTTACCTTAATGGTCGATGACCCCGCGCCTTCGATCTGGGCTCCCATCGCTGTGAGCAGTGCTGCCAGGTCAGTAACTTCCGGCTCGCGGGCACAGTTCTCGAGCAAGGTCTCACCTTCGGCCATAACAGCGGCCATCAGGATGTCCTCGGTACCCGTAACCGTGATCTTGTCGAAGACGATATGTGCGCCCTTCAGGCGTTGCGTGCGGGCCTCAATGTAGCCGTGATCGTAAGTGATGGTGGCGCCCATCTTTTCCAGTGCCGCCAGATGCAGGTCGATAGGGCGGCCGCCGATGGCGCATCCTCCGGGCATGGCGACGCGCGCCATACCGGTCCGGGCAATCAGTGGACCAAGCACCAGCGAGCTGGCGCGCATGGTCTTTACGATCTCGTATTTGGCGACCGGGTCAGAGAGATTTGCGCACTGGATGCTGGTACGGTGCTGAGCCCGGCCATATCCGAGTTCCACGTTGGCGCCCATGGACTCCAGCAGCTTGCGCTCGGTCTCGATATCGCGAACCTGGGGAATATTTTCGAGGATGATCTCATCCTCGGTAAGGATGGCGGCAGCCATGCAGGGGAGAGCGGAGTTCTTGGCTCCAGAGACTTTGATGGTGCCGAGGAGCGGGTTACCGCCGCGAATAACAAACTTATCCATGAGCCAACGAGATACCTTAACGAATCAGTAAACGCCTCTTTGATTCTACGGAGTTACGTTGTGGAAGGGAGTGCTTCGGCTGGTTCAGGGCTTAGATCATTTTTACTGTAGGTGTAGTTGAGGGGTTCCGATCTATGGGCGTTTTCCGCAATGAAAACGCCGCTGCACATCCCTTCCGGGATACCAGCAACAGGAAAAATGCTCTAGATCTCAGCGTGATGAAGTGCTCTGGTAGAAAACGCCTTTGCGATACGGAATAGCTCAATGCTGAACCAGGAAAGGCAAACGAGAAACAGCTTGCCGCATTTGTGCGGAAGCATCGCCGGGTAGGTCTCAGGATGGAACGGCGAAAGGGTGAAATGGTGTTCCAGAAGGCAGATGACAACTGGCACCCAGCGTAGCCGTGAGCGAGAGTGTGAGGCGGAGGCGTTGACCGCAAAGAGCAGAGTGCTTCACAGAATGGAACGAACCATCCCCACGAAATCGTTTGTGGCGTTCAGACTTTCTATCGCCGTGAGCATATTTTCTTTTGTCACGGTCGGAATCACAATCAAGCCAGCTTCGCTGAAACAGGTCGCCCCCTGCTTGAATGTGAAGTCGATTTCCTGCTGCAGGCGCACTGGATCAAAGAATGTGACCGGAAGGGAGGAACCATCGGGAAAGCGCAAAACACATGCTCCGAACCATCCCTTTTGCTCTACTTCCCAGGCGGTATAGTCGTCGAACTCTACAAGAAATTCGAGTTTTGGATGGCTGTTCATAGTTCCCGAGGTTAGAGCGGGCAAGCCGTCCTACAGCTCAAGGCGGGAGTCTTCGATCGCCAAACGGACATTGCCATCCGACTTGGAAAGGCGGCGGACGGCCTCCATCTTGTCCACGCCGGCCTTCAGCATGACGACCGCGATAGGGATGGATTTACCGGCTGACTTGATGGCGCGGATGGCGGTTTCACGATCGACGCCTGTCACCCGCTGCAACACGTTGATACCGCGCTCGACGAGCTTGGCATTCTTCATGTGGACGTTCACCATCAGGTTCTCGTACACATAGCCCAGACGAGTCATCGCGCCCGTCGTGATCATGTTCAGGATCATTTTCTGGGCTGTACCCGCTTTCATGCGGGTCGACCCGGAGATGACCTCAGGACCTACGTCGGCAACGATACAGATATCGGAGACCTCAGCAAGACGGCTATTGGGATTGCATACCACGGCGGCGGTCCGCGCTCCGCGCTGGCGGGCATAGTCTACGGCGCCGACAACATACGGTGTGTGGCCCGAGGCCGAGACACCGATCACAATGTCTTTTCTGGTTGGGCGGCGCTTGGCAATGTCGCGCTGGCCCATCTCCGGGGAATCTTCATTGACATCAGCGGCAGAGGCAAGAGCTTTTGGGCCGCCGCACATCAGGTACTGGATCTGCTGAGGCTGCGTCGAAAAGGTAGCAGGGCATTCCTGGGAATCCAGTGAAGCGATGCGCCCTGAAGAGCCGGCCCCAACGTAGATTAGCCGGCCGCCATCGCGCAGGGCGCGGGCAACCTGGTCGATCACCAGAGCGATCTCAGGAAGCGCTTTTTTGACTGCCAGGTGGACCTTTGCATCCTCGTGATTAATGATCCGGGCAATCTCAAGCGCACTTTTAGTGTCAAAGCCTTCGGATGCTTCGTTCGGCCGCTCCGTGACGAGTGCCTGCAGGTCGAACTGCTCACGTTCTGTGGATTTGGCGGCGGGAGCTGCAAGGGGTTCGGTCATGAGCGCTGGCATAAGGGTATCGATACAGGCGGAACCATTCTAGTCCTAAGTTACTTGGATGCGACAGATGTGTGTTGTGGATGGCCGTTACGGAAGTGATACGCCCTCTCCGGGAAGGTAGAATATTAGAGATAATCCAAAGATTATTGAGGAAGTGGCTTGCCGGGCAGGCAGCTGAGGAAGAGGGCCAAAGCGCTACGCATGACGGAAATCAAACCGATTCTGGTGACCGGTGGGGCCGGTTTTATAGGAAGCAATTTCGTACTGGACTGGATTGAGACGGAGTCGTCGCCAGTCATCAATCTCGATAAGCTGACGTATGCCGGAAACCCGCTGACCCTGGCGTCTCTGGAAAACAATCCCCGCTATACCTTCGTCCACGGGGATATCTGTGACGGGGAGTTGGTCGCCGATCTGTTGAAGCGTCACCGCCCGCGGGCAATTGTCCATTTCGCCGCCGAGAGCCATGTTGACCGCTCTATCCTCGGGCCGGAGGCATTTCTAAAGACCAATATCGACGGGACCTTCCAACTGTTACGAGGTGCTTTGGCCTTCTATCGGACACTTGCAGGGGAGGAAAAAGAGAGCTTCCGATTCCATCATGTGTCTACCGATGAAGTTTTCGGGACACTGAAGGCGGAAGATCCGGCTTTCCACGAGGAAACGCCATACGCGCCAAACTCCCCCTATGCGGCGAGCAAGGCCGCAAGTGACCACCTCGTCAGAGCGTGGCATCACACCTACGGTCTCCCGACGTTGATGACCAACTGTTCCAATAACTACGGGCCATATCACTTCCCAGAAAAGCTGATTCCGCTGATGATTACCCACGCATTGGAGGGGAAGCCTCTGCCGGTGTATGGTGATGGTTTGCAGGTTCGGGACTGGCTATACGTAAAGGACCATTGCTCTGCTATTCGGACGGTGCTGGCACAAGGAACAGTGGGCGAGACGTACAACATCGGAGGCTGCAACCAGCGAACGAATCTGGAAGTTGTGACGTTCCTCTGCGAACTGCTGGACGAACTCGTTCCGGAATCTGCCTTCCGGCCGCATCGGCAGCTCATCCGTTTCGTGACGGATCGCCCAGGCCACGACAGACGGTATGCCATTGATGCCAGAAAAGTCGAGCGGGAGCTGGGGTGGAAACCGGCTGAGAGCTTCGAGACAGGCCTCCGGAAGACGGTGGAGTGGTATCTAGCTAACAAAACGTGGACCGAAAACGTCACGAGCGGTGTCTATAAGCAGTGGATTGAAAAGAACTATGGATTTCGGAAGGCGGAGTTGTAGATGAAGGGAATCATTCTGGCCGGAGGTTCTGGTACGCGGCTGTATCCGGTAACGCAGGCGGTGTCAAAACAACTGTTGCCTGTGTACGACAAGCCAATGATTTACTATCCGCTGTCCGTGCTGATGTTGTCTGACATCCGCGAGATTCTCATCATTTCGACGCCGCAGGATACGCCGCGATTTGAGCAACTATTGGGAGACGGCAGCCAATGGGGACTGTCGTTTCAATATGCGGTGCAAGAGAGTCCCGATGGCCTGGCACAGGCATTTCTGATTGGAAGGGATTTTCTGGCCGGTGAGGGATGTTGCCTGGTGCTTGGCGACAACATTTTCTTCGGCCACGAGTTACCCAAAAAGCTACAGGCGGCCTCGCAGAAAACGAATGGTGCCACCGTATTCGCATACAGGGTTTCTGACCCGGAGCGCTATGGCGTGGTGGAGTTTGACGCCGCGGGAAATGCGATCTCTCTCGAAGAGAAGCCTAAGGAACCGAAGTCGTCGTATGCCGTTACCGGGGTCTATTTTTACGACTCTCAGATCGTTCGGGTTGCCAGCTCCATTAAGCCTTCGGAACGCGGTGAGCTGGAAATCACAGATGTGAATCGGTGGTACCTGGAACGTGGAGAGCTTGCGGTACAGAACCTTGGCCGTGGCACGGCTTGGCTCGATACCGGAACGCATGATTCCTTGCTTGAGGCGGGAACATTTATCCATGCCATCGAGCATCGTCAAGGTCTGAAGGTGGCTTGTCCGGAAGAGATCGCATTTCGCAAGAAGTGGATCTCAAGCGAAGAGCTTGGGACATTGGCGAAGAAGATCGGTAAGAGCAGCTATGCCAACTATCTTCATCGCATCCTGAAAGAACGGATCTTCTGATGGGGCCGTTTCTTCTGACCGGGGCCAGCGGGCAGGTCGGCAGTGAGCTTGAGCCGATGCTGAATCAACTTGGAACTACGGTGGCCGCACCGCGGCGGCACGAGCTCGATCTAAGCGATCTGGATGCCGTGAGGCGATATATCCGCTCACTGAGGCCACGCTGGATTATCAATCCAGCGGCCTACACGGCCGTGGACAAGGCAGAACAGGAGCCGGAGATGGCGTTTCGGCTTAATGCTGAGTTGCCTCAGGTTCTCGGAGAAGAGGCTGCGGCTCTCGATGCCGTTGTGGTCCATTTTTCGACGGACTACGTTTTCGCCGGAGTAGGGAACACGGCATATGTCGAGACGGATCCAACGGGGCCGTTGAGCGTTTATGGCGCCAGCAAGCTCGCAGGCGAACGTGCACTTGCGGCAACTGGAGCGGCGTATTTCATCTTCCGGACGAGTTGGGTCTACAACTCTACCGGCAAAAATTTTGTCCGGACTATCCTGCGGTTTGCCCGGGAGAGAGAAGAGCTGCGTATTGTGGCTGACCAGCACGGAGCTCCCACATGGGCGCGCGATCTCGCCCGTCTCACACTGCACACTATTCGTCGTTGTGAGGCAACGGGAGATTACCTCACCGAGGCTCGACGCTTAGGCGGTATCTACCACGCCAGTAACGCCGGAGAGACCACCTGGTTTGATTTTGCGCGGGCCTTCCTGGCGCTGGCCCAGGAGAAGGAGCCAGCGCAATCCTGGGCAAAACTCACAGCGGTCAGAACCGAGGAATATCCAACGCCCGCCAGAAGGCCAGGGAACTCTCGCTTAAATTGTGAACTGTTGCAGCGGATGCTCGGATTTACCATGCCGGCATGGCAGGACTCGCTGCGAGCAGCGATGCTTGAAATCTAAAAACAGATCGAAAGAAGGATTCTTTTGCAGGAATCCATTTTCCGGTCTGTTTTAGATTTCTAGTGAGATACAGGTTCCCCTACAGGCGGGAGTTCAGCCTGTAGAAAGCTCATTCCATGTTCGTCCTTTGGGGAGACCAAAACGGTGCCTACTTCATCGAGAGGCCAGTCAATGGCCAGCGTCGAGTCATCCCAGCGGATGCAACGTTCTCCCGCAGGGAGATAGAAGTCGGTTGTTTTGTAAAGGATGTGGGCGCTTTCTGAAARCACGAGGAAGCCGTGCGCAAAGCCTTCGGGAATCCAGAGATATTCCACGCGGTCTTCGCTGAGGTGGAAGCTGGCCCATTTACCGAAGTCAGGGGAGTCGCGGCGAAGGTCGACGGCAACGTCCCAAATGTGACCCGTAAGAGCGCGCACGAGCTTGCCCTGCGGTTTGCCGAGCTGGTAGTGGAGACCGCGCAGTACACCTTTACGGGAAAAAGACTGGTTGTCCTGGACAAACTTGTTTGGCAACCCCGCGTGAGCGAAGGCCCGCTGTGAATATGTTTCTGCGAACCAGCCCCGTGTGTCTTCGAAGACCTTGGGAAGGACGCGCTTGACGTCTTTGAGAGGGGTATCAATAAGCTGCATCACAAATAAACGTCTATTATCTCATTTAGGTTATATGGAAGTTTGACCGAAGAACAGAGATTTCTACGCTGGTCCCAAGACAGATGCCCACTGGTCTGGCGAATCGCAGAGGCAGGTGGGAGCGACGGTTTTTAGCGTGTCGGCTGACAAACCAAAGGCGCACCCAATCGACCAGGCTCCGGCATTCTGTGCTGTGAGGATGTCCACGGCCGAGTCCCCTATCATCACGGTCTGACCGGGTGTGGCCGCAGCTTCATGCATGAGGGTCTCAAGTCCCAATGGATCGGGTTTCTTGGTATGAAAGCTGTTGCCTCCATAGTTTTCGAAGAAAAATGGCTCCAAACCCAAAGCACGGCTAATTTCACGGGACGGATTGACGGGTTTGTTCGTAAGTATGGCCATCTTCAGATGAGGATGAGCCATACGGATGGCTTCAAGTGATTGGAGCACACCGTCATAGACGCGGGTGAAGTCGAGTTTGTGCACCCGATAGTAGTCCAGAAAGAAGGTCAGGGCCTGTTGCACATACTCTTCGTCGTGTAGATCCCCCTCCGGGTCGCCGAGCGCGCGGCGTACCAGCATGGATGCTCCGTCGCCGATATAGGTGGTAATGACGGCGTCCGGCAGAGCCGGCTTCCCCAGATGACGCAGCATTGCGTTGACGGAATTGGTGAGGTCCTGCCGGGAGTCGATGAGGGTTCCGTCGAGATCGAAGACGAGGAGACGAAGGTCGGACGAGGGCGGTAGAGCCATTCTCTCTAGAGTGTGCAAGGTGTGGAAGGTGCAGCGCAAGCCTCGGGCGCCCTGGCCCGGCTCAAAAAAAGAGCGGCGGAGTCTGCACTCTCCGCCGCGGTAAGGAAGTTAAACCTGTTAGCGGATTTCGATGTCTCCCGATCCGGTTTCAG
The DNA here is from genome assembly GCF_052114765.1 of Terriglobus sp. 2YAB30_2. Taxonomy (NCBI): domain Bacteria; kingdom Pseudomonadati; phylum Acidobacteriota; class Terriglobia; order Terriglobales; family Acidobacteriaceae; genus Terriglobus; species Terriglobus sp. 2YAB30_2. The sequence continues at coordinate 27,252 of NZ_JBFRFJ010000002.1, forward strand.
CTTTGATCACAGGTCCGCCGCCGTTGACGGCGCCAAGGACATGGTGGCGATTGAGCGTGCCCTGCATCAGGATGGGCTGCGCTACGTGCACCGTTCCGGAACCGGTGGATGCATTAAGGGAAAACTTGGCGTTCCCCACGGTAAGCCGAACCGAACCTGATCCGGTCTCGAGCTTCCAATCAGAAGATGGTGTGCCGTCAATTTCGATATCTCCGGATCCGGTTCCGGCTCGCAGACCCCCATTGAAACCGTGGATCCGGAGGGAGCCGGATCCCGTTTGGGCGCGTACGTCGCCGGTGGCCGACTGGCGAAGCTCAATGTCGCCAGAGCCCGTCTGAAGCGTCGCTGAACCATGAATTCCGTCGGCGCGGATCGATCCCGATCCGGTTTCCAACTTCGCGTCTGAGCCAATATTTGAGACTTGAACGTCACCGGAACCGGTATTAGCGGTAACTGCACCCATGATTCCGCCGATCATGACGGAACCGGAGCCGGAGTTGGCCCGGAGAGTTGTCGCGGTTGGAACGTTGATGTCGTAGTCGATGACGATATTGCGATAAAGATCGTTGTTACCCTGAGTCTGACCGATCGTAACGCTGGAACCCGACTGAACAATGGGCGGGTTGGCAACAATCTGACGGATGCGTTCGTCGGCATTACCGGCGAACCATCCTCCGGATCCGGCTCGAACGTGGCCGACGATTCGAACCTCCGAGTTCGAGCCGGGAACGACCTTGACGTATCCGGAACCAGTGGAAACGCTGACATTGGTCGACCCGGAGACAGTGAGGGTACGGGAAAAGTCCTCAGCCGTGGCGAGTACGGCGACGGCTGCGAGTGCGGTTGCGGTAAGTAGAGTACGAAGGATCTTCATGGTTGTTCCCTCTATGGTTTCACGATAAAACGCAGTTTACTGCTGCAGAATGACCTGGTCGTTCTGGTTAAGACCGCTCAGAAGCTCGGTCCTTGTGCCGTTGGAGATGCCTACTTTTACGGGGACTTTCCGGCGGCCCTTCTCTGCCTTGGAATCCGGAATCTCAATGCTGGCGTTACGCTGCTTATCGTAGATAACAGCCTGCTCCGGGACGGTAAGCACATTCTTGTGCTCTTCGAGGATGACCTCGGCGTTCGCGGTCATATTGGCCTTCAACTCGCCGCCGGGATTGTCGATCGATACCCGTACTTCGAAGGTCGTAACGTTGTCCTTCTCGACACCCAACGGAGCAATCTTGGTGACCTTGCCGTTGAAGACTTTGTCCTTGAAGCTCTCCACGCGGATGCGGGCCGGCTGACCCAGGTAAACCTTGCCGATATCGCTCTCATCGACCTTGCCCTGTACATAAACCTGGGTTGTGTCGCCGAGGGTCATGACCAGGGTTGCGGTGGACCCCATCACAAGAATGGAGCTGACGGCATTGCCCAGCTCTACGTCCCGGGAGAGGATCATGCCGTCGATCGGGGAGACGATGTTGGTGTAGCTAAGCTGTTCTTCAAGCTGTTTGAGCGATGCCTGCGCCTGCGCAACCTGTGCCTCCGCCTGGTGCAATTTGGCGGTGTCAACCGTGATCTGGGCGAGGGCCTTATCGCGCGCATTGGCGGCGGCAGCGTACTTCTGCTGTGCGTCGTCCAGCGCCTGCTGGCTGACAACGCCCTGCTTCGACATCGCCAGAGCCCGTTCATAGGTGTTTTTGAAGTTGGGCAGATCGGGGGCCTGGGCGTTTACCTTGTCGAACTCGATTGCAGCGGCGGCGGCCCGGGCATTGGACTCTGCGGCGGTCAGTTGCGCCTTCTGGGCGGCAACCTGATCGAGAAGTTCCTGCTGGTCAAGCTGGGCAAGGGGCTGGCCCACCTTGACCGGCTGGTTGATATCGGCAAAAAGCCTGGTGACGATGCCGGATGCCTTGGATTTGACCTCGACTTTGACGATGGGCTGAACCTTACCGGTGGCAACTACAGAGCGAGCGATGTCGCCGCGTTCAACCTTCGACAACTGGGAAGCATCAATCTTCGAGCTGGAACCGGAGGCCTTGATGGCAAACGTTAGGCCGGCGGCCAGGACGACGACGGCGATGCCGCCCCAGATATACAGTTTGCGCTTGGATTTGCGGGGTGCGGCCATGGTACTCCTGATCCTCCGGTGGGTGGTTACGGAAGGGAGTACGCGCGAGATAGGAGGTTGGTTCCCTGAAAATTAGGTAAGCCGAAGTTGTTGCTTTGCAATTAATACTTCCGCAAGACCCCCAGGACCTTTCCCTGGATCGTTACCGCGGCTGCCGGGGCGAAGATCGGCGCCATCTCGGAGTTTGAAGGCTGCAGACGAATCATGCTGCCTTCCCGGTAAAACCGCTTTAGTGTGGCATCCGTGCCATCCACCAGGGCGACGACAATTTCGCCCTCCCGGGCGGTGCGGGTGCGCTCAACCAAAACATAGTCGCCGGAGACGATATGTTCATCCCGCATGGAATCGCCACGGACCTCGAGAGCGAAGACCTCCCGGTTGCCGAGAATATCGCTGAGCGAGATGGTCTCAGCCGTCTCGACGGCTTCCACCGGTCGTCCCGCGGCAATGCGGCCTAGCAGAGGCAGGCGGTCGGTCCCTTTCTTGGAAGAACGTGCCGGCAGAACATCGATCGAGCGGCTCCGATTGTGCGCACGCTGCAACAAACCTTTGTTCTGCAGGTTCGTGATGTGCTTGTGAACGGTGGCAAGCGAATTGACGCCAAGGCCGCTGGCGATCTCCTCATACGAAGGGGAATATCCGCAACGCTGCGTGAATGAGGTGAGGAAGTCGAGAACGTCCTTTTGCCGCCGGGTAATTGCCATGTCTGACATTTTAGCGAATAAAAGGCGAATCGCAACAGGGAAGACGTTAGGGGGTAACTGGCTAAGTTCCTCTTTAGATTCCCGTTTTGGGGCTGCGGCCAAAAAGTCCTGGTAACGCAGGCTTGCGGTTACCCCTGTGCACGAATCAAGGTAGGTACATAAGTCTTATCTGCAAAGACGTGAACGAACGCAAGAGTCGGAACTTACAGCTTTTCGCTAGGTTAGTCAGTGAATTGGAGAAACAAATGGGAATTCTGCTGGTGGAAGACGATAAAGCCCTTGGAATGTTGTTGAAGAAGGGACTCGAAAAAGAAGGTCATCAAGTCGAGTGGTTACAGGATGGAGAAGCCGCACTCCGTCACGCAATGGAAGAGAATCCGGAGCTTGTCGTTCTGGATCTGAGTTTGCCCAAAATGGATGGAGCTCAACTGCTTGAGGAAGTACACCGCAGGCTGCCCCACACCTCCGTGCTTGTACTGACGGGCCGGACTCAGGTCGAAGAGCGGGTGCGCTGTCTGGATCTCGGAGCCGACGACTATCTGCTCAAACCATTCAGCTTTCATGAATTAACAGCGCGCTGCCGCGCCGTGATGCGCCGGAAAAAGCACGCACCGGATCAGCTTCTGAAGTACGGTGTCCTGGAAGTTAACCGTATGCTCCGTCAGGTGCATGTAGCCGACGTGGAAGTCGAGTTGACCTCAAAGGAATATGCTCTGCTCGAGTACCTCCTGCTTCATAAGGGGAAAGCCGTCTCTCGTGCTCAGCTTTTGAAGGGTGTATGGCGGACGACATCCCATACTGGCACTAATGTTGTGGACGTATACATCAACTACCTCCGCCGGAAGCTGACCGTGCAGGGAGTGTCAGATGGCGCCGCGTTGATTGAAACGGTTCGAGGCGAGGGTTATCGGTTACGGAATGTGCCATTCCTCGGCGGTATGCCGGAAAAATCAGGTTCACAGAGCGTAGCCGCCGGTAGTACAACACGGATGTTGCGACACGCGTGACAATTATGGATCGTGAACAGGTACAGGAACTGAGCGTGATGCTGCATGACCTGTGCCAACCGCTGACGGCGCTGCAGTGCCGTTTAGAGTTGGCAGAGATGGAGGGCGACGAGGAGGGTATGCGTCGCGCCATAGCCGACAGTCTGACGGAATGCGAGCGCTTAAACGGCATCGCAATGCGGATGCGGCAGCAGCTTCGAGAAGCAATGCAAGACGGGCCAGGGGACCTAAAATAATGCCATTTGAAACCAGGGTGGCGAACGGATCGGTATCCGTTCGCCATGCCGTTGTGGTTAGCGCAGACGGAGACCGGCGTTTTCGATGGGTTACTTCGCTTGAGGGCCTGCGCTGGCAGGTAGAGGCCGCTTCCGGTGGCGCCGAGGCCATGGCGAGCATGGAACAGCGTATTCCGGAAGCGCTTATTGTCGATAACTGGTTGCCGGATCTGGAAGTTGATGGATTTATTTCCTGGGTGCGGCAGGCATTTCCATCGGTCGATATCCTGCGCGCCGATGGTGTACCGGTGGGAGACGGACCGCGAAGCCCACGGCGCCACGAGTTGCTGCATGTCCTGCGTGCAGCAGAAGAAGATATGGGGGGGGCGCCGGAGCCGGCGTCTGCAAACGTCGAGCGCGAGCCTGCGGCGTCCGTCCCCGCGATTGTTCCCGCCGAGCTTCCTGTGGACGCGGCCTTATTACCGGGAATGATCGGTAATAGCTCGGGTATGCGAGAACTGGCTCGCATGGTCCGTCTCGTGGCTCCCCGCGATACGACCGTCTTGATTGAAGGAGAGACGGGGACAGGCAAAGAGGTGGTTTCAAGGGCGATACACCGGCTCAGTTCTCGCGCCCAGAAGCCCTTTGTGACCTTGAACTGCGCCGCCATTCCGGAGGCGCTGTTGGAGGCAGAACTTTTTGGGCATACCCGCGGCGCCTTTACCGGTGCAGTGCAGTCACGCACCGGCCGTATTGAGGCGGCGAACGGCGGCACCCTGTTTCTGGACGAAATTGGTGAGATGCCGCTGCCATTGCAAGCCAAGATGTTGCGCTTTCTGGAGAACGGGGAACTGCAGCGGGTCGGCGACAACGAGACCGTTCGGGTAGACGTGCGTGTGATCGCTGCAACCCACCGCGACCTGGAACGGCTGAGCCAGGAGCGGACCTTCCGCCTGGATCTTTACCATCGGCTGGCAGTTTTTCCTGTGGTCATTCCGGCATTGCGCGAGCGGGCGGAGGACATCCCGCTGTTGGCGACACATATCCTCAATAAGCTTGGCGAAACGATGCCGCAGAAGCGCCTCTCCCAGTCGGCTCTGGAGGTCTTCCGGGGGTATGACTGGCCGGGAAATGTCCGCGAATTAGGACATGTTCTGGAGCGAGCGGCCATCCTGGCGGAAGACCGTCCGGAGATCGGAATGACGGAAGTTATCCTCCGCCGCAAACGGGCATAGGGCATTGTCATCCGTTCCAGAGATTAATCTTACGAGCGCACTTACTTCAAGACCGGGCGAAAGCCCGGTTTCTTGTTTCGCTCTAATGATTGAGGCTGAGAGCCCTCTTAGATGTCTGCCTGAAGAATGGAGACAAACCTGCACTCTCTATCGGCGATAAGCTCAATTGCTTGAGGGAGAGGGTGTCTGATGCAGACAAGTGCGATCAGTGATGCGTTGACGCGGTATCTGGACCTGGCCAGCTCCCAGATGAAGCTAACGGCCAGCAATATGGCTAATGCTGACACTCCCGGCTACCGGACTCAAGGTTTCAGTTTTGAAGATGAGATGCGGCACGCCATGGAGGGCACCGCAAGCGGCACATTTACTCCGGCTACGCAGGATGTTGATGGCCTGGTGGCGCGGCCTGACGGCAACAATGTCTCCCTTGAGCGTGAGGGCATGCAGTTGGCAAAGTCGCAGCTTGCTTTCCGAACCGGTGTGGAGCTGCTGAAACGGGAATATTCGCGCGTCATGGACGCGATCAAAGCGGACGGTAAGGCATGAACCTGTTTGGTGTGATGGATGTCAGCGCATCCGCGCTGCAGGCTGAGAGAGTTCGCGCCGAGGTAACGGCCAGCAATATGGCCAATGCGGAGACAACCCGCACCGCCGATGGAGGACCGTACCGCAGGCAGCAGGTACTCTTCCAGACCGCCGGCCAGGAAGGAACATTCGGCGCCGCCTTTATGTCGCATCTGGGAATGCATGGAGGCTCTACGAGTTCGAATGCGACCGGCGGCGTGGAGGTTGCCGGAGTTCAGGATGATGCCAAAGCGCCGATTATGCGCTTCGATCCGGGGCATCCGGATGCCGATGCCAATGGATATGTTGCGTATCCCGACATCGATCCGCTGACCGAAATGGTGGAGCTGATGAGTGCGCAGCGCAGCTATGGCATGAATGCATCGGCGGTACAGGCAGAGAAAAGCATGATCACCAGCTCGCTGGACATCTTGAAGTAAGAGACAGATATGGACGCGATTCGGCTAACAGGAACAATTCCCGGAATCGGCAATGTGGTCACGCCACCGGCCTCGATCGAGCAGGCGGAATCTCCCTTTGCCAATGTCCTGGCAGGTGCGCTGCATGATGCCACAGCATTGGAGAAGCAGGCGCAGACGGCTGTAAAGGGTTTGATGGACGGTAGCGGTGTCGAAATTCATGAGGCGATGATTGCAACCCAGAAAGCTGACATGGCTTTCGAGTTAGCTCTGCAGGTACGGAATAAAGCCGTAGCTGCATACCAGCAGATGATGCAGATGCAGTTCTAAGACATAACAATGCCAGATCAGAAGACTGAATTACAGAAAACAGGTTCTACCCCCGGCCTCAGCGATGGCGCCGCTCCCTGGCAGCGTCTGGTGAGGAATGTCGGGAGCCGCTGGAATGCTTTACCGAAGGCGCAGCGTTCAAGTCTGATGCTGGCATGCGGAGTCGTGCTTGCGATAATTGCTGCTCTGAGCTGGTATGGCTCCCGCACGGAATGGAAGATGCTCTTCAGTGGGCTTGATCCCAAGGATGTGCAGGCTGTCAGCCAGGAGCTGAGTGCGGCAGGAATCAATGCCAAGATCTCGTCCGACGGCAGCGAAGTGCTTGTGCCCGAAGAGCTGCTGGACAAGGCACGTATGGAAGTGGCCAGCAAAGGCATGCCGCAGAGCGGGCGCATGGGCTTTGAGATCTTCGATAAACCGAACTGGGTTGGTTCCGAGTTCGATGAGAAGGTCAACTATCAGCGTGCTCTTGAAGGTGAGTTGGAACATACAATCGGAACCCTTGGCTCCGTGCGTTCTGCGCGCGTCCACTTGGCCATGGCCAAGCAGGGTTTATTCAGTGCAGAGGATCATCCGGCCAAGGCAACGGTAGTGCTGAAGCTCCGTCGTTCGACCATGGCTCAGGGCGAGGCCGAATCGATTCGCAATCTGGTGGCCGGCGCAGTGGAAAATCTGCAGCCGGACCAGGTGAACCTGGTGGATGCGGATGGTCATGTCAATATGAGCGCGCCGACACAGTCCGCGCAGCAGACTGACGCTGTTCACCAGATGGAGCAGCAACTGATCTCCATGCTGGAGCCGGTGGCCGGGCGGGATAATGTACGCGCTACAGTTCATGCGGAGTATGAGCAGGGCACGGAAGAAAAAACTGATGAGGTCTATGATCCGGCACTGTCGGCAACCGTCAGCATGCAACGTACCGAGCAGGTGCAGGGTTCCCAGCGGGTCGCGTCGGGAGTTCCGGGAACACAGAGCAATGCCGCGGGTGGACCCGCCGCTGCCGGAGCCAATGGTGCGGCTAACCAGGCCAATGGCCAGGGCAACGTTCCACCTCTGATGCAGAACGGTAGCCTGCCTGTATATCCGCAGGGTGGTAGCGGGACAAGCAACAACGCGCGTGAAGAGAGTGCCAACTATGCCGTAACCCGCCACCTGAGCCACATGCAAGAAGGTCCGGGCCGGCTGAAGCGGCTTACTGTGGCCGTTCTGGTAAACGATCGCCCGCAACTGGAAGGCGCAGGAAAGGACATGCATACCGTCTGGCATGGCCGCAGCAGTGAAGAGATGCGCCGCCTGCAACAACTCGCACAGGCATCCACGGGGTTTGATCCCAAACGTGGAGATCAGCTTGTTCTTGAGAACATCAGCTTCCAGACGAACAGCGCGGAAGTTCCATTGACTCCACTGCAGCGCGTGACAGAGCAGACGCAGGAACTGATACGGACGCCGGGTGTACTTCGCACTGCGGGCCTGGTAGCGATGGGGCTGCTGCTGGTGATGTTCGTCCTGCGTCCGATGGTCAAGCAGACCGCGGCCCTGATGCAGGAGCCGGAGGCGCCATCATTGATGGCGCAGCAGACTCCCGCTCTTGCTGCCGTCGGGGCAGGCGCTGCCGCAGGTGTTCTACCGATTACGGAGCCAGCGTCCTTATTGGCGCAGGGATCTCCGGATACGCCGGTATTGACGCCCGTGGCCGGACTGAAAACAGAGAACAGTGAAGAGGAAATGATCTTCGAACAGGTCAAGAAGCAAATCCGTTCGGAACCCAAGCAGAGCACGCGTCTGCTTGAGCACTGGATTGCTACGGACATGGACGAATAACCCAACCCCTTTTCTTGGTGACGAAAAATGGCTTCTCAAAATAATTCGCCGATGACACGGGCGGCAGGCCTGCGCAAAGCGGCAGTCTTCATGGTCGCGATAGGTGACGACCTCGCAAAGGAGATGTTTCAGTATCTGTCTGAAACAGACGTCCAGCGCGTGACGGAAGAGATCATGCGTCTCGGCACGGTTCCCAGAGAAGAACTGGCCAACGTGATCGGCGAGTACTACGCTTTGCAGGAGACGCAGAAGTTTGCGACACGTGGCGGTGTTGACTATGCCCGCCGGCTGCTGCAAAAGGCCTTTGGAGAGAACCGCGCAGAAGAGCTGTTGAACGAAGTGTGGCGCCTGCGTGAGCGCTCCATGAGCGACCTCACCATGTTGCAGAAGATTGATCCACGGCAGCTGTCGAAGTTCCTCGAGGGCGAGCATCCCCAGACTGTCGCACTGGTCCTGGCTCACCTGGAAGCCGGCCGCGCCGCGTTGGTGCTAATCGCTCTTAGTGAGGAGCTGAGGACTGAGGTGGTGAAGCGGCTTGCGGAAATGCGTCAGTTCTCTCCGGAGATGGCACAGAAGGTTGCGTTGCAACTGTATCGCCGCTCTGAATCGATCGGACAGAACAAGAAACATTCCTATGCTGGTTTCAAGGCCGTGGCCGAGATGCTGAATCGCGTAGATCAGATGTTGAGCAAGAAGATCCTCGAAGACATCGAGCAGAACCAGCCCGAGATCGCGCTTGGTATCCGCAACCTGATGTTTACCTTCGATGACCTGCTGACGGTACCGCAGGCCGGTATCCGCGAGATCGTTGGCGCGGCGGACAAGAAGATTCTGTCAACGGCGATGAAGGGCGCCAAGGAATCTCTGCGTGCGCACCTGTTCCAGGCGATGAGCACGCGCGCTGCCGAAATGCTTCGCGAGGATATGGAAGTGATGGGACCCATCCGCTCGCGCGATGTCGCACAGGCCCAGCAGGAACTGTTGGCGCTGGCGCGGCGGCTTGAAGCAGAAGGAAAGTTGATGCTGAGAATGGAGACTGATAATGACCTTTCCGCTTGAGTCCACTGGGCGTGATCACTCTGTGGGCCCGCTACGGTTCCGGTCACATGGCCGCCTTGGACGTGAGGTACAACCCGCTGAAGCAGAAGAGGATTTCACCGCTGAATTGGAACGTCTTCGTGCGGCGCTTTTTCAGGCAGAGCAGCAACGTATCGCAGACGTTTCCCTGGCGCGCGAGCAGGGTGCGAAGCAGACGCGCGCGGCAATGGAAGAAGAGGCAGAGGAGCGGCACGCCGAACTTCGCCGCGAGATAGGCGATGCCGTCGAGGCATTTGAAGCAGATCGCAAACGTTATTTTGCCGACGCCGAGGCTGAGGTCGTAAAACTTGCCCTCGCTTTGTCGCGGCGCATTCTGAATCGTGAAGCGAAGCTTGATCCTCTTATGCTGCGTGGCGTGGTTCGTGTCGCGGTAGAGCAGATGACCAGTGAAGATGAAGTCCGTCTTCGCGTGCCTCGCGCCGACGTGGCCGCGTGGACAGATATCCTGCAGGGCCAGGATGTCCAGGTAGAAGGGGACGGCGCAATGCAGCCTGGGGCCTGTGAGCTCTATACGAAGTGTGGCTCTGTGGACTTGGGAGTGGAAGCGCAGCTTTCTGAAATTGAGACCAGCTTCTGCGAGCTGCTTGGAAAGCGTCCCTCATGAGGTTGCAACGCTTTCATGCACGGCTGTCTTCGACGCCTTCTTGGCGATGGAGCGGACGTGTTGCTGAAGCAGAAGGGCAACTGATCGAGGCAGACGGACCTCCTTGCTCCGTAGGTGAGTGTTGTGAAATCGTTGCGGATGGCAACCGGCTTGAGGCCGAGGTTGTAGGAATTCGCGGCAGCCGCACGCTGCTGAGCCCGGTAGATGCGGTTGCCGGTGTTCGTTTCGGCGCAAAGGTGTTTGCGATGCGCCGCAGGCCCTCGCTTTCGGTAAGCGAGCAGATGCTTGGCCGTGTCTTCGACGCCGGCGGTCAACCGATTGATGGCGGCCCATCGCTCGATGCGATCGAACGGTGGCCATTGGATGTGAACCCTCCGGGCCCGATGGAGCGAAAGCCGATTCGTGAACCCCTTGGAACGGGGCTTCGCGTCATCGATGGAGTTCTCTCGGTAGGCCGCGGACAGCGCATCGGTATCTTTGGCGGATCAGGCGTCGGTAAGAGCACGCTGATCGGCATGATGACCCGCAATACATCGGCGGATCTGACGGTGGTCGGTCTCGTCGGCGAGCGGGGACGAGAAGTCGGCGAGTTTCTTGAGGACGCCATTGGCGAGGAAGGGCGTAAGCGCAGCGTGGTCATGGTCGCGACCAGCGACCAGTCTCCATTGATGCGTATGCGTGTGGCGATGTCCGCAACATCGGTGGCAGAGTACTTCGCGGCCCAGGGTAAGAATGTATTGCTGGTTCTGGACTCGGTAACCCGTTTCGCCATGGCGGCGCGCGAGATTGGCCTCGCTGCCGGCGAGCCGCCCGCGAGTAAGGGATATACGCCTTCGGTATTTGCCAAGACAGCGCGGCTGCTGGAGCGTGCCGGGAACTTCCAGACGGGTAGCATTACAGCGTTCTATACAGTTCTGATGGAAGGCGACGATCAGCAGGATCCGATTGTGGACTCTGTCCGCTCCATCGTCGATGGACATATCGTGCTTTCACGGCAGATGGCCGGAGCGGGATGGTATCCGCCTGTGAACGTCGTGGATTCGGTGAGCCGTTTGATGCCGGCAGTCACAACACCTGAGCACCTACGTGTCGCGAATCATGTTCGCCGGCTGCTGTCAGCATATGCAAAGTCAGAAGACCTGATTCGCATCGGCGCTTATCAGACTGGTAACGATGCCGAGCTTGATGAGGCGGTGCGGATGCGGCCGGTGCTGCAGCGGTTCCTGCAGCAGACTGCAAATGAACAGGTCGATCGGGACGCTGTGTTACGTGCATTATTCTCTCTCGGTTTGGGGAGCTAGGCCATGGAACTGGCGCGGGCTGCACTTTTGCTGCGTGTTGCGGAGACTGAAGCTGAAAAGGCAGAGGGTGTACTGCAGCAGGCATTCATGAGCAGGCAACAGATCGAACAAAACATTCGAACAATCCAGTCGAGACGAGATGCCCTGAAGAAGAATGCGCAGGATGCACTGAGTATCGGCGATTCCGAACAATGGATTCTGTCATCGTCGGAGTCGGCGTTCATTGATCAAAAAGAGAGACAGCTTAACGAAGGTCTTGTCCGCGCGAATGAGCGCATTCGCATAGCGCAAGAAGCAATGCTTGTACAGCAGCAGAAGCTCGAACAGATGAAGTCGCTCTATCGCGAAGCGACGAGAGCTCGGGCCGCTGCAGAAGATCTTCGTGCACAGAAGGCTGCGGATGAGTTCTTTCTCATCAAGCAACATGCGGCAAAGAAAAAGATTGCTAAAGAGACACTAATATAAAGCGCTGTCGTTTTGGAACGTGAACTGCACATATCCAGGGCATGATGGACATGGCAGCAGCGACGATCGGATCCTCGCTCGTGCGAGGAACGGCAATATCGTCTGACGTGCACTCGACGGGGATTAGCGACAACCTGTCGGGTACAGGAGACTCGCTGTTTGCCGGCATGTTTGAAGCAGCAGCGGGAACCGGTGCACAGACTGCGACCGATGCGCCGATTCTGGCTGACGGCAAGACTAAGGTTCCTGCAACACAGACGTTGTCTGCTGGAACATTCGACAAAGCCACCGATCTTTCTCGCGGATCTCTGCAGCAGACTACTTCCGCCGTGGATACGGTGCCGCATTCAAGCGAGACATCAATAGCGTCTACGCCAGCTGCTCCTCAGATCGTTACTGCACCACAAGTTGGTTCTGCGATAAGTGATGCGGTACCGCAGCAGATGGGGGACGTTTCCAATGTTGAAGTGCCACAAGCTGATTCGAAGGACGCGGTGGGGACGATTGCTGCACAGCAACTGCCAGCCCCAGAGGCTCAGGATAAGCCGCGGCTGATTGACAGCCAGCTATTGCCGCAGACTCCGCATGAATCAGGAGCAAAGCCAGTTCCACAGGCAGAGAATACCTCGACGGTATTAAGCGGCGATAAGGTAGAGACCTCCGATTCGGAGCCTGCCGTCGCAGTGGCCGTGAAGCCAAATGTTTCTGCACCACCGATTCCCGTACAGCCAGGGCCTGTGACTAAGGATGCGCCCGCGCAGTCAGAGATACCGGCTCAAGCGAATACGGCAGTACAGGCGACTCCAGACGAAGTACAGGCGGCTCCGGACCAGCAAACTGTTTCAACACGGGAAACCGTACCCCAGCCACAAGCTCCGTCACAAACTCAAGAGTCGAAGACAGGTACGGGAACTCTTCCGCTTATCATGCCTCGCGGGCACCAATATGCATACCAGCCGCTCGTTAGGGCCATCGACGTTGGGGTTGTAGCCACCCATGTGCCGCAGACGGACGCATCGGTAAAGACGGACAGCCCGAAGGGTGCGGTTTCAACCGATGCAAAAGAAGATGTACCGCAGGCGGCATCGTCTTCTGAAGAAAAGAACGATGCTCAGGATAATGGCCAGGATGGAAGCCTTGTTGCTGCCGTTATAGTTCCTGCATTGCCGGTGCAGTTGGCCGGCGGCGAGCCGACCAAGGTTGGCAAAGATGCACTGTCTTCTTCTGAGTCCCATTCCGCTGTACGTGGCAGCAGCAAGGGTTCGGTCTCGGGAAAGATCTCACACGGGGAGACCGGAAACAATGTTGCTCCCCAGCAGCAGATTATCCAGAGCGATGCAGTCGTCAATGCCATGCCGATGACCTCTGCAGCTCCAACTGTGCAGAAGCAGGCGCAGGAAGATAGCGTCGAGGGTTCGCTTCAGTCGGTTGTCGCGGTAAAGACGGTAACAACAAAAACGGTTGCAGGTAAGTTTGGACGTCCAGTTCAGATGGCAGGACGACAAAAAGAGGCCACTGCAAAAGATGAAAAGCCTGCGAAGGATGAGGCAGGAGTAACGAAGATCTCGCAGGATGTTTCCGCTCCTGCGGAGAAAAATACCTCCGCCGCCAACGAAGCGCCTGTTCCGCAGGCAGCGCATTCTCCCGCGGTCCACACCGTAGATAACAAGCTGCATGCGGTCTCTGCGCTGAAGGTAGAGACAGGGGCGAACAATCTCCAGGATCTGACGGACGCTCCGAAGCCGACGCAGTCAGGTTCTCGCGATCCATTTGCGCGCCTGGATGCGGCTGCAGGATCGAATGCGCAGGAAAACGGCGCACAATGGGTAGCCGCTGGACATCGCCAGATTGAAGTGGCGATTGCGGATGAAACACATGGTGTGATGCATGTGCGCGCCGAGAAGGGAACCGACAACACGGTGACGGCCGTGGTGATGGCGAGCAGTGAGTTTTCGCACGAGGTGCTGAAAGCTGAAGCACCACATATGACAAGTTTTCTGAGCCAGCAGACGGTGCCGGTGGACAGAGTCCAGGTGGTCCGGATGCAGGAGAGCGCTGCCATGAACATGGACCTGGGCGGGAGAGCGCAACAGGACCGTGGGCAGCAGTCCTCCGGCACCGATGCGGGGGCAGAGCAGAAAAAACTGGTATGGCGGCAGGTAGGAGCTTCTCCTTCCTTGTCGACCACATCACGCGGTTTAGGGCTGTTGAGCGTCCGGGTATAAGCCGGATTAAGGGGAGACGGAAATGCAGGTAAATGCGAACGCAGCGAGCCCGATGGCTTCGACATCGAGTACGAACAATTCAACAAGCAGTAGCAGCAGTGGTGGCAACAATATCACCGCGAGCGACTTTATGACGCTGTTGGTGGCCGAGATGAAGAACCAGGATCCCACGCAGCCGACCGATCCGAGTGCCTACCTGCAGCAGCTGGTGAGTGTCAACAGTCTGCAGCAGTTGATTTCGATCAATCAGGGCATTACCTCCATAACGTCAGGCACCAGCTCAACAAGTTCCAGCAGCAACGGATAAAGATTTCCAGCAGTAACGGATCAAAGATAAGGAGAATTACGATGGGTGCATTTTCAATTGCGCTGACGGGCCTGAAGGCCAATACCGTGGCGCTGAATACGATCGGTAACAATCTTGCGAACCTGAACACGGTGGCCTTCAAGGGCGCTACCACCGAGTTCGAAGACCTCTTCTACCAGCAGCTCGGCGAGTCTGGCTCGGGCAATGCGTTGCAGTCCGGACTTGGTACTCGCGTTTCCGGAACTGTGGGAGACTTTTCGCAGGGTGGCCTGACCACGACGAATAATGCGACCGATATGGCGCTGAACGGCGACGGTTTCTTCGTGATCCAGGACCATGGTCAACAGCAGATTACGCGCGCCGGCGACTTCCAGCTTGCCAAGGATGGCTATCTGACGACCCTGGACGGCGCCAGCGTGATGGGCTTCCAGAGCACGGACGGAGTAACTGTAGGCACCGGCGGCGCCCTGGCTCCGATCCAGCTTCCGATCGGTTCCAACCAGGCGGCCAGCACCACCAAGAATGTTGGACTGCGGGCGAATCTGGACTCTTCAGCGGCCACTGGCACAACCTTTGCCAGCTCCGTAAGTGTGTACGACTCCCTCGGAAACACGCACCTGGCGAGCGTCAAGTTCACGAAAACCAGTAATACGACCTGGAATTACGACATCGAGCTTCCCGCTGGCGATATCTCGGGCACGCCCTCGAACAATACCGGCACGCTGACTTTCGACTCGACTGGCAAGCTGGTCGGACCGAGCAGCAATATCACCGGCATCACCTTTCCGGGACTGACCAATAGTGCCGCAGACCTGAGCTTCAACTGGTCGCTCTATGACGGCGCCGGCAACGGGATGGTCTCGAGCTCAAGCTCTGCCTCCGCTACTGCGTCTACCACCCAGGACGGGTATGCCAGCGGTACCTACCAGAACTTCTCCATTGATTCCAATGGCATCATCTCGTCCAAGTACAGCAACGGCCGTAGCAGCGTGGTCGGCCAGTTGGCTATCGCCACGGTTAGCGACACCCAGGGTCTGACCCGCGTCGGCAACAACTCCTTTATCTCCAGCCAGGCATCCGGTCTGCCGTCCATCGGCGTCGCCGGTGCGGGTGGCCGTGGCACGGTGTTGGGAAATTCATTGGAACAGTCCAATGTTGATATCGCCGGCGAGTTTTCGCGTCTGATCGTCGCCCAGCGCGCCTTTGAGGCGAACTCCAAGACGGTTACGGCGTACGACACGCTAACCCAGTCTGCAATCAATATGATCCGTTAGTTGTAGCGTCTGAGGCCTTCCTGAGTCCTCACTAATGCCTGCCGTGCCTGAATGGCACGGCAGGTGCATTTAAGTGGGACATATGGCTAAAGCAGAGACAGCAGAGATGACGCCCGCAGTGCCGGTGGCCAAAGTGGGCATAGTGCAACTGGCGATGGTCGCCTTTGTTGCGGTTATAGGAGCCGTGGGAGCGGCCGGCGGACTGGTCTGGTGGATGGGGAAGACCGGGAAGCTCGGCGGCGGCGGCACAAAGATTGTTGAGGTCGTCAAAACCGAGCCCCAGAAGACCAAGGACCAGGTCCTGGAACCGATGGTAGTCAACCTGACCGATTTGGGCGGGCGTGCTTATCTGCGTGCTGCGATTACCCTGCGCGTTGCCGATGAGGAAAAGCTCGGCGAGGCAAAGAAGGAAGAGGGCGGGGAGAAGAAACCCAAGGCCGGCGGCCAGCAGGATGTCGCGGTACGGGATGCGCTGATCGACGTCCTGGGGCGCAAGAGCTCAGAGGAACTGCTGCAGCCTGAAGGTAAAGAGCAGGTCAAGAAAGAGATCAAGGCCGTACTCACGGTGCGCGAACCCAGCATGAAGGTGGTTGACATCTTCTTCACAGAATTCCTGGTCCAGCGGTAAGGAGACAGAGATGCGTCGCAGCGTAGCAATGGTCAAAGCCGAAGTAGTAAAGCCGGAACTCGCGATCGTGCAGAGAACGATCGTTCCGCTAGCCGAGATGCGTCGTCCGGAACCAGCCGGCCTGGCCTCCTGGATCCTGCGTTCCTGGAAGGGACGCGCTACTCGTCCTCGGGAGCAGAAGCGCCTCCGTGTCCTCGAACAAGTCTCGCTTGGCAACAAGCAGCAACTTGCGCTGGTGGAGTGTGAAGGTCAGCAGTTCCTGGTTGGAAGCAGTGAGCACGGCGTTCAGGCCATGATGCCGGTAAGGAAGGCTGAGTAGATGCTGGTTCGTCCTGTCCTGCTGGTCGCCGTCCTGCTGTCCGGCGTCTCCATGCAGGCTGAAAAACGGAGTGCGGCCCATGGGCAGCCGGCCGCAGCGGTGGCAGAGAGCCCCGCTGTCGCAGAGCAGCGGATGGCGCTGGCCTTTGCCACTGAAGCGGCACGTCGGGCGGCGGGCTCAACTGCCCCTACGGCGCCGACGGCTCCGTCAAAGTCGAACCAGAATACGGGTAAGCGCGAAGATTCCATCAACCACCGCCTCGAGAACGAACCCAGCAGCTCCTGGTCGATCGTCATCGGCCTTACTCTGCTGAGCCTGCTCCCGGCGATTCTGCTGTCGATGACGCCGTTGGTGCGGTTGCTGGTTGTCTTTCACTTCCTGCGCCAGGCGCTGGGGACGCAGACAGCTCCGTCGAACCAGGTATTGATGGGACTCGGTCTCATGATGACCTGGTTCCTGATGCAGCCAGTCCTGGTCCAGGTGGACCAACAGGCAGTGGCTCCCTTCAGGGCCGGACAGATCAGCGGTGAAGAAGCGATCGCGAAGGGCTCTGAACCGGTCAAGGTTTTCATGCTGAAATACGCTCGCGAAAAAGACCTGGCGCTGTTTGCCTCTGCCGGTATGGCGGAGCGCCCTCAGACCCGCGCACAGCTCCCGATGCAGGTTGTCGTTCCGGCGTACATCCTCAGCGAGCTCAAGGCAGGTTTTCAAATTGGCGCGATTCTCTTTCTTCCGTTCCTTCTAATCGACCTGGTGGTAGCAAGCGTGACGACCTCTATCGGCATGATGCAGCTTCCTCCTGTCGTGATCTCAACTCCGCTGAAGATTCTGCTCTTTGTGATGGTCGATGGCTGGAACCTTCTGACCGGCTCGCTGCTGAAAAGTTTTTCGTGAGGAACAATCGTGGAACCCAACCAAGTTGCTGAACTCGGACGAATGCTGCTGCGTGAGGCGCTGATTCTCAGCGCTCCGCTGCTGATCTGCGGATGCTTGATCTCCGTCGGTCTGAGCCTTCTGCAGACTCTTACCAGCTTGCAGGAACAGACGCTGACGACGGTACCTCGCCTGTTTGTCGTTCTGGGAGCAGCCATGGTGACGCTGCCCTGGTTTCTGCACCGTGTGATGACCTTCACCGTGACGTTGTGGCGCGACTTCCACCGCTTTCTTGGATAACGACATGCCGATCGATTTCGCAAATCTGCCGCCGACCTGGGAACGTCTGCTGGCGACCGGACTGCTGGTGTCGATCCGTGTCAGCAGCCTGATGCTCTTTGCCCCGGTGTTCTCGTCGAAGGCAATTCCCATGCGCATCAAGGCTGGTTTCGTCTTCGCGATCGCGTTCCTGCTTACTCCGGTGGTAATGGAGCTGGGACCAACGCCGGCAATCAATGCGTCCTCCGTGCTTGGTGAGCTTTCGGTTGGCCTGGTCTTCGGATTTGCGCTGTCGCTGATGAACGAAGCTCTGTCCTTCGCCGGTCAGTTACTGGGCATCGATTTCAGTTTCTCGCTCGTAAACCTGATGGATCCGAACTCACAGATTGAGACTCCAGTTCTGGGCCAGTTTCTGGGATGGATTGGAATTCTCGTACTACTGGCCTGTGGTCTTGAGCGCACGATGCTGGCCGCATTTATGAGGACGTTTGCCGCAATTCCTGTAGGCCAGGCAGTGATGCACACCAATAGCGGTATCGAGCTGGCGCATATGACAGCAGGTGTCCTGCTGGGCGGCCTTCAGCTTGCGGCGCCTGTGATGTGTGCAGCGCTGATGGTAGAGGTCGTTGTCGGCTTGATCGCCCGAATCTCTCCGCAGCTTCCGGTCATGGCGGTCAATGTCCCCGTGAAAACACTGGTGAGCTACGGTGTACTGATCGCATCGCTCGGAATCTGGCCGCTTTGGATTGAGCACAACTTCACCAACCTGTTGAATGCCGCTGAGAGGCTGGTGCGCGGGTGAGCGAGCAGAAAACAGAACAGGCAACACCGCAACGCAAGCGGAAGGCGCGCGAAAAAGGCGACGTCGTCCGCTCGCGCGAGTTGCTCAGTTCTTTAGCCATGCTCGCTGGTCTGGCCGCAATAGGTGCGGTTGCTCCGAAGGTGCTGCAGAGCTGGCGGGGGGCCTATTCTGATGTGCTCTCGATGACCAGCGAGCGCTGGGACGAGGCAATGTTTCGCCATGCTATCTGGCATGTCGCACTTCCGGTGCTGTGGCCCGCAGTCGTGGTAATGAGCTGTGCACTGATGGGCGCTCTGACGGGAGGCATTCTGCAGGGTGGTGGCACACAGATCCAGGTCGAAGCACTGCAACCCAAATGGACCCGCCTGAATCCGGCTGAAAACGTTAAGCAGCTCTTCGGCACCCGCTCCATATTGCGTCTGGCTAAGAGCCTGATCCCCGCGGCCGTCGTGATTGGTATCGCAATTGGAACCATTCGCAGCCTTATTATCGGCATGCCGGTGATGAGCCTCAATCGCCTCACCGAGACGCTCGCCTCTGCCTATCACCTGGCGATGATCACAGCACTGGTCATGGTGATGTGGGCCGGCGTGGACTACACCATGGAATGGGTGCAGTGGAACAAGCGCCTCAAGATGAGCAAGCAGGAAGTCCGCGAGGAAGTAAAAGAGGCGATGGGTAATCCCCAGATCAAAGGGAAGATCCGGCAGCTCCAGCGGCAGATGCGCAAGCGCAGAGAGAAAGCGGATATCAGCCGCGCCAGCGTGGTGATTACCAACCCGACCCACTACGCGGTAGCGCTGGAGTTCAGCTTTGAGACGATGTCCGCTCCCAAAGTTTTGGCAAAGGGTAAGAACCTGCATGCCCTTGAGATCCGCGAACAGGCGCGCTGGGCAGGGGTTCCGATTATGGAGAACAAACCATTGGCACGGAGTTTGTACAAGATGGTCGAAGTTGGGCAGTCGATTCCGTTTGAGTTGTATTCGGCAGTGGCCGGCATCCTGGCATATCTGTATCGCACCAAGCTCGAGCAGCAGGCCCGGGAAAAACGTATGCGTGAAGCCGGCGGCCTTGCCGGAGGTGGAATGTGAACCTGAAAAAGTGGAATGGTGTATTGCTGCCGCTCGGCGCTATCAGCATGATCTTCGTCATGCTGGTGCCGCTGCCCGGCTTGTTGCTGGATCTATTGCTGGCGGTCTCAATTACCGCCAGCATCATCGTGTTCCTGACGGCTGTGCAGGTGCGGCGCGCGGTGGACTTCTCAGTCTTTCCGACGCTCTTGCTCTTGCTGACTCTGTTCCGCCTGTCACTGAACCTGGCTTCCAGCCGGCGGATTCTGCTGCACGGTCACGAAGGTACAGGCGCTGCCGGAAACGTCATTGAAGCCTTTGGGCAGTTCGTTGTTGGCGGCAACTACATCGTCGGCTTCGTGCTGTTTCTGGCCCTGATCGCGATCCAGTTCCTGGTGGTCAGCCACGGCGCGGTACGTACGGCCGAGGTTACAGCCCGCTTCACTCTTGATGCCTTGCCGGGTAAGCAGATGGCGATCGACGCCGATATGAACGCCGGCCTGATCGATGAACAGGGCGCTCGCAAACGTAGAGAAGCCATCGCTCGCGAGGCCGAGTTCTATGGCGCGATGGATGGCGCCGCGCGCTTCAATCAGCGCGACTCCATGGCGACCATTCTCATTACGGCGATCAATATCATTGCCGGTCTGTTGATCGGAACGCTGCAGCAGGGTGTGGATCTGATGACGGCGGTTAAGACCTACACCATCCTGACGGTGGGCGATGGCCTGGTCACCATGATTCCGTCGCTGCTGGTCAGTGTTGCCGGCGGCATGGTGCTGACGCGCGCCTCTTCTTCCGGAGCTCTGGATGCAGAGCTGGGATCGCAGTTGTTCGCCAAGCGGAAGACCCTCTGGATCACCTGCGGTGTTCTTGCCGCGATGACCCTGATTCCTGGTCTGCCGAAGCTGGCCTTTATTTTCATGGCGCTTGCAGTCGGTATGGTGGCAAAGAGCCTGCCCGCGGAAGTTCCGGAAGTTGTCGAGGAGCTGGTCGAACAGAAGGCGGGCGCGGCTGCGGCATCGCAACAGGATGACCTGGCGTCGCTGTTGAAGGTCGATGAGCTCACTCTTGAGATCGGTTTCCAGTTGATCCCATTCGTCGATGCGTCGAACGGAGGCCAGATGCTGAATCGTGTCCGTGCATTGCGGCGTCACCTGGCGACGGAGCTTGGCTTCGTTGTGCCTTCCGTTCACATCACAGATAACCTCCGGCTTCGTCCACGCGAATACGTCATCAGCCTGCGCGGCATCGAGATTGGCCGCTGGCAGACGGAAGGGAATTGCCTGCTGGCCGTTACCGCCGGTCCCGATCGCGAAGGACGCGCCAAGGCGCTGCCGGGAATTGAGACGAAAGAACCTGCCTTCGGTGTGAATGCGAAGTGGATCGATCCATCGCTGCAGGAGCGCGCTCTAGCAGCGGGCTGCTCTGTTGTGGATCAAACGACCGTCATTGGGACTCATCTTGGCGAGCTTATCCGCCGTCATGCCCATGAACTGCTGAGCCGCGGCGAAGTGAAGCGCCTGATGGACGGTTTGACCGAGAGTCACCCCAAGCTGGTGGAAGAACTTGTGCCGAAATTAATGACTCTCGGCGAGGTCCAGAAAGTGCTGCAGCAACTGCTGCGTGAGCAGGTCTCGGTACGCGATCTGGGAAGCATTCTGGAGGTCCTGGTAGAGGCCGCGGCGCACTCCAAGAACACCGTCCATCTGGTGGAGAGCGTGCGTCAGGCGCTGGGCCGTGGCCTGGTGCATCCGTTGCTCGACTCGGACGGAGCTTTGAAGGTTTTAACACTGGAGCGCTCGCTTGAGGACGAAATCATTGGAACTTTCGATCCCAGGGCACGCAGCAGTGAGGGTCAGATGGTAGTTGGACAGGGAGATTTCCTCAGGAAGCTGGTGGAGTCTGTGAAGCGATTAACAGCAACAGGCTCAACTTCGGCACTTCCCGTGCTCTTATGTCCATCGCCGGCACGTTACCACGTACGTCGCTGGCTTGAGCCGATACTCCCGCGGGTGACAGTACTTTCACCAGTCGAAATACCGGCGGAAGTAAGGGTGCAGAGCGTGGGTCAAATAGGGTAAGGAGCGGAAATGGCGAGGCTTGGAATGAAGGATTACGGAAGCGAAGTGGGGCTGGGGTCGGCACTGCTTGCTGAGGATGCCAGTAAAGCTGCGCGCGCCCTGGTTGCCAGCATGGATGGCAGCCAACTGATACCGAGCCGTGAGCAGGTGCTTCTCGATCATCTGTCAACGGTTCGCTACATCGCGCGGCGTATCCATGAACGGCTGCCGCAGCATGTGGAGCTGGAAGATTTGGTATCGGCCGGCGTGATCGGCCTGATGGACGCCTACGATAAGTTCGATCATGGCAAACGGGTGCAGTTCAAGAGCTATGCGCAGTTCCGCATTCGCGGCGCGATACTTGACTCACTGCGGACTCTGGACTGGAGTCCTCGTGAGCTGCGCCGCAAGGGCCGCAGCGTCGAAGAGGCGATCCGCAAGCTGACACATGCACTTGGCCGCTCGCCGGCGGAGCAGGAGATCGCCGCAGAGCTTGGCATGAGTCTCAATGACTACCAGATGCTGCTTGGCGAGCTGAAGGGGCTTGAGATCGGCAGCCTCCATGTTGAGAAAAATGAAGAGTCCGGAGATGAGGAACTGGCCTATGTCGCCAGCCCTGACGAAGATGGACCCCTGTTCCGGGCACTGAAGGGTGAGCTGCGGCAGCGTTTGGCCGATGCGATTGAAGATCTTCCCGAGAAAGAACGTCTGGTGTTGACGCTGTACTACCACGAGGAACTGACCATGAAAGAGATCGGTCTGACGCTAGGTGTCGTTGAGTCGCGTGTCTCTCAGATTCACTCCTCGGCGGTGCTGAAGCTTCGCACCAAGCTGGCGGATCTGGCCAATGCCAAGAATGGAGACGAGTCGAAGCGTCGTAGCGCGAGGGCGAAATAGCGATGCCTGAGTTGCTGGAAGGGCTTCGGTTCGATGCCGTACTTCGGCTTGGATCGCGGGAATTGACACTTGGCGATGCCGTTCGCCTGCAATCGGGTGCTGGACTGAGGCTCGACCGCCAGATCGACGAGATGGTCGAGCTGGTTGTGAGCGGGCGGGTTGTGGCACGGGGCGAGATTGTGATCGTGAACGGTAATTACGCCTTCGAGGTTACGGAGGTCGCTCCGGAACAAACACGCAAGGAGAGCGTGGAATGGCCTACATCGATTCAGTAAAAGACAGTATCGTGTTGCAAACGCCGTCTATCGGCGATAAGTCTATCCCCTCGAATGTCACCGAGACCGTGCTTTGCGGGAACCTGCAATGCACCGGCGGGTGGTTGCAGCGTTGGAAAAACCGTACTCGTCCGTACTTTGAAGGTCAGTGGGCGTGCAGCCGCAACTGCCTTTCTCATCTGGTAACCCATGCAGTTCGCCGCGAAGTTGGATCAAGCATCGCAGGCGATGAATTCAGCCCGCATAACCACCGTATTCCGTTGGGCCTGGTACTGATGGCTCAGGGAATCATTACGCCTGTACAACTGCAGCAGGCACTACAGCGCCAGCGGCAGCGCGGACACGTCCGCATCGGCGACTGCCTGATGGAAGCCGCAAATTTGAGTGAAGGGCAGATCACGCGCGCGATGGGCGCACAGTGGAATTGCCCGATGCTGACCCTGGAAGGTTTCTCTCCGGAGCGGATGGCGCGTCTTGCACCGCAGGCCGTTCTGGAAGAGAGCGGCATGTTGCC
The DNA here is from genome assembly GCF_052114765.1 of Terriglobus sp. 2YAB30_2. Classification (NCBI taxonomy): domain Bacteria; kingdom Pseudomonadati; phylum Acidobacteriota; class Terriglobia; order Terriglobales; family Acidobacteriaceae; genus Terriglobus; species Terriglobus sp. 2YAB30_2. The sequence continues at coordinate 50,660 of NZ_JBFRFJ010000002.1, forward strand.
GGTACGTGTAGCCGGCGGCAAGGCTCTTTATCTTGCCTTCGACGCGGATCTGAATCCGGCTGCGGCGTTGGCCCTGGAACAGATGACGGATCTGCATGTGCACAGCGGCCTTTTGCCGTCATCGCAGTATCAGGCCGCACGCAAGCGGTTGGCGGAGTGCAAGGGGATCGCCACGAACGAAGAGACGGTCGAAGATCAGGACAGCCTGGTCAAGGCGATGGTTTCGGCTATTGAGAAGCAGCAGCCGGTCGCGGCACGGCTGGTGCGTGTAGGACGGTTGTACTGGATGCGTTTGTGGCTCGAAGGACACGCCGTTTCATGCATTCCCGGCGAATCGGCGGAGGATGTTCTCGATTGTGTCTGGAGAATCCATCCTTAATAGAAGTAAAGAAGCCGAAAGGCAAAGATAAGACCGGGCTTAGAAAGCGTGCTTAGTGCTTTCTAAGCCCGATTTGTTTTTATCGGCACGCTGCGTGCACATCTTGAGAGTATGAGCAGCGGGATCTATGCCATCTATTCGGCGCTTCAGTCGCGTACCCAGGCCCTGGATACAGCGGCGAATAATCTCGCGAATGTGGGAGCGCATGGATTCCGGGCGCAACGGGACTATTTCCGCTCTCTCATGGATACCGCGGATACTCAAGGTCAGCCGGAAGCCTCCCAGGTGGGCCGGGCGATAAACAATTACAACCTGCTTGGCGGGAATCGCCTGGATACGGCGCAGGGGCAGATTGAGACGACCGGCAATCCATTGGATCTGGCGCTGCAGGGCAACGGCTATTTCGGTATTAAAACGGCACAGGGTACTCGCTATACGCGCGACGGTGGATTTCAACGCAGCGAAAACGGGACTCTGGTAACGCAGCATGGCGACGCGGTTCTTAATCAGAGCGGCGCACCAATCACCCTGCCGAGCGGGCAGGTTCATATTGCAGAGAACGGCATGATTTCAGTGAGCGGGCCCGCGGGCAGCGCCATCGTCGGCCAGATCGGCGTCTTTGACTTTGGTCCGGGGCAACTCACCAATCAGGGAACCAATCTGTTTGCAGCGGCGGACGGGGCTACGCCTCAGACCGGAGCTGCAGTCGTTCGCCAGGGTGCTCTCGAAGGCTCGAATGAAGACGCCATTCACGGCACCATGGAGCTCATCCTGACGCAGCGGCAAACAGAAATGATGCAGAAGGCACTAAGCATTTTCAACAGCTTCGACAAGACGGCAGGCGAAGACCTGGGACGGATATAGGAGTAAGGCGATGATACGGGCGTTATATACGGCAGCCAGCGGCATGAGCGCGCAGCAGATGAATCTGGATACGGTTGCCAACAATCTGGCTAACTCAGCGACGGCAGGATTCCGCCGCCGGCGTCTTCAGTTCGAAGACATGATCTATCAGAACGTCGTTACTCCTGGCAGCGCGCAGAGCACGCAGACGACCCAGGCCGGCCTGCAGATCGGTCTCGGCACCAAGCCGGTCGCGACCGAAGTCATCATGACCCAGGGCGACTTCAACCAGACGGGTAATAATCTCGATCTGGCTATCCAGGGACAGGGCTTCTTCCAGGTCACCCGTCCTGACGGCGCTATCGCTTACACGCGTGCCGGCAGCTTCCATCTGAACAATCAGGGACAGATGGTCACGGCGAACGGCGATTTTCTTACGCCGCAGATCACGATTCCTTCGAATGCAACGAACGTTCAGATCTCACAGTACGGCGTTGTGACGGCAACGATTCCAGGACAGACACAGAGCTCGCAGCTCGGCACGCTTCAGCTCGCTACCTTTGCGAACCCCGGTGGCCTGAATTCGGTTGGCGGCAACCTGTTTCTGCCCAGCACCTCTTCGGGAACCGCGATTACAGATACTCCCGGCGGAACGACCGGCGTCGGCACGCTGCAGCAGGGTTATCTCGAGAACTCGAACGTGGATGCGGTTGAGGAGTTTGTGCAGATGATCATGGCCCAGCGGGCCTACGAGAGCAACTCCAAGGTGGTTAAGACCGCCGACGACATGTACGGCCAAATCAATAACCTGGTGCGCTAATGCGGATTCTTCTGGTAGTAGGTCTGGCAACTGGAACAGTACTCGGGCAGGCAAAGTGCGCACGCACGCCGGAGCTTGCCGTCGTAGGAGTGGCTGCTGCTCCAGTAGAGCTGGGAGAAAGCGGCGGATACCGTGTGGAGGCTGTGAAGCGCGATCTGGTTGGGCGTGGAAGCTGGGCCGTAGTGCGGTCTTGCTCGCACCCAGAATGGCCGGCCTATATGTTACCCGCGCCGGTAGATGTAAAAGCACAGACGCCTGTCACCAAGGTTGCGTCGCTGGAGCTCGCAGTCCGCGCGGGGGAACGGGTTTTTGTGAAGTCAAACTCGACTTCAAGCCGTATGCAGATGGTGGGTATTGCGAACGGCAGCGGCATGGTGGGAGACGTCATCCCGGTTTCGATGGCGGTATTTGGCGGTGAGGGTTCCGAACGTAGGATCCAGGCGGTGATCAAAGGAAAAGGCGAGGTCGAACTGCGATGAAGAATGAGTGGAAATATATCGCGTTAGTGATGCTGGTGCTTCTGCTGCTGGGAGTGGAGATCTCCATGGCGCAGGGTAAGTCCAAGAAGCAGGATGTCGCGGCCAGTTCGCTGGATTCTTATCTGGCCCGCGTTCATGCCGAGGACGCCGGTTCGCAGACCTCGCCTGGTTCCATCTGGACTGAAAACGGCCGGATGGCACGGATGGGCAGCGATATGCGCGCCCGGTTCCCGCATGATCTGATCCAGGTGGTGGTCCAGGAGAGTGTGGTTGCAAGCACCGATGGCGCAGTAAAGGGATCGCGGACCTCGAACGCAAGCTCGCAGATTACCTCGCTGTTCAGCAAGTTGAGCGTAAGTTCTGCCGCGCAGAACCTTATCGGCCAGAATTCTGCGGCCGGGTTGAGTGGGCAGGGAAGCAGCGCTAATAACTCCAGTCTGTTGACGACATTCGGCGGACAGGTTGTTGAAGTCCTTCCAAACGGAATGCTGGTAATTGAGGCCGCCCGTCAGGTGGAGTTCAGCCAGCAGACGCAGACGATTGTGCTGCGCGGCCTGGTTCGCCCGGAAGATATCTCGCAGCAGAATCAGGTCCTTTCGACCGCAATCTCCAGCCTTGAGCTGCAGGTGCGCGGAAAAGGCATCGTGACCGATTACACTCGCCGCCCTAATGTGCTGGTCCGGTTGTTGCAGAAAGCGGTGATCTTCTAATGCGCGCTTTCATCGTCCTGCTGCTTTTGCTGATCTCCGGCGTCATGTTCGGCGCCGACGCCCGCCTGGCGCATGTGAAGGATATTGCGACCATTGAAGGGATTCGCGAAAACCAGCTTGTAGGGTATGGCATTGTTGTGGGTCTCCAGGGAACTGGAGACAGCCAGCAGACGGGCTTCCCGATGCAGACTTTGGCTGCGACGCTCTCCCGCATGGGTGTGAGCGTACCGTCGAACGGAATCCGCGTGCAGAACCTGGCCGCGGTTTTCGTCTCGGCGTCGCTGCCGCCCTTCGCGCGGCCCGGAACCCGTATCGACGTCACGGTAGCGGCCGCGGGCGATGCAAAGAGTCTTGATGGCGGGATGTTGCTGATGACTCCGCTGTACGGTGCGGATGGCCGTATCTACGCGCAGGCGCAGGGATCGCTGGCGCTCGGTGGGTACTCTGTCAGCGCGAATGGCAATACCAAACAGACCAACCATCCGACGACGGCCAGAATCCCGACCGGAGCCATGGTGGAGCGGGGAGTTCCGCTCGAGCTTGCCGGCCGCCAGACATTTTCTCTGCTGCTGAATGATGCTGATTTTCGCAGTGCGGAATCGATGGCAAGCGCGGTGAATAAAGCGCTTGGGCGCTCGGCGGCACGAGCGATGGACAGCCGCCGCATCGAGCTCCAGGTCGGTCCCGGAGAGGATATTCCTCAACTTCTGGCCCGCGTGGAGGCTGTGGAAGTGGCTCTGGCGCCAAGCGCCCGGGTCATTGTTAACGAACGTACTGGAACAGTCGTAATTGGCGGCCAGGTGGTGCTGCAGCCGGTTTCGATCCTGCACGGTGGTTTGAGCGTCAATGTGGTCTCGGAGTTCGAGGTCAGCCAGCCAAACGCCTTCGCGCAGGGAACAACGCAGGTGGTGCAGCAAACCAAGGTGGATGCAAAGGATAAGCCGGTCAACCGCATCGAGCTCAAGCAGGGCGCGACGGTGGAAGAACTGGTGAGGGATCTGCAGGCGATCGGGGCTACAGCTCGTGACGTGATCTCGATTCTGCAGGCAATGAAGGCGGCAGGAGCATTAGAAGCAGAGATTGAGGTGCTGTGATGATGGTGACCTCGGTAGGCCCGTCCCTGGGCGATGCAACCGCAATACGGCAACAAAAGCTCGAAAACGCAGCGAAGCAGTTTGAAGGTATGCTGATGAACGAGCTGTTGAAGCCGCTGCGGAACGAGGAAGACGGAGAGGGTCAGTTCGGCGATGCCCTGAAGTCCTACGGGACTGAGGCGCTGGCGACAGCGATGGCGAGCCGGGGTGGCCTTGGATTTGGTTCAAAAATGGTAGCGGCTGTCGAACAACGCGAAAAAGATTCTGTTACGAGCTCAAGTCTGGCCCCGACAGGCCGATAAGCCCGTCAAGGAGTGTTGTATGGCAAACGAAACGAGTGGAATTGGAAATCTCGGCAGCCTGGTAAATGGCCTCGGTATTGAGAAGACAAGTGGCGTGGCACGGAGCACCAAGGCCGCGTCCGCAACAGAAGCCAAGAGCATCCAGCAGGATCAGACAACCCTTAGCCCCGCGGCGGGAGCACTCGCCCAGGCTGTCAATGGCGACGACACGCGCATGGAGAAAGTCGCCGCGCTGCAGAAGGCGATTGCCGACGGCAGCTATAACGTGCCATCGACCGCGGTAGCTGACAAGCTGATCTCGTCGATGCTCAAATAGGAGACTCATGTCTATCGGAAGCCTGGCTTCATTGATGTCGCTAGCCGGCTCGGCGTTGGATTCGACGCAGAAGGCGCTCAATGTAACCGCGCAGAATGTGGCTAACCAGAATACTGCTGGTTATACACGCCGCGTAGTTTCCTTTCAGGATTCCGTATCGGTCTCCGCTGTCAACGTCAGCGTGACCCAGCAGCGCGACCCCGTCGTGGAGCAGCGCCTGGCTGACCAGACGCATGTGGCGCAGGCGGCCAATTCGAAGCTGTCGGCGCTGAACGATCTCCAGAACGTCTTTCCGGTTAACAGCAGCGGAAGCACGGCTCTTGGAGGCGCCCTGGATGGCTTATGGACCTCGTTTGCCAGCCTTGAGGCCAATCCTTCGGATGTTGCGACACGCCAGGCGGTATTATCCGCGGCCGGATCGTTCGCTTCGGCGACGAACTCGGCGGCGAATCAACTGGATCAGCAGATCTCTGGAATCAACACACAGATCGGTGGCATTGCTACCAACATCAACAGCCTGAGCAAGACGATCGCCGGCCTCAATCAGCAGATCCTTGAAGGCAGAGATACTGACGGCTCTATTAGTGAGCAGCGGCAGCAGGCTATCACCCAGCTTTCCAATTATCTGGGCGTTTCCGTCACCCCCAATACGGACAACGCTGCTGTGACCGTGACCGCGAGTAACGGTGCAGTTCTTGTCAGCGGCGCATCTTCGTATGCATTCGATACTTCCTCGACCGCTGGTCTTACCGGTGGACAGATTGGCGGAATGGTAGCCGTACGCGACGGAGCCCTGGCAACCGCCCGCACCGCTCTGGACCAGCTCGCTACGAGCGTAGCGAATGCCGTCAATACCCAGAATGCTGCAGGTGTGGATGCAAACGGCAGCAGCGGTGGAGCGATCTTTTCGTCACCGTCGAGCGCTACAGGGTTTGCGGCAAATATCAAGGTCGTGATGACCAGTCCATCAGGGATTGCTGCTGCGGCTTCGGGAGAAGGTTCAGGAGGCAGTGGAAACGCCTCCGCGTTGGCTGCGCTGAAGGATGCAAAGAACACCAATGGAGAGACCGGCGGAGACTTTCTCGCGGCAATGTTGTCCGAGATCGGTGCGCAGGCAAGTGCGGCCTCCACGGACAATACGGCTCAGAATGCAACGCTGACGCAGATCCAGTCACAGCGCAATGCAGTCTCCGGAGTGTCGCTGGACGAAGAGGCAGCCAACCTGACGATGTACCAGAAGGCCTATCAAGCCAATGCGCGTATCTTCGCGGTTGCGGACAAACTGATGGCGGAAGCGATCAACCTCGGACAGGAAACGACGGTCTCCTAAGGACAGCATGATATGCGTATCGATCCCAATTTCATCACTGGTCTTACCGGCTCGCTGAACGCGATTTCAGCAACAGAACAGCGCTTGACGCAGCAGCTTTCGAGCGGATCGCGCGTGAATCAGTTGTCAGACGACTCTGTCGCGGTCAGTAGTGCGGCCCGTATGCAGTCAGAGCTCTCCCTCAACGACACGTTTATCCATACCGCGACCGGTCTCACCGGCCGTATGCAGACAGCCGACAGCGCTCTGAGCACGGTGGTGCAGCAGTTGACCCAGGCGATTTCGCTGTCGACGCAGGCAAACAACGGAACGTTGAATGCCGACGCGAAGGCGACCGTGGCGCAGCAACTGCAGAACATCAAGTCCACGGTCCTTTCCATGGCGAACAGCTCTTTCCAGGGGCAATATCTCTTTGCCGGCAGCGCTACCGACTCCCCCGCATTTGCCTCGAATGGAACCTATTCCGGAGACAGCTCGATCCAGTACGTAACCACTCCGACAGGGCAGAAGATCGCCACGAATGTGCCAGGATCGAATATCTTTTCTCAGGCTCTCACCGCTCTGGACGATGCCATTGCCGGTGCTACCTCCGGGGATATGACGGCGACAGGCAAGCTTGGGGCGGCTTTGAATACGGTGACGACGCAGCGCGCAGGCTTTGAAAACTCGCTCTCTGCCATACAGAGCGCCAGCGACACAGCCAGCCAGCGTAAGTCCGAGATTACGATTTCGCAGACGGAGTTGTTGAGCGCAGACCCGGCCCAGATTGCCACCGATCTGAGCAACACCCAAACCCAGCAGAAGGCATTGCTAAGTGTGATTGCCTCTCTGGGCAAGTCCAATCTCTTCGACTTTCTTTCATAGGGCACATAGGGCACGCCCTCGCCCTATACTGACAGCGGAATGTTTGGTGGGCTGCTGTTTCTTTGGAATGCGACGAAGGGCCACCGGCTGCGGCCGTGGAACTCTCCTTACCTGCGCTGGCGTCTTGAAACCTATTCCGGGTTGAAGGCAGAGCAGATTACTGCATCGGATTTCTTCCGGTTTGCCTGGCGGGAACGTGGTCAATTGATGCGCTTTCTGCGCTGGACCGGCGAGATTCGCGATCTGGCAGGAAAGCGGGGCGGAGAATGAATCTGCCTCGCCGCGACTTGTTGCGGTATGGTCTTCTTTCCGCCGCGGGTGCAGGTCTTGCTCCATTGATCGGTTGCGGGAAGAAGACGCCTGCTCCGGCTCCGAAACAGGCTCCTACCCGCGAGATTACAGGGCAGTGGTCCCTGCGCTCCGTTGCCGCAGAACATCGTCTTTTGACCGGATTCGCCGTGGATCCGAAACTGTTGCAGGACCCCCACTACGTAGCCGTAGTGCGTGACCAGGCCAGCCTGATTGTTCCTGAAAATGCGATGAAGTGGGGCGCACTGCGGCCCACACGCGGTCAGTATTCGTTCGAGCAGGCGGATGCATTGCTTACCTTTGCGGAGCAGAACCGGATTCGTCTACGCGGACACACGCTGTGCTGGCATCGTTCGCTGCCGTCGTGGGTGGAGGCGATCGATTCTGCGCAGGAGGCCCGCCGGCAACTGACCGAACATATTCAGGCAGTTGCGGGCCGATATACGGGGAGAATGCACTCCTGGGACGTTGTGAATGAGGCCGTCGAAGTAAAGGACAATCGCCCTGACGGCCTGCGGAACTCGTTCTGGCTTCGAATGGTGGGGCCGGACTATATCGAAGTGGCCTTTCAGGCAGCGCGTGCGGCGGACCCGGCGGCGCTTCTGAGCTACAACGACTATGGTCTGGAGAGCGAGACCTACGACGCGGAACAAAAGCGCAGTGCTGTCCTGCTCCTGTTGCGGCGGCTAAAGGCGAGACGTGTGCCTCTCGATGCGGTCGGGATTCAGTGCCATATTTCAGCCCGGCCTATGTACAGCTATGGTCTTGGGTTGCAGCGGTTTATGGAGCGGGTGCGTGAGATGGGGCTCCAGATCTTCCTGAGTGAGATGGATGTCAACGACCGGGAGGCGGACCGGACTCCTGGAAGGCAGGATGTGGAGGTCGCCCAGACCTACAGCCGTTTTCTGGCGATGGCGCTGGAAGAGAGGGCTGTCACGGCGGTCCTGTTCTGGGGGGTCGATGACGGCCAGAGCTGGTTGCGGTATGAAAATGGACGTGACGATCAGACGCGTCCGCTGCTTTTCGATCGGAATCTTCGCCCGAAGGAGGCATTTTATGCGGCGAGGGCGGCGATGGAAGCGCGTTCGACGCCGTCAAAGCCTGGTCTATAGGACTGCCCGGTAAATTGCCCGGCAAAGGCAAGAATGGTATCCTACAGAAGACACTAGACGAGTGAATTTAAGAGAAGAGAAGTAGAGGAGCAACGTAATCCCGTGTTAGCACCTGCCAAGAAGACAGAAATTATCACCAAATTCCGCACGCATGATTCGGATACTGGTAGCCCCGAGGTCCAGATTGCGATTCTGAGCGAGCGGATCGGCGAGCTGACGGAGCACTTCAAGACCCATAAGAAGGACCATGGCTCCCGTCGCGGCCTGCTGATGCTTGTCAGCAAGCGCCGTCGCCTGCTGGACTACCTCAAGAAGAACGACTCTGACCGCTACCGCGAAGTGATCGGCAAGCTGGGCATCCGTAAGTAAGCGGATTCATCATCTGCTTCCGGTTGAGCTTTACGCGGCACGAGTAACTATGCCCACGCGCACGAAATTTCCATATACGGCTGCGGGGTCCGCTATGCGGACTTCAGCAGCCGTTTATGCTTTTCCGCCCCTCTGGAGCGCGCGGTAATGACAGGCGCGATGGTAGCTGAACAGCCAGGCGCGCCTCTGTCAGGGCATCCCCAACCCAAATTTGCTGTATTGCATGGCCGCCGCCAATGGCCCGCCATGTCTTTGCAGTCGTGTGTCTGACAGACGCACAACACCAGGTTTCGAGACGAAGACAGAAGAGAAAGAAAGAGAGAACACTAGATGAAACAGGAAGTGACTGTTGAGCTTGCCGGCGGCAAGCGAATTACATTTGAGACGGGACGGATTGCGAAGCAGGCCTCAGGCGCTGCGCTGACGACCAGCGGCGATACCGTAGTCCTCGGCACGGCTGTTGCCAGCCCGGAGCCAAAGGAAGGTATTGATTTCTTCCCGCTCACCGTTGAGTATCGCGAGTTTACCTATGCCGGTGGACGTATTCCCGGCGGCTTTATCAAGCGTGAGGGCCGTCCTTCGGAGAAGGAGATTCTCACTGCACGCCAGATCGATCGTCCCATCCGTCCGCTGTTCCCGGAAGGCTTCCGCAATGAGACGCAGGTGGTTGGCTTCGTTTATTCCGCAGACAAGGAAAACGATCCTGACGTCGTCGCCATCAATGCGGCATCCTGCGCCCTGGCGCTGTCGGACATCCCATTTTCCGGTCCGGTCGGCGCAGTTCGTGTCGGTCTGATCGACGACCAGTTTGTCGTCAACCCGACCTATCAGGAGAAGGAGAAGAGCCTCCTCAACATCATGGTCGTCGGCACCAACGACGGCATCGTGATGGTCGAGTCCGGAGCCAAGGAAGTTGCCGAGGATAAGGTAGTCGACGCAATTGAGTTCGGTCACAGTGAGGTCAAGAAGATCGTTGCTGCGATCAACGAACTGGTAGAGAAGGCCGGCAAGACCAAGCGCGCTGTTGCCGCCGTCGAGAAAGACGAGACCTATTACAACGAGTTGAAGTCCAGGGTGGGCGACCGCCTGAAGGATGCACTCGACACGCAGAAGTACGCGAAGATCGACAGCTATGCCAAGGTCAAGGAGATCAAGGACGAGCTGAAGGCCGCTCTTCCAGCCGATGAGCCCGATGCTCCGAAGAAGCTTTCGAAGTACTACGAGCTGCTGCGCGAGAACACCTTCCGTGAGCAGGTGCTCGATGAGCGTATCCGTCCGGATCGCCGCGCCTTCGATCAGATCCGCCAGATCGACATCGAGGTTGGCGTTCTTCCCCGCACCCACGGTTCGGCGCTGTTTACCCGTGGTGAGACACAGGCCCTCGTGACTGCCACACTCGGTACCGGTGATGATGCACAGCGCCTCGAGACCTACATCGGTGAGCAGAAGAAGACCTTCATGCTGCACTACAATTTCCCGCCGTTCTCGGTCGGTGAAGTTGGCCGTATGACCGGCGTTGGCCGCCGTGAGATCGGCCACGGCGCCCTGGCGTCGCGTGCCATCGAGGCGGTTCTGCCCTCTGAGGCGGAGTCGCCCTATGTGCTGCGTGTCGTTTCGGACATCCTGGAGTCGAATGGTTCGTCTTCCATGGCAACGGTCTGCGGTGCGTCGCTTGCCTTGATGCACGCCGGCATCAAGCTGAAGGCCGCTGTCGCGGGTATCGCGATGGGCCTGGTGAAGGAAGGCGATAAGTACGCCGTTCTGACTGACATCGCTGGTGCGGAAGACCACTATGGCGATATGGACTTCAAGGTGGCCGGTACCCGCAACGGTATTACCGCTCTCCAGATGGACATCAAGATCATGGGCATCACCGCGCAGATCATGCGTGAAGCCCTGGAGCAGGCACGTGTTGCCCGTCTCTTCTTGCTGGACAAGATGGACGCCGTTATTGCTACTCCGAGCGAGAAGCCTTCGGCTTACGCTCCGCGTATCCACACCATGCAGATTCCGACCGACAAGATCCGCGATCTGATCGGACCGGGCGGCAAGGTGATCCGCGGCATCATCGAGGCCACGGGTGTGAAGATTGACGTCGACGATTCGGGCCGCGTCAATGTAGCTTCCTCGGACCGCGATGGGTTGGATCGCGCCATCCAGATGATCAGCGATCTGACGGCAGTGCCCGAAGTTGGCAAGACCTACCTGGGYAAGGTTGTTCGTCTGGCGGAGTTCGGCGCCTTTGTCGAGATCTTCCCCGGAACCGACGGCCTGCTGCACGTCTCCGAGATCGCAGAGCACCGCGTGAAGGACGTGAAAGACGAGCTGCGTGAAGGCGATCAGGTCCTGGTCAAGGTCCTGGGCATTGAAGGCAACCGCATCAAGCTCTCCCGCAAGGCTGTTCTTCGTGAACAGCGTGAGAAGCTCGGTCTGCCTCCTGTTGCTCCGCAAGAAGGTGGTAAGAGCGGGCAGGAGGGTGGCAAGAGCGACCGTGGCGACCGTGGACCGCGTGCTCCGCGCCCCGAGCGTCAGCCGTCGAATGAGCCCACCATCACCATTGAGGGTGGCGACGAATTCGACGAGGACGACGAGGAAGGCGATGACGACTTCGACGGTGAAGGTGGCGAAGGCGGTGAAGCCGTTGAAGGCGGTGATGAGAACTTCAACCGCGCTGACGTGCCCGGAGGTTTCGTCCAGGGTGCCGGACAGGGACAGCAGAAGCGTGATGGTGGCCGTGGTCGTCGTCGTCGCCGTGGTGGACGTCGTCCCGGTGGACCGGCTGGCGGACAGCAGGGTGGCGGCAATCGCCCTGCCTAAGGCATAACAAGACGAAACCGGACTGCTACAGCAGTCCGGTTTCGTTTTAAGCCGTGCGTCGCGACAGCAATATGAGGCCTGCGGAAGACACCAGCAGCAGAAGAACCCCGCCGGCAAAGCGGAGCGTCATCTGTTGATGAAGAGCGACCCAGCTGGTCAGGATCGAGATGGCCATGGGCAGAAGGTAGCGTGTACTCAAAGCTTCCGGACGCATCTGCGGCAATAGCCAGAGAAGCAGGAACATTGCCGGCAGATCGATACAGGCGATCCAAAGCAACTCAGGCAGCGAAAGGAAGATCGGTCCACGTGCGATGGTTGCGATCCAAAGAACGGCGGCAGCGCTCAACAGTCCGGTAGTTCTGAATCCCGCTGCGGCCGGCGCCATGACTGAAGCGACGGCTGCGCTGGCAATGCCGGTAAGAAGGAGTAGCCAGTGAACTCCATCGGAGGGAGACGCAGGGAATTGAAAGGGAAGGATGAGTAATGTTCCGGCAACCCCAGCGAGCGCGACGATTAACATTTCCTGCCGCAGGCCCGTAGACTGCGCTCCACATACGACTACGATCAACACGGGTGTGAGAGTCCAGAGTGCGGCACTGGTGTATCCGGAGAGATGCGCCGCCTGCTGCAGTAATAAGGGAAGCGCAAAAAGCCCCAACGCGGAGACGATGCCACGACGGCTGATGCTGCGTTCTAAAGGGGAAAAGGAATACAGGAGTGCGCCGAGAGTACAGATAATTGCTGCGCGTAATGTAGATGACGTCGCCGGTAATACCAGGAGCTCGCGTAGCCACTCCATACCCCACAGAAGGCAGAGCAGCAGCAACGCCGCGATCTGCCGCATCAGCGCCAACTGACAGCAAGATGCCAGCGGTGACCGCGTACGGCTGCTTTAAGCAGTACGGTCTCGTACTCTTCCAGTTCAGCGAGCACGATTGATGTCTCAGACCCAAGAAGCTGTGGTTCCTTGCGCAGGTCATCAAGCAATGCCTGCACAGTCAGCAGGCCATCCGCCGGTGCATACCATTGGGTTGGAGGCATGCGCCTCAGAAGCTCGGGATTGCCGGCGCCCTCTTCGATCAGCAGCGCCATGGAGTTCTCATCGGCCGAGAAGAACTCGATCAGGGGCTTTACATTCAGACGGAGCGCCAGCTTCTCGATGGCATCCTCGTGACGGGCTAGAGCCCGTCCATTCACAAAGATGTCGTAGCCGGGGTCCTCTCCTTCCACGACGATATACATGCTCGCAGCCATTGCACCATCAGTGTAGCGGAGGCGGCTCTCAGGATCGAGTTGAACTTTTCTCTTCTATAGTGGACTGCATGACGATTCTGGAAAATGAGCACGTAGAGCTCTCCACCCCCACCGGTCCGATGCGGGTACATATCTTCCGTCCGGCCGCAGAGGGCAAGTATCCTGGCGTTCTCTTCTATACGGAGATCTTCCAGGTAACAGGTCCCATCCGCCGTACCGCAGCCATGATTGCCGGACATGGGTATATCGTCGCCATTCCGGAGATCTATCACGAGTTTGAGACCGCAGGGACGGTGCTGGGTTATGACCAGGCCGGAAGCGATCGAGGCAATGCACTGAAGACGACAAAGACGCTGGCGGGCTATGACGGGGATGCGCGTGCGGTGCTCGATCATCTGAAGCAGCGTCCGGACTGCACCGGACGGCTGGGCGTCATGGGCATCTGCATTGGCGGTCACCTTGCGTTTCGCGCGGCCATGAATCCGGATGTGCTGGCGACAGTCTGTTTCTACGGAACGGATATTCATAAAGGATCGCTAAGCGTAAGCGGAGATGATTCTTTGGCGCGTGCGGCCGAGGTCAAAGGCGAGCTCTTGATGATCTGGGGACGGCAGGATCCGCATGTCCCACTCGAGGGCCGGAGAAAGATTCTTGCGCGTCTGGATGAGCTCAACCTGAACTTTACCTGGCACGAAGTGAATGGAGCACATGCCTTCCTTCGAGACGAGGGGCCTCGCTATGATCCCGCTCTGGCACGCTGGGGTTATGGGATGGCGCTCGAGCTCTTCCATCGCCGTGTGGCAGTGGGTGGTTAGGAGATCTACGGTTCATCGCGATTGGGCGGTCCGAGCGTAGCTTGAACCGCCTTTTTTCTTGTCATTTCGCAGCGACCAAAGGGAGCGGAGAAATCCGCTTTTCTGCTGGACATTTTTTGGCCACGAAGCTCGAACGTTATTCAATCATTCACTTCTTCAATCATTCAATGACTCAAGAGCAGATCCTGCACAGCTCCTGGCCAGTCCGGAAAGCTCCATGTGAATCCGTGTTGCTGCAATACCGTCGGCACGCTGCATCGTGACTTCAGAACCAGCACCGGTTCCGTCCGTAATAGAAGGGAACTGAGCTGAATTCCAAAAGCGGGCGCAGGCAGGCCGATGGGCATGCGAACAGCTTGCCGCAGCAAGCGCATGAACTCGAGATTCGGCAGCGGCTGTGGACTGGTGATATTCACAGGACCTGCGATGTCCTCTCGTTCGATCAGGAACTCCACAGCCCGGGCATAGTCGGCGTGGTGCATCCACGAGATGAATTGCTCCCCGGATCCCTGCGGTCCCCCAAGACCGAATCGTGCCAGCGTCGACAACAGCCTAAAGACGCCGCCCCGGTCCGGAGAGAGCATCAACGTGGTGCGTAACGCCACCTTGCGCGTGCCCGGTACCTGTTCCGTTCGAAATGTTTCCTCCCATCGCCACACGACTTCTGAAAGGAACCGCCATGATTCGGGAGTTGTGCTGTCCATCGCTCCCGTATCTTGATATCCGCTGATGGTGGTCTCGGGAGTAGGAGCAAGAGAGTGTGGGTAGATATCGACAGCGGAAGCGTTAAGCCATACACGTGGTGGCCGTCTGCGGGAGCGAATGGCCGCTGCCGTTGTCTTGGTCGCATCGAGGCGGCTGTCGAGGATCAGGGCGCGATGTTCAGGGGTGAAGCGGGTATTGATGCTTGAACCGGCGAGATTGATAACCGCGTCTGCCCCTTCAAGGCATTTGGTCCACCGCCCAACGGTCTTACCGTCCCAGGCTACTGTAGCCCAGGGCGCGGGATGTGGAGTACGAGAGATGCTGATGAGCTCGATGCCTCGGCCATGAAAATGGCGAGCCAGGGTCTGGCCAATCTGGCCGGAGCCGCCAAGGAGAACGACCTTGCCTAAGCGAGATACTCCCTGATCCATGGGTCTTCCGAATGCGTGAGTTCAAGTGTGGTGCCGTCGAAGACGACCCGTCCCTCATTCAGGATGAGGAACTTTGTATTCTCTTCGAGCTCCCCTTCGGGCAGGAGCTCCAGTCGCTGTTCCTTCTGGTCGTAATAGTGCTTGGCCAGGGTAA
The DNA here is from genome assembly GCF_052114765.1 of Terriglobus sp. 2YAB30_2. Lineage (NCBI taxonomy): Bacteria > Pseudomonadati > Acidobacteriota > Terriglobia > Terriglobales > Acidobacteriaceae > Terriglobus > Terriglobus sp. 2YAB30_2. The sequence goes on from NZ_JBFRFJ010000002.1 coordinate 65,763, forward strand.
AGGCGTCCTGCAGGCGATGCGTGATGAGCAATGATGTCGTTTGGGAGACATCGCGTTGCTTGGCCACCAGGGCAACGATGGTTGTTGACGTGATGGGGTCCAGACCGCCGGTCGGTGAATCGTAGAGGATCAGGTCCGGACCGGTAATGATGGCGCGGGCGATCGAGACACGCCGGCGCATACCGCCGGAGAGCTCAGAGGGAAACTTCTCAATGGCATGACCCAGTTCGACGAATTCCAGCGCTTCCACGACGCGGCGATGAGCCTCTTCCGGGGCAACGCCTTCTTCGTTGAGGCGGTAGGCGACGTTGTCCTCGACGTTGATGGAGTCGAACAGAGCCGATTCCTGAAAGACCATACCGATACGCCGACGCAGTTTGAAGAGATCCCGCTCCCGCATCGCCGTGATCTCTTCTCCAAAGACGAAGATGCGGCCCGAATCCGGCTTGAGAAGACCATCAACCAGCTTCAGCAGAACAGATTTGCCACCGCCCGCCGGGCCCAGCAACATGCGGGTCTCACCGGGCATGACGGTAAAGGAGACATTGCGCAATACCTCGTTGCCTTCGAAGCTGATGGAGACGTCCTCGAAGGAGACAACCGGAGCGTCAGGAGGCAATCCATGCTTGAGCGCGGTCTCTTTGATGGATGGCATCTAGCGTCCCAGGATCCCGATCAAGAACCGGGTCAGAATGAAATCCGAAACGATGATCAAAATGGAAGAGGCTACTACGGCCTCAGTCGTGGATCGTCCCACACCCTGGGTGCCGCCTTTCGTCTGCATGCCGAAGTAGCAGCCGATGGACGAGATGATGAAGCCGAAGAAGACCGGTTTCGTGAGCCCTTGCCAAAGGTCGGCCCATACCAGAGCCGAGTAGGTCGAAGTGAAGTAGGCGTGTCCATCCAGGCCCAGAAGGAAGACTGCAACCAGCCCGCCTCCCATGATACCCATGCACATAGACAGGATAGAAAGCCAGAAGAGCATGAAGACGGTCGCCAGAACGCGCGGAGCAACCAGCTTGCGTACCGGATCGACACCGAGCGCGCGCATGGCATCAATCTGTTCCGTTACACGCATGGAGCCAAGTTCGGATGCCATGCCGGAGGCATTACGGCCAGAGACCATCAGTCCGGTCAGCACAGGGCCGAGTTCCTTCACCATAGAAAGAGCGACCAGGTTGCCGGTCTTACTGACCGCGCCGAACTCCTGCAACGCAGTCGCCGCCTGCAGAGCCAGCACGCAACCCGTGAAGAAGCCGGTCAAGACAACAATCGGCAAGGAGCCAACACCGATCAGGTCCATCTGCTGGAAGATGTCTCCCCAGTAGATAGGCGGGGTCAACAGCGAGCGGAAGGCACGTCCGGCCAGCAGAGAGTACTCCTGGAGCGCCAGGAGTTTGGATTTGACCCACGCAGTGGGAGACGGTAGCGGAATTGGCATGCTCTTGCTGGAATTATCTCGTACTGCTGCTGTCGTTTAGATGCAGCTCGATAAGATTTGGCTTAAGGGATTGTGCATAGGGTCGCACACCCTTGGGTGCAGGATGAGAAAATAAGGAGATGGCTGACACCATGCAAGCTGCCGTGCTGTACGGCAAGGAAGATTTGCGTCTCGAAACGGTAGACCGCCCCACGGCTGGCCCGGGAGAGATTGTTGTTCGTGTTGGAGCTGCCTTAACCTGCGGTACGGACCTCAAGGTCTATCGTCGTGGCTACCATGCCATGATGCTGAAGCCGCCTATTCCGTTCGGGCACGAGCTTGCCGGAACCGTGGTGGAGGCCGGCGAGGGTGCGAAGTTCAAGATTGGCGACCGGGTTGTGGCTTTGAACTCGGCTCCGTGCGACCAGTGTTACTGGTGCATGAAGGCGCAGCAGAACCTTTGCGAAGACCTCCTCTTCAACAACGGAGCCTATGCGGAGTACATCCGCATTCCGGCTCGTATCGTTGCGAAGAATACCCTTCCGGTTCCCGAGAGTCTGCCGTTTGAGTACGCGGCGTTGACTGAGCCTCTGGCCTGTGTGATCCGCGGCCTGGAAGAGTCGAATGCGAAGCTGGGCGACTCCATGGTGGTGATCGGCGCCGGTCCCATTGGTCTGATGTTTATGCATGCGGCGGACATTGCCGGCGTTGAGGTGATTGCTGTCGTCAAACGCGATGATCAGATCGAAACCGCGAAGGTCTTCGGAGCGCGGCACGTCGTCCAGATTGCTCACGGGGTCGACGCCATCGCAGAGGTCCGCAAGCTGACGCCCGGAAGTCGTGGCGTGGACATTGCCATTGAAGCGGTAGCGACGGCAATGACCTGGGAGTGGGCCGTTGATATGGTCCGCAAGGGCGGTACAGTTAACTTCTTTGGCGGTCCTCCCAGCGGAACAAAGGTACAGCTCGACACGAACCGCCTGCACTATGGCGACATCACGCTGAAGGCGAGTTTCCATCACACCCCGGCCACATCCAGGACTGCCTTCGAGCTGATCAAGAGCGGGCGTTTCAAGTGTGCCGAATACATTACGGGCCGCGCCGGTCTGGCAGACGTTCCGGAGATCTTCCGCAAGATGATGGTGCGTTCTGCTGAGGGAGTGAAAGACATCAAGACGGCCGTCTTTCCAGAAGGAGTGTCATGTTAGAAGGCGCTCCAGCCCAGTACGTCATGCCCGCAGCGCGCCCAACGGTGGAAGAAGCACGTGCGTGGTGCCATAACCTGGCGACCAGCCACTACGAGAACTTTCACGTCGTGACGTGGTTCCTGCCGAAGGAGTTCAAGACTGACTTCGAGGCGCTTTACTCCTACTGCCGTGCCTCGGACGACCTTGGAGATGAGGTCGCCACTCCGGAGATCGGTATGCGCCTGCTCGAAGAGTGGGGTGTACTGCTGCGCGAGTGCTATGAGGCTCCCGAGCAGACGAAGCATCCCATCTTTGTTGCGCTGACCGAGACCATACGCGAGCGGAAGATTCCCATGCAGCCGTTCCTGGATCTTCTGGCGGCCTTCAAGGCAGATCAGACCAAGACCCGGCATGCCTCGATCGCCGAGCTGGAGGAGTACTCGGTGTATTCCGCGAACCCCGTTGGCCGCATGATCCTGCATACCTGCGGTTATCACGACGAATCCCTGAATCTGCTCTCGGACAGGATCTGTACCGCGCTGCAGTTGGCGAACTTCTGGCAGGATGTCGGCGAAGACTGGGACCGTGGACGTGTCTACCTGCCGCAGGACTGGATGGTGCGCTTCGGCGTAACGGAAGAGCAGATTGCGGCTCGCCGCGTCACACCGCAGTTCCGGGAGATGATGCGCGGTCTTGTCGCTGAGACACGCGCGATGTTTAACGAGGGAGCAGCCCTCGAGCGTGGTGTGGAGAAGCAACTCGCCGTGACCTTGCGTCTTTTCCGCCGCGGTGGAGAGAGCATCCTGAACGCGATTGAATCTCAGGGATATGACACGCTCACACGGCGTCCGGTGGTGACCAAGGCGGCCAAGGTAAAGCTATTGGGCCGCGCATTTGTGGAGAAGATGGTCGCGTGAGTATCTCTGTAGAGCAGGCCTATACGCAGTGCCGGGCCATTGCAAAGCGGGAGGCGAAGAACTTCTACTATTCCTTCGTCGCGTTACCGCCGCACAAATCCAATGCCATGTGCGCGGTGTATGCCTTCATGCGCAAGGCAGACGACCTGGCGGACGATGAGAGCCTGAGCATCCCGGAACGCCGGCAGCGGATGGCTGTCTGGCTTGATGACTGGCGTCATGCCCGCGCCGGCGCACCAACGGATGACGCTGTTTTTGTCGCTTTGAACGATGCGCAGCGCCGTTTTCAGATTCCCGACGATCTGCTGGAGAAGCTGGTACAGGGCACCACGCTGGACATTCAGGAGACGAAGCCCGGTGTACGCATTCTTGAGATCGACGGCAAGCCGTATGAGGTTTATGAGTCGATCACATCGTTGTACGACTACTGCTATCTCGTCGCCAGTGTTGTCGGCCTGGTATGCATCCGCATCTTCGGGTACCACGGAGCGGAGGCTGAAAAGCTTGCGGAAGAAACAGGCCTGGCCTTCCAGGTAACGAATATCCTGCGCGATGTGAAAGAAGATGGCGAGCGGGGCCGCATCTATCTTCCTCTGGATGAGTTGCAGGCAGCGGGACTCGCGCCCGCCGATGTTGTTCAGGGCGATCCACAGCGTCTGCGTCCTGTCCTGCTGAGCCTTGCCGCAAAGGCAAGGGCAATGTATTTCGCCTCAGATCGTCTGATTCCGATGCTTGATCGTGACAGCAGGGCAGCGATGTGGGTGCTGGCAAAGATCTATCGCATGCTGCTGGAACGTATCGAGAGGATGGAGTTCGATGTCTTCTCCGAGCGTGTCTCTGTGCCGACGGCCACCAAGCTTCGGGTGCTGGGGCAGGGCATGGGGATGACCCTGTGGAACCGGGTGGTTGCGCGATGAAAGACGTCATTATTGTCGGCGGAGGACTCGCCGGCCTGACGGCTGCGCACGCGCTCGCAATGCAGGGAATCTCCGTGCAGGTGTTGGAGCGTCGTCCATACATCGGTGGACGGGCGTACTCCTACGAGCATCCCGCTCTGAACGAGGTCATTGACTGTCAGCATGTCATGCTCGGTTGCTGTACGAATCTTGTCGCTCTCTGCAAGGCGGCAGGGCTGGGAGACAAGATTCGCTGGTATGACGATCTGACATTCCTGGAGCCGGGCGGGCGCGCCAGCCGCATTGGTCCCAGCGGTCTGCCGGCGCCGGGGCACAACAGCCTGAGCTTTTTGACGGCGCCAATGCTCGGTGTTGCCGATAAGGCAGCCATCGTGCGGGGACTGCTCCAGTTCCTACGAGGGTATCCAACGGACGATACGGAGAGCTTCGCGAGCTGGTTGAAGCGTACGGGCCAGACGGAGCGGGCTATCAAGCACTTCTGGGCTCCGGTCATCATCGGTGCGCTGAACGACCGTTTCGAGAACTGTTCGCTGAGGTACGCCGGACAGGTCTTCCATGAGTCCTTCCTGAAGGCGTCCACCGCCGGGCGGCTCGGTATTCCCATGCTTCCGCTGAGCGCGTTCTATGGCGAGGTAGCCCGGGCAGCGGAGGAACAGGGCGCGGAGTTCGTGCTGCGGGCGAGCGTTGAGAGTATCTCCGGAGACTCCACCACTGGCTTTACGCTGCAAACCACAGCCGGGGTCTTTCAGGCCAGACAGGTGATCGCCGCTCTCCCCTTCGAACAGGCGGTGAAGCTGCTCCCAGAGCTTACGTCAACGATTACGCACTTCGTTCATGCGCCCATTACGACGGTCCATCTCTGGTGGGAGAACGAGATCACGGACCTGGACCATGCGGTCCTGCTCGATACCACCATCGAATGGATCTTCCATAAGTCCCGCATCCGGGGATACGACGCCTCGCGTGGCAGCTATACGGAGCTTGTCATCAGCGCTTCCCACCGGCAGCTCAAGCAGGAGCGGGATGAGATTATCCAAAGCGCAATCAATGAGTTAGCTCTATTTTTCCCGAAGACGAAAACGACCCGGTTGCTCAAAACCGGGGTATTGAAAGAGGCCCGGGCCACCTTTTCGGTGCTGCCTGGGCTCGACCGCTACCGCCCCTCCCAGGGGGAGAGCGGCCGCCCAGGAATTTTTCTTGCAGGGGACTGGACGAAGACAGGCTGGCCCTCTACGATGGAGGGCGCTGTCCGCAGCGGGTTGTTGGCTGCGTCATCGATTACGGAGCGTGTAAACCTTGAGCCCGATCTTCCAGCCGACGGAATTATGCCGTGGATTCTTGGGGGTTTTTAGCGTTTTCACGTGGCGTTCACATGCCAGCAACCGGACTGAAACCGTAAACGGTGACGCTAATAGAAACACAAAAGGAGTGTTCTCTCATGCGCAGACGGATTCAATCCGCGCGGTTGATGTGCTTCTACCTGCTTCTTGTTGTTGGCCTCGTGATGCTCAGTCCAGTTGTTGGTTGGGCGCAATTCGAAAACGCATCTGTGATTGGTTATGTCCGTGACAAATCGGGAGCTGCGGTTTCCGGCTCTTCCGTTACGCTGACCAACACAGGTACAAACGTCTCCCAGACGTCCAAAACTGACGGAGAAGGCAAGTTTGAGTTCAATTCCGTCAACATTGGCAACTACGTGGTTACCGCAGAGTCTGCGGGATTCCAAACAACGAAAACTGCCCCATTTGCTCTGACGGTCAATGCTCGTCAGCGTGTCGACGTGAACGTGGCTGCCGGCACCGTCAATGAGACGGTCGAAGTGAGTGCTGCCGCTCAAATTCTCGATACCGAAACCAGTTCACGGTCGACGGTTGTTGGCACACGCGAAGTTGAGAGCCTTCCGCTCAACGGACGTTCGTATGCGGACCTTGCCCTGCTGGTACCCGGAACCCGCAAGTCCTTCCTGGAGAATCAGACAACCTCTAGCCGTGAGGCATCGTTCAATGTCAACGGTCAGCGTTCCGCGTTCAACAACTTCCTGTTGGACGGCTTGGACAACAACAACTACGGTACTTCGAACCAGGGTTTTGCCAACGAAAACATTCCTCCCTCTCCGGATGCGGTGAGCGAATTCCGCGTCGAGGTGAATAACTATTCGGCGGAATATGGCCGAGCTCCTGGCGCCGTAGTTAATGCTGCCATCCGTCGCGGTACGAACCAGATCCACGGCCGCGCCTGGGATTATGTCCGCAATACCAGCTTCAACGCGATCGGACCGTTCCTTGCGACCGGTGCAACCAAGCCGAAATTTATTCGTAACCAGTTCGGCGGCACGTTTGGTGCTCCGATTTGGAAAGATCACACGTTTTTCTTCGGTGACTACGAAGGGGTTCGGCAGATCTTCAATAACGCTGCGTCTACATCCACACTGCCGACCGCAAATCAGCGCGGCGGCCTGTTCTATCTCAACGACGATACGTCGAACGCAAGCAACGCCATCCCGCTAAAGAATCCGATCAGCGGCAAGACCTACACTGGTGTCATTCCGACCAGCGATATGACGCAGTTTGCTCGTGCGGTGCTAACAACATTGCCGACCAATACCGTTGCCGGACTTGCGAACAACTACACCATTACTCCTCGCGGCATCATCAATGACGACAAGGGGGATGCCCGTGTGGATCACACCTTCAACGATCATTGGACGATCTTCGGCCGTTACAGCCAGCACGCGGGCTATATCTTTGACCCGCCGAGCATCGCTGGCCGGGCAGGTGGCAACTCGAACGGCAATGTGAATATCAAGAACCGTGCGATTGCTGGTGGTGTTACCTGGACAATTTCCGCGAACAAGTTGCTGGACATCCGTTTTGGGTGGTCGAAGAACGAAGGCGGAAAGTTCCCGGTTGGTTTCGGCGGCGCTTCGATGCTGACCGAAAATGGCATCACCAACGGCATTCCTACCGATCCACGCGTTGTTCGCCCTTTGAATCAGCAATCTGTCACGGGCTTCTCGCAGTTTGGCGCGCAGAGTTCCAACCCGCAGTTCCAGAATCCGACCATCTTCAATCCGAAGGGCAACTTTACCTGGGTAAAGAGCCTGCATACGATGAAGTTCGGTTATGAAAACCAGCTTGTTCACACCGAAGTGAATGACTACAACCCCAGCTACGGTTCCGATACCTACCAAGGGACGTTCGCCGCGAACGGGAATCCTTCCAACACGACGGTTGCGAGCGGTGCTCCCACGCTGTCGAACCAATTGCAGCAGGCGCGTAACCTCGCTGACTTCATGTTCGGAAACCGCAGCGACTACGCTCTTACAACCTTTGCCGTCGTGAACCTGCGTCAGCGTTACAACTTCATGTACTTCCAGGACGACATGAAGGTATCCCCGAAGCTCACGGTGAACGCCGGTATTCGCTACGAAATCGTGACGCCTCAGTTCGAGCGTGACAATCGGCTTGCGAACTTCGATCCTCGTACCAACACCCTCATTTCCGCCTCGGGCGATAGCGTTGCCAGCCGCGCCCAGGTCAATACGCCTAAGTTGAATGTCGCTCCGCGTTTCGGCCTCTCTTACGCGGCAACGGACAAGACAGTACTGCGTGCGGGCTACGGCATTGTTTACACCCAGTGGAATCGTGCTGGTGGTGAAAACAACCTCACCTACAACGGTCCGTACGTCGTAAATGCAACGATCACGCAGACCCCATCCCTGGGACTCTGCACGAACGACACCCAGCTTCAGTCTGCCTGCTTCCGTCAGACGCAGCAGGGCTACTCTGTCAACCTGACATCGCCGGCTTACTTCAACCCGCTCAACGTAACCACTCGTTACATCCCGCGTGATCTCAAAACGGGTTATGTGCAGAGCTTCCACGCCGGCTTCCAGCAGACTCTTGGCGCCGGTTGGCTCGTTGATCTGGCCTACGTCGGCAATGTCTCAAAGCATCTGCAGATCCTCGCAGATTACAACCAGGCAACTCCTTGCGCTGTCGGCCTGACGACGTGCGGTACTCAGCAGTCCCGTCGTCCAGTCTCTACCTTTGGCTCGATTGAAATTGCTTACGGTGCTGGCGCTGCGAGCTACAACTCGCTGCAGTTCAAAGTGGAGAAGCAGGCGGCTCGCGGTCTGTTCCTGATGAACGCCTTCACCTGGAGCCGTACCTTCGACCAGTCGGGTGGACACCTGGAGGCGAACTCGGGTGACAATTCACGTGTTGACTACCGCAACCCGGGCGCTAGCTATGGCCCGTCAAACTATGACCAGCCCCTCACCAACGTCACTTCGGTTGTTTATGACCTTCCATATGGTCATGGACGCCACTGGGGATCTGGTTCGGGTTATCTGGCCAACTCCGTGTTGGGTGGCTGGCAGTTGACGCTGATCAATACGATGACCAGTGGATTGCCCATCAACGTCACCTATGCAATGCCCTCGGGTTCCAACCTGAACGTCTCTGGTCTGGTTACCTACCGTCCAAATCGTGTTGCTGGAGCAGCGTTGCGTGGCGCAACCCTGACCAAGAGCAACACCGCTCTGAACGGATATATCAACGCAGCGGCATTCACCGTGCCGAGCGATATCGCTGGATCGACCAATCCCTGGGGTACCGCCAGCCGCAACCTGATGCGTGGATTCGCCTTCTATCAAGCTGATTTCGGCTTGCACAAGGCATTCCCGCTATGGAGCGACGCTGCAAACTTTGATTTCCGTGCAGAGGCCTTCAATCTGCTGAACAAGGTGAACTACTCCACACCCAGCAGCTCTGTGAACTCGTCGGGCTTCGGTTCGATTACGGCCGCACAGCCTGCTCGTCAGTTGCAGTTGGCAGCGAAGATCATCTTCTAACTGCTACTTCACCACAACAAGAAGGGCGGCCAGCTGGCCGCCCTTCTTATTTGATACGAAATCTGCAAGGAGTCTGAAATATGCAGGACCCTTACTGTTGCTCCGCTTCGCTCGGTGTCTCCCAGTAGCGATGGTCGTTTGCGAAGTAGGAGTCATTCCACGTGTTCAGCATGGTGCGGAAGAAGAGGAAGACCATGCGGAGCCGGCCGGTGCGGAGGAAGCGCCGGTTCGACGTGAGGATATGGCCGCGCAGAATGCCGAACCGTCGCGGAGAAATCTGGCGGGTGAGGTGATAGTCCTCGGCGAAGAGAGCCGATTCATCGAAGCCACCCAGACGATTGAAGGCGGCAGTATCGAAAAGCAGAAACATCCCGGTCCCGAACGGCTTGGTGAACGAGCCGATGCGCTGCATCAGATTGTTTGCCAGGTAGAGCGCATGATCGAAGGGATTGCGGCTCATACAGCGGATCGAGGTCGTCAGGCAATGAAGCCTCCTGCGGCGCAGCAGACGGACTGCGCGACGGATCAGCGTGTCATCGTCCAGTTCAATATCGGCATCGAGAAAGAGGATATAAGGGGTCGAGGCCACCCGAGCGCCGGCATTTCGGCCAACGGAGGGAAGTCCGCCGGGGATGACCGTTACATTGAGCCGGTCGGCAAATTTCATGGCCAATTCGACGGTTCCGTCCGTCGAGCCGGCGTCCGCAACAAAGATCGGTACGAAGCGCATTGCTGGCAGATCCTGTCTGGATAGGGAATCCAGCAGTCGCGGCAGGTAAGCGGCTTCATTCTTGGCAGGAATTACGATGGTCAGTTCGGATGGCGAGCACACGACGTCCATGCTCAAGCATGTGGTGCATCCCACTGCGGGCAGGTGAAGCTTTCATGAAAACCCTGTAAACAGTGCAGGGTTACCGCTCCAGGTACCCGATGGGAAGCATCCCGCGGACGGAGTTCCCAAGGTACAGACGATCTGTCGGTAAAAGGCCGTCCAGCTTCAGGGAGCGCTCCTCAGGGTGGAGATGGGCGCGCATCACACCTGGCAGTACTCCGTCTGTCAACGGAGGCGTAAACAGCTTTCCGTCGCGTTCGATAAAGAAGTTCGTGATCGCTCCTTCGGTGATGTTGCCATCTTCGTTGAGAAAAAGGATTTCATCGAAGCCATGCTCGCGCGCGAGACGAAGTTGTTCGTCGTAGAGCTTGCGGCGGGTGGTCTTGTGCTGAAGAAATAGATCTCCCGAGCGTGTCCGGATGTTGGAGAGCAGCACTCTCAGCGGACGGTCTTCGAGCTGAACCGGCACAGACTCGATAGTGAAAACGCCAGAGCGATTACTGAGCACTCGGATACGGTGCGTGCCTGAGAGCGTCTGGACCGTTTGCTGGAGAGCAAGACGCAGCTTATCGAGATCGCAGGCGAAATCGAAGTAGGCGGCCGATTGCTGCAGACGGGCGAAGTGTTCCTCGAGAAAGTGAAGGCGGCTTCCATCCCACAGCATGGTCTCGATCAACTGGAAGGGCTGTGCGTCCTGTTGCAGGAAGGCTCCCTTGAGCCGCGTCTCTTCGTACTCCGCAGCGGCGTCCGAGTCATATGTGATTCCCGCGCCGATTCCCATCTTCGCGTGGCCACCTTCCAGCGTGATGGTGCGGATTGCCACGGAGAAACATGCTTCGCCGCCGGGCGCGATAAAACCGATACAGCCGGTATAAGCGCCTCGCGGCTCTTCTTCCAAAGAGTGAATCAGTTCCATGGTTTTGATCTTTGGAGCGCCGACGATGGAACCTGAAGGGAAGAGCGCCCGGAAGATCTCGGCATAACCGATTCCGGGGCGCAGATCGCCATGAATGGTTGAGGTCATCTGGTGCAGCGTCGAGTAGCGTTCTACCTCGAAGAGCTTGTCGACATGAACGGAGCCGGTTGCACAGATACGTCCGAGATCATTGCGCAACAGATCGACGATCATCAAATTCTCGGCGCGGTTCTTTTCGTCATTTGCCAGCCACGCCATCTTCTCGCGGTCTTCTTCAAGATCGCGGCCGCGCTGCACCGTACCTTTCATGGGACGCGTCGTGATGCGGCTTCCTTCGCGGCGGAAAAACAACTCCGGCGAAGCGGAAAGGATCTGCGTCGATCCGAGATTGAGGAAGGCGCCGAACTCAACGGGTTGTACGGCAAGGATGTGATGCAGCAACGCTTCAGGAAAATCTGTGTAGTTCCATTGGAGCTTCGTCGTCAGATTGAGTTGATAGGTATCGCCTTGCTCGATGTGCTGCTTGATGCGCGCGATCTTATCCGCAAAGGTCGATGCAGACATGGTGATGGAGGGACCTTCGATCGAGATCTGCGACGGCTCTGGTTGGTAGCTGAAGCTCTCTCGATCGGGGTAGATGCCAAACCATGCCAGCCGCTGCGGGGACAAGAGGCGCCGCAATGAGGGCTCAAGGGCATAGCCAGCTTCGTAGGCGAGATACCCGGCAGCGTAGAGGCCTTTCGCCACGGCGCTGTCGATGCGCTGCAACAGCTCTTCCAATTCCTCCACCGTAGAAGCGGTGATGGTCTCTACCGGATTACGGAATAGATAGCTGGATGCCCCGGGAAGAGCATGGATCAGTGCAACGGTACCAACCTGGATACGAGGGAACACGCTCTCTTCAGAATAAGCTGCAGCAGAGCAGATGCGATCTGGTAGCGTCTCGTCATGCCCACAAGGCCGAAGCGGAGAGGTCTCTGGTTGCTGGCCTTCGCAATCGCCGCAATCCTGATCGTGTGGGGAATGAGACCTCGTATCACGCCAATCAAGGGATCTGCGATCGCTAATCGAGTCACGGTTGAGAAAAGCAACCATCGCCTCCTCTTATATCGCGATGGCGCTGTTCTCAGAAGTTATGCCGTCGCTTTGGGCCGAGGAGGCATCGGCCCCAAAGAGCGTGCAGGAGACAACAGAGTTCCCGAAGGGCAATACCGCATCGTGAGCCGAAATCCACATAGCGCCTTCTATAGGGCCTTACGTGTCGGATATCCGACGCCGCAACAGGTTGCGGCGGCACGTGCCGCCGGTATCGATCCCGGCAGCGACATCATGATCCATGGAATTCTCAATGGATTGGGCTGGATCGGAGCATTCCAGCGCACAATGGACTGGACTCGAGGCTGTGTAGCGGTAACTGACGAAGAGATGGATGAGATATGGCGTCTCGTCCCCGACGGGACGCCCATCGAGATCCGCCCTTAGCTGAACAGGAACTCCTTCGTCCGGAGCTCCTTGATCGTGTCGCGCAACTTTGCTRCCTTCTCGAACTCGAACTGTTTGGCTGCCTCGCGCATCTCGGTTTCGAGCTTTCCGATGTAGGTGTCCAATTCCTGCTGCGTCGCGAACTCCGGCATCCCTTCCACCTCTGCCGTCAGATCTGCATAATCGGCTGCCAGCACCACGGCAAGCGAGTCTTCGATTGCGCGAACGACAGTTCTCGGTGTAATGCCGTGTTCCGTGTTGTAGGCCACCTGCGCTTCGCGTCGACGGCTGGTCTCGTCGATCGCTCGCTGCATGGAGTCCGTCATCTTGTCGGCATACAGAATTGCCCGGCCTTCCAGGTGTCGCGCCGCACGTCCGATGGTCTGGATGAGCGAACCCTGCGAACGCAGAAATCCTTCCTTATCGGCGTCCAGAATAGCCACGAGAGAGACCTCAGGCAGATCCAGGCCTTCGCGCAGAAGGTTGATGCCGATCAGCACGTCGTACTCACCTTTACGTAGGTCGCGCAACAGCTTTACCCGTTCCAGTGTCTCGATCTCCGAATGCATGTAGCGGCAGCGGACACCGACTTCGGTATAGTAGCCGGCGAGATCTTCGGCCATACGTTTCGTCAGGGTTGTTACCAGGACACGCTGGTTTCTCGCAGCCCGGTCACGAATCTCGCCCAGCAGATCGTCGATCTGTCCTTTGACCGGCCGAATCTCGACTTCAGGATCGATGAGGCCGGTGGGGCGGATGATCTGTTCGACGACCACGCCCTCCGCCTTTGTCAGTTCGTACGGTCCCGGAGTCGCCGAAACGTAGATGATCTGCCCGGTGCGCGACTCAAATTCCTCGAAGCGCAGCGGCCGGTTGTCGCGTGCCGAGGGCAGGCGGAAGCCGTAGTCCACCAGGTTCTGTTTGCGGGAGCGATCACCGTGCCACATGCCGTGCAGCTGCGGTACGGTGACATGCGACTCGTCGATGAAGATCAGGAAGTCCTTCGGAAAGTAATCCAAAAGCGTCGGCGGAGGCTCACCCGGAAGACGTCCGGAGAAGTGGCGTGAGTAGTTCTCGATGCCGTGACAGTAGCCGACAGATTTGATCATCTCAAGGTCGAAGCGTGTGCGCTGATGAATGCGCTGCGCCTCCACCATGCGGCCCTCTTTTTCAAGTTGCGCCTCCCACTCGGCAAGCTCTTCGAGGATGGAGTCCATCGCCGACTTCTTCTTCTCCGGCTGCACGACGTAGTGCGATTTCGGATAGATCGGCAGCCGAGAATAGCGCTGCTTGACTGTGCCGAAGAGAGGATCGATCTGTGAAAGCGATTCGACCTCATCGCCGAAGAGCTCAATCCGGTAGGCGTTTTCGTCGTACGTGGGATAGACCTCAATCACATCGCCGCGCACACGGAAGGTGCCACGGCGGAAGTCGTGCTCGTTGCGCTCGTACAGGATCTCAACCAGTCGCCTGGTGATATCTTCGCGGCGAATCTGCTGACCTTTTTCAAGCAGCAGCAACATCCCGTAATACGCTTCCGGCGAGCCCAGGCCGTAGATGCAGCTCACAGACGAGACGATGATGCAGTCGCGGCGCTCAAAGAGAGAGCGCGTCGCTGAGAGCCGCAGCTTGTCGAGCTCTTCATTGATGGTGGCTTCTTTCTCGATGTAGAGGTCGCCCGAAGGAATGTAGGCCTCGGGCTGGTAGTAGTCGTAGTAGCTGACGAAGTACTCCACCGCGTTGTTTGGGAAGAACTGCTTGAACTCGTGATAAAGCTGCGCGGCCAATGTCTTGTTATGCGCGAGTACAAGCGCAGGACGGTCAGACTGCTCGATGACCTTCGCCATGGTGAAGGTCTTACCCGACCCGGTCACGCCGAGCAGCACCTGGTGCTTTTCACCGTCGTGCAGACCGGTCATGAGCTCGGTGATGGCACGCGGTTGGTCTCCCTGTGGCTTGTAGGTGGTGGAGAGCTGAAAGTCCATCCACTAAGAATATCAGGAGAAAGAAAAGCGAATATGTCTTAGCTCACCCTATCTCTCTGAGGGGCACCCACATTGGATTAATGAAAATGCGCTAAGCCAGGCCGGCGAGTTTACGAGTCTCCTCCCAGATATCTTCGTCGACCGGAATGCCTTTCTCCATGTTTTCGGCCCGGGTAGCCGGCAGCCGCTCGCCGGGATAGCGAACCTTCGCGTCCGGCTCGGTATGCAGCGAAGCGATGATCTCGTCGCCGATGGTGGAAACCGGTCCGAGCGCTGCTGGATTGATCGCCAGAAAGACCTGGGAGACTCCGGCCTCGCGTAGCGGATCGGGGGATACCTGGTGCGTGGCCTGTCCAAAGGAGAGCGTCGCCGCCACCACGTCCAACATCATCGCGAACGCTGAGCCCTTCCAGTAGCCGATGGGAAGAGGGTGGTGCGATTCGAGGATCGCCTTGGGATCGCTGGTGAGATTGCCGTCCTTGTCGAAGCCTCCGGGAACCGGGAGCTGTTCGCCGCGCGCCGCGTAGCCGTCCAGAGCGCCATAGGAGAACTGCGACATGGCGAAATCGATGAGGAAGTGCGCTCCATTCGCACGGGGAACTGCAATCACCAGGGGATTGTTTCCGAGCACAGATTTGTTGCCTCCCCAGGGGGCCATGTTCGGCATGGTGTTCGTGAAGCAGATGCCGATCATGCCCCTCTCGGCGGCCTGCAGGCCGTAGCTGCCGGCGCGCATCCAATGATTGGTGTAACCGATCGTCACACATCCGATTCCATGCTGATGGGCCAGCGCAATCGCCCGTCCCATCATGTGCCATGCATTCAGATTTCCCGGGCCGTAATTACCGTCCCAGCGCTCCAGTGCGCCGAAGCCGGAGACCATTGTTGGAGATGCCTCGGGACGGACAGCGCCATGCTCAATCAGCTTCGCAAAGCGAGGGAAGCGGGCGATTCCGTGCGTGTAGACGCCATCGCGGGTAGTTTCTGCAAAGAGATTGGCGCACTCCTGGGCACGCGCCGGCGTAAAGCCGAGGTTGCGAAGAGCCAGAACGAGAGTGCGGACAAGTTCGTCATACGGAATGCGCAGCATAGAACCAGCTTAGCGAAGTCGCCGCAAGCCCTGCACCTACTCATAGCCCCGATACCGTGACACTGTGACCGCACAACGCTATCCCTGCGAGAATAAGAGCATATGGAAGAGTTTTCGACTGGCTCACAGCGCTCGCTGATGGTGGCGCTGCTCGTGGCCGGTGCGTTGTTCATGGAGAATCTGGACGGCACGATTATCGCCACCGGTCTGCCGAAGATCGGTCACGCGTTTCATGTCGCGGCTGTCGACGTGAACGTCGGTATGACTGCCTACCTGCTGGCGGTTGCCGTCTTTATTCCTATCAGCGGATGGGTAGCGGACCGTTGGGGCGCACGCACCGTCTTTGGTTCCGCCATCGTTGTCTTTACGCTGGCATCGGTGCTCTGTGGCATCAGCCAGAATCTCTGGGAGTTCACCCTGGCGCGTGTCCTGCAGGGGATTGGCGGCGCCATGATGGTTCCGGTCGGTCGTCTGATGGTTGTCCGCGTGACCCCGAAGGACCAGATCATGATGGCCATCGCCTGGACGATCTGGCCTGCGCTGGTTGCGCCCATTCTTGGCCCTCCACTTGGCGGCTTTATCGTCGACCACTGGTCGTGGCGCTGGATCTTTCTTCTGAATGTGCCGATTGGCATCGGCTGCCTGATCGCGAACTGGATCCTCGTCAAAAACACCCACGAGGAACGCCCTCCCGTATTCGACTTTCTCGGGTTCCTGCTCGTTGGAGGAACTTGCTTCTCACTCGTCTATGCGATGGAGCTTATCGGGCGTGAGCCTGCAAACGGAACACTCGGGGGAATCCTCTTTGTAGTGTCGGCTGCATCCGCCTTCCTTTCGTTCAGGCATCTTCGCCGTGTCCCGAATCCTCTCTTTGATCTTGAGGTTCTGCGAATCCGCACCTTCTCCGCGGTTATATGGGGAGGATCGGCCTTCCGCGTCGCCATCTTCATGGCTCCCTTCCTGCTGCCGCTGATGTTTCAGCTCGGCTTCGGCTTGAATGCCTTTCAGTCCGGTTCACTGACTCTGGCTGTCTTTGCCGGAAATCTGGCGATGAAGCCGGTGACAACGCCGCTATTGCGCCGCTTCGGTTTCCGCACGGTGTTGCTCTGGAATGGTGTGCTCACCGCGGGAACATTGCTGTGGTGCGGACTGCTGCAACCCTGGACGCCGCACTGGCTGGTGCTTATCGTGCTCTTCCTGAGTGGTCTCGGCCGCAGCATGCAGCTCACGTCTCTGACGACGATGGGCTATGCGGATCTGCCAAAGGAAAAGATGAGTACCGGCTCGGCGTTTGCCAGCACCGTACAGCAGATGACCGTGGGAGGTGGAGTCGCCTTCGGTGTGCTTCTGCTTCGTGGCTCAGCGGTCTTGCACGGGCGTCACGGCGGAGCTCCAGAGGTGATCGACTTTCGCTGGGCTTTCTACGTCGTGGCAGCGCTGGCGCTACTAAGCTTGCTGGATGTCCGCACGCTTCCGCACAGCGCTGGAGCAGCGGTCAGTGGACATGTGATGGAACGTGAGGAACCGGTCGAAGCGTAAGGCGCGCTTATTGCGTAAGCAGGGCAACACCGGCGCAGACGAAGAGAGCGGCAATCCAGCGCCGCTTATCGACGCGCTCCTTCAGGAAGATCCGTGCGCCCGCAGAGGTTGCAATATAGGTCAGCGACGCTGTCGCGGGTGCGATCAGTGAGAGATCAGCGGCCGAAAGGGCGTAGAGCAGGGCAAAGAAGCTGACCGCCATACAGCCGATGCCTGCCCCTAGAAACGGACTGGTGACAACGGCCTTAATCGCTCCGCCGAGGCCGGATTTTGCGCGGATATCGTCAAGATCTCCCAGGCGGCGCATCGCCGCGGCGATGAGGATATCGCCTGCCGTAGCGAAGATGACCACGGTCCATATCGTCACCCAGGCGTGCAGCGAGACAGCTGGAAGATGCGCGGCTACACGCTCACGAAGATGAAGAGAGCCGGCCGAGACGGAAGGAATTGATAGCAGCGAGAAAACCAGAGGACACTCCAGGATCGTCAGAGGCTAATACCGCGGCGGGGATGAAGCCGCCGAAGAGGTGAGGGCGCGATGGTCACTCCATTTCTTACCTTACAGCAGTTGTCCGCGCTGTTCAGCAAACCGAGCTCCATTCAGCCRCAGGACGCCAAGGCACCCACCAGCGCAGTCGAAGATCTTCTTCGGAATCGCGGCGAAGAACAGGATCAGGAGCATCCGCAGACCTTCAGAGACGTTGCCTGACGTCGGAGCGATCATGATGCCTCCTTGGCATGTTCTGTCCTCGAGGGGCCCTGCGCCACAAATCCAACGCCGACAACGATCAGGGAGATCCCCAGCCAGCGCGACTTGGAGATATCTTCGTGCAGAAAGAACTTTGAAAGCAGGGCGATGATTACGTTGCCGAAGGCCGTTGCCGGATAGACAAAGCTGACATCCGCCCAGCTAAGCGCTGTGATGTTGCATGCCATAAAGCCCAGCAGCACTAGAATGCCGCAGAGAACCCAGGGATTGCTGATGGCGGCAAACAGCGTTCCCAGATGATGCAGATCGACAACGCCAACCTGCTGCATCCCTCGCGCCAGCAAAAAGTCGCCGACCGCCGCTCCGACCATGACGCACATCAGGATTAGCCAGCGTTGCGGAGTCAGTGTGTGTTGGGTGGAGCTCATCCGTTCATCTTTCTGTCTTAGGCAAGCATGAGGCGGGGCCAAAGCCCCGCCTCATGCTTGTACAGCTGCATTGAGACTACGCGTTCATGCTGACGGATTCCTGCTGCTTCAGCGCGTTCTCCGCCTTCTTCTGCCTGACGACCTTGTTGCGCTGCGAACGCAGCTTCAGGAAGGCCTTGGCCTCCTGGTACAGACGAGGAACATCGCGGTTGACGATCGCCTTCCAGATCACGCGGAAGGCCGCCTTCGGACGGAAGTAGTACTCGTCGTAGAAGCGATGAACCATCTCGAGAACATACTCGGTCGGCAGACCGGGGTACTCGATGTGCGCCATCTGGTGGCCGCTATCGTCTGACATGACCTCGTTGGTGATGAAGCCGTTCTTCTTGGCGTAGTCGTAGAACTCTGTGCCAGGGTAGGCGTGAGCGATGGAGACCTGGATGGTCTCGCAGTCCAGCGTTTTGGCGAAGTTGATCGTGTTGCGGATCGACTCCCTGGTCTCGCCCGGAAGGCCGAGAATGAAGTCAGCGTGGATGACCAGGCCGAGATCGTGGCAGTCCTTCACGAAGTCGCGAGCACGCTCAACGGTGGCGCCCTTCTTGATGTTCTTCAGGATCTGCGGGTCGCCGGACTCGAAGCCCACGATCAGCAGGCGGCAGCCGGCTTCCTTCATGGCCTTCAGGGTGTCGCGATCGGTGGTCACGCGCGAGGTGCAGGACCATGTGATACCCAGCGGCTTCAGCTTGCCGCACAACTCGATGGTGCGCGCCTTCTGAATGTTGAAGGTATCGTCGTCGAAGAAGAACTCCTTAACCTCGGGGAAGTTCTCCTTGGCCCACTTCATCTCGGCAGCGACGTCGTCAGACGAGCGCTTACGCCATGCGTGGCCGGAGAGAGTCTGTGGCCACAGGCAGTAGGTGCACTGTGCCGGGCAGCCGCGAGTGGAGTAGAGCGCGATGTAGGGGTGCAGCAGGAATGGGACGTTGTACTTTGTCACGTCCATATCGCGCTTATAGATCTGGGTCGCCCAGGGCATCTGGTCGAGGTTCTCGACCTGCGGACGGTCAGGATTGTGCTGAATGGTGCCGTCGGTATTGCGATAGCTGATACCGAGAATCTCGTTCAGCGGCTTGCCCTGCGCAAATTCGACGACGGAGAAGTCGAACTCGCGGCGGCAGACGAAGTCGATCACCGAGCACTCGTTCAGAGCGCGATCTGGGTCAGTGGTGACCGGCGGTCCGACGAAGGCGATCTTGATGCCGGGGTTGGCGTTCTTGATGGCCTGCGCCAGTGCATGGTCGCCGGCCCAGCCTACAGTCGAGGTGAACAGCACCAGGAACTCGTAACCCTTGGCGATCTCGATCGTCTCGTCTGCGGAGATATGGTGCGGAGGAGCGTCGAGCAGGCGTGAACCCTCGAGCATTCCAGCCGGATACGCAAGCCACACGGGATACCAGTACGACTCGATTTCGCGGGTAGCGGGCCAGCGGGAACTGGCTCCGCCGTCAAAATTCTCAAACGAGGGCGGGTTAAGTAACAGCGTTTTCAGCGGCATGGTAATACCCCTGATTTTACCATTCGGGGCTATGGAAACCGCCCCGAGTGCCAGTCAGGATGCCTGAGAAGCCTCGAATGGAACCTACGCAGGTACGCGCAGGACGCGCTATCTCATTTTCTGTCTAAGGGAGGTTTTGCCGGGAGGTGGCGGTGGTTAGACCTTTAGCGTCCACAAATACGAGCCAGAACTTCGGATGCAGGGCATAGAAAAAGGAGCGATAGACCAGGACGTGGTCGCAATCTCCAAGGGTGACGGTCGTTCCGTAGGCGGAACAGGGGCTGCTGATACTGCTAGGAGCTCCCATGGCTACTTTGACGACGGATTCCGGTTCCTGCGGAAAGACCTGGTTCAGACGAGCATCCAGCCGGCGGTCGTGATACACCCCGTAGATCACCCCTCCCACCAGTAGAAGGATGACGACCAGAAAAACCTTGCGCATTTCTGGTAAGAATGCGAATCAGGGCCTAGAGGTTGCCGCTGACGGAGCTTGTGGCAGCGTATTGTCGAGCCGGACAGAGCTCTTCAACCACTGTTCCAATTGACCGGTAACGCGCAGGGCGCTGATTTGGGTCTGACGAAGCGCGAGGTCCGCATCCAGCATGTCCAGAAACTTCTGTCGCTCCTGAATGCGTGCGTTCTGCTCATCCTTCGGGGTTGGCTGGGGAGCGTTCGGATTACCCGAACCCTGATTGAGTTGAATCTGCACCGCTTCCAGTTGCTGTTGCGCCAGGTCCCGATCCAGGGTGGCGATCTCGGTGCGTACGGCGAGTTCCGGCAGAGCGTTCACGGCCTTCGCGCGGCCTTCCAGAAACTCTTTCTTGACGCGGTCTGCGTCGTACTGCGCGCGCACGGCGTCCGCGACGGATTCTCTCGCTTTGGCACGGAGATTGGCATTGAAGATGGGCCAGTTCAACTGGATACCGAAGGAGAAGTTATTTCTCTGGAAGTTCCGGTAGTAGTCCTGGTAGTTGTTGAACTCCGCATAGCGGTTGTACTGGGCTGCGAACGCAATCTGCGGACGATACATTTTGCGCGAGTCACCAAAGGCAACCTGAAACTTTGACTGCGCGCTCGCGTACGCGGCCTGAATTGCGGGGATA
This sequence comes from Terriglobus sp. 2YAB30_2, assembly GCF_052114765.1. Lineage (NCBI taxonomy): Bacteria > Pseudomonadati > Acidobacteriota > Terriglobia > Terriglobales > Acidobacteriaceae > Terriglobus > Terriglobus sp. 2YAB30_2. The sequence goes on from NZ_JBFRFJ010000002.1 coordinate 86,698, forward strand.
TTAGTTACCGCCGGTGTGTCAGCAACTGGAGCGGGTGGCTGCGGAATGCTGTCGTGAATCGTGCTCAGTCCTTCGGCCGGCAGGCCGGTCAGGTTAGCCAGATGCTGCCGTTGGAAGTTCGTATCGCTTTCGGTATGCAGACGCGCGAGCCGCACCTGCGCGGCAGTAAGGCGGGACTTGGTGAAGTCGATCCTGCTGTCCTGATTTGCGTCGAGCCGGGCCTGGGCAATCTCCGTCAGCCGCGAAGCGAAGGTGAGTTGCTGCTGCAGTGCGTCCAGGCGTTGCAGGTCATGATCCAGGGCAAGATAGGTTAACGCGGTGTCTTCTGCGATCGCCTGGCGCGCATCGGCGAGGGCGTAGTTGGCAGCTTCAAGCCCCATCCTGGCAGCCCGGATGTAGTTCTTTTGCGACTGGTCGAAGACGAGGGACTGCACCGTGAAGCTGTAGAGCGTCGGCTGGCCGACAGGGAAGCCATAGGAGTAGCCAAGACCCGAGCCGGCGCTGAGCGACGGAATAAAGACATCCCTCGATTCGGAGAGTACCGCCGTCGACTTTGCGACATCGGCCTCGGCCATCTTGACCTTAGGGCTGTTGCGAAGGGCGAGGTCGATCGCGGAGCTGAATGAGATCTGGGCGTGCGCCGCCGGAACTGCCAGGGCGGCAGCCAGAACAACAGGAAAGCAAATGAGAGAGCGTACAAGCCTCAAAACTGAGAATCCTTCAGAACCCTTATGTGACCTGTGATCCATCGTACAGGTGAGCGTCAACCGTTTAGATTCTTTCTGATGCCGGTGCGATGCGAGTTGTTTAGAGCAGTTTCCCTGTTGCTGGGTAGCCCGAAAAAGAAGTGCAGCGGCGTTTTCATTGCGGAAAACGCCCATAGATGCGGTAGCCCTACTCTAGGGTGTGTCATCAAACTCCTGTCGTCAGCGTTGCGCCGCAACCCGAGGGCCGGGGCAGATTTTCTTCACCCCAGCCAGCAAAGCTGACTGGGGACCCGGATTTTCCCGATCTCTTCGTCCCTCGTCGTTCCAGTAGACCGGCTACAGTTCTCTCCTCACTCCTAGAGCTCGAAAAAATCTGCTCCCGGCGCTGACGACACGAGTTTGATGACACACCCTAGACCCACAGGGAAATGCGCCTACTCTCCCAGCATGATGCGTTGGATGCTATTGGCCCGGCCTGTCGCGCCATCGCAACGGATCAGGGTGGCGCACATCTTCGGATTGCCCTTGGCTGCCTCAAATTTACTCGGCGCGCCGGTAAGAAAGCGATTCAGGACAAGTTCTGTCTGGACTCCAATCACAGAATCGTACGGTCCGGACATGCCCACGTCCGTCTGGTAGGCCGTGCCGCCCGGAAGGATGCGCTCATCGGCTGTCGGGATGTGCGTGTGTGTGCCCAGAACGGCAGTCACCCGGCCGTCCAGATACCAGCCCATGGCGACCTTCTCGCTGGTTGCCTCGGCATGGAAGTCAACAAAAATGACCTTCGCTTGAATATCGCGGAGCAGCATATCGGCTTTACGGAATGGATCGTCGGTCTGTTGCATGAAGACCCGTCCCTGAAGGTTGATGACTGCGTAAGCCTGACCGTCAGGAAGCGCGCCCTCGTAGACACCGAATCCCGGGGTCGCGGGCGAGAAGTTCGCAGGACGGATCACCCGCCGCGCGCGGTCGTGCGAGTAGGACGGGACGGAAGAGACGTACTCGAGGATCTCCTTTTTGTCCCAGAAGTGGTTGCCGGTGGTGATGACCTGGGCGCCCATGTCGAAGATGTCTTCGGCGAGGGCTGGAGTAATGCCGAAGCCTCCGGCGACGTTTTCACCATTCACGATCAGCAGATCGACGGTGTGTGTCTCAAGGAGGTGAGGCAGATGTTCGGTAACAATACGGCGACCGGCTGAGCCGAAGATATCGCCGACAAAAAGAATATTCACACGCTTAAGGATAGTTGGGGGTGGGACTGTTGACTAGGCGTGGTGGGAGAAATCTGCTTCGCGCCCTAGGTGTCAACCTCCATCTCATCCCAGGACAGATTGTCATACCCGATGAGCCAATTGAATGCGTAGTGTCGCTCGTAGATAACACCAGGCTCAATATCGGGAGGCATTGGCTTGCCGTTGATCCTCGCATCCCGGACTTGCCAATGGGCCTGATAGTGCTCTTCACGAACAGTATCGATCTCCTCTTCAGAACGGAGATTCGCGCTTGCTACGAAGGTTCCGAGCGGTTCACCGAACGCGGGGACATGGCGAAGCAACTCCGCAATATCAATTTGCTGGTTCCATGAGGGCAGATCATCCCATTTTCTGATCGCCCAGAGTAAGACAACGAGAGCTTCACTTCGCCACAAGGCGGTGATCCGGTCTTTGTCAGTCTGTGGTTGTGTCAGAAGCAGGTGTTCATTGGGAGAGACTGCGTGCCACAAGCCGTTTTCTTCGATCCACTCACTGAAATGGCCTGGTTCGAAGTCCTTGCTTGCGGCGACGCAGAGAAGCACGATACATCGCTCAGCGATTTGTCTGGCACCTGGTCTTAACCAGGGTACGTTCTCCCAATCTTCTTGCACCTACTCAGCGGACTCCCCATGTTCCTGCTTTTCCGCCTGCTTCTGTTGTGGTCGAAGCAGCGGGAAGAGGATGACGTCACGAATAGAGCGCGAGCCGGTCAGAAGCATGGTCAAGCGATCGATGCCGATGCCTTCACCGCCGGTTGGAGGCAGACCGTAGGCCAGGGCACGGACGTAGTCTTCGTCCATGGCATGGGCCTCTTCATCGCCGCGAGCCTTTTCTTCGAGCTGCATCTCGAAGCGGTGGCGCTGGTCTTCGGGATCGTTCAGCTCGCTGAAGGCGTTACCGACCTCGAAGCCGCCAATGTAGAACTCAAATCGCTCTACCCATTCCGGCTCATCCGGCTTTACCTTGCTGAGCGGCGAAACTGCGAGAGGGAAGTCGTAGATGATGGTGGGCTCGACCAGGTGCTCTTCAGCAATGGTCTCGAAGACGGTCGCGATGGTCTTGCCGAGCGGCTCCTTCGCGTCGTAAGGCAGATCAATGCCGGCCGAGCGGAGTTGCTGCACGAGACCCGCAACGGAGTCGTGCGAAGCAAAGGAGTCCATCGATGGCTTGGCGCCTGCGGCTTCAGGCCAGAAGGTGATGATCGCCTCACGCATGGAAAGGCGCCGCCACTTGGCCAGGTCAACCTCCACCATCTGCCCTGCACGCTTGCCCTTAGGGAGCGGGAAGCGTGCGATGGTGGTTCCGTTCACCTCGTTGGCGACATAGGTGACCAGCTCTTCAGTGATCTGCATCAGGTCCCAGTAGTTTGCGTAGGCCTGGTAGAACTCCAGCATCGTGAACTCAGGATTGTGCTGAGTGCTGATGCCTTCGTTGCGGAAGTTGCGATTGATCTCGTAGACGCGATCGACGCCGCCGACGACAAGGCGCTTGAGATAGAGCTCCGGAGCGATACGGAGATAGAGATCCAGGTCCAGCGCATTGTGATGCGTCTGGAACGGGCGTGCCGCCGCTCCGCCCGCGATGGACTGCATCATCGGGGTCTCCACCTCAATGTATCCACGCGAATCGAAGTAGTTGCGAATGGCGCGCAGCACCTTGGCGCGCTTGAAGAAAACCTCACGCGAGGGAGCGCGCAGGCGCTGGCCTTGCTGAGGCGCGCCTCCTTCTTCGGCCGGAGCTAGTTCCTCGAAGTCTCCCGTATCGGTGAAGAGGTCGAGGTAGCGGCGGCGATAGCGAGTCTCGATTTCGGCCAGGCCGGAGAACTTGTCAGGCAACGGCAGCAGAGCCTTGGTGAGAAAGCTGAGCGACTCGACGTGAATGGTGAGCTCGCCGGTGCGGGTGCGGAAGATGTAACCCTGCACGCCGATGTGATCGCCGAGATCGAGAAGCTTGTACAGAGAAAACTGGTCTTCGCTGACCGCGTCCTTGCGGACGTAGATCTGCAGGCGCTCGCCATTCTGCTGCAGTGTCGCAAAGCCGGTCTTTCCCTGCAGGCGAATGGCCATGATGCGCCCCGCGATGGCGACCGGCGGCTTCTGCGCTTCGAGATCTTCAGTGGAGAGCGCGCTGAACTTCACCCGTGCCTCCGGGATGGTCAGCGTCACCGGATAGGTGTTGGGATAGAGCGGCTGGCCGAGCTCGCTGATCTTCTTCAGCGTCTCGATGCGTTCGCCATACAGCTTTTCTTCAAACTCTGATTCGAACAAAAGGAATACTCGCTTCTCAAAAAGGACTTGAAAACTCAAGTATATCCGCCAATATTTCGAGGAAAATGCCTCCGCTAGGCGGCAAAGGGGAACCGCAGTATGCGGTTCCCCTGGGGGAGGACTGCTGGTTGGGAACATTGGCAGAACGTGCCAGATTCGTGCCGCCAACAATCGCAAGGACCAATACCTAAAGGGAAAGTTGCGTTTCCGTGCGGAATTTTTTCCGTGGTGGTGTAATAGGACACGCAATGAGCGAGGAAAATCGCACCCCCGGCAAGCCGAAAGGCGTCCTTGGCGACCTGGTCAAAGCAGAGTCCTTCATCCAGTTGGCCTTTGCGCTGCCGATCGGGTGTCTGGTGGGCTGGCTGCTCGGCCATTGGATCGACACCAAGCTGGGGACGCACTGGATTGGGGTCGTCGGCATCCTGGTGGGTGCAGCCGGCGGATTCATCCAGATCTATACCATCGCCTCGCGCTACATGAAGAGGAACAATTGAACCTGCCGGACGCTGCCAGTTACACCGACGACGACTTTCGCCGCCTGATCCTGCGCGCCATGAAGCTCGCTACCATCCTGGCATTGGTGGGCGCCACAGGCGTTTGGCTCAAGTGGGGATGGCGATCTGCCATTCTGCTGCTGGTCGGCGCGGTGATCAGCACCAGCGGTCTGTGGGAGTGGCTCCGGCTCATGACGGCCGTCATGGTCCGCATGGATGCCAGTGAAACGGTGAAGAAAGGGCGGTCACTTGGTTTGGTTCTGGCGGGCTTTTTCATACGCCTGGGGCTCACTTTAGTGGCCCTGTATGTTAGCCTTAAGTTTCTGGATGGTTCGGTTTACGCGCTGGCGGCCGGCCTCGGCCTGGGCGTTTTCGCTCTAGCGTTCGAGGGGGCAAAGTTGGCCCGCGTCTGGACCGTCTAGGAAGTCCTTCAGACAGGTTATTTGCCCCAAGATATGCCTCACCAGTTGCTGTTTACCGAGTTTCTGAATCACCACTTTGGCGGTCTGGCGAACGGAATCCTGCATTCTGTGGGCTATACGCCGAAGTATCCCGCCGCGCCGATCTCCAATTCGTTTGCAATGGAGATTTTGGTGGCGCTATTCCTGCTGGCTTATTTCGTCGCGGTTCGCCTGACGCTTAACGTCGAGAAGCCGAGCGGCGCCCAGCACCTGGCGGAGATGACCCACGAGTTTGTCTCCGGACAGGGCGAGAGCATCATCGGTCATGGCTATGAGAAGTTCACTGGCTATCTGACCGCGATCTTCCTGTTCATACTACTGGCGAACCTGATGGGCCTGGTCCCCGGGCTCGAGTCGCCGACCGCTGATGTAGTGGTGCCGCTGGGGCTGGCGATTCTGACCTTCTTCTACTACCACTGGCATGGCATCAAGGCCAACGGTTTCGGATACATCAAGCAGTTCCTGGGACCGGTCTGGTGGCTGGCCCCCCTGATGTTCCTGATCGAGGTGGTTTCGCACGTCGCCCGCGTGCTCTCGCTCACCGTTCGTCTCTTCGCGAACATGTTCGCCGGCGACCTGCTGACAATGGCCTTTTTCTCGCTGGTGCCTATCGGTATCCCGCTGGTCTTCCTCGGCCTGCACCTTGGCGTCGCCGTGATTCAGGCATACGTCTTCATGTTGCTGGCCACGATTTACCTCAGCCTCGCGGTCTCACACGAGCACTAGACCTCGGCTGAACGACAAGTTTGACGCATGCGGTACCGGCTTCCACCGCATGCGGAGCATCACCGCCATGAGCGTGAGGGGGTCAGCACGGTGAACCTCAACCACCCACTGATGACGGAATTCCGGAAGCCCGGAGTAACTCCAATGCGTAAGCTTCAGTATCTGTTCATGACGGTCGCCGCTCTTCTGCTGGCGCCTGCCGCGTTCGCTCAAACCGCCGAAGGCGGCAAGAACGGTCTGTTCTACATCGCCGCCGGTCTGGGCATGGCCCTCGCCGCTGGCCTCTGCGGTCTGGCTCAGGGCAAGGCCACTGCCTCTGCCGCCGAAGCGCTGGCCCGCAATCCTGGCGCCCGCCCCGGCATCTTCACCTTCCTGATCCTCGGCCTGGCCTTCATCGAGTCCCTGGCTCTGTTCACCTTCGTTATCATCTTCCTGAAGGTTCAGTAAGCGATTTGCAGCACATGAACGTAGAAAGCCCTCGCTTCGGCGAGGGCTTTTCGTTTGCCTGATACCCACGTATCTGAGGCGGGCACGATTCTTGCTGCCCCATTCTTCGCAGTTCTATCGCGAAGGGTGGGGTATCGCGCGCGAAAAGCGCGAGCATCACCTCACATAAAAGCCAAACTCATCCGGGTGCCCCACCCTCACACCGTTAGGGTGGGCGAGGAAGCCACAAAAGTTGAGCAACGGATCGAGCTGCGCTCGATGCACCCACATAAGCTTCGCGTATCTTCACCCCAACGAAGCAAGTTCATCGGGGACCCCGGTTTGGACAGCCTAAAAGAAACGCCGGCAACCAATGGTCGCCGGCGTTCTGCTTTTATTGAAGGGTTTTAGCGGTTGCGCGATACCTGCACCGTCGCTCCACGTTGAGCCAGTCCAAGGACCTTGCCCGGCAAGATGCCCAGAAGCAGAGTCGCGAGCACAGCGCCGGCGATAGCGAGTACGGCTGCCGGAGAGCTGCCCTCGAACTCGGCGCTCTCTTCGCCAAGCTGGCGGCTGTACAGCGCCGTCAGCAGGCGGAGGTAGTAGAAGCAGGCGACACCCGAATTCAGCAGGCCAAGGACCGCCAGCCATACGTGTCCAGCGCCGATGGCGGCATTGAAGACATAGAACTTGCCGAAGAAGCCGCCGGTGAAGGGAATGCCGACCAGTGAGAGCAGGAAGAATGCAAGAGCCGCAGCCAGTACCGGATGCTTCTGCGCCAGGCCGCGGTAGTCGTCGATGGTCCGCAGAGGCTCGTCATAGCCGCCAAGCTGGCTGATCACAGCGAACGCCCCGACGTTCATCGCCGCATAGCCTGCGGTGTAGAACGCCGCTGCTGCAATGCTGTCAGCCGGAAGCGCCGTATAAGCCACCATCAGATAGCCGGCGTGCGCGATCGACGAGTAAGCCAGCATGCGCTTGGCGTCTTTCTGCAGCAGTGCACCGAGGTTGCCGATCGTCATCGAAAGTACAGCGATGATGCCGATGAGCAGCACCCAGCGAGCGTGCAGCAGCTCAGAGCTATAGGTCGTGGCAGTGATGCGCAGCAGGACTGCAAAGACGGCTGCTTTGGGTGCCGTTGACATCAGGCCGACGACCGGAGCAGGCGCGCCCTGGTAGACGTCCGGAGTCCATACGTGGAAGGGAGCAGCCGAGACCTTGAAGCCCAGGCCAACCAGCATCATGGCCAGAGCCAGGAACGCCATCGTCGGGAAAGCCGTGATGCTGAGGCCGGAAGCGATGCCGGTCAGCGAAGTCGTACCGGTTGCGCCGAAGGCCAGAGCAATGCCGTAGAGGAAGAAGGCCGTCGCGAATGAGCCCAGAAGGAAGTACTTGAGCGACGACTCTGAGGCGGTGGCCTGCCCCTTCCGGTAGCCGGCAAGGATGTAGGTGGAGATCGACGAGATCTCAAGGCCGATGAAGACCATCAGCAGCTCAACCGAGCAGGTCATCAGCATCATGCCGACGGAGCCAAAGAGCACGAGGGCAAAGTACTCGCCTGAGTGCGAGGTGACGCCGGGCTTGAAGTAGTCGAGCGAGACCAGCAGGGTCAGCAGGACGATCGACGCGATCAGCAGATGGAAGAAGACGGAGAAGGTATCCATCTGGATCGAGCCGGAGAAGGTGACCAGAATCTGATGAGACCGCAGTTGCAGCAGCGTCGCACCGGCGGCTCCCAGTGTTCCCAGTACGGCCAGCCAGCCGAGAGCCTTCTTGGACGCCGTTGGCGCAAAAAAGGGATCGATCAGCATGATCAGCACGCCGGTTACGGTCAGAATCACTTCGGGGAGGATCGAAAGCAGGGCAGAAGACATTAGTGCGCACCTCCCTCGGTGCTGCTTACCGGTGTTGCCGGAAATGCAAGGTTTTTGGTCGGGTGCGGATAGACACGGACATCCGTAACAGTGGTTTTGCCTGCAGCACCCGTACCGAAGCTATCGATTGCTCGCATCCAGTACGGTGAGGCAACGCCCATCACGACGAAGAGAACTGCCATCGGCCAGAGAGCGACCTGTTCGCGCGCATCCAGATCCCATCCGGAGACCTCGTCCGGACGACGGCCCATACCGCCGTAGAAGATCCGCTGGATCGCCCAGAGCATATAGCCCGCACCGAAGATCACGCCGGTGGTGGCAATCGCGGTCCAGAGCATGGGGTGAGCAACATAGATGGTCTGCAGCGAGCCTGACAGTGTCAGGAACTCACCCACGAAACCATTCAGGCCCGGCAGGCCGATGTTTGAGAGCGCGGTGATGACGAACAGCGTGACCATCCACGGCAGCTTCTGCGCCACGCCCCCGAGCTCGCGCATGTCGTAAGTGCCGTAGCGCTCGTAGAGTGCGCCCAGCAGCATGAAGAGCGCGCCGCCGGAGATGCCGTGATTGATGATCTGGTAGACGCCGCCGTCGATACCGGCGACGGTGAAGCTGAAGATGCCCAGGGTGATGAAGCTTAGGTGGCCGAGCGTCGAGTAAGCCGCCAGCCGCTTCAGGTCCGTCTGGACCAGGGCGACCAGAGCGCCATAGGCGATACCGATTGCGCCCAGCGCGATCATCAGCGGTGCGATCTGACGTGACTGCTCCGGGAAGATACCGAAGCTGAAGCGCAGGATCGAGTAGAGACCGAGCTTACCGGCCAGCACCATTACGGCTGCGGTTGGAGCTTCGAAGATCGCGTCCGAAAGCCATCCGTGCAGCGGGAAGACCGGAACTTTGACGGCGAAGGCGACCAGGAAGGCCAGCGAGGCCAGCCACAGAGCCGACTGGTTCGAGGAGATGCTGTGCGATGCAGCCATCTGCTGCAGCATAGGCAGATCGAAGGTGCCAGTCTGGGCATAGACCCACAGCATGCCCACCAGCAGAATCGCCGAAGGGATGAAGGCGTAGAGAAAGTACTTCAGGGCAGCTTTCGCGCGCTTATCAGTGCGTCCGAAGGTGGCGATGAGAATCGTCATCGGCACCAGCGACCACTCCCAGAAGCCGTAGTAGAGGAAGAGATCAAGTGCGACGAAGACGCCGATCATTGCCGTCTGCTGCAGCAGGAAGAGCGTGTAGAACAGCTTCTCCCGCCGGTCGATGGCTCGCCAGCTAATCAGCACGCCCAACGGAGCCAGGAAGCCGGAAAGCACCACCAGCCACATGGACAAGCCGTCCACACCGAGGTGGTAGCGAATCGCCGGCGAAGCAATCCATGGAACATTAACGTCAAACTGATAGCCAGTGAGGCCGTACTGATAGTGCGCCGGCAGATGCAGCGTGAACAGGAAGGTCAGTAGCGTGACCACCAGTGCTCCCCATTTCTGCAACGTGGGATTGGCCGGAAGCAGCGCAAGCAGAATCGCCCCAACGGTAGGGAAGAAGACGATCAGCGAAAGGATGGAGCTGTCGATAGTCATTAGTGCGTTGCTCCAAAGGCTTTGAGACCGAAGGTCATGGCAATCAGCAGGACGGCGGCGCCCAAGGCCAGCCAGCCTGCATACGAACGAATGTTGCCCGACTGGATCTTACGTGCCAGATAACCGCCACCCCTGGCGGTAAGGCCGAGCGTTGCTCCCGTGCCGTCCACGACGCCCTTATCGATGAATCCAGCAAGGAACAGCCGGGTAAACATGAGGGTCGGAACAACAATCAGGCCGTTGTAGATCTCGTCGATGTAGAACTTGTTGGCGAGAACGTTGTAGAGGCCGCGGTTCTTCTCAGCAAGGGCGCCCAGCGTGCCAGGCTTCTTGTAATAGAAGACGTAGGCGAAGATGAAACCAATCGCCGCAACCAGAACAGAGACAGCCGCCAGTCCAAATTCGGAGGGATGGCTTGCGGTCGCTGAAACTGCTGCAGGCTCACCGAAGACCGGCGAAAGGAAGTGCTCGATCTCCATGCTTCCGCCAAAGGCCTTCGGAATCCCCACCCATCCACCGATGATGGAGAGTATGGCCAGAATCGCCAGCGGAATCGTCATGATCGCGGGAGATTCGTGCACACCGTGTGCATGACCGTGATCGTCACCGTGGTGGGCATCATGGGCCGGTTCCTGGAACTCACCGAAGAAGGTCTTGAACCACAGGCGGAACATGTAGAACGAGGTCATGCCCGCCGTAATCAGACCAATGGCCCACAGAACCACGTGGCCGGAGGCAAAGGTTTGATACAGGATCTCGTCCTTCGAGAAGAAGCCAGCCAGGGGAGGTGCGCCTGCAATGGCGATCACACCGGCCGTCATCGTCCAGAACGTAACCGGAATCTTCTTCCGGAGGCCGCCCATGGCGCGCATGTCCTGCTCGCCGCCAATGGCATGGATTACTGAACCGGCAGCGAGGAAGAGCAGTGCCTTGAAGAAGGCATGCGTCATCAGATGGAAGATCGCACCGGTATACGCCGCAACGCCGCAGGCCATGAACATGTAGCCGAGCTGCGAGACCGTCGAGTAGGCCAGAACACGCTTGATATCGTTCTGCACCAGGCCGATGGAGGCTGCGAAGATCGCCGTAAGAGCACCGATAACTGCGACAACCGAGAGGGCCGTGGGCGAGTGGGCAAAGAGTACGTTTGACCGGGCCACCATGTAGATGCCGGCGGTCACCATTGTCGCGGCATGAATCAGAGCAGAGACGGGTGTCGGGCCTTCCATGGCGTCCGGCAGCCAGACGTACAGTGGAATCTGCGCGGACTTACCGGTAGCGCCCAGTACCAGCAGCAGAGCGATAGCCGTCATCATGCCGCCTTGCCACTCCGGATGCGCCGCAATCTGTCCGAAGACCTCGGTGAAGTTCAGCGTGTGGAACTGCGCGACGATCAGGAACATCGCCAGCAGGAAGCCGAAGTCGCCGATGCGGTTGACGATGAACGCCTTCTTGCCCGCGTTCGCTGCCGAGTCTTTTTTGAAGTAGAAGCCGATCAACAGGTACGAAGCCAGACCCACGCCTTCCCATCCGACGAAGAGCAGAAGGAAGTTGGCTGCCAGCACCAGAACCAGCATGAAGAACATGAAGAGGTTCAGGTAGGCAAAGAACCGCCAGTAGCCTTCCTCATGCGCCATGTAGCCGGTGGCGTAGAGATGGATCAGGAACCCAACGCCTGTGACGATCAGCAGCATCAGCAGCGTGAGGTGATCGACGTTGAAGGCGAAGTTGACCGTGAAGCCCGAGACGGAGATCCAGGGCGCACCGACCAGAGAGATCTGCTCCGGTCCACCGCCGGACATCGTCGACGCCAGCTTCAGGACCAGGGCAAAGGGAACGGCAGTAAACAGCAGTGCAATCGCCGCTACGACAGTGCGCGGAAACTTCCGGCCCACCAGGCCATTGATCAGGAAGCCGGCGAAGGGCAGTAGCGGGATCCACCAGAGATAGCTAAATTCCATGGTCTGGTCCGTTAGCCTTTCAGTAGGTTGACCTGGTCGACGTTCAGCGTCTGCCGCGACCGGAAGAGGGCGATGATAATGGCCAGGCCAACCGCAGCCTCAGCCGCGGCGACTACCATCACGAAGAAGACAAAGATCTGACCGTTCAGCTTGTTCCACTGATGAGCAAACGCGATAAAGGTCAGGTTGACTGCATTGAGCATCAGCTCAATCGAGATAAAGATCGTGATGACATTGCGCTTCACCAGGTAAGCGGCAATACCCAGCGAGAACAGGATGGCCGCAAGTACTAGGTAGTAACTGATCGGTACCATTACCGCTCCTTCTTTGCGAGCACGACAGCTCCAAGAATCGCAACCAGAATCAGAATCGACGTCACCTCGAAGGGAAGCAGCAGGTCGGTGAAGAGCAGCGAGCTGATCTGGGAGATGTTGGAGGTTGCTTCATCCAGCGAGCCGCCGAGATGCGAGACGCCAAGCTTATGGCCCTCGCTCAGGAAGACAAAGCTCAGCAGGCAGAAGATGGCCGCAGCTCCGGGGAAGCCGGCGATGGAGGCGATCTTCGACCCCTTGGTTCGTTCTTCTTCCCCGGCGTTGAGAAGCATGATGACAAAGACAAACAGCACCATGACCGCGCCGGAGTAGACGATGATCTGTGCCGCGGCCAGAAACTCCGCTCCCAGCGACCAGTACAGCACCGCCAGCGACATCATCACCACCACCAGCGACAGCGCCGAATTGATCGGGTGACGCTGCAGCAGAAGGTTCAGCGCGGCCAGTACCGCCAGTCCGCCGAAGATTAGGAAGAGTGCAAGATGCATGATCGTATCGACTAACTCATTCTCACGAGCCGCGCGGGTTACCGGCTCACTCCAACCGCGGAGATCAACCTAACTTCTCAGCGCCATGATCAGGCTGGTGGCCAGAATGTTGGCCATCGCCAGAGGCAGCAGAAACTTCCAGCCGAAGCTCATCAACTGGTCATAGCGGAAGCGCGGCAGTGTCGCGCGCACCCAGATGTACAGGAACAGGAAAGCGAAGACTTTTGCGACAAACCAGAAGATCGGCAGGACCGCCTGCAGCCAGGCCGGACCGAAGGCGGGCAGCCAGCCTTCGAAGGGGCTCGATGCGCCACCGAAGAAGAGCAGGGTCGCGACGCAGGAGACAGTCAGCATGTTGGCGTATTCGGCCATGAAGAACATTGCGAACTTCATCGACGAATACTCTGTGTGATAGCCGGCGACCAGCTCCGACTCGGCCTCAGGAAGATCGAAGGGAGCGCGGTTGGTCTCAGCGTATGCGGCCATGAGGTAGATGAAGAAGCCGACAAACTGTAGACCGCCGAAGAAGTTCCACGACAGGAAGCCGTGACCGATCTGTGAGTTCACGATGTCGCGAAGGTTCAGCGAGCCCGCGCGCAGCACCACACCCACTAGAGAGAGGCCCAGGGCCAGCTCGTAGCTGATGACCTGCGACGAAGCGCGCAACGAACCCATCAGCGAGTACTTGTTATTCGAGGACCACCCCGACAGCGCAATGCCGTAGACACCGATCGAGGTGATACCCAGGATCACCAGAAGGCCGATGTTGACGTTCGAAACCTCGAAGATATCGACGCCCCGGATCTTGAAGGTTTGACCAAAGGGAACCACGGCGACCGAAACGAGAGCGCAGGCCAGCGCGATGACGGGAGCGGCAACGAAAAGCGGACGCTCGACCGACATCGGCATCAGGTCTTCTTTGAGGAAGAGCTTGATACCGTCAGCCAGCGGCTGCAACAGTCCGAACGGCCCCACGCGGGAGGGTCCCCAGCGATTCTGAATGCGGCCGATCACCTTACGCTCCAGCAGCACGGTATAGGCCACCGCCGTCAGCGTGATCACCAGCACCACGGCGATCTTGATGATCGTGATTAGTACGAAGAGTTGAAAGTCTGACAAGTGCACTTGGTTTCGTCTCTCTTAGTCCGCAGCCGTAGGTGTAGCTTCCTGGCTGTACTTGCCGTGAAGCTGGGTAAGTTTCTCCGAGTAACGGCCAAGTGTGCCGGAGGTAAACAGGGTGTCATTGGCCGGAAGCACCAGGTCACGGCGGTTAGCATCGCCGTCGATCTGTATCAGCTCGTTCTTGTTGACCCGTGGTTCGACGTGCTGGTCATTGCCGCTGAGCAACTGCAGGCGAAGCAGGCTGCCATAGCCTGGCACCAGACGGTGAATCTCGTCCAGGATGGCGAATGGATCGAACGGCGAGAGCTTCGGCTCCATGTTGTTGGCCGAGAGCCAGACTGCATGGCGATCCGCCTCGCCCGACTGGGCTCCGCGGGTCTGTCCGAAGTCGGCGCGCAGACCGTTGCCGAAGGGCACCAGCGTTTGGACCTTATGATCCATCTTGTCGGCGATGCGCACGATGATCTCGAAGTCCGAACGAACGCCGGCCTTATCCGCAGCTTTGCTGACGAGCTGCAGGTCACCGTAGCTGTTGGTCACCGAGCCCGACTTCTCATACAGGTTTGCTGCCGGCAGAACCACATCGGCAAGAACGGCCGTCTCGGTCAGGTACATATCCTGTACCACCAGGAAGGTATTCTTCAACGTTGCCGGATCGATCGAGTAGCGGGCGACAGGGTTCGCTCCAACCACGTAGAGAGCTTCGAGCTCACCGGTCGCTGCCGCGTCGAACTGCTGCAGCAGATCCAGGCCTTTAGCAGCAGGGAAGTGATCGCCGTATTCGGTGGCGAACTCCTTCGGCTGCATCCACGGGGTGTAACCCGGCAAAAGGTCAGGCAGCAGGCCCATGTCGGCCGCGCCACGTGAGTTCACGTAGTCCGAGAGCAGGGCAACCTTCGCATTGGGCAGCGAGAGAGCAAACTGTACCAGCTTCTCAAGATCGGTACCGCGCAGCTCGTTGCCGATCAGGACCAGGAGGCTCTCCTCGCCCTTCACCGCGTCGCGGAAGGCTGCAACCGCATTGAGGTCGGCTGCTGCTGCCTGTGCCGCTGCGTCGTCACCATTGAGATATGCAGCCAGCGAGCCGTAGCCGAGGTCGGTTACCTGCAGGAAGGCCTTGGCCTGACGGCGAAGCTTGATCGGCGCGTGGTTCGCAACGTAGATGCGGGCCTTGTTCAGGCGTACATCCGTACGCAGATTCCATGCGGTCAGCGGGTTCTGGTTCGTCGGATCGCCGCCGACCAGAAGCACAGCCTTGGCGGTGGTAGTGTCGCGCTGCGATGCCGTCTTGCCACTGGTGCCGCTCAGAGCGCGGGCGAAGGTGGTGTAGTCAGCGGTGCGGTGATGATCGATATTGGCGGTGCCGAGCACGCTGCGGGCAAACTTCTGCAGCAGGTACGCCTCTTCGTTGGTAATACGGTTCGATCCGATGACGCCGAGTCCGTGGCCGCCTTTGCTGTCGCGCACTTCTTTGAACTTCTTGCCGACAACCGTCAGCGCCTCTTCCCAGGAGACGGGCTTCAGCTTGCCGTCGGCCTGGCGAACCAGCGGCTGTGTCAGACGCTCTTCGTGATTGGCGAAGTCGAAGGCGAAGCGGCCCTTGGCGCAGAGGAAGTCGTTATTGATGCCGGAGCGGTCACGGTTATCGCCGCGAACGATCTCCATACCATCCGACGAGCGGCGAACACCGAGTGTCGTCTTACAGCCGTCGCCGCAGTGCGTGCAGACAGTGCCGACGTGGTTCATCTCCCACGGACGGGTCTTGTAGCGATACGAATCCGAAGTTAGCGCACCGACTGGGCAGGCATCGATACACATGCCGCACTCTTCGCAGTCGAGCTGTTGCATGCCGGTAGAGGATTCGCTTGCCGGGATATTCGGAGCGATCACCGCAGAGGAGCCGCGGTTCTGGATACCCAGAGCGAAGACATCCATACCCTCGCCGCACATACGCACGCAGCGGTAGCAGAGAATACAACGCGGACGGTCGAAGTACACGGCCGGTGACCACTTCTGCTCTTCGCGGTGGTTCTTCGGCTCGGTATAGAAGCTCTCGGCCGCACCGTACTTGAAGGTCATGTCCTGCAGCTCGCACTCGCCGCCGGCATCGCATACCGGGCAATCGAGCGGGTGATTGCCAAGCAGGAGCTGGATGGTCGCCTTGCGGGCCTGAGCGATCTCAGGTGTTTCGGTCTGCACCACCATGCCCTCGGTTACCGGCGTGGTGCAAGCCGTCTGCAGCTTCGGCATCTTCTCAATGCGAACCACGCACATGCGGCAGGCAGCCTGCAGCGAGAGACCCGGGTAGTAGCAGAAGGCAGGAATCTCGATGCCCGCAGTCTTGCAGGCGTCGATCAGCAGCGTCCCCGCCGGAGCGGTGAGCTGTTTGCCGTCGACAATGAAATTTACGTCTGGCATTCCTTCAGTCCTCTAGTGGTGCGCTGCGCCGATCAGTTCTTCGGTGGTGATAAGGGCCTTCTCGGTGCGATGACCCTCGAGATACTCTTCAAACTCTTCACGGAACTTCTTGATGAATCCGAGCGTCGGCATGGCGGCTGCATCGCCCAGCGGGCAGAAGGTGCGGCCCATCATGTTCTCCGCCAGATACTGAATATTCGCGATGTCCTTCTTGTTGCCGTAGCCGTTGTAGAAGCGCGTCAGTGTCTTCTTCAGCCAGTCCGTACCCTCACGGCAGGGGATGCACCAGCCGCAGCTCTCATGCTGGTAAAACTTGATGGTCCGCAGAGCGAACTCAACCATGGAAACCGTCTCGTCCAGGACAACAATGCCGCCCGAGCCGAGCATCGTGCCGGCCTTGCCCATCTGGTCGAAGTCGAGACCGACATCGAGCTCATCCGCCTTCAGCACCGGGCAGCTCGAGCCACCGGGAACCACGGCCTTCAGCTTGCGTCCGCCTTTGACGCCACCGGCGACCTCGTAGATGGCCTTCTTCAGGTTGTAGCCCATGGGCAGTTCGTAGATGCCAGGCCGCTCGACATGGCCGCTGATACCGAAGAGACGCGTTCCGCCATTACGCTCGGAGCCGACCTTGGCGTACGGCTCGCCACCCATCAGCAGGATGTGAGGAGCGCTGGCGATGGTCTCGGCATTGTTGATGACCGTCGGTCCACCATACAGACCCACGACAGCAGGGAACGGAGGCTTGATCCGCGGCACACCGCGCTTGCCTTCAAGCGACTCCATCAGAGCCGACTCTTCGCCCACTTCATAGGCGCCGGCGCCGGTCTGCGTGACGATATCGAAGTCCACGCCTTCTTTGCCGAAGATGTTCTTGCCGAGGAAACCCTTCGCGTAGGCATCGGCAACAGCCTTCTCCACGATCTTCAGCAGGTAGCGGTACTCACCGCGCAGATAGATGAAGCCCATCTTCGCGCCGATGGCGAGACCCGCGATCATGGTGCCTTCAATGACAGCGTGCGGATCGTGCAGGAAGATGACGTGGTCTTTGCAGGTTCCGGGCTCGGACTCGTCACCGTTCACCAGAACGTACTTCGGCTTCTCGCTCTGTTTCGGCACGAAGCTCCACTTCATGCCGGTGGGGAAGCCCGCGCCACCGCGGCCGCGAAGGCCGCTGGCCTTCATCTCATTGATGACCCATTCGGCGCCTTTTTCAATCGCCATCTGGACCGCCTTATAGCCGTCCAGTTCCAGGTACTTCTCGATGTCCGCAGCGCCGGCGCCGAAACGGCGGGAGATGATCTTTACTTCATCCGGGTGGGAGACAAGGGTAGGCATTACTTCACGTCCTTTCCACGACCGGCAGCGTAGTCATCCAGAATCTGGTCGACCTTCGCGGGAGTCAGGTCCTCGTGGAAGTCATAGTTCACCTGCATGGCAGGAGCCCAGCAGCAGGCTCCGATGCACTCCACCTCTTCCAGGGAGAAGAGCTTGTCGGAAGTGACTTCCTTGTGGCCTATGCCCAGTTTGGCTTTGCAGTGATCCAGGATCTCGTACCCGCCACGCAGCATGCAGCTGATGTTGGTACAGACCTGCACGTTGTACTTGCCGGCCGGCTTGGTGCGCAGCATGGAGTAGTAGCTGAGAACATTGCGCACGTCCAGCTCGAACAGGTCCAGACGCTGCGCGATCTCATGCACGACGGCGTCGGAGACGTAGCCGACCTCGTCCTGTGCGTACAACAGCATGGGGATCAGCGCCGAACGCTTGACCGGATACAGCGTCACCAGCTTGTCAAAGCGGGCGGCCAGCTCAGGCGAAAAGATCGTGTTGGTGACAGCGCTCATACACTCCAGGAACCAGCAGAAATTCAGTTTTGTGATCACGGCAATCCGCCGGTCACGTCTTATCGTCAGGGCAGGGCTTTGGCCATGCCGTTAACGTCAGCGGCGAAAAACCGCTTGAGGTTCTACCACTTCGGGGCAAACCCTAGGATACCGCGAACATCTCCCGCGCAAGCCGTTCTGCCGCGTGGTCCATCTCTTCCGTTACATCGGCGTACTGCACTGTGCCGTCTTCCTGCAGGGCGAAGTGAAGCTTGCCGCAATCGTCGCGTTCCATGTCGCTGGCGGTGAAGCGAAGCCAGCGATCATTGACGCGTACCAGAATCACCTCCGGGCCAACTTCAACCACGGCGTGATGCTTGCTGTTCAGCCCATGGGCGGCGCAATAGGTGCGCAACAACGACGCCCATGAGGTCCAAAGTTCGGTATGGAGACGTTCATCCATCTCTACACCATGCTCAACAACTGCTCATTGGTAACGGGGCCAAGAACATCGCGATCATCGCCATACATGTCCGTCTCCCCACTGAGCCACAACACTTCAAACTCTTTGCCGATCGACTTCTGATCGGTTGTTCCGATGTACTCTCCGGATTCGTTCACCAGCCAGACGGTATTCTTTCCATCCATACGCCTGTAATATCCGATCCGAAAAATCCTGCCATCTACTGCCCAATCCCAGTCTTCCCACGGAGCAACGAGTTTCACAATCGAGCGCGGTGGAATGACTTTGCCGCCGTAAGCCATGAAGCTCATGATCCACATCCTTAACGGAAGGACATTCGGCCGGCGGCGACGTTTCATCGATCAATCTCTCCAAGCACGATGTCGATCGATCCAATCACAGCGACAACATCGGCCAGAAGTCTTCCCTTACACATCGTCTCTAACGCCTGCAGCGTAGCGAAGGAAGGGTTGCGCATGTGCACACGGAAGGGCTTCGCCGTTCCGTCCGACACTACGTAGTAGCCCATCTCACCACGCGGCGACTCAACACCCTGGTAGACCTGACCAGCGGGTACCGCAAAACCTTCCGTTACGATCTTGAAGTGATGGATCAGGCTCTCCATCTGGGTCTTCATCTGCTCGCGATCCGGAAGAATGATCTTCGGAGCGACGGCGGTGATACGGCCCTCCGGCAAGCCCTCAAGGGCCTGGGTGGCGATCTTTACCGACTCGTACATCTCCTTCATGCGGACTTCATAACGAGCCCACACGTCGCCGACCTGCGATACAGGAACGTCGAACTTGAACTTCTCGTAGCCCGAGTAGGGCATATCGCGACGCAGATCCCAGTCCACACCCGAGGCGCGCAACGGCGGTCCGGTCACCCCCAGAGCGATGGCATCGGCAGCCGAGAGATGGCCTACGTTCTTCAGGCGTCCCATCCAGATGGGATTGCCGGTGAGCAGATTCTCGTACTGGGCGATCTTCTCCGGCATGATCTTCAGGAAGTTCCGCACGCGATCGTAGAAGTCGATCGGCGGTTCCATGCTGAGGCCGCCAATGCGGAAGTAGCTGGTCATCATGCGCTGACCGGCCACCATCTCGAAGATACGCAGAATCTCCTCGCGCTCGCGGAAGCAATACAGGAAGACTGTCAGCGCGCCGATATCCATGGCGTGCGTTCCCAGCCAGACCAGGTGGCTGTTCAGGCGCGTCAGCTCGTTCAGCAGCACACGCAGATACTGTGCCCGCTCCGGAATCTCCAACTGCAGCAGCTTCTCAACCGCCAGGCAGTAGGTCAGATTGTTGGTCATCGGGCAGAGGTAGTCGATGCGGTCTGTCAGCGGCACCACCTGCTGATAGAACTTCGCCTCGCAGGTCTTCTCGATGCCGGTGTGCAGATAGCCGATATCGGGCGCCAGCGCGATGACACTCTCGCCGTCGATTTCCAGCACTACGCGCAGCACGCCGTGCGTGGAGGGGTGCTGCGGACCCATGTTCAGAACCATCGTCTGGTCCTGTGCGGGATCGATGTTGCCGTGCAGCTTGGAGTCGGCGATTACGTCGTCAACGCCCGGATTGATGAGGTCTTCAACTGAGGTCGGCATTAGCGGTAACCCTCCACCGGGTAGTCCTTACGCAGCGGGTGACCCTTCCAGTCATCCGGCATCATGATGCGGCGCAGGTTCGGGTGTCCGCCAAAGTGTACGCCGAAGAGATCAAAGACCTCGCGCTCGTAAAAGTTCGCAGCGGGCCAGACGTCGGTGATGGAATCGATCGACAGATCTTCAGATCCAACCGGTGCAATCAGGCGGACGCGCTCTTTCAGCGAGTGCGAAAGGATGTGATACGTGACGTTGAAACGAGGCTCGCTGGGGTACCAGTCCACGCAGGTCACGTCTTCCATAAAGTTGTAACCCGCTGCCTGAACCGCTTTGACGGCGGCAACGATCTGCTCCTTCGGAACCGTGATCGTCAGCTCGTCCAGTGCGAACCGGGCATCGACCAGCAGGGAAGAGAGCGCGGCGACGGCCGGGTTGGCCGCCATCTGCTCCAGGACGTCTGCCTTTTCCAGAATTGTTGCTGGCACTAGAGGTCTCCCTTATCAGCAGCCCAGTCGAGGATGCCCTTCTTCCAGACGTAGAACAGACCCACGGCGACGAAGCCGATATAGACCAGCATTTCGTTGAAACCGAAGAATCGGGAACCCGTCAGCGCTGGAAGGTGTTTGTAGATCACGGCCCAGGGCAACATGAAGACCGCTTCCACATCGAACAGGATGAACAGCATGGCCACCATGTAGAAGCGAACGGTAAACCGGCCACGCGCATCGCCGACGGGTTCCATGCCGCACTCATAGGTTGAGAGCTTGACCTTGGTACGGCGATGCTTTCCAAGGATGTAGCTGGCCGTCACCATGCCGCCCGCAAGTGCAAGGGCTGCAAGGATTTGAAGGGCCAGCGGGAGATAGTTCCAAATATAAGGAATTTGCATCGTTCGTCTGTCGGCTGTCCCCTCAAGGTTAAGTTCCGTTTGAAGCCAGTGTCAAGGAAACGGGCCGATACCGTAACGCACATGCAACACAATTGAATTAAGACCGCCTACGTCCGAGTTCGTCCAAGCGTGCGGGTTTATCGCAACAGGCCCGCGTACCACTCGATCAGCATCGATCCTGCCATAGCCGTGATCAGACCTCCTATTGCAAGAAAACTGCCATAGGGCAGTTCGGTCAGGCGATCGGCTCGTCCGCGTACCATTTGAATGACGGCAAAGACAGTTGCGGTGACCGTTCCGACAAACAGCGCCAGAACCGCCGGCCACCACCCGAAAAAGGCGGCGATCATTCCCAGCAACTTCACGTCTCCCATTCCCATTCCTTCGCGTTTCCGCAGCGCTTTGTACGCCCAGTGAAAGATCAGCAGCAACAACATCGCGCCGGCGACGGCCACCACCCGCCCAAGGACGACTGCCTCCGGTCCGGTGATGAACAGGTCTCCCGTGCTTCGTCCGGCGCCTGCCGAATTCAGCTTTACCTGGCGGTGTAGATGAATCTCTCCCTCGCCTGGCGCCAGGTACATGGCATGGACGCAGGTCAGGGCAAAGCCGAGGACGATTCCGGTGAGGGTGAAGCTATCCGGCAGCGTGTGTGTCTGCCAGTCCATGACCATCAGACCGATCAAAAGATATCCGGCCGCCAGCACGGCGAGGTCCAGAATGACGCGGTTCGTCTGGATCTGGTACTGGTTGCAGAAGTCGCATGTAAAGTTCCAGTCGCGCCACAGGATCGAGCCGGAGCGGAGAAACCAGAGCGCGGTTGCAAGTTCAACCGCCGGATACCGCCAGGAGATCGCCGCTTTGCAATCACGGCATCGCGCCCGCAAAATGACCCAGCTCAGTAGCGGAATGTTGTCGAACCAGCGGACTGTCTTGCCGCAACTTCGGCACATGGACCGTCCGCCGATGACCGATTCCCCCACCGGCAGCCGCGAGATACATACATTCAGAAAGCTACCCAACAGCAGCCCTAATACAAACGAACCGATCAGCACCAACGACGAGAGTTCCACCCCCGCAGTATAGGTCGACTCGTGAGGCGGCCGTGCGAAAGCTCATACAGAGCGCGAAGCCATACACTTACAGATATGCAACGTATGTTCCGTGTGATCGCTCTGACTCTGGGATCGATTCTTACGCTGATCGGAGTAGGGCTTGGACTCGCGGAAGGCTGGTTCCTGCTGCACGCAGAGCATACGCAGGCTGTGATCCTGATGATCGAGAACGATCATCCTCGTTTTCTCTTCAGCACCAAACAAAGTCGCCAGTACGAGATCACTTCCGCGAAAGCACTGCCCGGCCTGCACCGGGGACAGACCGTGGCGATTGTGTTTCGTCCGGATGATCCCACCGATGCTCACATCGAGGCCGGAACACCTCGATGGTTTCTCGCTTTGATTTTTTCCGGTATCGGAGTGTTGGTGACCTACGTAGGGCTGTATCTGAGCCGAAGAGAACGCGAAAGTCACGAACGCTAGTCTGGTTTATCCATTACGGTGGGTGCCCCACCCTCGCAACGGATGGCAATAACATTCATCCCTGCGATTCCCAACGACCTACAATCTCCCCATGCCATCAGGACTTGCCGTTATACAACTTGGGTTCATTTTGTGACTTTCAGTTGCGATGGTCGACGTCCATACCTGGAATCTAACGCAGCGAAAGATCTCGTCCTAGAATCACTTCGGTCTGCCAGTCAGAAGTACGAGGTTGAGGTCATCGGCTACGTCATCATGCCAGAACATGTCCACCTATTGATTGCACTTCCCGAAGAAATCTCTCTTGGGACTTTCATTCAGGTGCTCAAAGTCTCAGTCGCAAAGCGTTCTTCACAGAAACCATTCTGGTTACCTCGCTATTACGACTTCAATGTGCTGACTACTGCCAAGATTCGCGAAAAGCTTGAATACATGCATAACAATCCCGTCGTTCGAGGTCTAGTTCCCTCGGCCGAGATGTGGAAGTGGTCGAGCTACAGCATTCCTCTGGTTGTTTAAAGTTCTGCGGCTTCGAACCCCCCTAGCGTTGCGAGGGTGGGGCACCCTGGCAGGAGGTCGGAAAAATGCTCTAAAACTCAACGTGAGTCCGAACACTGGGCACCAGAACCGGCCCGCGGTCACGGTTATAGCCCGGATGCTCGATGTATTGCACTCCAAGCGTCATCGATAGTCCGCGAGCCAAGGCTGCCTGGTAGTACGTCTCCAGAATGTTCTCCCGCCCATAGGTGAGATTCCCGTCGCCAAGAAGAAATCCGAGACCACCGTATTTCAGGTAATTCTGGTGGTCCTGCTTGATGCCGTTGGTGACAAAAGCAACTCCCACTTTGTCCCGTGGACGCGACCAGCGCATTCCCGTGAGATCGGCGCCGGCTGCGACGGTGGAGTCCACCTCGGTATAAGCCCAGCTCTCATGCTGTCCTTCGTTCCATCCCCACCGTGCAAACGCGCGAAGATCGGAGGTGATCTCCTGCTCGGTGTTGATGCCGAAGCCGTATTTGACTGAGCTCTGGCGGTGATGCGCATCGATATCGGGTCTGACGTCTTTGCCGGCCAGATAGGCTTGTACCGCCTCACGATACCGTCCCATGTCGGCGTGGTTCACAAAGCTGAGGACGCGCACCATACCTTTGCGCTCCCGGGGGAGCCAATGCGACACCAGTCCACGGTGCCACTCGACCTCCGCGTTCTGCCCATTCGCGCGGCGCAGTGCCCAGTCCAGGTTGATGCCATTGGCGATTGTCGGCATCAAGGCAGTGGCATAGCGCGCTCCCCAGGCAGGGGACTGGTATTCGGCAACGAAGGCGTAGGTATACCCGCGAGTGTCCGCGGCGTAGTCCCAGGCGCCGTTGTTATCGACGGTCCAGTTGGTGAACTGAAAGTGAGAGTCGCTGCCGACAGCATTCTGATCGAAGACGTCGGGAAGGCTCATCTTGCCCAGCCGAAGTTCCAGACGGCGTGCCGGAACCTGGGTCGCCAGAGAGAAGGGGGTTCGTTCCGCCTCCACCATTTCATTAGTAAAGCCGATCGTCTGATGCACCTGGACGCGCGCGATGTACGGCTTGCTGCCAAGGTTCGGGTTACGGACGACGTCGAGATTGGTGAACCCTGCCAGTCCAAGAGCCTGGGAGATACCACGTCCGCCGGCCGACTCGATATCGAGAATCAGATCGGTGTTGTAACGAGTCTTCCGATGCGGCTGGGCGCCCAGAAACAAGGTTCCTACCAGCGATGTCTTGTACTCTCCACGGGCCTGCATGCTGTTGGAGCCGTCGTAGGGCGAGTGGAAGGGCGGATGTGCCTGAAAGATGATGTTGGCCTGTCCGGACGCATAGAGCGGTGAAACAGTGCTGTGGGGAAACAGAGTCCTGGACATATCGTCCGGCGTGCTCTGAGCACGGAGCGGAGCGCACACAGAGGCGCACGCAAGCAAAAAGTGAAGAGTGGTCTTGCACATGACTTTCGTTCCTGAGAGATCGTTATGACCCTGCTAAGCAATACAGGGAAGGGATGTGGCGCATCCTCGAGAAACCATACGGAGGATGCGCCAGGGTAAGTCGTCTTCGATCGTGGTTTCCTGCTGATCGACGGTCAGTGCTGTCCACATTCCTGCCAGCGGGCAGCGCTCATCTGCGGTTTCAATCCAGCGCTGGGTAATAGGTCTTCGGGCCTGCGTGGTCTTCGGTTGCAACAGCATGCGAATTTTTTGCGTCATGGGCATTCCTCCTTTCCTCGGATGTCTCCAAATGTGATGGTTGATATAGGATACCCCAGTAGGGTATAAAGAACGCATTAAATGTCGACCACGGATCGTGAAGCCCTGAAGTTGCTCAATCGCGTTCGCCGGCTGCGTGGCCAACTCGATGCGGTGGAGCGCGCCCTGACGAACAAAGAGGACTGCGCCGATGTACTGATGCTGCTGGCGGCGGTTCGGGGCGGAGTAAATGGTCTGATGGCTGAGGTGATGGAAGAACACATTCGCCACCACCTCGCCGAAGCTGGAGAAGTTCAGAGACCGATGTCGCCAGAGCTGGCTGAAGACCTGATCGACCTGCTCCGCTCATACCTGAAGTAGCCAGAGAGTGGCTTGGCCATGCTTCTCTTAGGCTTTGCTTCTGGCTCCGACGACGATCAGACCGATACCTCCAATCAGTGCGATGCCGCTCAGGACGGGCGGGATGGCGAAGCCGTGTTTCTCTTCGTGGCCGATCTGAACCGGGCCCAAGTCAACGTCTTTTTTGTGTTCCCTGAAGCTGAAGCCGCCCATGGTGAAGCCTGCAATTCCAATAAGAATCAATAGGATGCCGACAATCGTCGCTGCCTTCATCAGTTCTCCTTCATCCGTTCAAAAGCCTCGGATGCAGGTTTTGATTTCGCAGGATGTACGCATTTGACCTGGTATGGCGGTCGGTGTAGGTTAGCCATACACGGGAAAGGAGGATGATCCAGCCTATGAAATGTGACTCACACAGTTGTATCAATGTACGTGAGGTGACTGAGGCTTAAGGCGACCCGCCTTAGACCTGGCAAGACTCGTAGCTCCTGCCGAGGCCCCCGATAGGTGGGTACGCCTCAGGTCAATCTCAACAGTCCACCGCGCTATTACATGGCCTGCCGGTTCGCCGCAGGCCATGCGCGTTTAAGCCAAAGACGCGAAACGGTATCGCGACACCCAGCTTCTTTCGAAAGGTCCTAAAATAGCCCTATGGAACCCCTTGTTATCGCCGGAAAGGCCTTTCAGTCGCGACTCATTGTTGGCACAGGGAAGTACAAAGACGGCCCTGAGACCCAGCGTGCTATTGAAGCTTCGGGAGCCGAGATGGTGACGGTGGCGGTGCGGCGGGTGAATCTCGACCGGTCGAAGGAGAGCCTGCTCGACTTTATTGATCCGCAGCGCTACTTCCTGCTTCCCAATACCGCCGGTTGCTACACCGGCGAAGAGGCCATCCGGGCGGCCCGGCTCGGCCGCGAGGTAGGACTCTCCGACTGGGTAAAAATCGAGGTAATCGGTGACCAGAGAACCCTCTATCCGGATGTACAAGGAACGCTGTTAGCAACCCAGGTTCTCGTCAAGGAAGGCTTTACTGTTCTCCCATATACCTCTGATGACATTGTGTTTGCGAAACGTCTCATTGATGCCGGAGCGGCTGCGGTGATGCCTTTGGGGGCGCCGATCGGCTCTGGTCTGGGTCTCCAGAATGTCGCCAACCTGCGTATCCTGCGCGAGATGATCACCGAAGTTCCTCTGATCGTGGATGCCGGCGTCGGTACGGCTTCGGATGCTGCGATCGCTTTGGAGATGGGCTTTGACGCCGTGCTGATGAATACGGCGATCGCCCAGGCAAACGATCCCATTCTGATGGCGGAGGCCATGCAGCATGCGGTGCTTGCCGGCCGGCAGGCGTATCTGGCGGGACGTATGCCGCGAAAGCTTTACGCCACGGCCAGCTCTCCGCTCGAGGGGATCTCCCGCTAAGGGAGAAGCGTTTGCGGAAGTCGTTGTGAACACTCTCAGGGAGTGTTGTTTAGAGCATTTTCCCTGTCACTGGGTATCCCGACGGAGGGTGCAGTGGGGTTTTCATTGCGGAAAACGCCCATAGATGCTGAAGCCCTACACGACACCTACAGGGAAAATGCTCTGGCACTATGCCGGCGTATCTTCCGCAGGTAGACTGCCACCATGCGTGTCTTTGGAATCGACTGCGGCACCGAGTTCACCGGCTGGGGAGTCGTTGAGACCGATGAGAAGGCGCGCACTCCCCGTCTGGTTCCGGTCGCCGCGGGTGCGATCAAGCTGAACAAAAAGGATCGTACGCCGGTTCGCCTTCATCAGGTTTATACGGAGTTGGCTGGATTATTAGCCGCCTACGCTCCGGATGTTGTAGCGATCGAAGACGTGTTTTTCTCTGCGAATGTGAAGTCGGCCCTGAAGCTTGGACAGGTGCGCGGTGTGGCGCTGCTGGCAGCGGCTGCCTGTGACCTGCAGGTTGCCGAATATGCCCCCCTGAAGATCAAAAGCTCAGTGGTTGGCTATGGCCTCGCCAAGAAAGAACAGGTACAGTTCATGGTGGCGCGGCTTCTGGAGATTGAGAACCAGTTCGAGACGGCCGACGCTGCAGATGCGCTGGCGATCGCTATCACTCATATTCATACTTTGCAGACAGAGTCGGCGATATCGCTGGCAGGAGTACGATGACGCACGTTACCACGCTCTTCCTACTTGCTTTTGTGTTCCAGGTCCCTCCGGCGGCAGCACTGGCGTCCCCGGCGCCGCCGACCATCACGTTTACCTTTGACCGGCCGCAGGTGCAGACCACCCACTACGAGATCATTCTCGGAGAAGACGGAAAAGGGGTCTATCGAGCGCACAACCAGCAGGGCATCGATATGGAAGCGCCAATCGCCGTAAGCCAGCAGAATCTTGAGCATATCTGGGCGGAGGCGAAGGCCACCGACGGTTTCCGCAAAGTGCAATGCGAGACGCACCTCAAAAACATGGCGCAGACCGGCAAAAAAGTTCTTACCTGGACTGGGACTGGATCTTCAGACAGCGGGAGTTGTAGCTATAACTACTCCGACGATAAGGAGATTCAGAAGGTGACCTCCGTCTTTCAGGGGATCGCCCTCACCATGGAGACCGGTCAGCGCCTCGCATATCTGCACCGCTTCGACCGTCTGGGCCTGGATGCCGAGATAACCTCGCTCGGCAATTCGGTGAAGACCGGATGGGCGCTCGAGGTCCAGAATATTGAGCCGACATTGCGGAAGATCATCGAGGATGTGTCGTTGATGGAACGGGTACGCACCAAGGCTGAAGCTTTGCTGAATAACGGGAAGTAGAGCATTTTTCCTGTTGCTGGGTATCCCGGTAGAGGAGTGCAGCGGCGTTTTCATTTCGGAAAACGCCCATAGATGCGGAAGCCCTACACTACACCCACAGGAAAAATGCTCTAGCTCTTTCTGCGAACGATCTGAAACAGCGTAATTCGCTGTGTGCTTTCGTGATCGCAGGACCGGAACGAGGCAAGAACCTTTCTTATCCACATGCGTTAATACAAGTGAGAGAATGGGGGCCCTATGAACCGGTCCAGAGTAATACGCGGAATTCTGGTGGCGCTATTCGTGGTCGTTTGTGGAGTCATCGGGCTCGCCGGTCAGCAATCGGCTCCCGCTCCTGGAATGCGCGCCGCCCGTCTGAGCCTTGTACAGGGCAATGTGCAGGTGCTGTACGGCGATAACACCCAGATTGGTGAGGCCCAGGCGAACCTGCCGTTGATTGAAGGTCAGCGCATTGTTACCGCCGATGACGGCCAAGCCGAGATCGAATTTGAAGATGGCAGCATCGTGCGCCTGACACCTCAGAGCGCTCTGACGCTGGTCCGTATGAATACGGATCAGGGGAAATATCTGACACAGCTATCGCTCGACCAGGGGATGGCGTACTTCGAGCTGCGGATTGCTGACCAGAATGGATATTTCCTCAAGGCTGGGACGGCTTCGTTGACCCCGGTCGAAAACAGCTCCTTCCGTGTCAGCCTGGATCAGGCGCCTGTGGAAGTGGCCGTGATGCAAGGCAGCCTGCATGTGGAGCGCGAGGGCGGCTACAGCGCCAATATCCGTACGGGGGAGCAGTTTGAGCCGGATGCTGCCGACAGTGGACGGTATTTCCTGTCGAAGTCCGTACGCCAGGACAGTTGGGATAACTGGAACGAAGAGCGTGACCAGGCAGCCGCAAGCGAAGCGGCGCAACGTACCGAAGCCCGGAACGATTACGCCCAGGATTCCGGCTATGGCTGGAGCGATCTCGATGCCAACGGCAACTGGTATGACTTGCCTGGATACGGCCGTGTCTGGCAGCCTCCAATGGCTGTCGATATGAGCTGGGACCCCTATGGCTACGGGAACTGGGTCTGGTACCCGGGATACGGGTATATCTGGGCCTCAGGCTATGGCTGGGGATGGACTCCATTCTACTGCGGCTCGTGGTCCTATTGGGACAGTTTCGGCTGGGGCTGGATGCCTGCCGGCGGCTGCCGCCGTTGGGGTTGGGGCTATGGTGGCGGCTCCGTATGGACGGTCAACGTCATAAATCCGCCGCGCGTGTGGCAGCCGATCCGCCGGCCGATTCCTGGTCCGATTGGACCAGGCGGTGTACACCCGATCGTTCCGGTGCGGCGTGGACCGATTCAGGTGCATCCGATCGGGCGACGCGACCCGCGGCCGGTGATGTTTGCCGGAAAGCAGATTGATCCGTTGCGTCCCGTTGGCGGTCCGTATACGCCACGCGGAGGCTCAGCGGTCGGTTCGTCGCTGCAGAAGGATTTTCCAATGCGCAACCGGCAGCCGGTGATGGGGACGGTGCGCGCTCCAAGAGACGACAGCGGACGGGCAACGCGACCATCCGCGCTTCAGGACAATGGGTCAACGCCGACTCCGATTCAGGCGCAGCCGGTGCCACCGGTGGTGCCGGGCGGATGGAGAAGTGTAAGCCCGGGGGTAAATCAGGGGACGGTAAATCAAGGGGCGGGAAATCAAGGGGCGGGAAATCAAGGATCGAGGGGGCAGTCACCTCAGCAACCCGCGCAGCCGGTGACACGTCCGGCACCGGGGACGAATGTCGGGAATCCGGAGCGGCCAGTGGAGAGCCGTCCGGCACCGGGACACATCAATCAGCCTCCGGTGCAGCAGCAACCGCGTCCGCAACCGGTGCAGCGTCCTGAGCCACCGGCAAGCTGGCGGCAGTCTCAGCCTGCGCCGCAGCCAAGGCAGAGCGCACCGCCTCCGGCGCCTTCACCGGCTCCGGCGCCGGCTCCGTCCAGGCCTGCTCCTTCGTCGCCTCCGGCGTCGCAGCCCTCGCGTTCGCCTAAGTAGATCCGAGCAGTGCGCGGTAGAACTCGGCCATCTGTTCCAGGGAGAGCGCCTCTGCCCGCGCCTGCGACGGAATTGATGCAGGCCAGGCTTCCGTGAGCTGTTGCATCTTGAAGCCTGCGCTTCGCAGGTTATTGTTGAGCGTCTTGCGCTTCTGGGCAAACGACTGCTTCAAGAAACGGTCGAAGGCGGAGGCATCGTTAATGCCAAGTTCATGGAACCGTGGCGCAAAGGTAAAGCGAAGTACGGTGGAATAGACCTCCGGTGGAGGAGAGAACGCGCCGGGAGGCAAGGTGAAGAGATTTTCGACACGGCAGTAGAGCTGGGATGTTGCCGAAAGCAGACCATAGTCGCGATTGCCAGGAGTGGCTGCAACGCGTTCGGCGACCTCCCGTTGCATCATCACCACTGCCCGGCCCAGATGCGCTGATGCGGCGAAGAGATGCAGCAGGATATCCGACGTGATGTAGTAGGGAAGATTGCCGATTACGTCTGCTTTCTCTCCCTCCGCAATGAGCGAGGTGAGATCGGTCTCGAGGATGTCCTGATGGACGACCTGAATGTGTTCTCTGTCTGCATAGCGGGCAGCGAGCACGGGAGCGAGTTCATTATCGAGCTCAATCGCAATCAGCCTGGCTGCGCGTCCGGCGAGGATATCGGTAATCGCACCCTTGCCCGGACCGATCTCAAGTACGGTGCGGTGGCCGATGTCGCCAAGTGCATCTGCAATGCGGTGGCGGGCGGAGTCATCAACTAGAAAGTTCTGCCCAAGTTTCGGTTTGTGTTTCGGCATGGTGAGTTCAAAGCGTCCGGCAGTGTTGTACGTGCATCTCAGTTAGGGAGAAGCGGCCGTGAGATATAGACTAGCTGCTTCGGGAGAGAAGAACGAACGATGCATATTGTCTTTGCGGCCTCAGAGTGCACACCATGGGCGAAAACAGGCGGTCTGGCTGATGTTGTTGGTGCTCTGCCGCAGGCGCTGGTCCGGCTTGGGCATAAGGTTGAAGTCTTCCTGCCGTACTACCGCCAGGTTGCCAAGCTGGCGCCGCATGCCGGCGTGGTGCTGCCAAGCATTACGATTCCGTTTGAGTACTACAACCGCTTCGTCCGAGTGCTCGACGGTGGCAAGACGGAAGGCGTGCAGTATTACTTTATTGACTGCCCGGAGTTGTTCGACCGCGAGAGCTTCTATGCAACCCCGAGCGGCGACTATCCGGACAATGCAGAACGCTTTGGGCTCTTCAGCCGTGCAGTGATCGAAGCAACAAAGATCCTCGGCGTGCCTGACATCTTCCATGTGCATGACTGGCAGGCCGCGATGATCACTGTCTATTTGCGTTCGACCTATTTCTTCGATCCCGTCTTCCGCAAGGTGCCGACTGTTCTTACCATCCACAACGCCGGCTATCAGGGCTGGTTCCCGCCGCAGACAACGTCGCACCTGCTGCTTCCGTGGGACATGTTCACCATGGACAAACTGGAGCAGTACGACAATCTGAACTTCCTGAAAGGCGGTATCGTCTACGCTGACGCCATTACTACTGTGAGTCCGACGTATGCCCAGGAGATTCAAACGGCCGAATTCGGAAGCGGCCTGGAAGACACCTTGAGACGCCGCTCCGGTGATCTGGTGGGAATTCTGAACGGCGTCGATTATGAGCAGTGGGATCCTGCAACCGATCCTCTGATCGCCGACCACTATACGCCCGAGGATCTGGCAGGGAAGAAAGAGTGCCGTCGCGACCTGCTGCACGCCTTCGGTTTCGATGGCGTGCATGACGACACCGCTGTCATCGGGATCGTGTCGCGCTTTGCAACGCAGAAGGGTTTCGATTTCATCGCTCAGGCTGCGGAAGATCTGATGAAAGAGAATGTCGCTCTCGTAGCTCTGGGTACGGGGGAGGCCTATTACGAACATCTGTTAACCGAGCTTGCGGAGCGCTATCCGCAGAAGATGCGGGTACGTGTTGCTTACAACAACGTGCTGGCGCACAAGATTGAGGCGGGCGCGGATATCTTCCTGATGCCTTCCCGGTATGAGCCCTGTGGCCTGAACCAGATCTATTCCCTGAAGTACGGTACCGTCCCGGTCGTGCGTGCGACGGGAGGCCTGCAGGACACCATTGATGAGCAGACGGATGGCAGCGGGAATGGCTTTAAGTTCTCGGGATACTCCGCCTGGGCGATGCTTGATGCCATCAAGCGTGCGCTCAAGGCCTTCCAGGACAAGCCAATGTGGACTGCGATGATGCAGCGTGGAATGCGGCAGGACTTCAGTTGGGATGGGCCGGCGAAGGAGTATGTCAAGGTCTACGAGCGGACGATTATGAACCGTAGTTAGCCGCAGGGTCATCAAAGACCGTATGCCACAGACTTCAGCGATCACTGCAGGAGCCCGCATCGGGCATGTGCATCTGAAGGTATCCGATCTTGATCGGGCACTCGCGTTTTATCACGGAGTGCTCGGTTTTGAGATCACCGCCCGTCTGGGGGATCAGGCGGCATTTCTATCGGCCGGCGGGTACCACCATCACATCGGACTGAATACGTGGGAGAGCCGTGGAGGAAAACCGCCCGCATCTGGAACGACGGGGCTATATCACACGGCAATCCTGTATCCGACGCGTGCGCATCTGGCAGATGCTTTGCGCAGGTTGATTGCAGCGAAGATCCCGCTGGAGGGCGTTGCCGATCACGGTGTCTCCGAGGCGCTTTATCTGCGTGATCCGGATCAGAACGGGGTGGAACTCTACTGGGATCGTCCACAGGAACGGTGGCCAAGGACTGAATCCGGCGAGTTACAGATGTATACGCGGCCATTGAATCTGGAAAACCTTCTCGCTGAACCAGCCGTGTAGCGTTGCGGATCGCGGAGGAACGGGGCCTCAAGTGGTAAAATCGACAGGTGCCTGAAGGCAAAGATCTCACACGGAACTGGTAGGGAACCGCAATGTCCGGCCACTCAAAATGGGCAACAATCAAGCATAAGAAGGGCGCTCTGGATGCCAAGCGCGGCAAGATCTTTACACGCCTGATCAAGGAAATCCAGATCGCTGCGAAACAGGGCGGCGGTGATATTGACGGCAATCCTCGGCTGCGGACAGCAGTTGCCGCGGCTAAGGCTGAGAATATGCCGGCGGATAACATCAAGCGTGCCATCCAGCGCGGCACGGGCGAGCTCGAAGGCGCGACCTATGAAGAGATCACCTTTGAGGGCTATGGCCCCGGTGGCGTCGCGGTCATCGTCGAAGTGCTGACCGATAACCGCAACCGCGCCGTGAGCGAAATTCGTCACGCCTTCTCCAAGAACAACGGCAACCTGGGCGAGTCTGGCTCGGTAGGCTACATGTTCTCGAAGAAGGGTCTGATCGTGGTGGCGAAGGATGCGGTGGGCGAGGACAAGCTGACCGAGATCGTTCTCGATGCTGGAGCGGATGATCTCTCTGGTGACGGCGATAGCTGGGAAGTGCTGACCGCTCCGAAAGACTTCGAAGCCGTTTTGACGGCGGTGAAGGGCGCCGGGATCACTCCCGAGGTTGCTGAGGTAACGATGATTCCTTCGACCTATCAGAAACTCGAAGGTCCGCAGGCGGCTGCGATGAATCGTCTGCTGGAGACACTCGAAGATCTGGACGACACACAGAATGTGTACTCCAACTTCGATATGGAAATGGCCGAGGTGGCCGGCTGATTCACACTGCAGGAATATGAGTGGAGAGCCGCCGGCAGATTCGGCGGCTTTCTTCTGTACGGAGAGGAAAGCGTAAGTGAAGAAATGGATCGTGAGTTCGTTGATGAGTGCCGCTCTGGCGATGCCGGCGGTGGCACAGACCACCATACAGTCTCCCGTACGTGAAGTTGCCAGTCATCCAGGCTGGGAGTATGGTCCTCTGGTTCAGGGAGGCTTAGGCGTTACAGACAACCGTAGCGGCTACAAGTTCATCATGGCCGGTGTTCATGTCGGTAAGGTGCTGACGCCAGAACTCGGTTCCGGTTTCTTTAAAGGACAGTTCGAGTTTGCAGCAGAGCTGTTTCCGTACTGGCAGTCGAATGTGCCGACGTTCCAGCGCGTGAAGTGCAACTCGTCGCTGACTGTCTGCTCGCCTCCCTATACCGTGGGCGGAACATATCACGGCGCGTCGTTGACGCCAGTCATTCTGCGCTGGAATCTGACCAGCCACCGTAGAGTTATGCCCTGGGTGCAGGGCGCAGGCGGCCTGATCTGGACGAACCATAAGTATCCTCCGTATGGTTCCGCAACGGTCATCAACCTGGCGAATGCAGGACCGAACTCTGAGACTTCGGTTTGGAATTTCACGCCCCAGGCAGGCGTGGGCATGCATTATTTTGTGAAGCCGAGGCGTTCTATCGATTTTGGCGCCAATGCGGTCCATATCTCCAATGCGTCGATGGGCGACCGGAATCCTGGAGTGAATGTGACGCTGCAGTTCAACGTGGGATACACATGGTGGAAGTAGGGAGTCCCATCATTGAATGCGTTCCGAACTTCTCAGAGGGTGTAAGCCCGGAGAAGGTACGCGCCATTGTGTCCGCCATGAAGGTGGAAGGCGTGAGCCTGCTGGACTATTCGCTGGACAACGACCATAACCGTTCCGTGGTAACCATCGCCGGAGCCCCCGAGGCGGTGGCGGAGGCAGCCATCCGTGCGGCAGGGAAGGCAGCGGAACTGATTGACCTGACTCGCCAGGAAGGCGTCCATCCACGTATCGGCGCCGCCGACGTAATTCCGTTTGTTCCGGTGGCGAACTACGCCCTTCCGCAGTGCGCCATGCTCGCCCGTCAGGCCGGCCAGCAGATCTGGCTGCGGTATGGGATTCCCGTGTATTTTTACGAGGCTGCTGCGGCTCGTCCCGACCGTGTGAACCTCGAGGACGTACGGCGGGGCCAGTTCGAAGGGCTGCGCGACGCGGTTCGCAAGGATGCGGCTCGCCGGCCAGACATTGGTGGGCCGGAGCTGCATGCAACCGCCGGAGCTTCCGCCGTCGGAGCGCGTAAGTTCCTGATCGCATACAACATCTACCTGCATGACCCGGATGTCGCGATTGCCCGAGCTATCGCCAAGGAGATCCGCGCCTCCGGCGGCGGCATGCATGGCATCAAAGCAATGGGTGTATTGGCCCAGGGCCGGGCACAGGTCAGTATGAATATTACGGACTTTCAGCGCACTCCGGTCGCCGAGGTTCATGAGCGCGTCCGCCAGCTTGCGGCCCGCCACGGTTCAAGCATCGCCGATGGCGAACTGATTGGTCTGATTCCGGAACAGGCGTATGATCCGTCTTCGGCCTGGGTAAATCAGGTTCCGGGATTTGATCCAGAGGTCAAGGTACTGGAACGGCGGCTAAAGCATCCCCTCAAATGGCCGTAAAGGTAACCGAGGCTGGGTTACATCCGTCTGAACATGAGAGAGAATCACTGTAGCCAGTGAACTGGCGGCAGAACCCCCAAGATAGAAGGAACCACAGAACAATGAAGCAAACCCTCATGGCAATGGTGCTGGCTGCAGCAGCAGCGGCTGCTCCGGCCGCGCAGTTGTCCTCGGATGCCAAGTCCGCAATTCCGCGCGACGTGCAGCAGATTATTACCGTGGACTATCGCGCGATGCAGAACTCCTCGGCTGCCATGGCGCTCAAGGATAGAGTTCTCCCTCCAGAGCTGAAACGGCTGGAATCGGCGCTGAAGAGCTCCGGCCTGAAGGTTGACCAGGACGCCGACAATCTGGCTTTCGTGGCCTATCGGACAGGTGAGGGCAGTTCGACCAACATTATCGGTATCGCCCAGGGCCAGTTCCGCACCCGGGATATTCTGGCCTATTTCACCAAGAACAAGATCAAGCCCACCATGCTGCGCAATAACGCAATCTATCCCATGGGAGCCCAGGGCATGAGCGTTGTCTGGCTGAACCAGACGACGATGGTCTTCGGTGATAAAAATGCCGTGCGCACATCCATGGAGGCGCGCGATGGCAATATTCCTAACTTCCTGAATGGTGAGCTTGCCTCTGAGATGGCGAATGTCGATGACAAGGCGGTTTGGAGCCTTCTGGATCAGAAGGGAACCCAGACGATGATGAAGAGCGTCATGGGCGATGCCTCGCAACTGGCTGACTACGACACCGTACGCAACCGCATGAAGAGCTCGCGTTACACCATGGACTTCTCCAACGGTGTGAAGTTCGATATGTCGGTGGTGACCTCCGACACGGTAACGGCCGCGACGATTGCTTCCCTGATGAAGGCTGTTTCTATGTACAAGCAGGGCTCTGGCTCGACCGATGAGAAGCAGGCGCTCGATCACACGACGATTAGCTCCAGCAGCGGAACCATCACGGTTGCTTACGCCTCCTCGGACAGCCAGTTCGCAAGCCTGTTGTCCTCGTCCCTGTTCCAGCAGGTCGTACGATAAGCCGGAAAGACATGCAATAAAAAGGGCAGCCTGAGGCTGCCCTTTTTATTGCATGTCGGACTAGTTCCCGCGCGGAACTGTGATGTCGCGCTTCACCTGACGCCCGGCGGCGATCTCGACCGGAGGATTCACAGGACGGGCAACGGGATCGCGGGGTTCTACCGGCTTCTGCACCGCGGCGGCTTTACGCATGCCGGAGATGTTTTTAACCGCAGCCAGCATTCCGGAACGCTTATGCAGCGGCTTCACCATCCTGGTCTCTCCTACGGCTGCGGTGCGAACGACCTCAGGACCTTTCTGTTCTCCCCGGAGCCGCTTGACCGCGGAGTGGGTGAGGAAGTGTGCGGGCGCCTTCTCGACATAGCGCATCAGGTCGAGAACCGTGACCACCGTATCAACGGGAGCATCGAGGTTCTTCTTACGGTCGCAGCGATGAAGCAGGTTGGCGACGGCATCGCGGACCTTTGTCTCGGTCATGTGCAGATCATCGCGCAGCCGATCCTCGAGCCGGGAACGAACGTCGTCGTGGTAATAGGGTGTTAGAAAACGATAGGTGTGCGAAGCCACCTTGCGGCTGATAGAGGCTTTGGCCGCCAGCTCGCAGAAGTCGTTGATCGTCTGCGAGCCACGGGAAGAGAGGCGGTTCTCTTTCGCCATCTTGCGGACTCCCCGGCCCAGCCTGCGAAGAATCCAGTAGGCGATGAGCAGAATGACGAGGCCTGCAGCAACAGGAGCAAAGGCCACCGTCATATTTACGACAGAGTCGTTATGGGACTGTGCGCCCTGGTTGAAGTTGTCGAATGCGGAGTTGGCCCAGGTCTGCAGGCCGCCGACGTTGAAGATATAGGCCGTAAACAGAATTGCCATGCCGGCAACCAGAAGGGTTCCGGGATGGCTGAGAATGCCGCGCTGACGCGTCAAAGTAGGGTCATTGACCCTGCGATTGGGTGAACTCATGGCAGATAAATCCCCTGATGGGAAAAGTAATGAGAGAAGTACCCATCGAGGATAGGCCGCAGGGAAGCCCGAAGTAAATGACAAAAAGGTGGGACAGATGTGTCTGGTTCGGTACTTACGCGCAACCCTTGCCGCGGCACTTGCTCATAATGTTCGCAATCAGACGTTCGCGGGTGTCGGTGGATAGTTCGTACACGTCGGTATCGCGATAGATCTCGATCGTCTGGCGAGTCGTATTGACGACTACCTCGCAGTGGCTGCACTCGCACATGTGTTGTCGAACTTCAGCTTCCAGCTCTTTGGCGATGGTGCCATCAAAGTAGTCGGTCATTTTGGCCAGAAACTCTGTGCAGGTCACGGCTTAACTCCTTCTGGCTGTTTCAGATAGCGGCTTAGACGCTCGCGTAACTGCAGCCGCGCACGCAGAAGCCGGCTTTTTACTGCCGGAACGCTGAGTCCCAGGGCTTCAGCCGTCTCTTCCGTCGAAAGATTTTCGATATCGCGCAACGTAAACACTGTTCTAAAACCGGGCGGCAGGCCCTGAATCGTCTTGCGCAAGATATCTCCTAATTCGGACTGCCCGTAAATCTGCTCAGGGTTTGGGCTCCAGTCGGCAAAGTCGCGGGGAATTGCGCCTTCTTCCGTCTGGACATCTTCGTCCATGGAAACTGTCCTGCTGGTCTTCCGCTTGCGGAGCCGCATCAGGCTCTCATTCACCGCGATACGAACCAGCCAGGTGGAAAACTTCGAATTTCCCTGGAACTGGTCGAGCTTTTCGTAGGCTTTGAGGAAGACGTCCTGCACAATGTCTTCCGCGTCCTCGCGGTTCTGGGTAATGTGCTGCGCTACCCGGAAGATCTGCCGGTCGTACTGCCGGACCAACTGCTCAAAAGCTGCCGTATCTCCTTTCCGAGCGCGCGCAACCAGCGCAACGTCCGGATGTTCTTCCACTGCTGGGGATTGGATGGTCGGGGTCGGCATTCCGGTGCAAGCTTTCTAAAAAACAGTGAGTAGCCGGGCGTTTGTTCCGTCCGGGCAAATATCTGGTAGACCCATACTAAACCAACGGGCCGGTGGACCTGTCCTACAGAAAAGGGTATCGCCGAAGATGCGGAAAATTGCTCTAAGAGGAAATTCCGCACCGCGACGCATCATACTCTGCAAAGAAGACGATGAAGTTCCGCCGTATAGCTGCTTTTCTGCCGTTCTGTTTCCTGCTGCTGCTCTCTGGGACGGTCTATGCCCAGACGAAGAAAGCAGCAACGAAGAAGCCTGCCCCAAAGGCGCCTGCCAAAGCCGGCGCCGGTAAGGGGACAAAGGGGGCTGCCTCCGGAAAGTCGACCTCGAGGGGACGGAAGAAGAAGGTCATCAGCTCCCCTCCAACCGCGCGATCGCGCAAGCTGACCAGCGCATTCGTAGCGTCGTCACAGCTGCGCCCGATGGCGCAGCAACTGACGGCAACACGGTCGCCCTCGGCCTATGCCGGCGTATTGGCATATGCGAACAGCCACAATGGAGAGGCCTCTGCGGCGGCATGGCTGGCGATGGGCCATGCCTACATGCTGGATAAGCGTTTTTCTGACGCCTACAACGCCTTCCGCCAGGCAGCGCAGCGTGGAGAGGCCCTGGATGACTACGCAGACTATCTTGGTGCGCAGGCGGCCCTCCAGGGAGGGCGGGGAACCGATGCTTACGCTCTACTGGAGAAGTTTGCCCAGCGTCATCCGGAATCAATCTTTGTGCCGAATGCTCCGGTCATACTGGCGAATGGATATCTGCAGCAGAACGATCCGCAGGGAGCTTTGCGTGTGCTGAGTCCGTTGACCGGAACCGCGCAAGCCTCGCATGCGGACTTCCGTTTCGCCCAGGCGAAGGCCTGGCAGCTCGCAGGGAATACCAATCAGGCCGCGGCGATGTATCGCAGTATCTACACGCTGCTTCCTCTCAGTTATGAGGCCACGCAGGCTCGAGTCCAGTTGCAGGCGATGGGAACTCCGTTGACGGCAACCGAGCACAAAGTGCATGCCGACCAGTTGTACAACGCCAAGCGATATTCCGAAGCCGCGGACGAGTACCACAGCATTCAGCACGATGCGACGCTGAGCCCAGGCGACCGTGATGCTTTGGATATCTATGCGGCGGTCTGTGATCTGAAGCTGAAGCGGCTTTCAAAGCGCGAGGCAGAGAGCCTGCCGCAGACAGACGATGATTCGGCTGCATTGAAACTGTACCTTCTTGCAGAACTGGCGCGGAGCTCTGATGACCGTGGGCAGCATGGCAGTCTGGTGACGCAGCTGACCCAGCGTTATCCGCGCAGCCGCTGGACGGAAGAGTCGCTCTATTCCGCAGGGAACATGTACCTGCTCAAACATGAGTACGGGACAGCGGCGGGTTACTACAGCCAGCTTGTCAGTATGTTTCCTCGCAGCACCTATGGTCCTTCGTCTCACTGGCGCGCCGGCTGGTTGAGCTATCGCACACGGAACTACTCTGAGGCTGCTCGCTTGATGGATGAGCAGATTCAGCGCTATCCGACGGGGATCGAGACGCCGTCAGCGCTCTACTGGCGAGGCCGCATCTACGAAGAGCAGGAACATAACCTTTCCCAGGCGGCAAATTACTACCGGACGCTTTCTGACAGCTTCCCGAACTACTACTACGCCCTTCTGGCGCGCCAGCGGCTGGACATCCTCGGGAAACAACCGGCCGTAACTCCTGCGGCCCCCCTGGCTTCAGTGCGTGCGCCAGATGTGCCGGAGCTGATCGATACACTACCGGAGAACGACACCCATCTCATCAAGGCCCGTCTGCTGGCCAATGCCGGATTGAACGAGTACATCGCACCGGAGATTCAGGCAAGCCCGACCAGCTCAACGTGGGGAACGTTGGCGCAGGCGGAGATCTATACCTCCTACGGCGAGTATGTGCGTGCGCTGCAGGCGATGAAGCGGAGCGGCGCCTCTTATTTCGCGTACAGCGTCGACGATGTTCCGCAAATGTACTGGAAGCTGCTGTTCCCGACGCCGTACTGGAACGAGCTGACGTCGAACGCTTCACGTAATAGCCTTGACCCATATCTGGTTGCGTCGCTGATCCGTCAGGAGTCGGAGTTCAATCCTGGCGCGGTATCGCGTGCGAACGCATATGGCCTGATGCAGATGCTTCCGTCCGTCGGCAAATCGCTGGCGAAGAGAGACGGCATTGGCAGGTTCTCGACCAATGATCTGTTGCAGCCCGCGACCAGCCTGCGGCTTGGCACGATCTATCTGCGGCAGACGATCGATCGTTTCGGTGGACAGGTGGAGTACGCGTTGGCGGCTTATAACGCCGGCGATACTCCGGTGCGTCAGTGGATGTCGACCAACGACTATCGCGATATGGCGGAGTTTGTGGAATCGATCCCGTATACCGAGACGCGTGAATACGTGCAAGCCATCCTGCGCAACCGTGAGATGTATCGGGC
Organism: Terriglobus sp. 2YAB30_2; assembly: GCF_052114765.1. NCBI lineage: Bacteria > Pseudomonadati > Acidobacteriota > Terriglobia > Terriglobales > Acidobacteriaceae > Terriglobus > Terriglobus sp. 2YAB30_2. The sequence continues at coordinate 127,361 of NZ_JBFRFJ010000002.1, forward strand.
GGTTTACGGCTCTGGTCAACGAACGAGTTCTGTGAGTGCCGCGAAGTAAGGCGCTTAGCTTTTACGAAGACGATCTCTCCGTGAAGAGGCCCATCCTGGCTTGGTCTCCTGACGGCCGCGTGCGATGGCAAGAGCGTCTTCCGGTACGTCCTGTGTGATGACAGACCCGGCTGCGATCAAGGAACCGTTGCCAAGAACGACGGGGGCGACCAGCGCGGAGTCCGAGCCGACAAAGACGTTATCCCCAATCGTGGTCTGGTGTTTATTGACACCATCGTAGTTGCAGGTAATGACTCCTGCACCTATGTTGGTTCCGCTTCCGATGACGGCGTCGCCAAGGTATGTGAGATGGTTGGCTTTGGAGCCTTTGCCGAGGCGCACCTTCTTGGTCTCGACAAAGTTGCCCACGTGCGCGCTCTCGCCGATATAGCTCTCAGGGCGCAGGTGAGCGTAGGGGCCCAGGATGGCTCCGTCGGCAACGTGGGCGTGGTCGAGGATGCAGCCGTTGCGAATGGTCACGCCTTCGCCTATCGTCGAGTCCTGAATGACAGAGTAGGAGCGTATCCTGCAGTCACCACCGACAGCGGTCTTGCCGAGCAGTTGCACGAACGGTTCGATCACTGTGTCCGCGGCTATCTTAACGTCGGCATCGACGATACAGGTCTCCGGACGGAAGATCGTGACTCCCTGGGCCATCAATCGACGAGCCGTGTCCAGGCGCATCGCGGCGTCCAGATGCATGATCTCGGCGATGGTATTGGCCCCAAGCACCTCATCGACCCCGCCGTTCGCTTCGATAGCAACAACCTTCTCCCCGGCTTTTACAAGAAGCATGGCGACGTCCGTAAGGTAGAGCTCGCCTTGAGCGTTATTCGCCGTGAGAGAACCAAGCTGCTCAAAGAGAGAGGCTGTACGGAAGGCATAGATGCCCGAGTTGATCTCACGCATGGAGCGCTGCTGCGGTTTGAGATCTTTCTGCTCAACAATCGCGACGACCTCTGAGGACTCCGGCGATTTGCGGAAGATACGGCCATAGCCCGTAGGGTCGGAAGGGATAGCCGTAAGAATAGTCATCGAGGCGCCTTCGCGGAGATGGAAGTCGCGAATAGCGGCGATGGTCTCCGGGCGGATGAGCGGGACATCGCCGGAGAGCACCAGAAGATGGTCAGGTGGTGTGATGGCGGAAGCTGTAAAGAATGCCTTCACCTCCTGCAGCGCATGGCCGGTGCCGCGCTGTTCGGCCTGCACTACAAAGTGCGTCGCTTCCGTGGCGACTGCGTCCTTCACGCGATCTGCTTCGTGGCCGACGATGACGTAGATGTCACCAGCCTGGACAACCTGCTTCGCGGCGGCGATGACATGCAGCAGCAGGGGTTTGCCGCCGATCTCATGCAGGACCTTGGGGCGTTTGGACTTGAGGCGCGTGCCTTTGCCTGCGGCCATGATGGCGACCGCGAATGTCGGAGAGCTCATGGGGGAATAGTACCGGGTCTGGTAGATGCTAGAAACCCCGCCTGCATCAGTCAGGCGGGGCTTCTATGGGGTTCGGGTGTGTCCTAGTTGCTCATTCCGGCCGGAGGAGGCGGGATGGTGATATCGACATCCGTCACCGGTCCCAGATCCTTGAGCGAGGCACCGAGGTCACCGCCATTGCCAACCACAACGATCGCCAGCTTCGACGTGTCGATGTACTTTGCAGCGACACGTGAGACATCGGCCGCAGTCACTTTTTCAATGCCTGCCTTGTACTTCTCCAGAAAATCTGCCGGATACCCATAGAAGGCCAGCATCACCTGCTCGCTGAGTACCTTCGCGCGCGAGTCGTAGCGGAAGATAAACGAGTTGAGCAGTTGCTCTCTGGCGTTACGCAGTTCCGTTTCCGTCGGTGGAACGGATTTGAGCCGGTTGATCTCCTCCAGCATCGCCTTTGTTGCGGCAACCGTGCTAGCGCTCTTGGTGCCTGCCTGCACGCGGAAGATACCCGGATGGTCATAGGTCGCGCCATAACCGCCGCCGACCGCGTAGGCCAGCCCCAGTTTTGTACGGACGGACTGAGTCAAACGTGATCCGAACCCTCCGGAGAAGATCTCATTCATGACGCTCAGTGCATAGAGATCGGGGTTATTCCGCATGGTCCCCAGACCGGCGATGGAGATGTTGGACTGGTTGACGTCGTCTTTGTTGATGAAGTAAACGCCCGGTTTCGGGCCAGGGAAGTCTGTCTTAAGAGACTTGAACTGTTCTCCCTTGGGAAGCTTCTCGAAGGTGTCGCGCAGCTTCTTCTCCATCGCGGCGGAATCGAAGTCGCCGATGACGGAGACAAGCAGATTGCTGCCGACCACCGTCTTATCGTGCCACTGTTTGATGTCGTCGACAGTGACGCCGAGGACCGTGGAGAACTCGGGCTGACGGGCGTAGGGGCTGGCAGCGCCATAGACAACCTTACCGACCTCGCGGGCAAGAATGCCGCCGGCATCGTCGTTGCGGCGAGCAATACCCGTAGCCATCTGCTGCTGTGCGAGCTCGAGCTTCTCCGGCTTGAAGGATGGGTGCAGGAGGAGGTCGACTGCCTGGGGAAAGACCGTATCGAAGTCCGTCTTCAGGCTGCTCCATGTGAGTGCCGTGGAATCAATGTCGGCGCTGGTCTCGATCTTGGCAGCTTTAGCTTCGAGTGCATCATCCATGACGTCGCCGTCCATGGCTGCGGTGCCGCTGGTACGCCATACATCACCGTACATATCGAGCATGCCGGCTTTGTTTGCCGGTTCTTCGCGTGAGCCGCCGCGGACGTTGATGGTGCCGTCGATGAAGGGCAGCTCATGATCTTCCTGCAGGAAGATCACAACACCGTTCTTCAGGTCGATTCGCTTGGGCTGGACCGGTTTGAACTCATGCAGCGGAGGCGTCGGAATCTTCGTCCATGGTTCGGTCGTTTGTGCACGTAATGAGGGAATAAACAGAGCAGAGGCAAGGGCGAGGCAGACAAGGTTCTTTTTCACTGGGCACCTCCCTTGGAAACCACTGCAGGTGTGGGGCGGGCAAACTCGATGGTTGTGCTGGTACGGTTTGACTCCACGAAGAGCTGGTTGGCAACACGGCGGATATCGGCTTTGCTCACTTTGTCGTAGGCCTCGAGCTGGCGGAAGAGCTCACGCCAGTCACCGTAACGTGTCTGGTAGTCGGCGAGCTGTTGCGCCAGTCCCTGGTTGCTTGCCAGGCCGCGCAGCAGGTCGGCACGGGCACGTGTCTTGAACATGGCGAGTTCAGCATCCGAGACATCCTCGTTCTTCAGGCGATCAAGTTCCTTGTGAATCGCATCGCGGAGCTGGGCTGGAGTTTTTCCCGGCACTGGAACCGCATAGACAGCGAAGAGCCCAGGATATTTCTCGCCTGGGAAGCCGCTGAACCCCGCGGCCGCGGCTGCGATCTTTTGATCGCGTACCAACGAACGATAGAGGCGGGCAGTACGGCCGTTGGAGAACAGGTCGGTGATGGCGTCATACACGGCATCGTCCTTGTCCCGGTAATCGGGGCGGTGATAGCCCTCGAGATAGAACGGCTGCGTGGCCTCCCGAATGGTTACGGTGCGCTCTGCGAACTGCTTTGGTTCTATGGTGGTCATCTCCGGCGGCTTGGGACCGGAGGGGATACGGCCGAAGTACTTTTCAAGTACCGGCATGGTCTCGGCCGCCTTCACATCGCCGACGACGGCTACAACGATGTTTGCAGGGACGTAGTACTTCTTATGGAAGTTCTCAGCTTCGGTAGCCGTTACCTGGCTGATCTCGCTCTCCCAGCCGACGCCGCTGCGGCCATAGGGATGGGCCGTGTACGCGGCGGCAAGGAACTGCTCCACCATGCGTCCGATGGGGGCAGAATCGATGCGCATGCGCCGCTCTTCCTGAACGACATCGCGTTCCTTGTAGAACTCACGCAGGACAGGTTCAGCAATCCGGCTGCTCTCAAGATAGGCCCAAAGCTCAAGCCGGTTGGAGGGCATCGACCAGAAGTAGTCAGTCTTGTCTTCCGAGGTGGAAGCGTTCAGACCGACGGCGCCGCTCTTCTCCGCGATCTCAGAAAACTGGTTCGGAATGACGTACTGCTGCGCGTCCTTGACCGCTGCATCGAAGGCCGCTTTGAGCTGAGAGAGTTTGGCGGCATCCTGTCCGACCAGCTTGCGCTGTTCCAGGTTATAGGCGGTATACGCCTGCTCAACCTTTTCGAGAACAGCCTTTTCAGCGGTGTAATTGGTCGTGCCGATCTCGTTGGTGCCCTTGAAGGCCATGTGCTCGAACATGTGAGCCAGGCCGGAGGCGCCGTCGGGATCGTTGGCCGAACCAGCATCCACCAGCGTATAGAAGCTGAAAACCGGGGCCTCAGGACGCTCACAGACGATCAAGGTCAGCCCATTGGGGAGCACTTTGACCGTGGTGCGCTTCTCAAAACTGGCCAGGTCCTGCGCCGGGGCAAAGCCCGCCAGAAGAACAGCGGCCACAAGCGCGGCCTTCATGCGATGAAACATGGAACCTCCAACAACTCTCGATATTGCAACGATAGAGCATTTTCCCTGTGGGTGTCGTGTAGGGCTTATCGCATCTATTGGCGTTTTCCGCAATGAAAACGCCACCGCACAATCCTTCCGGGATACCCAGTAACAGGGAAATGCTCTATTAGATATGAGCGTGGGACGGACAGCGGGATACGAAAGTTAGTTGCTGCGGGAAGGGGATTTCCGCAGGGATTTTTTGGCCGTGGCGGATGCCTGCTTCTTAGGTGCGGATTTCACTGCCTTCTTTGCCGGCCTTCCCGCGGAGGGCTTCGCGCCCAAAGCAGCCGACTTCTTGGCAGAGGCTTTGACGGCACTCTTCTTTGATGGGGCGCTTTTGGCAGAAACCGTAGTCGTTGTTGGCCGGGTTGTGATGGAGGGGTGTGCCGGCTCGATCGGGAGGATCGCCGGCGGCTTGGCATCGCGTCTCAGCTCCGCCTCGGCAGTAATGGAAGGAGCGGCGATATAGGCAAGAAATTGTTGCCGGGTCCATTCATTGCGTGCGGGAGCAGGGCCGTTGCGGTGGCACTCGGCTGCGGCCGTCTTCCAGTCGCCGGTGACGACGGCATGCAGCAACCTGGGATAACCCTGTAGCAGGTCAGTCATTCCGAGGTTGTACGCCATATCGAGCAGGGCCACCTTGGCAGATGCGGGGAGCGCGTCCCAGATGGGAATCTCTTTTCTCAGATCCTGGTCGAGATGGGTGACAGCGGCACGGAGCTGGACATCGATCTCCACCGCGGTAAGAAGCACGGACATAGGGCTGCGGTAAAAACCGGCAGCTTTCCCCTTCACCATGGAAGAGACCCGGCGGAAGTCAACGATGATCTCCTGGTTATGGGCCGGGCGGCCGTCAAATTGAAAGGGCAGGGCGGTCGCACTTTGCGTCGTTGGCAGCATCAGACCTGCGCCAACCGTGACTTTGCCCACGGTGTCCAGATACATCCATGGGATAGCGTTTTCAAATCTCTTCAGCTGGGCGAGCGACTCTTCCAAATAACGCGACACGCCGACAGCGTACCACGCCCTGCCACTTTAGTTATCGGCAGGTAACGTTCATTGGCCTGGAAGTGTTATTGCCTTTCCGGTCTGCAACGGCGAGAATCAATGCGATCCCTATGGTGGTGAAAATTCAGGCGTTTCTGCGCTCGTGTGCGGTGGTCTGCATGCTGGCATGTACTCTTTTATCGGCTGCCATGGCACAGCAAGCGCGCCGGGCGTTGCCATCCGTCACCACGTCGCTGCCCGCAGGAGCAGTTGTTCTGGATGCCGCTCCAGCCTCCTCGCCGTTGCAACACATCTCCATTGCGCTGCAGATAGACGACAGCCGGCAGAATGCGTTGGCACAGTATTTGACGGACCTTACGACCAAAGGTTCCACGAACTACCATCATTGGCTGACTCCGCAGGAGTTTGCCGCTCGTTTCGGCGCGACCGACGCGGAGATAGGTGCGGCGACTGCCTGGCTTGAAGCTCAAGGGATACACGTCACCGCAGCCAATGCAGCGCATACGTTATTACAGGCAGCATCGACAGTGGCCATCGCCCAGCAGACCTTCAGCGCAGACCTTCACCAGATCGAGATTGGCGGCAGCCTGCATGTGGTGGAACGAGGAAATCTCTCGCTGCCTGGGGACGCTCCGCAGAGCATCAGGGCGGTAACGGGACTGGACGATCTGGACGATTCTCCGCTGCCTGTCGCGGAAGCGTCAGTCGACGCGAATTCCTCCGCTGTGCTTGTCTTAAACAGTCTTTCCGCGGGGCAGGCAGACTGGGATCTCCTGGTGCAGCAGGCGAATGCTCAAGGCATCACGGTGCTTGGGAACTCTTCAGGTGATTATGCAGGGATGACAGTCGTTGTTCCGGCTGCGCTGAGCGATGTCATGATGGGTACGGAAACCAGGCCCTCCTGGCAGGTTGCAGAAGGTCTGCCAGCCAATGGACTTCGTGCTGTTCCGGATTTCATCTCTATGGCGGATTTCGGCGCGACGGTAAATGAGTTGATCGCTCGGAGTGGCGGAAGGCTTGGGAACATCAATGCCACCCTCTACCAACTGGCGGCGATTCCAGGCGTCTACACGCAACCGGCCGGTATCGCCACGGGGACGTGGACGGCGCTGACCGGGCTGGGCACCGTTAACCCGGAAGAGATCCTCAAGCGGTGGCCTCTGGGGACATCGACGTCAAATACGTCGATCACCTCGAGCAACTTCGCTCCAACACATGGCCAGAGCTTCACCCTGACTGCAACGGTGACCTCGGCGAGTGGAGGTGCGACTCCGACCGGGACGGTAACCTTCTCCAGTTCTGCAACTGGAACACCTGGAACCGCCTCGCTGGACTCATCCGGTAAGGCAACGTACAGCACCAAGCAACTCGCCGGCGGCAGCTATAGCTTCAATGCTGCTTATGCGGGAGACGGGACTTATGCATCCTCTAACACTCCGGCTCCGGCAACGATTTCCATTCAGCCGGAGTCGGCCAGCGTTTCGGCGATTTTGAATGGAACCGCGACCTATGGCGCCAATGCCAGCATCGTGGTGTCGGTGACGGGTACTTCGGGAGTGGACAATCCCACGGGTACAGTCAGCGCTCAGGGGCAGGGAACGACCGACACCAAGGCCTACCCGGCTACGCTGGCGGCCGCAGGAAGCGGAACAACGAAGTCGACCGCAACAATCACATATCCCGTAAGTGAGAAGAATACCTTTACGGTGCTGATCTCATGCACCAGCGGTGACAGCAACTTTACCTGCCCCACGCCTTACACCCTCTCCATTACTCCGGGAGCCACCAGAACTACCAGCGTGACCACGTTGAGTTCGTCGCCGAATCCTCCAGTCACGGGGGCGGCGACGACCTTTACCGCTACGGTTGCTTCCGGCAGCAGTTCCGTCACGACTGTTCCGACGGGGTCGGTCGATTTCAAAGACAACGGGACGATCATTGGATCGGGCACGTTGTCGAGTGGAAGCGCAACCTTTGCCACGACGCTGGCAGCTGGCAGCGTGCACGTCATAACGGCGGTCTATTCCGGAGATACGGTCTATAACACCAGCACCTCCGGATCGCTGTCGACCTCGGCCGGAAGCACCTCCAGCACGGTTGCTCTGACATCGAATCCGAGTCCACCGGTCGCGGGCAAATCCGTAACCTTTACGGCGACGGTAACCTCCACCACCAGCGGCCAGAGTGTTGGCCGGGTTCATCCACAAGCCGCCGCCACACCTACAGGAACGGTCGACTTCCGCGACAATGGAACGTCGATGGGAACCAGTACCGTCACGAGTGGTGCGGCGACCTACACCACGACGCTGACTGCAGGCACGGCGCATAGCATTACTGCGGTCTACTCCGGTAATGGAACCTATGCGGCTTCCACGTCTTCTGCGATCAGCGTGCAGGCGGCAACAGGAACAACGGCAACGACTACATCACTTGTTGCCTCCAGCTATGCCGTGAATGGCGGTGTGAACATCACCTTTACGTCGACGGTCAAATCATCGACGAGTTCCACCAGCACGCCGACGGGAACAGTCACACTGACGTCTTCGAAAGATGGAGTCATTGGATCCGGCACGATCGGCACCGATGGAACCGTCAATATCTCGAACTCATCGTTGACGATTGGCCGGCACGACATTACTGCCACTTATAGCGGAGATTCGACCTTCGCGACGTCCAGTAGCAGCTCAATCGCCGTCACCATTTCGCCTTCCAGCGGAACGCTGTCGGCATCGGTCTCTCCGTCGCCAGGTGCGTATGGGAATAACGCTACCATTACGGTGACGGTAGCGGTTACGACGGGGGCTGCCAACGGAACGGTTCAGGCTGTAGTGAACGGGCAAACCTACACCGGGACAGTGACCTCGGGAACGGGAAACCTCACGATTACGATTCCTCCTCCAGGGAAGTATTCGATCGTGATCTCATGCCCGTCGGTTAATACCTTCGTGTGTACGAACTCTCCTCTTACATTGTCGTATACGGCGACTAAGGGAAATACCACCACGACGGTTACGTCGAGCAGCAGCTCAGCGAATGCCGGCGATTCCGTTACCCTGACGGCCACCGTTGCGAATGCGGGTAATGCGACGGGAACGTATGTCTATACAGGCACCGTAACCTTCCTGGATGGGACGAAGACCGTCGGTACAGCTCCGCTTGTTGCTGGTTCAGCCACGGCAACAGTGACATTGACTGGCGCTGGAACACATTCCATTACCGCGGTGTATTCCGGAGATACGAACTGGAATGGCAGCACATCAACCGCGATTGGTGTCGTGACGTCCAAGGTAGCCTCCACCCTGGTGCTGTCGGCCAGCAGCACTACGGCTGTAAACGGAACGAACATCGTATTTACGGCAACTGCCAGTGGCGGTTCGACCACACTATCTCCGCCAACGGGCACCGTAACCTTCTATGACACGGTCGGTTCCACCGTGGTGACGCTGGGGACAGCTACGCTGACGGCGAACGGAACCACGCAGTCGGTGGCGAGCGTGTCGAGCACCGGTCTTCTGCCTGGCGCGCACAGCCTTTATGCGATCTACGCCGGTGATACCAACTACAAGAGTGCAACGTCCAACACTCTGGCAGTCACAATCAGCGACTTTACCGTTACCCTGAATCCGACATCCCTGAACATTACGCAGGGCAAGTCGGCGCAGGTTGCTGCAACGGTGACAAGCTCGGGCGGATTCGCCGGGACGATTACGTTGGGCTGCACGCCTCCGGCTGCGGCGCAGATGACATGCGCCTTCTCTCCGACATCGCTTGGCAGCAGCGGCACCAGCACCCTCACAATTAAGACGAATGCGAATACTGCCTCTTTGGAGAGGCATGACATTCCATGGCATCTTCCCGTTGGTGGAACGGTTGTTGCGGCGATCATGTGGTTCATGGTGCCAACGCGCCGTCGCATCAGTCTGCTGATTGCGATTCTTGCAGTTCTGGTCACGATGACGGCAGGAGGTTGCGCTTCTGGAGTCGTGCAGAACGGCACCGATAGTAGCAGTGGCGGATCTGCCAACAACGGCACTCCATTCGGAACGCAGTTGTTGACCATCACTGTCTCGGGGACCGATGGCGGAAGCCCGGTTCGTCACAACTACAGCTATCAGGTAACCGTGCAGTAGAGTAAGCGATTTCGTCGTCTCCCCGAAACCTTTCCAGAAAGTTCTCGTCTGTACGTGCGACCCCCGTTGTTCCCGGTTGCACATACGGTGCGTTCTTGCTGTGTTTGTCGTGGCCGTAAAAGGGGGTATTGGACCTTTGTATGCGACGACTTCGTATCTTCCCCGTACGTGCTTTGGCTCTCTCCATCGCAATGCTGGTCGTGCTGCAAGCATCGACCTTGTTTGCCGTACAACCATCCCGCCGTATTACTTCGATTGACGACGCGCAGCGCACCCCGATGTCAGGTAATGTGTCGCCGCGGGTTCGTGGTGCGTCTGACCTTGGCGAACTGCCGGGAAGTCAGCAGTTGGAGCAACTCACACTTCGTTTCAGCATGAGCGCCGCGCAGGAGGCTGCGCTAACGCAGTTGCTGCAGGATCAGCAGAACCCGAGCTCTTCTCGTTATCACCAGTGGCTCACCCCGGAAGAGTATGGGGCACAGTTCGGCATGGCACAGGCTGACCTGGACCAGGCAACGGCATGGCTTACCAGCAAAGGTCTGACTGTGACGGAGGTTGCGCGAAGCAAAAACTTTATTACCTTCAGCGGCCCCGTCTCGGCTGTCGAGAAGGCCTTCCAGACTTCGATTCATTCTGTCCAGTCGGGGAGCGAAACAAACTTTGCGAATATCTCTGAGCCGGTTCTTCCGGCCAGCTTACAGACAGTTGTCACGGGGATTACCGGGCTTAATAATTTCAAGCTGAAGCCGCATGTGCGTCCTCACTTCACCTCAGATAAGTCAGGAAGTCACTTTCTTGCGCCGGGAGATCTTTACACGATCTATGACATGAAGTCACTGGTTTCCGGCGGCACGACCGGATCAGGTGTAACGATTGCAGTGATGGGGCAGACAGAGATCAGCCTGTCGCAGGTGGCGACCTTTCGCAGTGTCTCAGGGCTTTCTACCAATGCGCCTACTCTGAAGCTCTATGGCACGACGCCCGGAACGGTGAATACCGACCTCGCTGAAGCAATGCTGGATGTAGAGTGGTCTGGTGCGGCGGCCCCGTCAGCCTCGATCCTTTATGTCTATTCCAAGGATGTTGTGGACACGTCGCTGACCCAGGCGATCAGCAACAATCTGGCGCCCATCATCACCATCAGCTATGGTCTTTGCGAGTCTGGATGGGGGCAGAGCAGTCTGACGACCTATAACGCACTCTTCCGCCAGGCAAATGCACAAGGTCAGACCATTGTGGGGCCGACCGGCGATTCCGGCGCCACTGACTGCGACTACAGCAGCAGCACAACCACAGTGACATCGGCACAGTATGGACTAGCCGTCGATTTCCCCGCATCTTCGCCTTACGTCACGGCTCTTGGTGGAACCATGTTCAATGAGGGCAGCACCACTGGAGCTACGACGTATTGGAGCGGGTCAAATGGCTCGAATCAGGGGTCAGCGCTTAGCTACATTCCGGAGGCGGCATGGAACGAAACCACTTCCGGGAGCGAATTGGCCGGTGGTGGTGGTGGAAAGAGCGACTACTTCGCTAAGCCGGCCTGGCAGACAGGCACTGGTGTGCCTACGGATTATGTCCGTGATGTTCCCGATATCGCTTTCAACGCGGCATCTGGTCACGACGGATATCTCATCTGCACGGGCACATACTGCACGAACGGCTATCGCGCTTCCGATGACACTCTGGCAGTTGTGGGCGGCACTTCTGTCTCCACACCAATCTTTGCGGGAGTCCTGGCTCTGGTTGAGCAGAAGACCGGCTCGCGCATCGGCAATGCCAATCCGACAATCTATGCGCTCGCGAACAGCACGTACTATAGCTCGGTCTTCCACGACGTGACCGTGGGCGACAACAAACAACCCTGCACGAGTGGAACCACCGATTGCCCCTCAGGTACAACCAGCATCGGTTACAGCGCGACTACGGGATATGACCTGGCAACGGGATGGGGTTCACTGGATGTCGCCAACTTTGTCAACGACTGGACAGCGGTAACGGCGCTCTCCTCAGGTGGCTCGGCGATCTCGACGACGACTGTTACGGCGTCGCCGACCAATGTGACAGCGGGCAACTCGGTTTCTATCACTGTAACTGTGGCATCGGGTACATCAGGTGTAACGACGACTCCGACCGGAACGGTGCAGTTACTGGTGGATGGAACGGCAACAGGCTCCACGTTCACCTTGAGCTCCGGCACGGCAACCGGAACTATCTCCACAACGTCCTTGTCTTCGGGCAATCACACGATTACAGCGTCCTATTCGGGGGATACGACCTACGGAAGTTCTCTGGGAGCGGCGACCATCGATGTAGTGGCGGCCAGCACCGCTGACTTCACGCTGTCACCTTCGACCGCGACAGCCACAGTAAGCTCTGGAGGCACGGCCTCGCCGATTACATTCACCGTCGCCTCGGTGAATGGTTTTGCAGGATCGATCAGCTTCAGCGCATCCAGCAGCACAAGCCTTGCAGCGCAATATATCTTCTCAGTCTCGCCGGTCACGCTGGCGAGTGGAGGTACGGCAACAACTGCTTTGACGCTGTATGCGTATCAGTCGAGCGCCAAGGTTGGCAGCGGCATGACACAACTGGCAACTCAGCAGGCGGCGCTACGTCGAGGGGAGAAGGCGGCTGCCGGCGGAGCTGTTGTTCTGGCGGGCTTGCTGTGCATGCTGCTGCCGCGCAGGCGGCGGCTCCCGATTCTCCTATTGATAGGCTTCAGTGCAGTCCTGATGACCGGGCTCTCCGGCTGCGGTGGCGGTTCTTCCAGCTCAAGCAGCAGTGTGACCAAAACCTCAACCGGTACCTACACCATTACCGTGACGGCTACCAGCAGCTCAACCAGTTCCACCGCCACATCCCACACGTCGACGGTGACATTTGTTGTGAATTAGCAACGTTGCGTATCACGAGGGGTGGCTTCGGTCACCCCTCGTCTTTTAATGTCTCAAAAACGATCACTTGTAAGTGAGATGGGAATTTGACATCGTGACCGGGCCGCCTGAGAATCATGGCATCTTTAGAATCCCCCACGGTGCATGCCTGTACTGTACCTGGCCATAAAGGCTCTTATGTTGAAGCTCCCCCGTTTTGCAGTAGCTATTCTGGCCCTTGTTTCCGTTTCTGTCTCGGCTCAACTCACGAATCAAGCTAAACCTCTGGTGACCCAGCCGGTGAACGATAACCACCGCGTTGAATTGCGTGGCATGGTGCATCCACTGGTCCGTGTCGCTAACGATCAAGGGTCGCTGGCTGATGACCTGGCGTTGAATCGCATTCTGATGACACTGCGGCGCAGTGACGACCAGGAGACTGCACTGAAGCAGTTGGTCGATGAGCAGCAGGACAAGAACTCTCCGAACTTTCACAAGTGGCTTACGCCGGAGGAGTTCGGGGCCAGGTTCGGTCCTTCCGATACCGACATCGCGACGTTGACGAGCTGGCTGACGGCACACGGGTTCAACAATGTTTCGGTGAATAAAGGTCGAACGACCGTGGAGTTCTCCGGTTCCGCCGGAGCCATGCGACAGGCCTTTGGCGTCTCGATGCACCGGTTCTCGTACCTCGGAAAATCCCGTACAGCGAACGTCACCGATCCGTTGATCCCGGCTGCGCTTGCTCCTTTGGTCTCTGGATTCAGCTCACTGAACAATTTTCCGCGGAAAACRTTCGCCGAAAAGTACGGTATCTACCGGCGCGATTCGCAGACAGGAAAGCTGCAACAGGTTGGTGGTACACCTCAATACGTGATTTCGTCGAATGGCGCCAACTATCTCGGCGTAACGCCTTACGACTTTGCAACGCTCTACAACCTGAATCCTCTCTGGAGCGCGTCGGTGAATGGGGCCGGGCAAACGATTGCGATCGTCGGCGAATCGGATCTGAATCCACAGGATTTCGTAAACTTCCGCAACTTGTTCGGTCTGCCGCTCGGGAATACGTCTGGATCGACGGGGACTCAGTATCTCAACATCATCTATAACGGACCCAATCCTGGCACCCAGGACGACGAGATCGAAGGCAACATCGATGTGCAATGGTCAGGAGCCGCGGCGCCTAATGCGACGATCGACTATGTCTCATCCATGGGGACTGAGACGACTGCAGGTATCGATCTGTCAGCGGAGTACATTATCGACAACAACCTGGCTCCCATCGTTAGTGAGAGCTGGGGCGTTTGCGAGTTTGCAGCCGGTACCAGTGGAAACAGCTTTTATCGTGCGCTATGGCAGCAGGCGGCGGCACAGGGAATTACAGTTTTGGTCGCTGCCGGCGATTCCGGCTCAGGAACCTGCGATCAGAACAAGAGCTATGCGAGCTATGGTCTGACCGTTAATGCCATCGCATCCACGCCGTACAACACCGCGATCGGCGGGACTGATTTTCAGACGCTCTACGGCGATAACGGCAAATTCGGCAGCAGCAACAACTCGACGACAAAGGCTTCCGTTTCGGCCTACATTCCGGAGACGACTTGGAACAACACCTGCACGAACGAACAGCTCTCGCTTTCAACCACGTATGCGGGACTCTCTCCGGAAGCCGTCTGCAATAATTCGACAGCACAATCCAAAGGACTGCTGACTACCACTGGTGGTGGTGGTGGACGAAGCAACTGTATCTCTGCCACGGGGTCGACGCTCGCGACATGTCAGGGCGGATACCCTAAGCCATCTTGGCAGACGGGAACTGGTGTGCCCGCAGACAATGTCCGCGATATCCCGGATGTGTCTCTATTCGCGTCGAATGGTTTCTCGAGAGCCTTCTACATCGTTTGCCAGGCAGATCAGCTCACGGATGGTAAGGGATGCAATATCTCCTCGCCTTATAACGATCTGATCGGCGTGGGAGGTACGTCCGTCGGCTCTCCTGCGATGGCGGGCATTATGGCTCTGGTTGCGCAGAAAAATGGTGGCGGTCGTCTCGGCAATGCCAACTACAACCTGTATGCGCTGTTCAACAAACAGACAACTGCGGGTACGGCATGCAGCGCGAGTGGAACTCCCAATGCGGCTTGCACCTTCAATGACATTATCGCTGGCACGAATAGCGTTCCATGCGTAAAGGGATCGCCAAACTGCACGGTCAACAACAGTGCAAATAGCTATGGAATACTCTCTGGTTTCAGTTCGAATGTGGGCTATGACCTGACGACTGGCTTGGGATCGGTGAACGCCGCCAACCTAGCGAATAACTGGTCTTCTGTGAGCTATAACTCGACCAGCACGACGCTATCGTTATCTCCATCTCCGACCAACATTACGCATGGAACACCTGTGACTGCCAATGTAACCGTTACCTCGGGCACTGGTACACCAACGGGTGATGTCACGATCAACGCCGCCACAACGAATGGCTCTGTGGGGGGCGGCACGCTGAGCGGAGGAAGCTATTCCGGAACCTTCAATAACTTCCCGGGCAGTAGCGGCACTACCTATCAGGTAAGGGCGCATTACGGTGGCGACGCAACTCACGCTGCGTCTGACTCCAATGCTGTCACGATAACTGTCTCTTCGGAGAACAGCAAGACGACATTACAGACACTGTTCTATAACCCGGCCAACGGGACCGTGGGAACGGCATCGAGCGTCTTCTACGGACAGTATCTGGCACTGATCAAGTTCGCGGTAGCAGGGGCAAGTTGCTCGTCGACGACTCCTTGCGATGGCGTGCCGACTGGGACGGTCGCTGTAAAAAACAATGGCGCCGCTTACGGTTCCGGGAACTATGGTCTCAATAGCGAAGGCGTTGCGGAGATTCAGACGGTTGACCTTCTCCCCGCTACGTATAGCTTCAGTGGAACGTATAGCGGTGATGCTAGCTTCAACGCCAGCACGTCAGGGACAAGTGGTTTTACTGTTACGAAGGCGCCAACAACTACCACCTTTACTTCCTCAGCAACAACACTGGCTTCAGGGCAGTCTGCGACGCTGACCGTCAATGTACCGACGCAGAGTTACGGCAGCATCCTGCAGACTGGAACGATCAGCATTCTGAATGGCAGCACGGTGCTTGCTACGGCCCCTGTTAAGGGGGCTTCATCCTCCACGACGGGCCTTAACTCGGCGACAGCGACATATACGCTGAATGCCAGTCAACTAAACGCAGGATCGAATTCGATCACGGTGCAATATTCCGGTGACGGAAACTATCTGGGCTCCACGTCAGCAGCTACCACGATCACGCTCGCAACCGGAGGGACGTCCAGCTTCAGCCTGAGTGCATCGCCGGCTGGTCTCACTGTGTCGCGCGGCAGCTCGGGTACTTCAACTATCTCTGTAGCCGCGGTGAATGGATTCAGTTCTTCCGTCGGCTTGTCGTGGAGCATCTCCGGCTCACCGACGGGCGCTGGCTGCACGCTCTCGCCGTCTTCCGTAACGCCAGGAACGACGTCGACACTGACGATTACCACCGTTCGCGGCTCCTCACAGACCGGTGTCTTTTCCCAGTGGCGGCCAGTCGCGTTCAGCGGCGTAACTATTGCCGGGCTGATCCTGGTTATGATTCCGCGCCGCCGGCGCTTTGCTCCGCTACTTGGGGTGTTACTGTTGCTTGGAGTAGCCGGAGTTATCAGCGGTTGCGGTGGCGGTAGTAGTGGCTCTTCGAGCACGCCTGGAACGCCGACTGGTAGCTACACCGTGACGGTGACAGGAACCAGCGGATCGATCACGCAAACGACCTCTGTTTCACTGACCGTGAACTAAGTCTTCTTTGTCTGACGGGTCCGTCTTTTTGCAGGCTGAGGTGCGGTTGCCTCAGCCTGCGACATTTGAGGCGCGACACCTTGTGATGCGACACCTTGAGGTGCAACACCTTCGATCTGTTGCATCAGATATGCCTGGGCATCGAATGGCTTGTCTGTTCGCGCTGGACGTACGTAATGCCCATCCGGGGTGAGCAGTCTCGCTTTCGCCTCATCGCGCAGATAGCTGCCGAGGAGGTCTTCCCGTAAGCGAAGCAATAACTGCTGGTCGTAGATGGGGAAGACGACTTCGCAGCGGTCGTAGAGATTGCGGGGCATCCAGTCCGCGCTGCCGCAGTACGCCTCATCCGCGCCGTCGTTCAGGAACCAGAAGATGCGGCTATGTTCGAGGAAGCGGCCCACGATCGAACGCACGCGGATATGATCGCTGAGGCCCGGTACACCTGGTCGTAGAGCGCACATGCCGCGGATAATCAGGTCGATCTCCACTCCTGCTTGGCTGGCGCGATACATGGCTTCGATCAGGCGCCGATCGATAAGGCCGTTCATCTTGGCAATCAGATGTGCCGGTTTGCCTGCTTTAGCGTGCTGGATCTCGCGGTCGATCAGCTTTTCAAGATCGTCAACGAGTGTGAGTGGCGCCACCATCAGAGGGCGATAGAGCTCGCCTTCCGCTTCGGCGGTCAGATAATTGAAGACCGTATGGACCGCATGCGTGATCTCGGGATTCGCGGTCAGCAGGCTGATATCGGTATAGAAGCGGGCGGTGACCGGGTTGTAATTGCCGGTGCCCAGATGGGCATAGCGGCGCATCACACCGTCTGGATCACGGCGAATCATCAGGGCAAGCTTGCAGTGAGTCTTCAAGCCGAAGATGCCGTGGAAGACCTGTACGCCGGCGTCCTCCAGAGTGCGAGCCCAGCGGATATTGGAGGCCTCGTCAAACCGGGCCATTAGCTCTACGACAACGGTAACGTCTTTTTGCTGCGACGCATCGACCAGTGCCGCAAACATCGGTGAGTCCGCACTGGTGCGATAGAGCGTCTGTTTCATGCTCACGACGGCAGGATCGGCTGCGGCAGCTTCAATGAACTCCTCGACGACGCTATAGCTATCGAAAGGATGATGCAGCATGATGTCTCGCGTGCGCAGCTCATCCCACAGATCGGTTGATTTCCGGTCGAGCCGGTACTCGCGGCCATGGAAAGGCGGATACTTCAACGAATCCTTGTCGACACCCGAGTAGAGATTCATCAAGCGGGAGAGATTTACCGGCCCTTCGGTTTTGAAGACCTGCCATTCATCCAGTTCGAAGTTGGCACGCAGGCGTTCGACGATGTCGGGGTCTGCACCTTCGCTCACTTCCAGACGAACGGCATCGCCTTTGCGGCGATTATGCAGTTCGCTGCGGACGCTCTCCAGCAGAGAGCGCGTCTCTTCTTCCTGGAGATAAAGGTTCGAGTTACGGGTGACTCGAAATGCCGTCTTTGCGAGAACCTCATAGCCGCGGAAGAGGCGTTCAGCCTGCGCCTCGATCAGGTCATGAAGAAAGATGAACTCGGTGCATCCACTGGTGCACGGCAGCTTGACGAAGCGAGGCAACGACCGGGGAACCGTAATCACACCCAGAATCGGTGCAGCGGCAGCAGCTCCCTTGCGCTTACGCCGAAGAAGCAGCGCGATGCAGAGTGCTTTATTCAGGACTCGCGGGAAGGGATGCGCCGGGTCGATGGTGACCGGTGTCAGAAGAGGATCAACTTCATCGTTGTAGTACTGTTCTGCGTATTCGAGAGCCACCGCATCCAGTTCGCTCCACTCAAGAACCCGGACACCTGCGTTGAGCAAGGCAGGCAGGAGCTGGTCATTCCAGCAACGGTACTGGTCGCAGACAAAGGAATGCATCAGGCGATTGAGCTCTTCGAGGCGCTGCTGCTCGCTCATCCCGTCATCTGCTTCAGCCTGCGGGGTGACGTATCCATCTTCCAGACGCTGTAGTACGCCGGCGACTCGAATTTCGACAAACTCATCGAGATTGCTTGCCGTAATGGCGAGGAACTTGACACGCTCCAGCAATGGATTGCGCTCGTCCTGCGCTTCTTCCAGCACGCGCCAGTTAAAGCGAAGCCAGCTTTCGTCGCGATTGAAGAAACGGTGAGGTACTGGCGCCGGGTTCGTTCGACGTGGCATAGGAAGTATCAGCCTATCAGCAGCTTTGATACGGCGTGATAAATCTCAGGTGTCCCCGTATCCCATGGAGCATTTTTCCTGTAGGCGCTTTCCGCAATGAAAACGCCGCAGTACTCCTCTTTCGGGACACCCAGCAACAGGAAAAAGCTCTAGCTAACCAAAGATAAGAAACACTCATCTCTTTCTAGACAGGAGAGTTTCCTATGAATCGTACAACCCGTTTTCTGGCGGCGTGTCTCGTTGCCACATTACCTACCGCTTTCCTGGGTGCTCAGACTGCGAAACAGGACATGAAAGATGCCGGTCATGAGACGAAACAGGCTGCCAAGGACACTGGCAGCGGCATCAAGAAAGGAACCAAGAAGTCGGCTCATGTAGTTGGTGAGAAGACAGAAGAGGGCTGGGACGCCACCAAGCACGGCACCAAAAAGGCTTACCAGAAGACCAAATCAGGCACAAAGAAAGCCGTCAACAAAGTTGACGGCGATCCGAATACAAAATAGAGCATTTTCCCTGTTGCTGGGTATCCAGGAAGGGGTGTGCAGCGGCGTTTTCATTGCGGAAAACGCATAGAGGTGGAATGCCTGCACTACACCTACCAGGGAAAATGCTCCAGTCCGGTGGTCTAGCTGCCGTGCTCGCGGAACTCCACGATATTCCCGTCCGGATCGGTCGTGGAAAGCGCGTTTTTCGCACGCGTAAAGGGAACGCCACGCTTGGTCAGATCTGTCGCTGCTTCCTTGAGACTCTTTACCTGGAAAGCAACCCGCATGCGGGCTCCGATCTGATCGTCCTCAATCACGACGGTCTCGCCCGAGGTGCCTGGGATGGCGAAGCTGCCGGACTTGGTAAGCGGGAAGTGCAGCTTCTCGGAGTAGTACGCACGAGCGGCGGGAACATCCTTCATTGCCAGAGAGACACTGATGAGCTTCGGACCCACAGGACTTCCCAGATGCTTGCCGTGATCATTGGAGTGAAGCGAGCCAGGCATGTACTGGGTATATTCGATGTTCTGTTTTTCCGGGCCTTCCATAGTGAACAACAGATTGCCGGCGCCGGCTTTTTTGAGGTCATGCGGTTTCAGGTCCTCACGTTCGTACTGCTTATGCAGCGATTCGAGGTCGCTGCCATAGAAGCAGAGATGCAGGAAACCGATCTGCGGCTGTTTCTCTGTCTGTGGGTAGAGCTCGATGAACTGGTCGTCGTTGATCTTGATGAAGGAACGGTCCAGGACGCCCTTGTTGTCGAGGGTAAAGGCTTCAAGGAAACCGATCTTCTCATAGAAGGCGCGGGAGGCGGGAACATCTTTGACGCGTATGGCGACATGGGCCAAGCCGTCCATGGGGACCGATTGTGCAGATACGGCGGCTGTGACGCACAGCAGCAGGAAGAGCAGCAGCTTACGCATGAAGTTCCTTTGTGATTGGGAATGTTTGTTGCGCAGAGAGCCAGAGAAGGGACGCCCAATAAAGATCTGCACCGAGCAGGTGCAGCACCTGCATCCAGGTTGGCGCCAACAGCAGCAGGTCAGCAAAGCCAAGTGCAATCTGGAAGGCAAGCAGGCCGAGAACAAAGTTTGCCAGCGGCGACCCCCAGGAGCGTTTCAGCAGCCAGATGACAAATACAGTTGCCAGGAAGGCGCTGAGCGGATGCACGCTGCGCAGACGCAGCAACATGGGTGAGTTGCTGGCGAAGTCCTGGACGAAGGCTGCACGCAACGACGTTGCCGGGAAGAGGGTATCGCCGAGAGCTGCCAGTGATCCGCTTACACCGACGATGAGCGTGCTGAACAGGCCGATCGCGCTCAGCCAGAGATTCCGGCGAGAGATGGTAAAACGCCAGGGACGCTCAAGGAAGTACGCCGTCAGGGTATATGCGCCTAGCAGCAGCAGGGTATTCGACAGATGTATCGAAAGAAGAACGACTCGCCCGACAGAACGATTGCCTGTGACGTAACCGAGTTTCACCAGCAGGGCGCCAAGGATCGCTTCATTGAATAACAACACGGTTGCGACGGCAATGGCCCTACGTGCAGGCTGCAGACGTTCTGATGTTGCAAAGATCGCCAGCAGGAGTGCAAGAGTAAGGAAGACCGCGCCTCCCGACATCATGCGATGGGTAAACTCGATGATCGTGTCGATACGAGGGGCATGCGGAATGACCTCTCCATTACAGAGTGGCCARTGGTTCCCGCAGCCGGCGCCTGAGCCGGTGGCGCGCACAATCGCTCCCCAAAGCACAACGAGGATATTCCATGCCAGCGTGAGCCACGCAAGACGCTTCACATGCGTGGTAGTAAGCCGGGCTGACGCGAGATGAAGTGCGGTAGAGGCCACGGCTTTATTTTAGTACCGGGACGATGTGGCCGGACCGTGAGCTGCGTCACACCCTCTATTACATTCCAAGTGCATGGCGGGCAGTCGGGTAGTCCTTCGCCAATGCCAGCGCAGCCTGGTATTCCGCCTTCGCGCCTGCTTTGTCGCCCCGGTCTTCCAAAATCTTTCCGAGTAGCACATGTGCACGAAACACGGGAGCCTGGTCGGACTTTGACGGAGAGGCAAGGTATTCCTTGAGCAGCCTTTCTGCCAACTCAGGATCGCGGTGCTGCTCGGTCAGGAATGTTGCCGCGTCGAAGCTGGGGGCGGAACGGGGACGATCGGTATTGATTACGTCGCGGATCACGGAGACAGCATCATCAACGCGTTTCCGGCGGTCGTAGAACGCCACCAGATCCATCAGGTTCTCCGCAGTATGTTTGATCTCGATCTCTTTTTTCAACTCTTGTTCGGCCGCACCGTAATCTTTCTCTTTTTCGGCGACCAGAGAAAGAATGCGGTGGTACTTCGCTGCAGAGAGCGGCTGAATACGCTCCGCGAGCTGCCGTGCTTTATCGGTGCCGCCACCGACAATGGAGGGTGCCCGGGCATAGAACTCACCCAGATCGTTGATGGTATCCAGGCTGGTGGGTGCGAGCTGGAATGCGCGCTCAAACGACGCTACGCTGCGTTTTGCCATGCTGAAGCCTGTAAACGGACCTGACTTGTCAGCTTTCAATCCATAGGCTCGTCCCAGCCAGAGGTGGTAGATCGCATTGCCGGAGTCGTTGGCGACAGCCGCTTCGCAATGGGGCACAGCACGATCTGGAAGCTCCTGGGCATAGTACGC
Source organism: Terriglobus sp. 2YAB30_2 (assembly GCF_052114765.1). NCBI lineage: Bacteria > Pseudomonadati > Acidobacteriota > Terriglobia > Terriglobales > Acidobacteriaceae > Terriglobus > Terriglobus sp. 2YAB30_2. The sequence goes on from NZ_JBFRFJ010000002.1 coordinate 149,103, forward strand.
ACGGCACAGCAGATGATGCGACATGGCGTCCTTTGGGTTGGACTTAACCACTGGCTCGAGCGCGGCAGCCACCTCGTCTACGCGGCCGGCCATAAGAGCAGACCGCGCTTCGTGCACATCCATGGCCCGCATGGAAAGCGACGAAAAGAGGAGTGTGACGAGCGAAAGCAACTTCTGGTGCTGCATAATCAACGGCCTTATTGAACGACATCGACCGGCAGGCCGTCTGTCAGTTCGCTGTTATCAACGGAATTGACGGCGACTTTGTCATTGACGGAAAGACCGCCGGCGATCTCGATGCGTGTCGGGGTTACGGCGGCGCCTACCTGAACGGGGGTTCGTACCAGCTTGCCGTTCACGATGCGGAAGACGTAGCTCTGCGAGCCCTGGGTGTGTAGAGCTTCTCGAGGAACTGCCAGCACATGTGGGTGTTGCAGGATGGTGACGGTGACCGTGACATTGGTATTCGGCAGAAGGTCTCCATGGGCATCATCAACACTGATAATGCACTCACCCACGTTACGGGTGCCGTAGTTGATGATGGTCGTCGGCACCGTCTCGACATGTCCGTGCCACACCTTTCCGGGCTTGGCTTCCCAGACGATGCTTACGGCCTGGTTGACAGCCAGTTTCCCCACATCGGGTTCGTCAAAATAGGCCGTAATCTGGATGCGATCGAGGTTCGCCATCGAGAGAAGGGTCTCTCCCGCAGGAACGAAGTCCGACTCCTGTATCGGAAGTGAGTAGATCGTTCCATCGAACGGAGCCCGGACATTCAGCTGATCATAGAGCTTGCGCGCAGAAGCAACATAAGCCGAGGCATCGGCTGCCTGTGCCTTAACGCGTGTGCGGTCCTGATTGCTGTAACGGGAGGCCGGAGATGAGCGCTGTTCCAGCGCGATGCGAGAGGACTTCGCATTTTCAAGCCGCTGCTGAGCGGCGAGAACCTCACTTCCAGAGGCAGCACCTTTCTGCTGAAGCTGCTGAAGCGCCGTGAGGTCACGCTGAGCCTGTTGTTCCTGCAGGTGAGCCTTCTCCAGATCGGAGGCCATGCCGATACGTTCATCAGTCGAGCCGCCGCTCTCCATATCGTGGATGCTGGCCTGGGCGCCGGCCAACGCGGACTGGGCGGTAGCCAGCCGTCCTAGCGCCTCAGCATCGTTCATGTGAATGAGCAACTGACCGGCTTTTACCTTTTCGCCGGCTCCGACGTAAATCCGATCGACGGTTCCTGCCATTGGAGCGTGCGCGTCAAATGGCTCCACGGGCTGAACCTTGCCGTTGGTTGGGGTGGTGCTGGTCAGATTCTCATACGTAACGGAGGCAGCGTGGACATCGACATTGCTGCGGAACAGGGAGCGCAAACCAAAGCCGACCGCAACAATGGCGGCCAGGCCGAGCAAAGCGAAAACGAAAGTGCGAGCAGGACTGGTAGCTTTCTGAGCCATAGGGCGACGAAGCGTCAGTATATCTGACGCAGGTGGAAGGGTTTGCGGCACAAAAAGTTATCCGGCCGTATGAGCTGGGCGTAGATCGCACAACTCCAGTTCAATTGCGTTTCCGAAGTCGGGGTTCGCATTCTCGCGAACGCGAAAAGCCACTTCGATCATCGAACCCTTACCCACGCCAAGTTCCTGGAGACGCGAAGGCCAGTGGATCCGCCGGGACCATGCCAGGCAGGCGATGGCGGCGTTGCCTTGCTCCAGCCGCAGACGAAGGTGTTTGTCCTTGAGAACACGCATTTCGAGAATGCGGACAGGACCAGAACAGAAGACCGGTTCCGGATTGGAGTTCCCAAAGGGTTCAAAACGATGGAGGTGTTCCGCAAATGCGGGCGTAATGCGCTCCAGCGGCAGGGAAGCGTCGCAGTGCAGCTCCGGAAGCAGGGTGTGCGTAGACATAGCGGAGCGGGCATAGAGGCCGAGGCTCATTCGAAGTTCGGGCACTTTGTCGGAAGGAAGAGAAAACCCGACGGCATGTGCATGCCCGCCAAACCGGGTGAAGATCGGAGCGACGGAATGGACTGCGGTCAATGCATCCAGGAGGTGGAAGCCAGGAATGGAGCGTCCGGAGCCGTACGCCTCGCCGTCTTCGTGCGCCAATACAAGGGCGGGACGGTGGGTGCGCTCGACCACGCGCGAGGCCAGGATCCCGATAACGCCGCGGTGCCAGCCGTGTCCGTCGAGGACGACGGCGCCCGCTTCGGCAAGAGATGTGTCGGCGGCGAGCAGCGCCTCGATCTCGTCGAGCGCAGCCTGTTCGGTCGCGCGGCGATCTTCGTTCAGCCGGTGCAGCTTCTCGGCGATTTCGCGGCCCCGTTCAGGAGAGCGGGTGAGGAACATCTCGACGACATCCGAGGCAATATCCATCCTGCCGGCGGCGTTGATGCGAGGCGCCAGACGGAAGGCGACGGCGGTTGCTGTCACTGGCTGCCGGCCAGTGAGCTGAGCAAGCTCCATCAGGCAACGGAGACCCGGCTGGACGGGCTTAACCAGCTCGCGGAGGCCGACGGCGACGATGACTCGGTTCTCGCCGGTGAGGGCGACGGCATCTGCCACGGTGGCGATCGCTAATAACTTCAGGAAGCTGGGTAGCAGCTTGGTTCCCACGGTTTCGGCGGGAATATCGGAGCTCTCCAGGAGAGCCTGGGCCAGTTTGAACGCGACACCGGCGCCGCAGAGATCTTTGTTCGGGTAAGGGCAGTCAGGCTGATTGGGGTTGATGACGGCGAGTGCCGGAGGCAGGCCGCCGATCTCATCCGGAAGGTGGTGGTCGGTGACGATGAGGTCGAGCCCGAGAGCCTGTGCCTCTTCGGCGGCGGCGAAGGCACGGATGCCTGTGTCGACGGAGATGACCAGGCGGACACCCATCGCTGCTGCATCGGCCAGAACCCCTGCCTGCATCCCATAGCCTTCGCGGATACGGTGCGGGATGTGGTAGCGGACAATGGATTCGCCGCCGGCGATGCGGTCAATGGCCGTCTTAAGCAGCACTGTGGCCACGGTCCCGTCGACGTCGTAGTCTCCATAGATCAGGAGGGGGTCGCGGTGTGCGATGGCCTGCCGAATCCGTTCCACGGCTGCTGCCATACCCAGCATGGCCGAAGGGGGGTGCAGGTGGTCGATCCCGGGGTTGAGAAAAAGGTCGACCTTTTCCGGCGTGTCGAAGCCGCGGTTGAGCAAAAGCTCGGCAATGACCTGCGGAAGGCGCAGTTCACGAGCGAAGGCCTCGGCTTCTTCGAAGGAGACCTCTGGGCTTGTCCAGCGATAGAGCGGTTCGGCGGCCACTAGAGCATTTTTCCTGTTGCTGGGTATCCAGCGGCGTTTTCATTGAGGAAAACGCCCATAGATGCACAAGCCCTGCACTGCACCTGCAGGAAAAATGCTCTATTCGTCTGCGTCGGGGTCGTCCACGATGATCGAGTCGAAGTCCGAGACGCTCTCCATCAACTGCTGAAAGCGGTCGTACCACTCGGTCGAGGTCTCATAGATGAACATGATGCCGTTGTAGGCGAAGCCCAGCTGCAGGTAGCCGGTCTTCCCAACATAGTTCACCAGGTACTGCGCGTCATCGATATCCGGTGTGTCGTCAGAGTCCGGAAATTCGCGGGCGCGGAGCTGCTCGATGAGGATCTCGATATCGCGCTTTTCCAGCGTGACTTCGCTCATGGTTAGAAAGCTGACCCCGGCGGCTTTGGCGTGTTCGACAAAGTCTTTCCAGGAATCGGCGTGCTCTTCTTCGAAGACAACCGTGGGAATGTCTTCATGGACATAAGCATTCATGCGGTGCATACCGTGGCCCGCGATGAAGGCAATCATGTCGTCTTTCAGGGAAATTAGATTATCCGTCTGCATTGCAACAAACGGTATTGTCTCAAAAAAGCATGACTGCACGCACTGGAATACGCTGAGAGCATGCCAAAGTTTGAACGTCATGTTTTTGTTTGCGGCAATGAGCGCCTGGAGGGCGCTGCTCGTCCGAGCTGCCGCCCCCGCGGCGGCCGCCAGTTGAAAGATGCCCTGAAGGATGCTGTAAAGGCCGCCGGCTTGAAGAACACGGTCCGGGCCAACGAGGCCGGCTGCCTGGATCAGTGCGAACATGGACCGGTGATGCTTGTTTACCCTGAGGCGGTTTGGTACGGCTTTGTGAAATTGGAGGACGTCCAGGAGATCGTTCACGAACACCTGGTGCATGGACGCACGGTGGAGCGTCTGCGCCTGGCCGAGAGCTGTCTGAATACCCCGAGCTGCCCGCATCGGCCGTAATTAGGGTGTGTCATCCAACTCCTGCCGCAACCCGAAGGGCCGGGGTAGGTTTTTCTTCACCCCAGCCGGCAAAGCTGACTGGGGACCCAGATTTTCCCGATCTCTTCGTTACTCGTCGTTCCAGTAGGCGGGCTACAGTTCTCTCCTCACTTTTCGATCTCGAAAAAATCTGCTCCCGGCTCTGACTGGCGCAAGTTGGATGACACACCCTTGGGAGACGCCGTCCCGGGATATCTTTTGTGGGGCGCGAAAGCGGCCTTAACCGCGTGATATAAATGACTTCGAAGAGAGATGATTTTTTCCAAAGACTACGTCAACTACCTGGCCAAGCACACGGTACAGCACCTTATCGACGCGAAGATGCTGCGCACCGATAAGCCGGGCGTTCTGAATGAGCGTGTGAATCATGGTCTGCTCGACGAGCTTTCACTCGAAGACCGGATCAACGACGAGGTCCGCGTCATTCTGGAAACCTTCCAGGACGATATGCGCAAGACAGGCGCGAGCTACCCGGAGATGTTCAAGAAGGTAAAGAACGAGCTTGTGCGCAAATACAAGGCGGTGCTGTGAGAATCTCGCGCGACAAGCTCAACAAACTGGCTCACGTCGTGGCCGATACTCTGGCAGAGACCGACGAGGCAGAGTTTCTGGAGGACCGGAACACGATCCGCCAGGAGGCTCGTAAGGCGTTGGAGAAGCTGTTGCTCGAGGAGACCAAGATCGACCAGGCGGCGCGGCAAAAGATTACCTCGCAACGGAAGATCATCCTCGAAGGTACCCAGGAATGGGACATCCTGTACCGCAAGTACTACAACGACGAAGTGAAGAAACTCGGTATCTGATCCACGCAAAACAACTTCTTCACTGGTATACTGATTCGAGTGGGCGTGAGTCATCACCGCCCTGCCCCTAATGGCGCCATGGTGTAATTGGTTAACACGTCGCCCTCTCAAGGCGAAGAGTACGGGTTCGATCCCCGTTGGCGCTACCAAAGTCCTGACAATCGAACGATTCAACATGCCGGGCCGAAGCATTTTTCCTGTAGGCATCTATGGACGTTTTCCTCAATGAAAACGCCGCTGCACGCCCCTCCCGGAATAGCCCAGTAACAGGAAAAATGCTCTAGGTGCGACCGGCGGTATACTTTCAAGCGTGGCAAAGACGTTTTATATCGAGACCTTTGGCTGCCAGATGAATGCCCATGATTCGGAAAAGGTCATCGGCACGCTGCAGCATGAGGGCTATACCCAGGTGACGGACGAGGGCTCTGCTGACCTCGTCCTGTACAACACCTGTTCCATCCGTGACAAGGCCGAGCAAAAGGTCTTTCATCGCTTAAATGAGTACAAGCGTCTGCAGGGCGAAGGGAAGCGCTTTGGCGTGCTGGGTTGTGTGGCGCAGCAGGAAGGCGAAAAGATCTTCGAGAAGGCCCCGTTCGTCTCGCTGGTAAGCGGTTCGGCTTCCTACCGTAACCTGCCGGAGATGATTCGCCGTCTGGAAGCAGGGGAGAATCGCATTACCGGACTCGATGACCGCCAGACGGACGAGGCCTTTGATACCGAGTTCACTGCGCGGTCCAATCCGCACCGTGGCTATATCACTATCACCGAGGGATGCGACAAGTTCTGCTCCTACTGCGTGGTGCCCTATACCCGCGGCAAGGAGCGCAGCCGCACCTCGGAGTCGGTACTGACTGAAGCGCGCCGTATGGCAGATGCCGGCTTTACCGATATTCAGTTGCTCGGCCAGAATGTGAACTCCTTCAGTGATCCTCTCGGCAAAATGAATTTCGCCGAGATACTGGCTGCGGTTGGAGAGGTTCCAGGAATCCGCCGCGTGCGGTTTACGACATCGCATCCGCGGCACTTCACGAAGCAGATCGTCGAAGCAATCGATGCCGTGCCTACATTGTGTGACCACATCCATCTGCCGGTGCAGAGCGGATCGTCGGCCGTTCTGAAGGCGATGCAGCGCGAATACACCCGCGAGTGGTATCTGGAGCGTATCTCCTGGATCAAGTCCGCGAAACGGGACATCTCCATGACCACCGATATCATCGTAGGTTTTCCAGGAGAGACCGATGCCGATTTCGAAGAAACGGTCACTCTCTGCGGTGAGGTGGGCTATGACTGTGTCTTCGCGTTCAAGTATTCGCCACGGCCAAATACGCCGGCGGTCTCTATGTCGGAGACGGTCTTCGAAGATGTGAAGAGCCAGCGGCTGCAGGTTCTGCTCGATCGCCAGCGGGAGATTCAGCGTGCGCTCTATAGCCGGCATGAGGGCAAAGTGATCGAGGTGATGGTCGAGGGCTTTAACCAGCAGCGCGGCCAGATCATCGGACGGACCTCGCAGAACAAGACATTGAACTTCACCACTGCACAGCCGGTATTGCCGCAGATTGGCAGTTATGTTCCGGTAAGAGTGACGAAGTCGTTGCCGAACAGCCTGGTGGGCGAACAGGCCGGCGACGCAGAGGTTCCGGCAGCGGTGCTGAAGCAGGCCCAGCCTGTCGGTCTGGTGGTGCTGCAATGAACTTTCCTGGACTGCAACACGACGACACGCCGCTGGAGATCGAGATGAAGATCCGCGGCCTGATGATGGACCCTGTCACGAACATGCCGATCGTTGTGCTGAAGGATGTCGCGGGCGATACGGTACTGCCGATATGGGTTGGCATCTTCGAGGCGAATGCCATTGCTCTGGAGATTGAGAAGACAGCAACTCCGCGACCGATGACCCATGACCTTCTGCGGGATACGATCCGCGGTCTGAACGCCCAGGTGGACAAGATCGTAGTGCAGGAGCTGAAGGACGATACCTTCTATGCCGTCATCTGGATGCGTCAGGAGGGAGAGGTCGTAACCATCGATGCACGGCCGTCGGATGCTCTGGCGCTGGCGTTGCGCGCGGATGCTCCGATCTATGTTCATCGCGAGGTGTTGAAGAACGCCCGCCTATCGACTGCTGACGCACAGAATGTGACTGCGGAACAGATGCGTCAGTGGCTGGAAGGCCTGAACGATGATGAGATGGGCCGCTACAAGATGTAAGGCCTGGAAGGGGCGTGCAGCGGCGTTTTCATTGCGGAAAACGCCCATCGATGCCGAAGCCTTACCTGACACCCACAGGGAAATACTCTAGCTTTTCGCGGCAAGCAATTCCTGCAGGATTTTTTCCCATTTCGCCCCATACTCTGACCAGCCGCCCAGGTGACGTACGCGGTTGAGCGAGGCTTCGCGCATGCGCTGATGCATGCCTGGATCGTCGGCTATCCGCTGCATGCGGTCGGCAAGAGATGCGGCATCGCGAATCGGAACGATGAAGCCTTCAACACCGTCGGTGTAGAGATCTTCACTTCCCGTATTGTGTGAGGCAATCACCGGGCATCCGCATGCCATTGCCTGGGCCTGCACCAGGGCCAGACCTTCCTCAATGCTGGGAAGGACGAGTACGTGGCTCTTCGACATCAGAGTGATGAGGTCGCTTTGAGGGACTGGCCCAAGCCACTCCACAGAGGCATTCGGCAGCCGATCAAAAACCGGTTTGACCGCGTGGTCGACAGCTCCAGCAATGCGAAGGCGTTTATTAGGATGCTTGAGCTGCGCGAAGGCCTGCAGGAGGTAGGGAACTCCTTTTCGAAGGCTGACGGAACCGGCGAAGAGAACGTCGAAGGAGTCCGTGGGAGGGTCGGCGACAGGGTGAAAGCGCTCCAAGCGAACGCCGTATGGAATAAGGCGGAGCTTCTCCCGGGGGACGCCCATCTCTACAAATGAACGCACGGCAAAACTGGAAGGTACGCTGATGGCGTCTGCGAGCTCGTACTGTTCTTCTTCAATGGCTGTGACGCGAAGGTCCGACGTCGACTCCCGATCGACACCCCAAATGCGATCTTCTTCAGCGACGATATTGCGTTGATAGCGATGGTGCGACGATCCGCGGTCACAGATGAAGATGCCGCCCGTCTGCTGCAACAGGCGGCCGGTCCTGGTTCCAGATCCGGAGATGGAGATGAGAGCGTCGACCTTGGTGCCATGGCCCTGGAGAGCGCGGAGGCGGCGCATGGTCCAACGGTCAAAGAGCGCTGCATTCAGAAGTTGAAGTTGCTGCGCCACTGGCGCCCGGTGGAGCTTAGACCGACCGTAGAAGTAGGCCGGCATGTGGATCCAGGGAAAGCTTTCAACTCGCTCTTTCGGCAGCCCCTCGCGTTTGAGCCGCGCCCATGGCCAGGTGGAGTAGACCTTCTCCAGGTGGCCTCGTTTCTGGAGTTCGGTTGCAAGGTCGAAGTGGTGAAAGACGCCGAAGACTGTCTGAATGACACGCATGAGTTCGTTCGGCGCCTTTTCTCTAGCGCTCGGCCAGGTTGTCCAGAAGCGTGTAGAACTCAGGGAAGCTGACACTGGCGACCTCTGCGTTCTGGATGATGGTCTCGCCTTCGGCACGCAGGGCAGCGACGGAGAAGGCCATCGCGATGCGGTGGTCGTGGCCGGTCTCGATGCGAGCTCCGTGGAGTTTTTGATTGCCTGGGATGTGAAGCCCATCTTCGAACTCTTCGAACTCGGCTCCCATCGCTTTGAGGTTCTTGGCTACCAGGGCGATGCGGTCGCTCTCTTTGACGCGAAGCTCCTGCGCATCGCGGATGCGGATACCTTCCTGTGTGTAAGGAGCGATGGCGGCAATCACCGGGAGCTCATCGATCAACTGCGCCGTAAGAGCACCGCTGATGTCAGCGCCCTTCAGGCCGCCCTGAACGCGGTTCACCTGGATGGTGCCCACCATCTCGCCGTGCTTCTCTTCAAGGTTCAGCACCTTGACCTTCAAGCCGATGCCTGTAAGAACGTCGAGCAGGGCCGCACGGGTGGGATTCATTCCCAAGCCGTCGAAGACCAGGTTGGAGTCGGGGAAGAGCAGAGCCGCACACAGGAAGAAGGCTGCCGACGAGATATCGCCCGGTACAGCAACATCAATTCCCGTCAACGTCTGTCCGCCGGCGATGGTGATCTTGTCCGCTGTACGGGTGAGCTCGGCTCCAAAGGCGCGCAGCGCATGTTCGGAGTGATCGCGGGTCCGGACAGATTCAGAGATCGAAGTCACACCCTCGGCCTGCAAGCCGGCAAAGAGAATCGCAGTCTTTACCTGTGCGCTGGGGATCGGCGTTGCAAAATCGATTGCCTTGAGTGGTGTGCCGAAGATAGTGACAGGAGCATGGCCTTCGGTCAGATCAATGCGGGCGCCCATCTGCGAGAGCGGCTTGCGAATACGTTCCATCGGGCGGCGGGTCAGGGATTCATCGCCAATGAGGGTAAAGACATGAGGGTGCGAGGCGATAAGCCCGGAAAGCATGCGCATGGTAGAACCGGAGTTACCGCAATCGAGCTGGCCCACTGGCCGTTCAAAGGCGCCGCCTACACCGGTTACTTCGATAGTGCCGTCACTCTGGGTGTTGACCTTCGCGCCCAGCGTGACCATGCAGCCGAGTGTGGAGTGTGGGTCGGCGCCGGTAGAGAAGTTGTATAACCGCGATGTGCCTTTAGCCAGTCCAGCCAGCATGGCGTAGCGGTGAGAGATGGACTTGTCGCCTGGAACGCGAAAAGAACCGTGCAGGTTCTTCGCGGGGCGGATCGTCTGAGTCGTACTAATCGTCTGCATCTTGAAATTTCTTCCGGGTAGCCATGAGCGGTCATCGTTATGCCGCGGAGGGAAATCTTGTGGAGACTCTGACGGCTAACGTGCGGACAACTTCGCACCCGGTTCTGAGCTTCCACTTCCGTTGAACGTTTGCCTTTGATTGTACCGTGAGGGGAGACGTGGAAAGTTCAACGGACATGGAGCACAACGACCGTTTCGTCGTCGAAGTGTTCGGTCTGAGACTGGAAATGTCCGACACCTTTTAGGATGGCTTCACCGGTAACCTGAGCTGTTGGATTCTTCAGCTTTCGCAGCACCTCGACCAGGCGTTCGTTACCGAACATCTCGTGTGACGAGTTCTCGGCATCCGTAATACCGTCGGAGAAAAAGACGATCTGGTCGCCTGGCTGGGTGGATAGCGTCAGTTCTTCATAGACGGCATGCGGGAACAGGCCCAGAGGAAAACCCTCCGCCTGGATGGTGCGAACCTCGCCACCGGTGACGAAGAAGGGCTGGACGGAGCCTGCGTTCGCGATGCTCAGCGTCTGTTCGTTATCGTCCCAGAGACCGATCAGCATGGTGACGTATTGTGCATCCAGCTTGCGTTCCTGTAACTGGTCGTTGAGGGTCGCCAGAAGGTGGCCGGGCGAGAGCTGCTGCGCTCCGAGAGAGCGCAGAATTCCTGAGACCAGCGCGGCATAGAGAGCTGCGGGCGCGGCCTTTCCAGAGACATCTCCCATGACGATCAAGGTCCGTCCAGAGCCATAGTCCAGGAAGTCATACATGTCGCCACCGATGGAGCGCGCGGGCAGGAACTTCGCGAAGAAGTCTGCGTGCGGGTGTGATGGCGGCGCACCCGGCAACAGGCGGAGCTGCACCTGGCGAGCCATGGCGAGGTCGCGCTCCATGCGCTGTTCTTCTTCGAGAATGCGCTCATAGAGCCGTGCATTCTCGATGGCGATAGCGACCTGGCCGGCCAGAGTTGTGAGCGTGCGCTGATGCTCTTCGTTGTAGTAGTTCGCCCGTGTATGTTCGACATCGATTACGCCGATGATCTGGTCTTTATAGACCAGCGGTACTGCAAGTTCGGAGCGGGTCTCAGGGTGGTAGTTGACGTAACGCGAATCCTTACGCACATCCGGAACCAGGACAGGAACACGTTCCTTGGCGGCGGTGCCGATGATGCCGTGACCGGGCTCGACGATGTGCTGGCGTTGGACTCGCTCCCCAAAACGGGTCGAGAAGCGATGCTCAAAATGCTTTGACCGGGAGTTCCAGAGCAGAATGCTGAACATCTGGAAGTCCACCACCCGCTTCATCAGTTGCCCAACCCGTTCCAGCAGGTCGTCAAGATCCAGAATGCTGGTCAACTCGCGCGAGATCTCGCCAAGAACGGTGAGCGTTTGCGCCTGGCGGGCGACTCGCGTGTAGAGCCGGGAGTTTTCGATTGCGATGGCGATGCGGGAGGCGACAAGTTCGAGCAGCCGCTGGTGTTCTTGCGTAAAGTAGGCGATCTGCGTCGATTCGATGTCGAGTACGCCAATCACCTTGTTTTTGCTGATGAGGGGAATCGCCAGCTCCGACTTTACGTCCGGATTTGCCGGGATGTAGTAGTCCTTCTTGGAGACGTCTTCGACCAGGACGGCGCGCCGCAGTTCTGCGGCTCTGCCGATGACACCTTTGCCGATCTTGACGCGCATTCGTTCCGACTCGGGGGAGTGGCCGATCTGGAAACGCATCCAGAAGTCCTGCGTGCGGTCATTGATGAGCAGGATGGCAAAGATCCTGTAATCGATAACGGCGCGCACCAGGTCCGCCACCCGCTGCATAGTGGTCTGCAGGTCGAGAGTATTGTTCAGGGCATCGGCCAGCTGCGTGAGGAAGTCGATCTGCAGCGGCTCGATATGCACCCGCGGCGTCGTCGGAGAGGCCGTATTCGATGGCCGGTAGTCACCCTCGAATTCGTGGGTGTGTTCTACAGGGCGCGTTGTCTCCGGCGAAGGCATAGTTAGAGGCGATGATATCGCAGTAAGCTATGAGAAAGGCGAGTCTTCCGCCAGCTTCACAGGAGCAGCGGTATTGTTTTTCATGTCACTCAGTACTTTTTCCGATTGGCTGTGTATCGTTGGTTTTGTCCTTGGTCTTCCCACCATGGTTGCCACCTATCTGCAGGCTGTAAAGGCCCGCAGAATCGCTGAGGCGACGCGGCGGGAGCTGATCTTCAGTCAGGACTGCCTCGAGTTCGTGCTTGATACCGGTGACTTTGTGAACCTGGTTCCACTGGACCATCTCCACTCGGTACCGAATCCAGGGGACGTCGTTCTTCTACCCGGTGATGGACTTGAGGCCGGGGCGGGACCTTACCGCGTAGAGCGCATCGAATACATCTTTGCCACAGAAGACGATCCGGAGAAGGCCCGGCAGCCCCGCCAGGCCAAACTCACGAAAGCCGTTGCCCATGTCACCAACCTGTTGGATGGTGGATGGGACTAGGGTGTTTTATTGGATAGCTGACGCCAGGTATCCAATAAACACCCTGGCTAGACGCCTTCAACGATACGAAAATCGCGATCGACACCGTTGCCCAGGGCGGCCAGTGCCTGCTTGTATGCGTCACTGTGATGGGTGTCGACCGCAGCCTGCAGGCTGGGGAACTCTACGACAACCGTCCGTTCCTTGATGCCGCGGCCGTCAACTTCATGGGGCAGGCCGCGTACCAGGGTTGCTCCGCCACCTGCCGCGATAGCTGCTACGGCGAGAGGTGCATAGGCGGCAAGTGCCGCCGGATCGTGAATGACCTGGTAAGAAACCACCCAGTAAGCCTTTTTCATTACCTTCGTCTCCTTTTTTCCTGCGTCGGGGAGCTTTGCAGGGCATCGAATTTTGTGTGAGTTACCTGAAACCGGCCCAGCGCCAAAACGGCAAATTTCTTAATCCCGTCCCGACCCACTTTACCAGTGCGCGCGAAATGTTCCGCATGATGCCGGAGTTCCTGTTCGGCCGGCGGAAACGCGAACCGGCTCCTCAATTGCCGCACTTTCGCACCGATGCTCGCTGGTTTGAGGCATCCCATGGCTCTCCTGTAAGAATTACCTGGTTTGGACACTCGTCGTTGCTGCTGGAGGTCGACGGATTTCGTTTGCTGGTCGATCCGGTGTGGTCGTTGCGCGCTTCTCCGGTGCAGTTTGCGGGCCCCGAACGTTTTTTTCCGCCGACGATCGCATTGCACGACTTGCCACCGCTGGATGCGGTCCTGATCTCACACGACCACTACGATCATCTGGATGAGACTGCCGTCCGAGGCCTTGCCGATCGCAACATCCGCTGGGTGACGTCGCTTGGCGTAGGGAAGTACCTCCGCCGGTTCGGCGTTCCGGCAGAACGCATCGATGAGATGGACTGGTGCGACCGGCTTTCACTGACCAGCGGGCGTAATGGAGCAACGCTGGAGATTCTCTCTTTGCCTTCGCGCCACTTCTCTGGTCGCAGCCTGTTCAACCGCTTTGGAACGCTGTGGGCATCATTTGTGCTGCGGAACGATCGTCACAACCTTTATTTCGGAGCAGATTCAGGACACTGGCCTGGGTTTGCGGAGATCGGTGAGACGTATGGCCCGTTCGATCTGACGATGCTCGAGATCGGGGCCTCGAATCCGCTGTGGGAGTCGATCCATCTGGGACCAGACCGTGCCCTGGAGGCTCATGTGGCGCTCCGCGGCCGAGTGATGTTTCCGATCCACTGGGGACTTTTCGACCTTGCCTTGCATGAGTGGCGTCAACCGATCGAGCGGCTGTTGAGCATCGCTCCTGAGAATGGCGTGGATCTGTGGATACCGGCGCCGGGCGTACCCACGGCATTTCAAGGCGAACCAGCGCAAAATCTGTGGTGGCGGCAGTCTGTCAATCGAGCACAGGCGCCCATTCCGTCACTGGTCACAGCGAAAAGTTGACGAAACGGTTGTTAACCCCTCCGTAAACCTCAGAAATTACTTGTACTTCGGGAAAAAACGGGGTAAAAACAGAGAGCGGGGAAGTCTGCCCGTAGATGTGATCAATGCCATCCGCTGCCCAGATCGCGCTTCGAGAGGTGATGGATATTCGCCAGGCTGCCGACTATCTCGGCATCAGCGGCGATACGCTCTATCGCTACGCCTCCGAGGGATTTGTTCCGGCTTTCAAGTTAGGGAACCGGTGGCGCTTCAAGCGCTCGCTGCTCGACGCCTGGATGGATGAGCAGTCAGGTATCCGCAAGCCATCAGCTCCGGCAAAGGCAAAGCCAACGCAGAAGAAGCCTGTCCGTCGCGCACGTTAAGTCTGTTCCAGTGTCAGTATTGTGATCTCCGGCGGGCAGTTGAGCCGGAAGGGAACCTCTGTGGTCCCAATTCCACGATTGACGTAGAGTTGCGTATTGCCTACGCGGAACAGACCCTCAACATACTTTTTCCCACCCGGGGGCAGGATCGCTTTGAGCGGAGGAAGGAACGGTAGCCGTACCTGACCTCCATGGGAGTGGCCTGAGAGGACAAGGCCGACGGACTGACTCGACGGGTGCTTCATCAACTCGTCGATGTAATCCGGCTCGTGAATCATCAGAAGGACTGGCTCTTTAGGGTTACGGATTTTAGACGGGATCGCCCGTTCCGGTTCCGGATAAGAGGCAAGCGTATCGCGCAGTCCTCCAAGCCAGATGCGGCTGCTACCTCGCTCAATGGGAACACTCTTATTCAAGAGAATCGGTGTTCCGTTGGAGACGAGAGCGTGGTGGATCTCTGTTTCTCCCATGGCGCTGTCATGATTTCCAAGGACTCCATAGCGAATGGGGCACTCCAGCATCTTCAAGATGTCGGCGCAGACATGAGCCTGTGCGATTGGGTAAGAGCGATCGCGTGCGTTACTGATGAAGTCCCCGGTCAATAAGACAGCATCTGGACGAAGCCCATTAACACGGCGCAATACGGACCGAAGAAAGAATGTTTCCGTGTATTCGTGAAAATGGAGGTCGCTAATCTGTGCGATGCGGAAGCCGTGAAAGGCGTCCGGCAGGTTTGCCAGTTTGACAGTACGCTGGACGACTTCCAGTTCGTGCCGTGCAAGCTCGCCGGAGTACAAAGCCATCCCGGCTACGCCTGCCACTCCCAGTTGAAGAACTTTACGTCGTGTCATCCACGAGGGATCAGACATAGCTTGATGATATCGTCGCCGTTGGCCCGGAGGGGAATCGGAACATAAAATAGAACGGATGCAGGCAAGAATCCGTACGATCCGAAAAGCCATGGCCGCACAGAACGTGCAGGCATTGCTGCTGACCCATCTACCCGATGTCCGTTATTTAACTGGCTTTACAGGATCCAATGCTGCATTGGCGATCACGCCGCGCAAGGCCATCCTGTTCACGGATGGTCGCTATACCGTTCAGGCGAGGGAAGAGGTTGAGAGCGCTCGCGTGGTGATTGCAAAGAAAAAGTCTGCGCAGACGATGGCTGCCGCGTGGCTGGAGCAGCAACAGCTAACCCGCTGCGGGATTGACGGGACGCATACGACCATCGCGCTGCTGGAACATCTTCGCAAGGCCGTGAGTGGAGGATTGCGCCGCAGTTTCTTTCAGCCGCTGGAGTCTCCGCTGGTTGCAGCACAGCGGGAGATCAAGGATGCCACGGAGATCCGCCGTATGCGGCAGGCTGCCGCGCTGGGCGCGAGGCTGTTCGAGCATATTCTCGGCTTTCTTGAGCCGGGAATTACGGAAGTAGCTGTTGCCGCGGAGCTGGAGCATCAGGCGCGCCTGTTAGGGGCGGAGGCTATGTCGTTTGAGACGATTGTCGCTTCGGGTGCCCGATCTGCACTTCCGCACGGGCGCGCAAGTTCCTCCCGCATTCCCCGCAAAGGGTTCATCACACTGGACTTCGGTGTTATTCTCAACGGGTATTGTTCGGACATGACACGCACGGTGCATATGGGCCGTGCAACCGCTGAAGAGGAAAGAGCCTATGCCGCAGTCCTGGAAGCGCAGGAATCGGCACTGGCAGCCGCAAAGCATGGAGTCACTTGCGGCGATGTTGACGAAGCAGCCCGTAGTGTTCTGAAGCGTGCGGGGCTGGCACGATATTTTACGCACTCCACAGGTCACGGTGTTGGCCTGGAGATTCACGAGGGACCAAGGATTGCCGCCAACCAGAAGCAGCCACTCGCCGAGGGCATGGTCGTTACGATTGAACCCGGTGTTTACCTTCCCGGCCGCTTCGGAATCCGCATTGAAGATACCGTCGTCATTAACCGCAACGGCTGCGAGATCATAACGCCGTCGCCGAAAGCCTGGATCGAGTTATAACAAGGACTGGGCCTGCGGTCGGTTCCGCGGCGCCAGCGAATCCGGAAGAAGAGATAAAGCATGGAAGCAAATGAACTGAAGGACCTTCGCGAACTCGTAGAGTTTCTGAAAGACAACAAGATTGCCGAATTCGATCTTGAGCGTGGCGACCTCAAGGTCCGTATCAAATTCACCGGCCCTCCTGTTCCGGCGGCTATCGACTACACACAGCTCGCCACGTTGATTCCGCAGCAGACGATCGCACCGTCACCCTTGGTGGCTGCGGCGGCAGCGCCGGTCTCAGCGCCCGTGGCCGAAGCGCAAGCGCCGGCTGAGGATATTCAAGAGGTGAAATCTCCGATCGTCGGTACATTCTATGAGTCTTCGGCGCCCGGAGCGGCTCCGTTTGTCAAAGTTGGTGATCAGGTCGAGGTTGGCCAGGTGCTGTGCATCGTCGAGGCCATGAAGCTGATGAACGAGATTGAATCGGATGTTGCGGGAGAGGTTATACGTCGCATCGTTAATAACGGTCAGCCGGTGGAGTATGGCCAGCCTCTGTTTGCCGTCAAGCCACGTTGAGACGCTGTTCGATCGATCCCTGGTAACAAGACTGGAAGAAGATGTTTCGCAAAGTCCTTATCGCCAATCGCGGCGAAATCGCGCTTCGAGTGATCAATGCCTGCAAGGAAATGGGCATTCGTACGGTCGCGGTCTATTCGACAGCGGACCGCAACTCACTGCATGTCCGTTTTGCCGATGAAGCTATCTGCATCGGACCGCCTCGTTCGGCCGAGAGTTATCTGAATGTTCCGGCGGTGATCTCTGCCGCGGAGATTGCCGATGTGGATGCCATTCACCCTGGCTATGGTCTGCTTTCGGAGAATGCCAACTTTGCCGAGGTATGCCGCGCGTCGAACATCAAGTTCATCGGGCCACCGCCCGAGGTGACGCGGATGATGGGCGAGAAGTCCACCGCACGCCAGACGATGAAGAAGGCGAAGGTGCCGATTCTTCCCGGATCGGACGGCGTGATCGGCAGCGTGGATGAAGCTCTGGAATGGGCGAAGTCCGTTGGTTATCCCGTCATTTTGAAAGCTGTGGCCGGCGGCGGAGGACGCGGAATGCGTATCTGCCGCGCTCCGCAGGAGCTTCCGGATCTCTATAACCAGGCATCGACGGAGGCGCTGAATGCCTTCGGAAATGGCGACCTGTACATGGAAAAGTTCATCGAGCGGCCTCGCCACATTGAGTTCCAGGTGCTTGCTGATGAACATGGCAATGTTCTTTCTCTCAACGAACGCGAGTGCTCGATCCAGAGGCGCCATCAGAAATTGATCGAAGAAGCCCCCTCGCTCCAGATCACGCAGCAACAGCGCGAAGAGATGGGCAAGGTAATCCGCAAGTCACTTAAGGACATTGGCTACTGGAACGCGGGCACCATCGAATTCCTGATGGATGAAGACGGGAAGATTTACTTCATCGAGATGAATACCCGCATCCAGGTGGAGCATCCGGTGACGGAGATGATCACCGGTATCGACCTGGTGAAGGCGCAGCTGCGCATCGCCGGCGGAGAGAAGTTGACGGAGATTATTCCGCAGCCCATTGTGATCAATGGGCACGCGATCGAGTGCCGTATTAATGCGGAACACCCGGAGAAGTTCACTCCTTCGGCGGGCAAGATTACTGCCTTCAATCTGCCGGGCGGCAATGGCGTCCGGGTCGACACAGCACAATATGCAGAAGGAGTCGTGCCGCCGTATTACGATTCGCTGATCGGCAAGTTGATTGTGCACGGAAAAGACCGCGAAGAAGCGATGAATAAGATGCAGCGGGCGCTAGACCAGTTCATCGTGCAGGGTATTCATACGACGATTCCGCTGCACAAAAAGATCTTTGCGGATGAAGAGTTCCGCGCCGGGAACTTCGACACGAAGTTCATGGAACGCTTCTTTGAACGGGAGAAGGCGAAGGCCGAATAGCGATCATGGAAGACGCACTCAGGCCGTCAGACCATCGTCGATGGACTCTGCGCGGCCTGTTTCGTTCTATCCCGATGTGGATCGTTCCTTTCCCGCTGTTGTACTTCTTCGTTCTGAGCTGGGGGACAGTGGGAGATCCCATCATGGCTCTTTGGTGGCATGTGCGCCACGGTAACTATGCCAGCTTCAACGGTCATAGCTTTCGTCTGCCTCTGCTGTGGCGCAGTACCAATCCCGATCGTGGAGAGATCTTCCGCCTGTCGCACTCCGTGCAGTTGAATATTGATCATGCCGTTGGCGGCATTCGTAATGCGCAGCAGGCTGAAGCATTCCAAAGACAGATTCTTGCAACCTATGGCCGAGGCATGGAGGAAGGTCGTTTTTCTCCGGAGACAATTCGTGCGCACGATCTGAGCTTTCTTTGTGTGCATGAAAACTCCACGCAGCCCTGGGCTCTATATCTGTGCGTAGTTCCGGGAACTGACTGGCAGATTGGACTGACCGGAGGGCAGGCAGGCCTGGATGACGCACGACGCATCCTGGCATCGGCGCGGTAATCATGGTGCAGATTCCTCGGCTTTATCCCATTCTCGATGCCGGTGTATTGGCTGCACGGCAGATCTCGATTGAGCAGTTTGCAGGGGAACTGGCATCGGCTGGAGTCTCACTGCTGCAGTATCGCGATAAAGTCGCAGCGCCACAGACGGTTCTCGCGAATCTGCAGCGAATCCGGTCGGCTGCCCCAGGGGTAAGCTTGCTATTGAATGACCGGCCAGATCTGGCGCGGATTGGACAGTGTGACGGTGTGCATGTCGGGCAGACCGACCTTCATCCAGACGATGCCCGTCGCATCGCAGGCGCGGGGAAGCTCATCGGTGTGTCGACGCACACGCTTGGCCAGTTCGAAGCGGTGGTGGCGACCGAAGCAGACTACCTGGCAATTGGACCGATTTATGCCACGTCCACAAAGCAGAATCCGGATCCGGTGACCGGGCTGGAGCTGCTGCGGCAGGTGCGCAAGCTGACCAGGAAGCCGATCGTTGCGATTGGAGGAGTCACGCCTGAGAGAGCACCGGAGGTGCTGGATGCGGGTGCCGATTCAGTCGCTGTGATCTCAGCGCTTGTGCCTTCCGGGCCGACGGTTTCAGCATTGCCGTTGATCGAGGCTTTTCTGCGCGCGGTGGTGGGATAAACCATTTTGAATCAGGCCACAAGGACTTACTGCGGAGGTGTCCTGAAATGCACCGTTTGAGGTTCATTTCCGCATGACGGGAGGGGTGTTAACGGTATACTTACTACTGTGACCACCACTGCATCTGAACCCCGAGTCAACAACCTCTCCAACCAGGCTGAGGCCACAAAGCGCGTTCTGTTGCTTAAGCCCCGTGGCTTTTGCGCCGGCGTTGTGCGCGCTGTCGATATTGTGAAGATCGCGCTGGATACCTTTGGTGCGCCGATCTATGTCCGTAAGGAGATCGTTCACAATCGCTATGTGGTCAGCGACCTGGCGAAGAAGGGTGCGATCTTTGTCAACGAGCTTGATGAGGTTCCCTCGGGTGCGCGTGTGATCTTCTCGGCTCATGGCGTATCGCCGGCAGTGCGCGCGGTTGCCAAGGAGCGTGGTCTGAAGGTGATTGATGCGACGTGTCCGTTGGTCACCAAGGTTCACGTAGAGGCGATCAAGTTCGCCAAGCAGGGATACTCGCTGGTGCTGGTAGGGCATCGCGAGCACGAAGAGGTGGAAGGTACGCAGGGTGAAGCGCCCGAGGTCACGCAGGTCGTTTCGACGGTAGAAGAGGTGAATAACCTCGTGGTTCCTGATCCTGACAAGGTTGCTTATCTGACCCAGACCACGCTTTCTCTGGATGAGGCGCGGGACATGATCGAGGCGCTGAAGAAGAAGTTCCCGAACATTGTCGGACCGCATGCACAGGACATCTGCTATGCCACGGAGAACCGCCAGACTGCGGTCAAGAATGTGGCGCATGGTGCGGATCTGGTGCTGGTGGTGGGTTCGAAGAACAGCTCGAATTCAAACCGTCTGGTTGAGGTCTCGCAGAATCTCGGTACGAACAGCTACCTGATCGATAAGGCTGAGGACATTCAGCCGCAGTGGCTGAATGATGTTGACAATGTGGCAGTGACTGCAGGTGCTTCGGCTCCTGAAGTATTGGTGCAGGAGGTCATTGAGTACCTCCAGACCAAGGGTTTCGGTTCGGTAGATGAAGTGGAAGTCATGCCGGAGAATGTGCGTTTTGGTCTCCCTCCGGAGATCGTGCAGGCTATCAAGCCGGCTCCGGGCGCAGTGACCGTAGGCGCCTAAGCAGGGTGCGTCTAATAACTGAGGTTTCCGAACGCATGGCAATTGACGCGAGTAAATCGACGGCATCGTCTCAAGCAGGCACACAGCCTCGCTTCGGACGAATGGACCTCGAACTGGACAAAGTCTCTTCGGGCATTAAACGAGCAGTAGATTGGCTCTTCGGCCAGCAGCATCAGGATGGTTACTGGTGCGGTGAGCTGGAAGCCGACGTCATGCTCGAAGCGGATTACATCTTCGTGCATACCCTGCTCGGCACGGGTGACCGGGCGAAGATGCAGCGCGCCGTCAACGAGATTCTGCGTCATCAGAATGCCGATGGTGGATGGAGTCTCTATCCTGGCGGACCATCGAATGTGAACTACGGTGTGAAGGCCTATCTGGCATTGAAGCTGATGGGCTGGAGGGCTGACCATCCGCTGATGGTGAAGGCACGCGAGAGTGTGCTTTCGCTCGGTGGTGTGGTGGAGTGCAATACGTTCACCAAGCTCTATCTCTGTGCTCTGGGCGCATACGATTACGATGCCGTGCCGGCGATTCCGCCGGAGATCATCCTCTTCCCCAACTGGTTTTACTTCAATATCTACGAGATCTCGTCCTGGTCACGCGGCATTCTGGTGCCGCTGTCGATCATCTATGCGAAGAAGCCGTTCAAGAAGCTTGCACCCGAGGAAGAGATCGACGAGCTGTTCGTCGGCGGTCGCGACAGAGCGAATCTTCATCTGCGTTGGGACAAGAAGCGGCCGGTAAGCTGGCGTAATTTCTTCCTGCTGTGCGATCGTGTCGCGCACTGGGCAGAGCGTGTTCATATTCGTCCGCTTCGGAGCATGGCGATCAAGAAGGCCGAGAAGTGGATGTTGGAGCGCTTTGAGAAGTCCGACGGTCTCGGTGCTATCTACCCAGCGATGTTGAATGCCATTGTGGCGCTGCGCTGCCTTGGATATTCGATGGATGATCCTGTCCTGATCCGCGCGGTGGACGAGTTTGAGAAGCTCGGCATCGACTGTCCGGAGGGAACCGAGGACTATCCCACGCCGACATTCCGCATGCAACCGTGCTTTCCGCCGGTGTGGGATACCGCACAGGCGATCTATGCTTTGGGCGAAGCCGGTGTGGCGAAGGATGATCCGCGGATGATCAAGGCCGCGGACTGGATCCTGAGCAAGGAAGTCCGTCACAAGGGTGACTGGGCCGAGAAGGTTCGTAATGTCGAACCGGGCGGCTGGTACTTCGAGTTCAATAACGAGTTTTATCCGGATGTGGACGATACCGGCCAGGTGTTGCTCGCTCTGAAGTGCGTCGAGAACCCGCGCGAGCGCTACCAGTACGAGGTGTGCGAACGCGCGCTGAACTGGATCTGGGCAATGCAGTGCAAGAACGGTGGATGGGCTGCCTTCGATAAGGACAATACGAAGACAATCTTCGAGCAGATTCCGTTCGCTGACCATAACGCCATGCTCGATCCGCCGACGGTGGACATTACCGGCCGCATGCTGGAGATGCTGGCGCTGTATGGCTACAACCGCTCTGACAAGCGCGTTGAAAAGGCTGTGCAGTTCATCCTCTCGGAGCAGGAGAGCGACGGTAGCTGGTTTGGCCGTTGGGGTGTGAACTATCTCTACGGCACGTTCCTGGTTCTGCGGGGATTGCAGTCGATGGGCATGTGGAGCCATGAGCCCTGTGTTCTGCAGGCTACCGAATGGGTGCGCATGGTGCAGAATTCAGATGGCGGCTGGGGCGAGAACTGTGGCACGTACGACGATCCATTGCAGCGCGGCATGGGGCCAAGCACACCGTCGCAGACGGCCTGGGCACTGCTGGCATTGCTTGCCGGCGGAGATGTCCGCTCGGATTCGGTTGCCAAGGGTGTACGCTGGCTGATCGATCACCAGCACGAGGATGGGAGCTGGGATGAGCTGGTGCCGGGCCGCAACGGTGAAAGTTATTACACCGGAACGGGCTTCCCGCGCGTCTTTTACCTGGGATATCACCTGTACAAGCAGTACTTCCCGCTGCTGGCATTGACGACGTATATCAAGGCGCGCGAGACGGAAGTCTCCGGCGCGCTGGAATAACCAAGTTTTTACTCAAGGAGTGTGAGCCGATGGCAGTGCCAATCTCACAGATGCTGACGGTTGCAAGTTACGTCCTGAAGCAGAAGATCAAAGGCAACAAACGGTATCCGCTGGTGCTGATGCTGGAACCGTTGTTCCGTTGCAACCTCGCCTGTGCTGGTTGCGGCAAGATTCAGTATCCGGCCCACATCCTTAAGACGGATCTCACACCGGAGCAGTGCTTTGCCGCGGTGGAAGAGTGCGGCGTGCCGATGGTGTCTATCCCGGGCGGCGAGCCGTTGCTGCATCCGCAGATGCCGGAGATTGTTGCCGGCCTGGTAGCGCGCAAGAAGTACGTCTACATGTGCACCAACGCGCTGCTGCTGAAGGAGAAGCTCCATCTCTTCACGCCAAGCAAGTATCTCTCCTTCTCAGTGCACGTCGATGGTCAGAAGGAGCACCACGACTTCGCCGTCTGCCGCGACGGTGGCCACGACCAGGCGATGGAAGGCGTTCGTGAAGCAGTGAAGCGTGGCTTCCGCGTGACGACGAATACGACTCTCTTCGATGGCGCCGATCCAAACTCGGTGCGGGCTCACTTTGACGAACTCACACGCGCCGGTGTTGAGAGCATGATGGTCTCGCCGGGTTACACCTACGATAAGGCACCGGATCAGAGCCACTTCCTCGGTAAGGCGAAGTCGCGCCGCATGTTCCGCGCCATCCTGTCGAACCGGAAGAAGGAGTGGCAGTTCAACTCGCACCCACTCTTCCTCGAGTTCCTGATGGGACAGATCAACTTCGAGTGCACCCCCTGGGGAATGCCGACCTACAACATCTTCGGTTGGCAGAAGCCCTGCTATCTGCTGCAAGACGGTTACGCCGATTCCTTCAAGGAACTGATCGAAGCCACCGAGTGGGCCAACTACGGTGCAAAGAGCGGCAATCCGCAGTGCGCCAACTGCATGGTGCATTCGGGGCACGAAGCTTCGGCGGTGAACTACGGCTTCGGATCGCTGGGTGGTTTCATCCGTACGGCCAAGGCCTATATGAACGCACTGTACTCCGATGCAGGAGCACAGAAACTGCTGGATGAGTGGCAGCCGGAACACCGCGGACCACTGGTTCAGATCGCTACGACACCCGCGGCGCAAACCGGTGAACTGGTCTCAGGAGACTAAGCCTATGTCGACAGTGCAGCAGGAAGCGGGAAAGATCGAGCAGTTGAAAGAGCATTCGGCTGATGAGCTCGAGGTTGTCGCCGGCCGTGAGCGAGAGAATCTCGAGGGCTGGATTCCGGCTCTCGCCTCCGACGATGAAGTGCGGGAAGCATTGGAAAAGGCCTTCGACTATCGCGGCGATGTGACAATCACGAAGAAGGACGGCGCGATCCTCGAGGGATATATCTTCGACCGCCGCTCGGGTACATCGCTGAGGGACTCCTTTATCCGCATCATTCCCTCAAAGGGAGATCGCGCAAAGGTCAACGTGGCCTACGGCGATATTGCAGCCCTCGCCTTTACCGGCCGTGACGCCGCCGCCGGCAAGTCGTTTGAAGCCTGGGTGAAGAAGTACTGGGAAAAGAAGGCTGCGGGCGAAACGAATATTGGAATTGAAGCGGAGAAGCTGGACTAGAGCATTTTCGCTGTGGGTGTCATGTAGGGCTTCCTGATCTATCGGCGTTTTCCGCAATGAAAACGCCGATATACGCCTTCGGGATACCCAGCGACAGGGAAAATGCCGGTAACTACCTACCAGATGTGGGTTACATCTACCCGCATTGTCTTTGTGTGAGGTCATGAAAGTCTTTCTCACCGGAGCGACAGGGTTTGTCGGTAACCACGTTGCGCGCTTGTATGCCGACCAGGGCGCACAGTTGCGTCTCCTGACGCGCGGCACAAATAATGCACAGCTCGAAGGTATCCCGGCGGATGTGATCGCCGGCGATCTGCGGCGGCCCGAAGAGCTTCGGGCCGCGATAAGCGGGTGTGACGCTGTCGTTCATGTGGCTGCGGACTATCGTTTATGGGTCCGCGATCCCGACGACATGTATCGGGCCAATGTCACAGGTACGCGTGAATTGTTGCGCATTGCCCGCGAGGAAAGCGTACCCAACTTTATCTACACATCGAGTGTTGCCACCATGGGCTTTCAGACCGATGGCACAATCGTCGATGAGAATACGCCTGTCTCGCTGGCAGACATGGTGGGCCATTACAAGAGATCGAAGTTCCTTGCGGAACAGGAAGCGATTGCAGCGGCCAAGATGGGCCAGCGTGTAATGATTCTGAATCCGACGACGCCGATCGGCGCCCGCGATATTAAACCAACCCCGACTGGCCGTATTATCGTGGACTTTCTCAACCGCAGGTTCCCGGCATATGTCGATACCGGTCTGAACCTGGTGGATGTTGCAGAGATCGCCCGTATGCATCTTGCTGCACTTAACGCCGGCCGAGCAGGAGAACGGTATATTCTCGGAGGAGAGAATCTAACGCTGAAACAGATTCTTGACCGCATGTCGGCGATCACCGGGCTACCCTCCCCCTCAATGCGGGTACCCCATACGGTCGCTATGATCTTCGCCTTCTTCGACGAGACGTTTACCGGCAAACTGCGCGGGAAAGAACCGCGCGCTACTTTGGAGGCTGTGCGTATGGGCAAGAAGAAGATGTTCGCATCCTCGGCCAAGGCAGAGCGAGAGCTGGGATTCAAGGTGCTTCCGGTGTACAAGGCACTACGTTCGGCTATCGACTGGTTCGTGGAGCATGGATATGCTCCCGCAGATGAAGGGAAGCAGGCCTGATGGAAGAATGCTTCGGTATCGTTGCGGCGCTACCTGGAGAACTAAAGCCGCTGGTAGCCGGCTGGCAGCAGCTGGAAGCAACCAACGGCGTGAACGCATGGAAGCATCCATCCCGCAGTATCTATGCCGTGTGCGCTGGAATGGGATCGGAAGCTGCCCGGCGCGCGTTTCACCATCTGACAACCATCTGTAATCCAACGACAGTATTGTCGATCGGCTGGGCTGGCTCGATCGATCCGCGCCTGCCTGTGGGGTCAGTGCACTATCCTTCGCAGATCGTCGACAGTGAAGCGGAGGAGCACTATCCGCTGCATCTTGATGGCACAATGTTGCTGATCTCGGCCGACAAGGTTGCTGACCGCGGAGAGAAGTATCGCCTGGCCCTGGCTTACTCCAACGCGGCTCTGGTGGATATGGAGGCTGCGACCATCGCCGGTCTTGCCTTCGCGAGAGGATGCAAGTTCCGTTGCATCAAGGCGGTCTCAGACGGAGCGAATGAAGAGCTGCCGGATATGAATCCATACATCACCAAGGATGGAAAATTCGCTACGGCGCCTTTTGTCGCCAGTGTGATGGTGCGTCCGTGGTATTGGGCAGCTCTCACACGTTTTGGAAAGAATGCAAGGCTGGCCGCGGAGAATCTGGCCGTTGCTGTAAAGAAGGACCTGAATCTATGAGTTCGTTGGAAGTCCCCGCTACCATGCGGGCAGCCGTTTACCGCGGCATTGACGATGTGCGCATTGAAACCGTACCCGTCCCGGAGATTAATCCAGGAGAAGTTCTCGTCAAGATCCATACCTGTGGCATCTGTGGCACGGATCTGAAGAAGATCCATACCGGATCACACTCGGCGCCGCGTGTCTTCGGGCATGAAATGAGCGGTACTGTCGTCAAGGTCGGTGAGGGAGTAGAAGACTTCGCGGTCGGAGATCGCGTTATGGCCTTCCACCATATTCCTTGCGGTGAGTGTTATTACTGCCGCAAGCACACCTTTGCACAGTGTGAGACTTACAAAAAGGTGGGAACAACAGCCGGCTTTGCACCCTCAGGCGGAGGATTCGCAGAGTACATCCGTGTCATGGACTGGATCGTGAAACGCGGCCTGGTGAAGATTCCCGAAGGTGTGCCGTTTGAGCAGGCAGCCTTCATTGAACCTGTGAACACCTGCTTCAAGGCGATCAAGCTTCTGGAGCTTCAGCCCGATGAGACTGTGCTGGTGATCGGACAGGGCTCGATCGGCGTGTTGCTTGCAGCGTTGGCCGCACGCACCGGCGCTACTGTGCTAACGAGCGATATGTTTCCTGAACGTCACGCCGTCGCCGCAAAGTTCGGCTTGAAGCACTCGATCGATGCAACGGGAGATGTGGTTGCCGCCGTGCGGAATGCCACTGAGGGCCGGGGAGCCGACGTCACGCTTGTAGCTGTTGGCAGCGATAAGTTGATTCCTCTGGCGATGGAGGCTACGCGGCCCGGCGGCCGCGTGATGCTCTTCGCATCGACACAGCATGGCGAAGCGATCTTCGACCCGGCAGCGGTCTGCATGGACGAAAAGACGCTGATGGGCTCTTATTCTGCCTCTGTTGCGATTCAGGATGAGGGCGCGCAGCTCGTGCTGGACGGCTACAAGAACGGCTTCGATCTGACGCAGTTGATCTCACACCGCTTTACGCTCGAAGAAGCAGTGCAGGGAATTCATCTGGCATCGAATCCGCAGCCAGATTCGATGAAGATCGTGATTCAGCCGTAGGACTTTTGGGGTTGTCATTCAGTAGCGTTGCCGAGGCGGGGAAGTAAGCTCCATAACGTAGTCGTTTATGCCAATATGGGGACACTTGGTAATCCAAATTGTGGGCCAGAGTGATGAGCTTCGCATTCAACCATCTGTCGTATTACGCTATCGCTGCAATGGGTGTTGTTGGGATTTTGCAGGGAATCTTCGTGCGCGAGAAACGACGCACCTCTGATCATCAGACTGAGAATCCTTTGATCTCTTGGCCCGCTTGGTTTCAACGAACGTTTTTTTGTTTTGTTGGGACAGGGCTAATCATTTTTGCTGCTTGGAAACTATGGTGAGATTGAATATCTGTTCTGTATTAGGGCCTGTCGAAGTCGCGATGTTTGGTATGGGATAGCGGGTGTTTGCCAATTTCGTAGCTGGAGACGACGACCCGCATGACGCTGACGTGCTGGCTGAATCCGCGTGGTGGGGACCTAGGCGAGCGCTTGCCGAGAAGTCTCGCCACGCCTGCGGGATGACGAACAAAAATACTTTAGGGATGTAACGCCGGCTTTTGCGAACGAAGCCACTGCAGCAGACCTGCTGGATCATCCGTGATGACTCCGTCCACACGAGCCTCGCTGAGTTTCTTCCAGCCATCCACTGTGTTTGATGTGTAAGGAATTACCTGCAAGCCTGCCTTGTGAGCCGCTGCGACTTCGTCTGCGGTAGCGAGACTCTCGTCTGGGCTCAGAATATTCGCGCCAGAGACAGCAGCGATATGCGCAAAGCTTTTGTCTTTGTCGGTAATCCCCATGAAGCCGTCGTACTTTGCCTGACCGAAGAGAGCGGAGAGGCGGATCTGCGGATCGATCTGCTTCATAGCGCGTAGCGTACGGAAATCGAAGCTCTGCAGAATGACTCGCGATTGCAGTTGATGCTTGCGCACAGCCTCGTCGATCATCTTCACAAAGACCTCAGGGGAAGGCGTGAGCTCCGGGCGAGCTGGAGAGATCTTGGTCTCGACATTGAAATCGAAAGTCCCCTTGGGCGCGAGATCCAGAACTTCATCGAAGGTCGGAATGTGCGTGTTGGGCACGGCTCTTTGTTGGGGGAAGGCTGCCAGTGTCTTTGCGCCGCAGTCGTACTGCCTGATCTCAGCCAATGTCCGTGAGTGGATCAGCGTGCCCGGGGGTAGCGCAGGCCCACTGCAGATGCGCTCGTTGGCCAGGACCGCCTTCATAAAAGCATCCGTACCTTCAGGCTGCACCAGGTATGGAGAGTGCGAGACGACCAGGACGTTATCTTTCGTGACCGCCAGGTCGAGCTCGAGCGCATCGGCGCCTGTATCGATGGCGTATTGAAACGCGGGCAGCGTGTTTTCAGGACGAGCAGCCCGGCCGCCACGGTGAGCGTGGACAAGGATGGTCTCGGATGACACCGGTAGTGCCGCGATCAACAGAAGAAGGCTTAGACGTACTCGCATACAGCGTAGCGTCATGGATGCCGGTTAAAAGAGAATGAAGCCGGCTTCGAGAGAAATCGAATGAATCTTGATCAGGCCAGCAACTGCCGCGTCAGCTTCACATAAAGCTGCACGCACTCCAGCAGCTCTTTCTTCGAGATCTTTTCATTGGGTGTATGCGCTACGTGAATCGATCCGGGACCAAGAAGGAACGGCTCGCCCCAATTGGTGAGCTGCGGAATGTCCGTGGCGTACTTGACCACCTTGGTCGGTAAATCTGTCTGCAACTTCCGCATCTTTACGAAAGGGAGATGCAGCGTGTACTTCGCATCGCAGCGGCCATTCACGGTCTTGTCGACCAGATCCTGTACCTCTTCTGCCGGACCGACAAGACGGACAAGAATGTGCGCCTCCGCGGCATCGGGAATGACATTCGGAGCACGTCCACCGGAGATAAGACCGACGTTCAGCGTCGCCGGCCCGATCTCGGGCTCTACTGGAAGTTCAAGCGCACGGATGTCATCGAGCACGTCCAGCAGCTTCTCAATGGCCGAGTCGCCCAGCTCCGGATAGGCGGAGTGCGCCATCTTTCCCTTGGCGCGGAGCTCAATTCGCAGAGCGCCTTTGGTGGCGGTAGCCAGGTAGTTGTCTGTCGGTTCGCCATTGATGAGGAAGCGCGACCCCTTTGGGTTCTTATTGGCGGCGTTGGCGCCGGCAGAGTCCCGCTCTTCTCCGACGACGAACAGTAAGCCGACCTTCACTCCTTCAGCACGAAGAATCTCGGCAGCCGCGATCTGGCAGGCGATGATGCCTTTGGCGTCGCAGGCGCCACGGCCATAGACGTTCTCTTCATCTTCAGAAGAAGGGAAGAACGGTGGCACGGTGTCCATATGGGTGGAAAAGACAATCTCGGGTGTCACACCGGCAGCGCAGGCATACACATTGAATCGCTCGGACTCACCGGCGGGTGTTCCTGCAAGCTCTGTCTGCTCTACCCGGGTGGTTTCAATCTCGTAGCCCAGTTTGCCAAGATAATCTGCCAGGAAATGACCCGCGGGGCCTTCAAAATAAGTAGTCGATTCGATATCGACGAGTTGCCGTGTCAGTTGAATGGGATCGATCGCCATGCTCTCCCCAGCATAACTGAAGCGCACGGACGGGCCGTTATGATGGGTCTGTGAGCTTTGCCTCGAAGATTGAAGCAGTGGATGACCTCCGCGGCCCGGCGGGACGCCTGGAAGCGATTCTGAACACAGGGAGAGATGACGCTCCCTATGCCGCCCTGGTGACGCACCCCCACCCTCTTGGGGGTGGCACCATGCATAACAAGGTTGTCTACCACGCGATGAAGGCGTTCAGTCACTTCGGCCTTCCGGTGCTGCGGTTCAACTTTCGCGGGACTGGTCTGAGCGAAGGCAGTCACGACCAGGGCATCGGGGAGCAGGACGATGTGCGTCAAGCGCTGCAGTGGCTGGATACGCGTTTCGGCAGGCCGATTCTTTTTGCCGGATTTTCCTTTGGCTCGAATGTAGGGATGCGGGTTTGCTGCACCGACCAGCGCGTTCCGGCGATGATCGCGCTCGGACTTCCCATCGACGCCGAGGGCCGACGCTACCACTACGACTTCCTCTCGGCGTGTGCGAAGCCGCGGTTGTTTCTTTCGGGGGATCACGACCCGTATGGTCCGGTTGCTGAGGTCGAGCAGGTGGTAGCGCAGCTCCCCGAACCGAAGCGGCTGGTGTGGATTGCAGGCGGGGATCACTTTTTCGCGGGTACTGCCGGTTCGCCAGGATCGAAGCTCGATCAGATGCGAGAAACAATGATCTCGTGGCTGGCAGAGACCGTCACGGACTTGACGGTCTAGAGCATTTTCCCTGTTGGGAAGGGGTGTGCAGCGGCGTTTTCATTGCGGAAAACGCCCATAGATGCGGAAGCTCTACACCACACCGACAGTGAAAATGCTCCAGGAGAGTTTAGGCAACGTCAGATTTGTGGGCGGCGATGCGGTGGGGAACTGTGTTGCGATGCAACCAGTCAGCAAACAGCAGATTGGCTTCATGCGGCGCCTCGTCAAAGATCAGATGACCGGCTCCGGTGATGACTTGCAGTTCCGCCTGGGGAAGGCGCAGTCGCAGTTTCTCTGAAAGGTCTACCGGCGCTGTGCGGTCTCTGTCACCCCAGAGCAGCAGAACACGATGCTCTGGCAAGGCAGCCAGCGCATCATCGACGACTTTCATATTGTGGTGCCAGAGTTGAATGATCGAGAGGATATGCATCACCGCGCCAGGGCGCCGCAGGGCATGCAGGTATAGATCGAGCGTCTTTTCGTCGGCGTGATCCGGGTCGCCGTACATCCGCAGCAGCGCCAATTCCTGCAGGCGGCGCGGGAGATCGATGACACGATGCCCAAACCAACGGCCAAGTGCGGTGCTCCAGAAGTGAATAATGGGCAGGAGACTGGTTGCGGCCGCGGTCGGGGGCGCCAGCAGGATCAGCGATGCGACCCGTTCCGGATACTTTGCGGCAAAGACAACGGCGACCGAACCTCCGTAGGAGTGACCAATAAGATGGCCACGCTCGATCCCGAGGTTGTTGAAGAGGTGTAGCAGCCTTTCGGCCGAGGTCGCGATATCGGCATCCTGTTCATTGATCCAGCCGTGCCGTTCGCAGGTTAGTTGGTCGACAGCGATGACGCGATATTCTCTGGCGAGGGCAGGGAGGTTCCGACGCCAGACGTCGGCCGCTCCGAGAAGCCCATGCAGCAGGACGACCGGATAGCCGGCGCCCGCCTCCAGATACCGCATGGTGCAACCGGGTGACACTTCCGTCTGGGCCGGTTCAGCAGCCGGCTCAGGCATAGCAGATGTCATCCATTCGAGAAGATTCATTCGCCCCAATCCAGGGACTGGGATGCATCCAGGATTCCGGCTGGATGCCTGCTTACAATCGTGTAATTGGTCCGGTCAAAAGCTCAGTAAACCTGCCTCTTCCGTATTTCTGTAGCTTGCTATGATATTTGGAAGAGATAGCGGTATCTTTTTCAAGGACTTGGCGTGATTGGCTGGGTAAAAAAATTGGTCTTTAACGTGCAAGAATGATGTTGATAGTTTCAATGGAACTTTGATGCCAAAGGCCTTTCAAGTCCGCATCACGGCGATTGCGCTTGCCCTGTTGACGGCTGCTGCCTGTGCGCTTGGCATTGTGAACTTCCTTCGGGAGCTCCATTTTGAGCTGCCGACCGATGGTGTGTCCTGGATGGAGATCCAGGGTGGACTGAAGGCGGAGCGGGTTCCTGCTAATTCTCCAGCGCAACGAGCCGGCATTCGTCCGGGAGATGTGCTGATCGCCGTTGATGAGCATCCCACGCCACGGGTCGCTACGCTGAATCGGCAGATCTGGCGCCATGGCGTCTGGTCGCGGGGAACCTATTCGATCGTACGGAACGCGAAGGCCCGTTTCGACGTTCAGGTCATCTTTGAGCCTATCGATCGATCGATCAACCAGGGCATGCGGTTGATCGGCCTGGTGTATCTCGGCATTGGTCTTTATGTGCTTTTCCGGCGCTGGACCGCGCCGGGATCGATGCATTTTTATCTCTTCTGTCTAGCCAGTTTTGTCTTGTACGACTTCAAGTACACGGGCGAGCTGAACAATCTGGATTGGACGATTTTTTACGCGAATCTATTGGCGCAGGCACTCCAGCCCGCACTTTTCCTGCACTTTGCCGTAAGCTTCGGCCGCATCTCCAACAGCCTGCCGCGGCGCATCCTTTCTGCCGCGCTTTATATCCCAGGGTTTGTGGTCGCGGCACTGCAGATTATTGCTTTCACCACATGGTCTGCGACGGAACAACTCCACCATCGGCTGGATCAGATCGCCATCGGCTACCTGTCAGCGTTTTACGTTACGGCCGCGATTGTTTTCTACACCCGCTATCGCCGGGCGCGGTCTGGACTGGAGAGGCAACAGCTCAAGTGGCTCTCGCGCGGAGCCCTGATCGCCGTTATCCCGTTCACGCTGCTTTACACCATTCCGTACATGGCGGACTGGGACATCTGGCCGATCGTTGCGAAGCTCTCCGGCCTGTCTCTGGTCTTTCTGCCGCTGACATTCTCATGGGCGATCGTGCGTTATCGCCTGATGGATGTCGATCTCATCTTCAAGCGTGGCGTCACCTATACGCTCGCTACGGCGGGTCTGGTCGGCCTTTACTTTGCGGTGATCGCCGTTGCGGCGGAGTTGGTGCATACGCGGCTTCCCAGCCTTCGCGCCTGGGGCCTGGTGGCGGCAATTGTCGTTACGTCGCTGATCTTCGATCCGTTGAAGAACACCATTCAGGCCCGGGTCGACAAACTCTTTGACCGCCGCCGCTTCGACTATCGCAGCACGCTGGTCGATTTCGGCCGCAGCCTTTCTTCCCAGACCGATATCAACCTGCTCACTCGCTCGATCGTTGAGCGTCTGCAACAGACACTGCTGGTCACGCGCGTTGCCCTCTTCACCTCAAGCGAGCCCGGAGCTCCGTTGCATCTGGCTGCATCGCACGGCCTGAACGATGTGCCGGTGAACGACCTTAGCTTCCTGCACTTTTACGGGCCGGCGCGGCATCTCTTTCTAGAAACACCGCAGCATGCGATGCACCTTACCGGCGGGCAGCAGGCTACTGCCGCCGCGCTCGATCTGAACTACTACCTCGCCTGTACGGTGGGTGAGCCGGGAACGGGAGCACAACGCACCATCGCTGTGATTGGGCTTGGGCGTACCTCGCGAGGCGACTTTCTCTCGTCGGAAGATATCGAGGTACTTGAATCGCTGGCGGGATATATCGGCATTGCGATTCAGAATGCTCAGCTCTATACCCGGCTGCAGCGTCAGGTCACTGAGTTTGAGCGCCTGAAGGAGTTCAACGAGAACATCGTTGAGTCCATTCATATCGGCATTTTTGCGGTCGACCTGGAAGACCGTATCGAGAGCTGGAACGCCGAGATGGAGGTCATGTACGCGACACCGCGTGCCTCCGCGCTTCGGCGGCCATTGAGCGAGGTCTTTTCTCCGGAGTTCCTCGGCGAATTCGAACGGCTCAAGACAGAAGCCACAACGCATACGTTGTACAAGTTCCGTCTGCCGACGCCGTCTGGGGAAGTCCGTACTGCCAATATCGCGATTGCACCCTTGCTGACGCGTGATTTCGTCCCTGTCGGCCGCATTGTGCTGGTGGATGACATCACCGACCGCGTCAACATGGAAGGTCAGCTTGCCCAGGCTGAGAAGCTCTCGTCCATTGGTTTGCTGGCAGCCGGTATTGCCCACGAGGTCAACACGCCCCTGGCTGTGATCTCCTCGTACGCGCAGATGCTGACCAAGCATGCTGGCGCCGATCCTCGCCTGTCTCCAATCCTGGAGAAGATTACGCAACAGACCTTCCGGGCTTCAGAGATCGCGAATGGCCTTCTCAACTTCTCGCGCACCAGTACTACGGAGTTTACGCATCTGGACATCAATCTCGTGATACGTGACACGCTGGCGCTGCTTGAGCACCAGATGAAGACTTCGCGTATCAAGCTGGATGTTGAGCTGGCTCCAAATCTCCCTCTTATCCGCGGGAATCAGGGCAAGCTCCAACAGGTGGCGCTGAATCTGATGATGAACGCCAAGGATGCAATGTTCAATCGCGCCGAGGGTTGCCTGCGCGTGCAGACCGAGGTTGTTGGGAACAATGTTGTGCTGCGTATCGGAGATAACGGCAGCGGAATTGAGCCGTCACACCTGCACAAGATTTACGACCCATTCTTTACGACCAAGCTCCAGCCTGCCGTCGGCCAGCGGAAGGGAACCGGCCTCGGCCTCTCCGTCACTTACGGCATCATGCAGGAGCATAATGGCAAGATCGACGTTGAGAGTGAGCCTGGCGTCGGTACCGTCTTCATCCTAGAATTTCCTGCCTTAGCTGATCTGACACGGCTAGGCAACGAGGCCAGCGGACGAACGATTCATGCCTGAAGCATTAACGGTAAACCCGCCGGACGCGGGCTTTATGCTGCCTGCCGGCAGCGGACGTATTCTGATCATTGACGACGAAGCTGCCATCCGCGACTCGTTGGAGACGCTTCTAACGTTGGAGGGCTTCACGGTCACCATGGCCGAGGAGGGAAGCTCCGGTCTGGACCTGTTAGCCCGCGAGGAGTTTGATCTCCTGCTCCTGGACCTGTCCCTGCCAGGCGAAAGCGGCATGGATCTGCTACCCAGAATCAAGGCGTCTCATCCTCAGCTTCCGGTCATCATGATCACTGCATACGGCGCTGTCGCGAACGTCGTCGAAGCGATCCGCCTGGGAGCGGAGAACTTTGTCCAGAAGCCCTGGGACAACGAAAAGCTGCTGGCTGACATTCGCTCTGCGATCGGCAAACGCCGTGCCGAGCAGGAAGTGCTGCAACTGCGCCGGACCCTCAAGCAGCGCTATCAGTTCACGAATATCGTGGGCAAGAGCGATGTGATGCTCAAGCTGCTCGATCTGGTGGCGCAAGTGGCCGCGTCGCGTTCCACTGTCTTGATCTATGGAGAAAGCGGCACGGGCAAGGAGCTGATTGCTAAAGCAATCCACGCCAACTCACCGCGGAAAGACAAACCTTTTGTTCCGGTGAATGTGGGCGCTGTCCCTGCGGACCTGCTGGAATCGACGCTCTTCGGCCACATGAAAGGAGCCTTTACTTCGGCAATCGCTACGAAGAAGGGGCTCTTTGAGGTTGCCCATGAAGGCACGCTCTTTCTGGATGAGATTGGCACCATGCCTCTTGAAACCCAGGCCAAGGTATTGCGCGCCTTGCAGGAACGTAAGTTCATGCAACTCGGTGGAATACAGGAGATCTCGGTCGATGTGCGCATCCTCGCAGCAACCAACGTCGATCTGCAGCAGGCCGTGAGAGAAGGCCGTTTCCGTGAGGATCTCTTCTACCGCCTGAATGTTATTTCTGTAGAACTGCCGCCGTTGCGCAACCGACGTGAAGATATCCCGCTGCTGGCTCAGCACTTCCTCAAACGTTTTTCAGAGGAGAATGGCTTGCCTGAGCGTACGCTCTCTCCGGACGCCATGCGGTTAGTGATGGACCATAGCTGGCCGGGAAATATCCGTGAGCTGGAAAATGCAATGGAGCGCGGTGTCGTTCTCTCGACTGGGTCGCAGATCACACCGGAGCAGCTTCCGCCTCAGTTGACCGGCAATACCTACTCGGCGGCGTTGATGGAACATGCGCCGTCGGCGAGCCTGGCCGACATTATGGAAGAGATCGAGCGCCGTATTATTGGCGACCGGCTGGAGCGGTGCAACTGGAATCAGACCGAGGCCGCAGCCTTCTTCAAGATTCCGCTGAGTACGCTCAACCAGAAGATCAAACGCCTGAACATTGAATTGAAGAAGCGCGGAAGGGAATAGCAGCTTTCGGAGCAGCTTACTGGGCGAAGACCAACAGGCCGAAGAGGAAGGCCCAGAAGACTCCCATTGAGTGCCAGTACCAGGCCGTGCAGTCCACCGCGATTTGCCGGACCTGGAGTTTCTTGATTGCGTAGAGCCCGATCAGAGCCGCGCCCAACGCAAGAATACCGAACACCAGATGAGCGCCGTGGATGCCGGTGATCAGGTAGAAGAACTTACTGGAAGGGTTTGAGCTGAAGCTGTGATGCGCCCGGCTCAACTGTTGCCACGCTACCAACTGCCCGCTCACAAATGCCAGGCCGAAGACCAGGGTGGCGATCAACCAGGGCATTGCCCGTGTGGAACTTGGCTTGCCCAGGCCCAGCCACTCCTCCATGACGTCGATCTCGCGGAACATGTGCCGCCGGGCGATTTCGATGGTGATGGAACTTAGCAGGAGCGCGGCGCTGTTGTACCAGAGGATGTGGGGAATCGCGATCGGGACCCAGTCCACGATGTAGTCATTATGGGCATCGAAGTGGCCGCTGGTCTGCCGCACGAAGAAGGCGCAGACGATGACGGCGAAGAACATCAGATCGCCGGCCAGAGCAAAGAAGATGCCCATACGATACCGGGTGAGCGTCTCCCGGGGACCACGGCTTCCCGCCGGGCGGTTATCCCAGTTATCGCCATCACCACCGCCGCCGGTAGGCTTACGGTCAACCGGCGGCCGACGTCCTGAACCGCTGTCGCCGTCATCAGGACGGCGTTTGCGTTCCGTTTCGTTCGGTGTAAGGATCGCCGCCACAGGGAGCCTCTTCGTTAACAACAAGAGTACTCCCGTTTCAGAATTTAAGCGTAGGTGTTTCTCAGCCGACGTGAGCTTCAGTTGCAGAATGGGCCAGCTTCTCCTGTCGCACCATTTCGACGAAGAATTCATGCACGCGACGATCACTAGAGAGCTCTGGATGGAAGGTGGCTGCCAGGATACGGCCTTCACGCACAAGGACTGGATCGCCGTTTCTCCGTGCCAGTATTTCCACGCCTTCGCCGACGGCGGCGATACGCGGAGCACGGATATAAACCATCTCCATCGGGCCGCCGGGGAGCGTCGTCTCCGTCTCCTGGATAGTGGAGTCGATCTGACGGCCATAGGCGTTGCGCTCTACCGTGGCATCCAGCACAGCCAGCGACTTCTGCGCCGGGTTGCGTACATCTTTAGCCAGAAGGATAGTTCCGGCACATGTGCCGAACGAGGGCTTTTGCCGGACGAAGGTACCGAGAGCATCGAAGAAGCCGTTCCGCTCCAGATGTTTCAGAAACGTCGTGGATTCTCCGCCTGGCAGAATCAGGCCATCCAGCGAAGCCAGATCTTCAGGCAGACGGACAAGCGGGGCATTCACACCGAGCGAGCGAAGAACCTGGGCGTGCGCTTCAAACGCACCCTGCACGGCGAGAACGCCGATAGTCAGATGTTCAGAGGTCATTGAAGCAAATTCTCCTAATACGGTAGCTCTGGAAAAATCTGCGAATGCCGTTGTCTTCGCAGGAAAACGGCGCAAACAGAAAACACTCCGCTCTGCACCTTTAGGAGAACTGCTCGAGTCCCTATGAAAAACAGCGAAGCGGAGATGTCCACTTCGCTGTTCGGTTAGAACGGTTGCTGCGGTTGGTCTACCAGCCGCGTGTCTGCATGAGCTGGGATTCTTCGATCGCCGCGGCAGCGAGTCCCTTCATCGTGCCGGTAACCAGCTCGCTGGCTTCCGCTACGATCTTCGGATCGTTGAAGTGCGTTGCCGCGATCACAATTGCCTTAGCGCGGGAGACAGCTTCCGCACGTTCCTTTGGATCGTTCTCAATATCCAGTGGAGTTGCACGCTCCTTCATGAAGATGCCGGAGCCGACAAAGACGGTTTCCGCACCGAGCTGCATCATCAGAGCAGCGTCTGCCGGCGTAGCGATGCCGCCTGCCGAGAAATTCGGAACCGGCAGCTTGCCTTCCTGTGCCACCATCCGCACCAGCTCATAAGGCGCGCCGTGCAGCTTGGCTTCGTTGTACAGTTCCTCTTCACGCAGAGCGGTCAGGATGCGAATCTCGCGGGCCATGGTGCGCATGTGCTGTACAGCGTGAACCACGTCACCGGTGCCTGGCTCGCCCTTGGTGCGGATCATTGCAGCGCCCTCAGCGATGCGGCGCAGCGCTTCACCGAGGTTGCGTGCACCGCAGACAAACGGTGTTTTGAAGGCGTGCTTGTCGATGTGGTAGGTCTCATCGGCAGGCGTCAGCACTTCGGACTCGTCAATGAAATCGACACCGAGCTGCTCCAAAACCTGAGCCTCGACAAAGTGACCGATGCGGGCCTTTGCCATGACCGGGATGGATACCGTCTGCATGATCTCCTTGATCAGCTTCGGGTTTGCCATACGAGCAACGCCGCCTTCAGCGCGAATCATCGCCGGTACGCGCTCCAGAGCCATGACGGAGACCGCGCCTGCCTCTTCGGCAATGCGCGCCTGCTCTACGTTCATGACGTCCATAATTACGCCACCTTTCAGCATCTCGGCCAAGCCGGTCTTCAGGCGCAAGCCCGTGCCATTTGGGTTGCCGCTAGTGCTGCCATTCAGGTGTGACATTGTAAAGAGCTCCTTGTCGTTGGTCCGGTGACGGTTGCCGCAGCCGGGGAGAGAACACCCCGGGATCGCCCGCAGCGGGACATGCATGTCATGGTTGCCCGGGAAATTCATATCTTAGCAGGTTTTGCCTGCTAAGATATGGCCGAATCTCGCCGGTTGGACTGGGATTTACGGCGCGATTTGCCTGCGCGTTTCAACCGGTGCACAGCGCGCAGATCTGGTCGCCGAAACGCTGTGCTTTGCTCGGGCCAATACCGTCTACCAGCAGCAGATCTTCGATCGTACGCGGGCGGTTCAGCACGATGGCGCGTAACGTACGGTCGGCCAGGATCATGAACGGCGGCTGTTTCAACCGGCGAGCCTCCTCGGTTCTCCAGCTACGGATCTGCTGCTCAAGCGCGAGCTGTGCCGGACTGAACGCCACCATCTCCTCAGCATCCGCGGATTTGCGTTTGCGGGTGACAGTTCGAGGAGCGGCCTGAGCCTCTTCGCCAGTCATCAGTACTCCAAGAGAGTCTCCGTCCGGCAGCAGTTCGGCATCGCGAGTGATAGAGACGCGTTTGTAGGGAATGGTTCGCCCTTCGGCGTTCTCGAAGCTTGCGCTTTCAAGCGTGACCCATCCGGAGCGCGCCAGACCTCCCAGCAGATCCTCCATCTCATTGCGAGAAGGAGACCCATTCGGAAACACTTCGCTGTGAAGCTTACCCGTGGATTTGCCTCCTGAGCGCTTCAACGCCCGGAGGATCGTCCACATGGTCTCTTCTTCGCCGATGGTTGCATTCCGATAGCGGACTGCGATGGCGCTCTCCGGAGAGCAGAAGTCGCACTTGCCGCACATCCGGCGGGCGTCTGCCAGGTCTCCGAAGTGAGCAATCAGAGCCGACATGCGGCACTGGTGTGAGTCCGCATAACCGATCATCCGATCGATCTGCGCCCTCCGCTGCGCGAGCTGTTGCTCGTACAACCTGCGCCAGCCGTCGATGCGTCCTCGAATAGCGAAGCCCTCAAAGTCCACCAGGCAGGCGCCATGAGCAACCAGCTTTTCGACTGCTGAGGAGAAGACTTCGGCATCCATCCGCAGCTCTTCGCGTAGCAGGTCGAGCGGTAATGGCTGGTCGTTCAGCTTGCGGAAGATGCGATCCAACTCGGTTGCCGCCGGATATGACTTCTCCAGCAAAAAGTCCTGTGTGCGCTTGTCAGCATAACTGTGCAGCAGGATGCATCGGCTGAGCTTCCAATCGCGGCCAGCGCGTCCGATCTCCTGGTAGTACGCCTCCACGGAACCGGGAAGAGCAACGTGGATGACGGTGCGCACGTTGGCTTTGTCGACTCCCATGCCGAAGGCAACGGTGGCCACGACGATCTCCAACTCACCGGCCAGGAACTTCCGCTGTGTCTGTTCGCGTACCTCAGGTGGAAGGCCGGCGTGGTAAGGGGCGGCAGGGAACTCACCAGCAAGTTCCTGCGCGAGAGCCTCGGCGTCTCTTCTGGAGGAGGCATAGACGACCGCCGGGCGTCGCGTTGTATCGGCGAGAAGCCGCCGGGTCGTGGCGAATCGCTCATTCTTAGGTGTTTCCACCACCTCGATGGCGAGATTGTCCCGCCGGAAGCCATGGATGAAGCGTGCCGGCTTTTGCAGACTAAGCTGAGCGACGATATCTTCCTGTACCTGCAGCGTCGCCGTCGCCGTCAGTGCGACAACCACAGCGGGCCGTAGTGCCTGAACGTACTGCCCAAGAAGTCTGTAGTCCGGGCGGAAGTCATGTCCCCACTGGGAGATGCAGTGGGCTTCGTCAATGGCAACAAGAGCGGGAGGGCGCTTCGCCAGCATCTCCATGAAGCCGGGTACACGTAGCCGCTCAGGAGCGACGAACAAAAACTTCAGCTCTCCGTCGAGGTACTGGCGGCAGGCCTGGCGCTGGGCTTCGCGGGAAAGGCCGGAATGAATGCGCGCTACCGGCAGTCCGGCAGCTTCCAGCTTCGAGGACTGGTCGTCCATCAGCGCGATCAAGGGGCTGATGACCAGAGCCGTGCCCTCCAGGGCGAGGGCCGGAAGCTGATAGCACAGCGACTTTCCCGCGCCGGTCGGCATCACCAGCAACAGATCACGCCCTTCGACGGCTGCCCGGCAGACCTCTTCCTGGCCTTCCCGGAAGTCATCGAAACCGAAGGTTTGCCGTAGAAGGGAACGAAGATCTCTGGAAGAGCGTTGAGCCATAGAGCGAACCCTAATCTTCGCATAAATCGATCGGTGGAAGACTTGGGGTGCCGCCTCCGGCGTGGAGGCTGTTTGTCCTTATAAATGAATTACTTGGATGGATTCACGGGCTTCTTCTGAAACTGTTGTAGGCCCTGGCGAAAACTTGATTCCAAGCGGAAATCAGGGTAATCTAATACTTTGCGGGCACAGTCCAGTTGTTGCTGGAACTCACAGGGCGTGAGTCCGCAAAGTGCACAAGCAAAGTACGAAAACAACTTAACGAGGACACGAAAAACTGCATGGCAAAGCGTCGTGGCAATCCTAACTGGGGTAAGCCGGAGCCCATCGGACCGGTAGTACCTACGGTGACATCGTTCGAGCAAGTGGTGAAAGAGTTCAAGCTGACCCCGGACCAGTACGTCCGGTCGACGCGCCTGCGTGAGTGGGCTCGCCGTAACAAGAATTCGAAGTATATCCCTGAGGCTTTGTTGGAAGCGTGGGGATTTGAAATCGAGTCAACGCTGTAACGACTCAGTTTGAAAGTCGCAAAAGACGCCGCCCATGCGCGGCGTCTTTTGTTTGTCATTTGTGACACAGTCCTGCCTCAGTTTGCGACGTCCTCGGCTATGCTGAATCTGTAAGTTATGACCGAAAGCTCATTCACAGACGTTGCCACCGCCATCGACGAGATCAAAGCCGGCCGTATGGTTGTGGTCGTCGACGATGAAGACCGTGAGAACGAAGGTGATCTGACTCTGGCTGCGGAATACGTAACGCCGGAGGCGATCAACTTCATGGCGATGTATGGCCGTGGCCTCATCTGTCTTACGTTGACCGAGGAGCGTGCCGACTACCTGCGTCTGTTGCCGATGACGCGGCAGAACACCTCTCGCTTCGGTACCGCATTCACGGAGAGCATCGAGGCGCGTGAGGGAGTTACGACGGGCATTTCGGCGCACGATCGTTCGCACACCATCAAGGTCGCAATCGATCCAGCCTCTACGGCGCAGGATCTTGCACGTCCCGGGCATGTCTTTCCGCTGCGCGCGCGCAAAGGTGGGGTTCTGGTTCGTGCGGGACAAACTGAGGCATCTGTGGACCTGGCGCGCATGGCCGGTCTTATTCCCGCAGGTGTGATCTGCGAAATCATGAACGACGACGGCACCATGGCCCGGGTTCCGGACCTGGTGGAGTTCTGCAAGCTGCATAACCTTAAGATGGTGACTGTCGCGGAGTTGATCCGCTATCGTCTGCGGCATGAGCGCTCAGTACGCCGTGTTGCCGAGACGGTGCTTTCGACAAAGCATGGCGAGTTCCAGATGATCGCCTATGAGAGCGAGACGGATCCCACAGAGTCGCACGTCGCCCTGGTGCTTGGAGATGTGGCAAGCCCGGATAAACCCGTACTTGTGCGCGTTCATTCGCACAACCTGGTGGAAGATGTCTTCGGTGCAATGCTCCCCGACTGTTCCCATTCGGTGGAATATGCGCTGCAACGTATCGCCGAGGCTGGTGCAGGCGCCTTGGTCTATCTGCACAATG
Source organism: Terriglobus sp. 2YAB30_2 (assembly GCF_052114765.1). NCBI lineage: Bacteria > Pseudomonadati > Acidobacteriota > Terriglobia > Terriglobales > Acidobacteriaceae > Terriglobus > Terriglobus sp. 2YAB30_2. The sequence continues at coordinate 191,424 of NZ_JBFRFJ010000002.1, forward strand.
GATCACGCGGTTTTGGCATCGACAGCACCGTCTCTCCGCCCCGGATCGTCACACAACGCGAACCGAATGCCGTGCCCGGCGGAGATCCGTACGCTGAGCGCCATCAGCGCACATTGCGTCAGACGGGTTTGGGCGGGCAGATTCTCTCCGACCTGGGAATTCACAAGATCCGTCTGCTGACGAATCGGCCGACACACGCGCCGGCACTGCAGGGCTTCGGCGTGGAGATCGTGGAGCAGATTCCGCTGCGGCCTTCTGTGGCGCAGCGCTGACGTTCCGGTAGTCAGCCCACACAGTTCCTCGCTTACTTTCGAAGCAGATCCCCGAGTCCTTCAGCTTCCATCTGGCCTTCAAATGCCGTGTGGTTGTTCAGGTCGTATTGAATGGCTTTCATGCCGACGGCACGTGCCGCCTCAATATTTTCTGCTTTGTCGTCGATGAAGAGAATCCCATCCGGGGAACATCCAAGACCTTCGGCCGCTTTGCGATAGATTGCATGCTCTGGCTTGGCCAGGTTGTGTTCGAAAGAGTAGATTGCGTGTGCGAATTCGCCCATCCAGGCGAACTTTGCACGTAATCCATGAGCCATGGCGTCGCCGATGTTCGACAACAAACCTGTCCTTACCCCAGTCTGCTGAAGACGGCGCAGCCATTGCACCATCGGCTGGTTCAGCCGAGACCACATGCGAACATCGGCATCGATCAGATCCTGCAGTGCCGTATCGCTGAGTGTGATCTTGTAGTCTTCGGCGATCCGATGCCAGTACGAGACAGCGTTCAAATCTCCGCGGTCATAGGCATGGCGGTATTGCCAATAACTTTCCTGGAAGTCGATCTCATCAAGTCCGAGAACCCGCTTCATGCGTTCCCACTGCTCAAGGTCGGGCGTAAGCGAGAGGACCTGTCCAAAGTCAAAAAGAATCGCGCAAGGGTGATTGGAATCCATCTGGTTCAGAGTACCAAGCTCTTGCTGGGGTTAGGATGAAAGGCATGTTTTCGCGAAGGACCGCCTGGGACATCTCCGAATCGCCCTATGCCGTAGCTATTCGGCAGGCGCGGAGTAGCGGCCGCATCTCTGCGGATCTCACACTTTCGAATCCGACCGAGTGCGGCTTCGACTACGATGCCTCCTCGATCCTGCATGCGCTCGTTCATGCCGAAGCGATGGGCTATGATCCAGATCCGCGCGGTATTCTGTCGGCTCGTGCCGCCGTCTCCGGCTACTATGCCGCGCACGATGCAGCTGTGAGTGCCGACAACCTGATTCTGACGACCAGCACGAGCGAAGCCTACAGCTATCTGTTCCGCCTGTTGTGCGACCCCGGGGACGAAGTCCTGGTTCCGCGGCCGAGTTATCCGCTCTTTGATTTTCTGGCGGGTTTAGACAACGTCCACCTGGTGCCATATTCACTTTTTTACGATCACGGCTGGCATCTCGACCTGGCCTCGCTTGAAGCGCATATCGGCGAGCGGACGAAGGCGGTGATGCTCGTGCACCCGAACAATCCGACCGGGCACTTTGTCCGGGATGCTGAACGGGCAACGCTGCAGCAGCTTTGCGCCCGCCATGGCCTGGCGTTGATTGTTGACGAGGTCTTTCTCGACTACACCATCGAAGGCTTAGGCTCCAGCTTCACTGGAGGAGAGCACCCAGCTCTCACTTTTGTCCTGAGCGGTATGAGCAAGATCGCAGGCCTTCCGCAGATGAAGGCCGCCTGGCTGGCAGTGCAAGGTCCCGTAGCGCTTCAGCGAGAAGCCGTCGCGCGCCTGGAGGTGGTCGCCGACACTTTTCTATCGCTCGGAACCCCCACACAGCTGGCTCTGCCGGTTTGGCTGAAGAGCGCAAAGATGATCCAGGCGCAGATTCGGCAACGGGTTCGGAGAAACCTCAATCAGCTTGATCAGTTACTCGAGACTGCTCCGGAAGTGTCGCGTTTGCCGGTCGAGGCTGGATGGGTGGTGGTGTTGCGGGTTCCTGCCGTGGAGGACGATACCGCTCTCGCGATACGCCTCTTGCGGGAAGCACGAGTATTGGTCCATCCCGGAAGCTTTTATGGGTTGCCGCAGAAGGGGTGGCTCGTCGTGAGTTTGCTACCTGCCGCGCCGGTTTTTGAGCAGGGAATCGGAGGCCTGCTGGAGAACCTTTTTAGTTAACAACAAGGTCGATCCCTGTCGAGTAATACCTTCACTGTTTCTGTTATCTGATTGATTTTTGGTTATTTAAGGAAGGGATTATCTTCGCGTTCGGCGCCGATGGTTGTGTTTTTTCCGTGCCCAGGAATGACGAGTGTCTCGTCTGGAAGCGGCAAGAGAACGTCCTGGATCGAGCGGAGGATGGTCGGGTAGTCTCCGCCGGGGAGATCTGTGCGTCCAATAGAGCCGGCAAAAAGGGTGTCGCCGGCTAGAAGCAGCTTCTCGTCCGGGATATGGAGAACGAGGCTTCCTTCGGTGTGGCCGGGAGTATGGAGAATGGTGCCCTCGGTGGCGCCGAAGCGCACCTTCATCCCGTTGCCGGCGTCGGCGTCCGGAGGACCTACCTCTGGCGTGGGTATGCCGAGCCATCCCGCTTGAATATCCATGATCTTCACCAGAGGAAGGTCAAGCTGGTTGTAATAGACCGGAGCTCCGGTCAGGCGCTTCAATGTCTGGGCGGCGGCGATGTGATCGATGTGGGCATGGGTGACGATGATCTGCTTGCAGGTCAGGCCATGGCGGGCTAGGGTGGCGGTGATTCTGGGAATGTCATCACCGGGATCGATCACGATGCCTTCGCCGTTGTCGCCAAGAATCGTGCAATTGCAGCCGAGAAGGCCGACAGGGAAGGTCTCGCGAATCATTGCACACCTCCGTCGTGATAGGCCTGAAGCCGTGCCAGTTCCTTTCGCGTGATCTTCAGAAACGATCCGTGACGCAAACCGGCGGGGAATTCCATCATGTCTTTCCCATCGCGCCAGTGCTCCAGGTCGCGCGAGAAGGTCGAGCCGTAGTGCTGGCCCGGCGACTGGTAGTGGTCATAGTAGACAACCCATCCATGGTCCATCGCAAAGCTTGCCGGCCCCTCTGATCCGGGTTCGGTGAAAGCTTCCGTAACGTTGCTCCAGGGACCTTCCATCGAGGCTCCGCTCGCCAGGCGGATGTGCTTTCCTTCCGGCTCCTTGCGTTCGTCTTTGAAGACGAGGCGGTAGCGTCCATTCGCTTTGTTTCCGTCGGCGGGAAGCAGCGTGGCATCGATCACGTTATAGCCGGGATCGAAGAAGAGCGTCGCCGGGGTAAACGTACGGAAGTCGCGGGTTGTGGTGGCGTAGATACGGTGGTTCAGGCCGTTCTTGTCATACTGCGATTGCGGGAAGCGGCCGGGAATGGTGCTGGACCAGAAGATCAGCCAGTGGCGCTTTGCTTCATTCCAATACAGCGCTGGAGCCCAGACATTAAGTGCCGTGGACTCATTGGCCATAACTTCGAGCTGGCGATGAGGAGTCCAGTGCAGCAGGTCCTTCGACTCGGAGTATCCGGCCACGGCCGGTTGCCGCCAGCTCCACGTCCACATCATGCGGAAGCCGCCCATCGGAGCGCGCTGTAGAAAGGGATCGCGCATCAGTTCACCTGCCTGCGCCGGAGCAATCACTGGTTTGCCATCATTGATCAGCTTCCAGTGCCAGCCATCTTCGCTGACAGCGAAGTAGACGCCGTTCTGGCCGTTGTTCTTGAAACCGGCGAAGAGCCATGGACCTTCAGAGGACTGAGCCAGACAGGAGGTAGCAAACAGAAGCACGGCAGTGGCTAGAGCATTTTTCCTGTTGCTCGGTATCCAGAGAGGAGCGTGTAGCGGCGTTTTCATTGAGGAAAACGCCCATAGATGAACAAGCCCCGCACTATACCTACAGAAAAAATGCTCCAGTCGAACGAACGGCATGCGCTGATTGTCTCATCCAAAGCAAACGGCGCAGACCTTAGGTCTGCGCCGCTGACAAGAGAAACGAAGGTTACTTCTTAGCTGGAGCTGAAATCGGAGCCTTCTCACCGGAGAAGACAGAGCTTGAGCTCGAACGAGCCATCAGGACAGTGAGGCCGATCGAGGTGAGCATGAACAGGATGGCCGACCAGGTCGTGAGACGGGTGAGCAGATTGGCTGCGCCGCGAGGGCCAAAGGCGGTCTGGGAGCCCTGTCCGCCGAAGGCGCCTGCAAGGTCAGCACTCTTACCCTGCTGCAGCAGGACCACGCCGATCAGGAACAGGCACACGATAATGTGAAGAACAACGAGCAGGTAAATCATTGCTGCTGGGAACCTCAGAACGGCGTAACTTGCGGTTTCGTAAAACCGAACGCCGAGATGTGTTGGATTGGTGCGGAGGAGGGGATTTGAACCCCTATGCCTTGCGGCGCAAGCACCTCAAGCTTGTGCGTCTGCCAATTTCGCCACCTCCGCTTGGGTACTTCTAAGGGTGACGGTCAATCCGAAAGTCAGTATAGCATCCGCGGGAGATTTGCGAAGGCACGCTAACCGGAAGGAACTAAAGTTCTTTCCGGTTAGCGTGCCCGAGGGGAAACGGCAATAGCAGGGAAGTCTTCCGTGTTATGCAGCGCTGCTGATGCACGGTGGCCGGTGCTGGAGCATTTTCCCTGTAGGTGTAGAGTCGGGCTTCCGCATCTATGGGCGTTGTCCGCAATGAAAACGCCGCTGCAGGCCTCTTCCGGATATCCAGCAACAGGGAAAATGCTCTATCCTCGTGCTGAATGGTCGAGTGGATACTCTTTCGCGGTTTTACCGTGGCCGTGTTGATTCTGGCGAACAGTTTTTTTGTGGCCGCCGAGTTCGCGCTGGTAAGTGTGCGAGAGACACGGCTCCGGCAATTGATCGCTCTTGCCCGGCCGGGTGCTGAGACGGCACTTGCGCTGAAGCGATCCATTGATGAATTTCTGCCGGCAGTACAGCTTGGTGTAACGCTTGCATCGTTGGCGCTAGGCTGGCTTGGAGAGCCGGTTGTCGCTGAGTTCCTATTGATGCTGCTTGAGAAGGCAACATGGGTGAACCGCATTCCAGGCTTTGAGACGCACATCCTGATCTACGCTCATGGTGGAGCGATTGTGATCGCATTCGCTTTGATCACCTATTTTGAGGTCTTGCTTGGTGAGCTTGTACCAAAGGCCCTGGCGCTGCAGCGTGCCGAACGCATTGCGCTTGCAGTGGCCGGCCCGATGGATGTCTTCATGCGCATTAGCCGCCCTGCGGTGAATGTGATGAACACTTCGGCGCGATTGGTACTGACCCTCTTCCGGGCTCCATTGAGTGGCGAGGGTGCTGTTCATTCTCCTGAAGAGTTGAAGATGATTGCTACCGGCGCGCGGCGTATGGGCTTATTGCCGCCGATGCAGGAGCAGGTCATCCATCGCGCGATCGAGCTGAATCACGTACTGGTGCGCGACATCATGACACCGAGGGGCAAGATCTTCGCTCTGCCTGCGGACATGCCGCTCGAGGCGGCGAGCGCACGCATTATCGAAGAGCAGCACTCAAGAATTCCGATCTTCGATCCCAAGGCAGGGAAAGAGCACATTATCGGCGTGGTGTATTCCAAGGATGTATCGCGCCTGATGCACTTCCGTAGCCGCATGCGGCCATACGACGCCGGCGGAGAGATTCAACTGAAGCTCGGTCAGATCATGAAAGACGTGCTGGTCGTGCCGGAGACAAAGCCGGTAGCGGACCTGCTCGAAGAGCTGCAGCAGCGCAAACGGCAGATCGCCATTGTGGTCGATGAGTTTGGAACGACAGTAGGGCTGGTAACCGTCGAGGATGCGCTCGAGCAGCTTGTAGGGGAGCTCGACGACGAGTTCGATGTTGCCAATCGGGCGGTGCTTGAGAGCGGAGCCGGATGGATTCTGGATGGCAGTGTGAATCTACGCGACCTTGAGACCCAGATGCGATGGAATCTGCCCCGCGAAGAAGGAGAGCAGACTGTGGCCGGTTTCCTGCTGACACAGCTTGGCCATATTCCGCACGTTGGAGAGTCGGTCGAGTTTGACGGCAGGCGCTTTACGATACTTGAGATGACGCGGCAGAAGATCAATCGTGTCGGTGTAGAACCGGTCTCACAGCGTGACACAGCCGAGGCGAGAGCATCGTGAAGGCTGGCAATATCGTCAAGCGGCTGCTGATAACGCTACCGGTGCTCTGGTTAATTGTGACGGCGGTGTTTCTGCTGATTCGCCTGGTGCCCGGCGATCCAATTGTGCAGATGCTCGGTGAAGGGGCAACGGCTGCTGACATCTCAACCTTGCGGCATGCGTATGGCTTCGACCTTCCGCTACAGACGCAATACTGGCAGTTTTTGAAGGGCGTGTCACATGGTGATCTGGGACGCAGCGTACGCCTGCGCGAGGGGGTGATGGCCTTGATTGGACAACGCTATCCCTACACCTTGGAGCTCACTGCCGCGGCGATGTTCATCGGCATTCTGTTTTCCGTGCCTGCTGGAATCTGGTCGGCATATCGCAATGGGACGAGAGTGGATCGCACGATTGGTGTTGCCAGTCTGTTCGGGCTTTCTCTACCGAACTTTGCTCTGGGACCGGTTCTGATCCTTGTCTTTGCGATCTGGCTTGGATGGCTTCCCGTCTCAGGCGCCGGGACCGGTTGGCAGTTGATAACGCACCTGGTGTTGCCCGCGGTCACGCTGGGAAGTGGCCTGGCCGCGACGTTGACGCGTATGGTCCGTACCTCAGTACTCGAAGAGCTCGGCAAGGACTATCTGCGTACGGATCGAGCCAAAGGCCTTCCCGAGCGCACAGTGGTCTGGCATGCCTTTCGCAATGCTCTGGTACCTGTGCTGACAGTGGTTGGCTTGCAGTTCGGTTCGCTGCTCGCCGGAGCCATCGTGACGGAAACGATCTTCAGTTGGCCTGGATTGGGACGGCTGACGATCTCGGCAATCTCCAATCGAGATTATCCGTTGGTTCAGGGGTGCATTCTTGCGATTGGAGTGACGTATGTCGCGGTCAATCTCCTCACGGACCTTACCTATCGCATGGTGAATCCGCGCATGCGATCCGCCTAGAGCATTTTCCCTGCGGGTGTAGAGTAGGGCTTCCGCATCTATGGGCGTTTTCCGCAATGAAAACGCCACTGCACACCTCTTCCGGCTCCCCAGCAACAGGGAAAATGCTTTAGACCTGTGTGAGGTCTATGAGCCGGTGCGTGATCCGTTCTGCATCGATCTCAAGCAAAGCCAGTGTGATCGGGAGATTAAAACGGCGTGGTCCGCAGGAGCCAGGGTTGAGGTAAAAAACGCCCTGCCGTTCTTCGAATGACGGTTTATGGGAGTGTCCGAAAATGACACAGTTCACACCGGCGGCCGAAGGGTTGATGTCGAGCTGAGCAATGTCATGCACCAGGTAGAAGAAACGCCCGGCCAGCTCAATCATTTCTGTGGCGGGTAACAGTGCGCATGGGCTGTGAGTGTCGGTGTTACCAYGAATTGCGGTGACGGGAGCGATGGAACGCAGATCGTCCAGGATCTGCGGCGAACCGATATCGCCGGCGTGCAGAATATGTTTCACGCCTGACAACGCGGTCAGAACCTCCGGACGCAGGAGACCGTGCGTGTCAGAGAGAATACCTACGCGAAACATATCAGGCCTCAAGTGGGACAGCGGCACGACGGACTTTGCGGCGCGGATCTGCGGTATCCCGAAGGATATCGCCAAGGAAGTTGAAGGCGACCACGCAGATCATTACGGAAAGAGCAGGGAAGATGACCATGTGCGGCGAGTCGAAGAGATGCGACCGTGCATCATTGAGCATGTTGCCCCAGCTTGGTGCGGGGGGCGGCGTGCCCAGGCCGAGAAAGCTCAATGTCGCTTCCGCGAGCACTGCGGTAGCCAGGCCAAGAGCGGCCTGAACCAGCACCGGCTGCAATACGTTAGGCAGGATGTGCCGCACGATGATCCGGAGATCGCTCGCCCCGAGAGCACGCGCCGCTTCGACATACTCCATTTGAGCGGCAGCAGCGACCTGAGCCCGCACCAGCCGGGCGAATCCGGTCCACATCGTCAGTGAGAGTGCGGCTACAAGATTGCGAAACCCAGGGCCTGAGAAGGCAACGAAGGCGATTGCCAGCAGAATTCCAGGAATGGCCATGAAGGCATTGATCAGGTAGATGTTCAGAACCGTATCAAGCCATCCACCATAAAAACCCGCGAGGGAGCCAATCAGCAGCCCGAGGAATAACGAAAGAATAACAACACTCGTGGCAACGGATAGCGAGATTCTTGCACCATAGATACAACGTGACAAAATGTCGCGGCCCAGTTCGTCCGTCCCAAACCAGTGGTGTGTTGCTGGTGCTTGCAGTCTGGCATCCAGGTTGAGTTGTAGTGGATCGTAAGGAGCAAGAAGCGGTGCAAAGACCCCGGCCAGTATAAAGATGGTTAATAAAATGGCGCACGCCATGCCCAGGGATGACCGCATGTGATAGATGGTAATCGATTTAGGTTACCTACCGACAAGGATCTTACGTCGGATGGAGAACTGTCGTAGCTAAACTCGGGTTACAATGAACTAGACAGCCCATCCGGCAAAGACCGGTTCACCCGGCAAGGACCGGTCCGTACCAAAAACGAAACAACAATTTTGCTTTGGTCGAGAACCGCGTGAGAGATCATAACGATTCGATGACGAAGACTATTCTTGGCGTGCCTTTTTTCACTGGTACTGCAGAAGAGGCCGTTCAGCGCATGCTGAATGGTGGACTATTGGTAGTCCCTGCTGCACCAGCTCTGAAAGATATCGGCACACATACTGCATATCGAGACGCCCTTCTGGCGGCCGATCTCGTGATTACAGACAGCGCCTTCATGGTTCTGGTCTGGAATTTGCTTGAGCGCGATAACCTGCGCCGTGTTTCCGGCCTTAAATATCTGCGTCTATTGTTGCGCCAACCGGAGGTCCGCCAGCCTGGCCAGACCTTCTGGATTATGGCCGGCAACAAGAGCGCGAATATGAACCGGGACTGGTTGCGCAGCGAAGGCATTGAAGTGCCGGATGAATATGTTTACAACGCTCCGATGTACGGTCCTGTGATCGATGACAGGGAACTGCTTGAGCGCCTGGAAGAGTTGCGTCCGGCGCACATTGTGGTGACGATCGGTGGCGGCAATCAGGAGCGGCTCGGTCACTATCTGCGCCATCGCCTCAGCTACGTGCCAGGTATCCATTGCATTGGCGCCGCGATCGCCTTCCTGAGTGGAGATCAGGTTCATATTCCAGAGTGGGCTGATCACCTCTTCCTGGGATGGCTGTTCCGTGTTCTCGATAAGCCAAAGCTCTACTTCCCGCGCTATATGGGCGCCACGGCACTCTTCGGTCTGCTTGCGAGATACCGCAGCGCCTTACCGCCGGTGGAACAACCCATCGAACAGAACGTTCTCAATTAGCACGGTTCTAGAGCAATTCTCCTGTTGGTGGGTATCCCGTGAGAGGCGTGCAGCGGCGTTTTCATTGAGGAAAACGCCCATAGATGTACAAGCCCTGCACTACACCCACAGGAGAAATGCTCTACCGCATTGCCGCATAGCTACTTTTCAGTGCCTTCAGGGTTGAAAAGGGTAGCTATGCGGTTTCGTCTTTTATTGGCAATTCTGGCGTTGACACTCCTGACTCCTCACCTGCGGGCTCAGAGTTCTCTCGCAGAGCGATATCTTTTTCAGGCTCTGAATGCGGAGCGGGCACAAGCGGGCTTGCCGCAACTGCGGTGGGATCGTCAGCTTTATGTCGCGGCTCGCTATCACGCGGGGCAGATGGTTCGGGCAGGAGCGATCAGCCATCAGTTTCAGGGAGAGGCGGACCTCACCGAGCGTGTCGCTTCTGCCGGCGCACATGTCTCCGTCGTGGCGGAGAATGTCGCTATGGCTTCAACGGCGGTGATGGTCCACGATGGCTGGATGCATTCTCCCCACCATCGGGAAAACATCCTGGACCCAAGAGTCACTTCGGTGGCCATTGCTGTCATGCCACGGGGCGGAGCGCTCTATGCGGTAGAAGACTTCAGCCGTGATGTCCCCACGCTCTCGCTCTCCCAGCAGGAGAACGCTGTCGTCGAAAGTCTGCGAGCGCTGCGTCTGAACGCCGCGGCCAGTGCCGCGGCCCGGGCGAACTGTGCGGTCGATTCCGGCGTTGTGCAGGGAAGCCGCCCACTCTTTGTGATGCGCTGGACCGCAACCGATCTGAGCGCTGTGCCGGAACAGCTCAAGGTTCGCCTGCGGCAGCGCAGATATAACAGCGCCGAGGTAGGGGCGTGCCCCGTCCATGGAGGCGGAGGATTTACGACGTACCGGGTCGCGGTGCTGATGTACTAATGGATTCCGTTGGAGTTGCCAATCCGCAGCAATTTTCGTATTCTTACTAAGGCGCTTGACCGGCTGGAAATAGCAAGGTCGTGCTGATACTCCGCAGTAGCTCAATGGCAGAGCATTCGGCTGTTAACCGAAGGGTTGTAGGTTCGAGTCCTACCTGCGGAGCCATAAATTCAATGGCTTAGCAGCCTTCGCGCTCTTTTTGCGCCCCAATTCCTTCAAAAGCTAATTGTGCGACTCAGCTACCTGCTACGGACATTTCGTCGTGACGCGCTATCCGGATCTGTTCGCAGCCGCGGCGGAACTCTATGGCTTTGTCTACCGCGAACTTTTCGTGTACCGGACGAATCCGCCCTCGGCCGCTCGTTGGATGATGAAAATGGGTGGTTCGCCTATGGACAAACCTGACGTTTATCGCAAGGCCAACGTGCTTCTCTCCGTCGATAGAGTTCGGACGCTGCTTATTATGCATGGAGAGAACGACCCGCAAGTCCCTCCGTCGGAATCGGCAGCATTTGCCAAAGCCTTACGCGAGCACCTCAAGATATATTTTTACTTCACGTATCCGAATGAGCTACACGGCTTTTCTCAGCCGGCTCATCGCCTGGATGCATGGCGGAAACAACTTGCTTTTTTCGAACACTATCTGAACCCGAAGTTCGGAACGACAACCACGTCGGTTTACGAGGTCGTGTTTCCTGGCGAGGGAGCCCCGGCTCACGTTCATAAATAGATGGGATTGTACGAGGATTGAAAAGGGTTGCAGTTCATGTCTCCGATGAGCTGCGCCCGTTCGCCTAGCAACAGTCGTGTCGGTTCGCACTGAGGAATAGACGGGAAAATTTCGGGAGAAGACCGAGGCAAATCAGGCAGAGCCAAATGAGGGCTATATTGGAAAAACGATATAGCCCTCAAACATAGCCATCTAAATACGAGAAGCTAAAGCTTCTTAGGTGGCGGTGGCTGGACGTAGGATGAATCGGTCGGCTGCTCGTTCGCGAACTGGTCATCATCCTTTACTTCTTTTTTGAGGCGATATAGCTCCTGCTTCAACTGAGCCACCAGTTGTTGCGACTTTGGGTCGTTATAAATGTTATGCATCTCCTGGGGATCTTTCACCAGGTCGTAGCACTCCCACTGATCTTTTTTCCAGAAATAGATCAGCTTATGCGTGTCTGTGCGGACGCCATAATGCGCGCGCGTGTTGTGGTCGCCCGGATCGTGATAGTAGCGGTAGTACATGGCATGGCGCCAGTCCTTCGGCGTGCTTCCTTTCCAAATTGGAAGGAAACTACGTCCTTGCATGTCCGATGGTGTCTGTTGGCCGGCGGCATCGAGGAAGGTTGGTGCAAAATCGCAATTTATGCCGATCGCCTCCGAGACGGTGCCAGGCTTGATGACTTGGGGCCAGCGCACAACGAACGGCATGCGGAGCGAATCCTCATACATGAATCGTTTGTCGAACAGTCCGTGTTCGCCCAGGAAGAAACCCTGATCACTGGTGTAGATCACGATGGTGTTCTTCTGTAATCCATTAGCATCCAACCAGTCCAGAACTCGGCCTACATTATCATCGACACTCTGAACGCAGGCGAGGTAGTCCTGCATGTAGCGCTGATACTTCCAGTCCTCAAGCTCCTTGCCGGTCAAGACCTTCTTCACGCCTTCCACAACGACTTCTACTTCCATCGGCTTTGCGGCAAACCACTGTCGCTGTTCCTGGGGTGACATGTCTGCTGGTGGAACGAGCTTTAGATCCGCACGGGTCAGGTCCCGGAATACGGATTGTTTCTGCTCCCGCAAGGCATCGGTGCGACCGGCGTAATCGTCCCGCAGGGTCGGTGGCTCGGGAATGTGCTTGTTCTCGAACTGCTTCCTGTGCTTTTCGTCGGGAGTCCATTCGCGGTGAGGCGCTTTGTGATGCGACATGATGAAGAATGGCTGGTCCTTAGGACGGCCTTTCAGCGCATCGATAGTCAGGTCGGCGATGATATCAGTGCAATACCCCTTAATCTGCACGGAGCCGTCTTTGTCGTAGAACACCGGATCGTTGTAGACGCCCTGTCCCGGCAGGATGTTCCAATAATCGAAGCCAGTCGGGTTACTGCCCAGGTGCCACTTTCCGATCATCGCGGTGTGATAGCCGGCCTTCTGCAGATATCTCGCTACGGTCGGCTGCGATCCATCAAAGCGATTGAATACTGGCACGCCGTTCAGGTGGCTGTACTTACCCGTTAAGATCGTGGCGCGGCTGGGCGTGCAGATCGCATTGGTGGCGAAGACTCGATCCATACGCATGCCTTCGTTTGCGATTCGATCGAGATTGGGTGTCTGGTTAATCTTGCTGCCGTAGCAGCTCATAGCTTGGGCCGCGTGGTCGTCCGTCATGATGAACAGGATGTTTGGCCGCGACGGCGTCTGAGCAGCTCTGGCTGCAATTCCCGAGAGCAGCGATCCGGCTGCGAGGGCCGAGTTGCCGATAAAAGTCCGTCTTGTTACCTCATGGGATGAATGATTGGACATCTCGAATAGAACTCCTCAGGGATCGGGCACAGGCGATGGTCCCATTGGGGAGTGCCGCCGTACGCCCCTTAAATATAGCCTTGATGCTCTACCTTCTTGGGCGCCGCTGACGGCTTGTCGACGCGAACCCGTCCCGTGCGCCGTGCTGTCAGTCCGATCCAGTGTGATAACCTGCTCTTGGTATGCGGTCTAATCGTACCCAGCTATTGCTTTGTTGTTGCTGTTGACCACCTTTCAGCGGTCCGGCGAGAACTTGCGCGCGTAGCTCTTTTCTCCGATCCAGTTCGATATGTATCTCGTGGTTTGGCGTTTCTCATGCCCTGAATACATCCCTTGTTGCGCATCGTTCCCTGCGCTTTTGCGATGCGAACGTAGTCAGAGAGGCCTTATGTTTTCCAAGCGATCCCTTCTGCTTGTAGTTGTTTTTCTCTTTTCTCTCGAATCTTTTTCTGCATTTGCGCAGAGTTCAGGGAGCGGGACCCTCAGCGGAACCATTACCGACAAGTCAGGTGCCGTTATCGCAGAGGCGGAAGTGAGTGTACGCCAAACTTCAACTGGCATCGAGCGCTCGACTAAAACGAACTCCGACGGCTTTTACTCTCTGCCCGCACTCCGTGCCGGTGAGTATGTCGTCACGGCAAGTGCGCCCGGTTTCCAGCGCATAGAGCAGCAAGGTGTCAATCTGCAATCGGATACGACACGCACGATCAACGTGCAATTGCCGGTGAATGGAACGACGCAGACGACCACTGTCACCGATGCCGCGCCGGCGATCGAAACCTCAGAAGGCTCACTCAATACGATCATCACAGGCACGCAGCTCTGTGAGCTCGCGTCCAATGGCCGTAACTTCACGCAATTCCTCTCGCTTGGCACGGGGGTCAGCAGCTCGCAGACGGGGCAACGGATGGGTGTAGGACAGGAGGGCAATCCGCTCACCTCCGTCAACGGTGGCCGCATCAACTCTAACGCCTTCACCTATGACGGCATCCTGGCAATGGATACCGGCGGCAATCGAGGACTCAACCTCTTTCCTCCGATGGAAGCGATACAGGAGATACAGGTCCATAAGAGCAACTACACGGCTGACATTGGCTCTTTCGGCTACAGCCAGGTGAACGTTGTGACGCGTTCTGGCGGTGAGAGATATCATGGCGACCTGTATGAAGTGTTTTCGAATGATGCGCTCAATGCGCGGAACTACTTCAATACTTCGAAGCCACCACTCCACGACAACAACTTTGGGTATGACTTCGGTGGCCGTCTTCTTCCCGGCGCTCAAGGGAAGCTCGCCCGCAACATCTTCTTTTTCTGGTCGCAGGCGTTTGACCGCCGATCCGGGCCAGAACTTACCAGCTTCACCTCCGCACCGCAAAGCACCTTCACCGCGATCACACCGACCGCAGCCCAGAGGGCTGGGAACTTCACTGGTTCCGCGCCGATTACCAATCCTGACACAGGAAAGCCCTACGCCGGCAACCAGATCACGAATATCGATCCCAACGCCGCACTCTTGCTGAACGCTTACTTTCCGTTGCCCAACAGCGCAAGCTCTTCAAACTACGTAATCAGCCCTAAGAGCCAGACACGGTGGCGCGAAGAGTTGGTACGTGTCGACGCGGTCTTGTCGCCCAGCGATACCATCACGGCACGCTATGCACACGACGGCTGGAGTCAGCAGCAGGCAATCCTGAAACCATCCAACCAGTCTTTCGCAACCATCGGTGGTTCGTTCGCGAAACCGGGACAGAATGGCGTATTGCAGTGGACCCATATCTTTTCGCCAACGCTGCTAAACCAGGCGACGATCGGCTACTCGCGCAACCAGATCACGCAGTCGCCGGATAGCAATGGCCAGCGCCCGGCAGGGCTTACGATCCCAAGCTTATACAACGCGAATATCTATAACCTGATACCCACAATTACGATCAGCGGATTTTCCTCCATCGGTGCACAGGGGCTGACCAACAATACAAACAACGTCTACACCTGGCGTGATGACTTGACGAAGCAACTGCATACTCACTCACTCAAAACGGGCTTCAATGTTCTTCGTATTCAGAAGTTCGATCGATTTCCCTACGGAGGTCAGGCAGGGGCATTCAGCTTCACCGGCTCTGCCACCGGCAATGCTCTGGCAGATTTCCTTACCGGCCACGCCTTCAGTTATGTCGAGCAGAGCAATGTACCCAACGTATATCTCTTCTCGAATATGTATGAGGCTTATTTGCAGGATGACTGGAAGGTCACTCGCAATCTGACGCTCAATCTGGGAGTACGCGATACGATTTTCCAGGGCGCGCCTAACGGCTACGACAAGTACGACCACATCTCCGGTTTCGTGCCCAGTCTCTATTCCGCGGCGAACGCACCAACCGTTACTGCAGCGGGAGCATTGGTCGCAAACACCGGCGATCCCCTCAATGGAATCATCACTCCCGCGAATAAGAAGGGGCTCGATCTTCCTCGCTCCCTCACGGGCGCGCGGAACAACATCGGTCCGCGTATCGGCTTTGCCTGGTCGCCCTTCGGTTCTTCCACAACTTCGATCCGGGGCGGTTACGGTCTGTTCTATCACTGGGACAACGACAATCATGAAAATCTGAGCGCGAATCCTCCGTTCGCGCAGTCCGCCACGATCTACAACACAACGCTTACGGGATTTGCTTCCGGTGCGCAGACCCTATTTCCTCCCACGCTGGCTGCGTTTGATACTCGCAAGCTCTATCCAACAGTTACGCAATACTCCCTGACAATCGAAAAGCAACTTCCTGGTTCGATCGTTCTCTCCGTAAGCTACGTGGGCAATACTGCGCGTCATCTGGATCAAACGCCCAATATCAACCAGGCTCAACCGAACGCCGCGGTTGCAGTAGGTGCCGTCAACGTCAACACCGTTCGGCCATACAAAGGTTATGCAGCGATCAACTACGATGTACGCTCTGCTTCGGCCAGTTATAACTCGCTCCAGATGGATGCCCGCCGCCGCTTCAAAAATGGATTTCTATTCGAAGCGGCGTACACATACTCACGGTCGTTGGGTTCACAGGTCGGACAAAACCAGTTCGTGAACGAGAAAGGCCCTACGGCCTACGATAGGCCCCAGAGCTTCACGATCAACTATGTGTATGACCTGCCGTTCTTCCGGGGCGGCCGCAGCCTTGCTGCCTATGCTCTTGGCGGTTGGGAGGTTAGCGGCGTATCCACGTTCCAAGGAGGAACGCCCGTCACTCTAACAATCTCTGCGGATCGCGCGGGAGTTGGAAATACGGGACAGAGACCCAACGTAACAGGACCGGTCACCTATCAGCACGGCAACATCAATAACTACTTTTCAACGACCAACTTCACCCAGCCGGCACCAGGGACCTTCGGTAACCTGGGACTCAATACGATTCGCCAGCCCGGTTTGAATAGCACGCAGTTCAACCTTTCCAAGAAAGCAACCTTCCGGCTCATCGGCGATACGCCTGTGACAGCGAAGTTCGAGGGAGAGTTTTTCAATCTCTTCAACCATCCGGCATTCAACGGGCTCGGGACAACGGTTGGTGCTGCGACATTCGGAAAGATTACCTCTGCGCTCGATCCTCGCAACATCGTCTTCAAGGCGAAGTTCTCTTTCTAAATAAACGCCCTCATCGATGAAAGGATTAGCCTAGTCCGCTACGGATGTGAGCTCAACTGTTAGGCGGTAAGACTTCAGCGGCCACGGGATTTCGTATGAGATCGGAAAATGATCAGAAGCGCTCTGACGGAATCGTGAGAGAGTGGCTTGCCCGTGGAAGGGAGGGCTGGTTCGTGAGCCTTGTGGATGTCCACTTCCTGAAGAATGAGAATATCTGCATTCATGTCTCCCAGGAAATCTATGATAGATCGGAGCTTCGAGCCACGATCAATGTTCCAATCGACCACGCGTATGGAACTGACCGGCCGGGATAGCAGGTCTCATAAACGGACTGGAGTGACCTCATCGCTCTGGCTCCGCCGAGGAGGAACTGGATGGGTGGTCGACGGATCGGATATTTGTCGCAAATGCGGAAGAAGGAACGTTACCTGATGAAGTTACGTTCGCGTACGCTGTAAGGATGAACCTCGACTTGATTCTTTCCGCTATCGATGACCAAATCAGCAAACTTCAGCAAGTTCGTGCCATGCTTACCGAGGTACAAGCAATACCGGCTAGCAAACGTGGTCCGGGAAGGCCTAAGAAGATTGCGAACTCTAAAACAGCCAAGGCGCGAGTTTTGAGCCCAGAAGCGCGAGCAAGGATTGCAGCGGCACAGAAAAAGCGGTGGGCAGCCGCTAGAAAGAATAAGTAATGTCTCAGGCGGCGGTAAAGGTGTGATCCCGGTTTCACAGCCGAATTCCGCGTTCGATTGGCACTTCGAATGAGGGATTGCCTACTAGAGCATTTCTCCTGTTGCTGGGTAGCCCGGAAGTGGAGTGCAGCGGCGTTTTCATTATGGAAAACGCCCATAGATAACGAATCCCTACACTACACCTACAGGAGAAATGCTCCAGCGCATTGGTTATCGCGAGGAGGTGAGGCGGAACACTCTGGAGGCGTGCGAGTCGAGGATGAAATTGATCTCGCTGGGCGGGGTGGGAATGTCCTGGTTGGTGACGAGGTCGGTGAGTTTGGGCGGGTGCTCGGTGAAGTGGGTGTCGCGGAGGGCGTCGAGCTCGCGCCATTCGAACTTGATAGGGGCGGATTCGGAGCCGAGGTTGAAAAGGGCGAGGTTGAAGGAGCCGTCGCGGTTCTTTGTGAACCAGACCTCCTGCGGCTTGTTGTGGAGTTGCTGGATGTCTAGCGGGGAGGCGGGGACGCCTGCCTGATTGATGGCGATGAGTTTTTTGTTGGTGATAATGGCGAGGTCGGCAGGGTCCATGTGAGTGAGGTCGGTGCCGAGGTAGAGCGGGGCGCAGGACATGGACCAGAGGGTGAACATGGTCTGGCGTTCGGCGGGGGTGATGCCGTCCTTATCACCGTTGCCGATCTCAAGGGAGTCGAGGTCATTCCAGCCGCCGGGCTTTGCGTAGGCGATCCAGGGGCGGACGTCTGCGAAGCGCTCGGAGACCTTCGCCCAGGTGGTGAGGTTTCCTTTGATAGCGGGATCGGTGGAGCGGCCGCAGGGGTAGCACTCGACGTCGTTCTCGATGCGCCAGCCGTTGGAGGTGGCTTGCCAGAGAGGGGCCTGGTCGATGGACATCCAGTTAGAGAGCTCAAGCCAGATGGGGCGATGGGTGGCGAGGATGGCAGCGTGCCAGACGCGGAGCTCTTCGCGGTTGTCGGCGGGAAGGTTGCCGCCGCCGGGACCGACGAAGTCGAGCTTGATGAAGTCGACCTTCCAGCGGGCGAACTGGCGAAGCATGGAGAAGATGTAAGCGCGCGCGCCGGGCTTGGTGAAGTCGATCTTGTAAGAGCCCTTGTGCGTGCTGCCGGGGAGCGTGGTGATGGTGATGTCTTTGATGTGTGCGGTAGTGCCTTCGATGGAGGGGTTGGCGTCGTAGAGCTTGGGGTCGATGCCTGGGTTCATATAAATGCCGAACAGCAGGCTCTTGCCGTGGAGGTACTGGCCGAAGCCGTCCATCCCTGAGGGGAACTTGGTGAGGTTAGTTTTGGGGATGCCGTGCTCGTCGTAGCCCTCGGCCCATCCGGCGTCGAGATTGATATAGCGATAGCCGTAGTCGGGGAGCTTGGCGGCTAAAAGCGCGTCGACCTGGGCCTTCACGGTTTCTTCGGAGACTCTGCCGCGGAGGAAGGACCAGCTGCTCCAGCCCATGTAGGGGCGTTCGGCGACCTTCGACTGCGATTTGGTTTGCGCGGAGGCCGAGAGGGACGCAAGGAGGACGATGGTCAGGAGTGAACGCATGTCCGGAATAATAGCGGCTTTTGGATATGAAAGAGAACGTTGATAAGTGAAAATTTAGGTTGCCCTTTTCGCTGCCGCCCAACGTTTCTTTTGGGCCGCGGCAATTTTGGCACGGGCCTCTGGACTCACGATACGTTTTTTCGCTGTTGCTTAGGAGAGGGCGTTCTGCCGGTCGGCGCCTTGACTGAGGTAAGCATGGCGCGTGCCTGTTCGAGCTTGCTGATCTGGTCATCGATTGCGGAGAGGATCAGTTGAATGTTCATTCCCAACAGCGTACTTGAAAAGTGCGCCGCTTTAGAGAACATGTTGCTGCACCAGATGGGTTCTATGAATCCTAGAACGTCCACGGATGGATTAATGGAATGCCTGCGGCTTTGAAGGGGGACGTGTTTCGTGTCGCTAGAGTGAATCCACGTTGCATAGCGATCGCCGCGAAAAGAGCGTGTCGTATGAGGGGGAAGAGAAGAGTCTTACCGGAGGGCCTGCACAGATTGCAGAGATCCAGCGGCTCTGCAAAAAGTACTCCACGGTTTAGCTTGGGTATCGCATTCAGAAATGCGGTCAGGCCGATTCCTGATGCACCAGTTCGCCTGCCAGCCATACATCATGGATAGCAATTTCACCTGTCCAGCGGAAACAAATGAGGTCCGCACGTACTCCTTCCTGGAGCAGTCCTCGTCCACAGGCAAAGCGTCCGGGATTCGCGGTAGCCATGGAGAGCACTTCGGAAAGTGAACGGCCCGTCATTCGGACAGCCTTGCCAATACAGTGGACAAGCGGGATTGCAGCGCCTGCCAGAGTCGTTGTTCCTTCCATTGAGAGCCGTCCACTGGGACTGAGCTCCACGCGGCCACCTATGGGCGCTGTGTAGATTCCTGGGGGCATGCCGGCAAGGGCCACGGTGTCAGAGACAAGCAAGGACCGCTCCAAACCTTTTGCGTGCACCATTGCTTTGAGCGTTTCGGCGGGCAAATGATGGCTATCGGCAATGAAGGACGCAGAAAGTCGATCGTCCGCAAGCTGGCTCCAGATAGGATTCGGATGCCGTGCAATTTGCTGGGGGATCCCATTTCCCAGATGCGTCGACAGGCGCGCACCGGCATCGACAGCGTTCTGAATCTGCTCAGGGGAGGCATGGGTATGGCCAATTGCTACGTGGACCCCTCGTGAAACGAGTGCGGAGATGTACTCATCTGACCGGTCAAAATGCGGTGAAAGAGTGACGAGCCCAACGAGCCCTCCGCTTGCCGCCTGCCAGCGCTCGAACTCAGCGAGTGATGGAGGACGAACAAACTCCCTGGAGTGTGCGCCTCTATATCCGTCGACCGGCGAGATATGGGGACCTTCGACATGAATAAACGGTATGCACGCGGCGGAACGCGAATCACGTTTGCGTGCGTCCGCGATTGCGCGTAGATTGCGAAGAATCGTGGCTTCAGGCGCAGTAATGATAGTTGGCGCAAAACAGGTGACGCCCGTAGCAAGCATCGCTTGTACCAGGTCGATAACAGTGTTTGGAATGACATCTTCGCCATTGACATCGAAACCTGCATAGCCATTTACCTGCAGATCAATCAAGCCTGCGGAAATCCAGAGGTCAGTGGTCTGCTCACACTCTTCAATGGAAGCAATTGTTCCATCTTCTATCAGCACTCGGATGCATTGACCGGTGCCGGGATCACGGCCGAGGATAGGTGTTCCGCTCAAAGCGTCTTCTCCCACGAAGTTTATCGATCAAGCCGGGCACTTGAATCGCGATCGAGATATACAGCGCAGCGCGGATGCGTTCGCAGCGCAGTCGCTGGGCATTCACCACTGATGGGATATTCAACCATAGCCTGAACAGCCGCGCTTTTATTCGATCCCGGAACGCAACAGAAGAGCCTCTGTCCACTTAGCAGCGTTGGCACCGTCAGCGAGACCGCTGTGCGGGGTACTTCATCGAGCGTTGCAAAGCAAGCGTCGTCCACTTGCTGTTGCCGGCAGACTTCGTCCAGCTCCACCACCTTCACTGCAAGTGGATCCTCTAGATCTGCAGGAGGGTCATTAAACGCAAGGTGTCCATTTGTCCCGACTCCGAGGAGAACAAAATCGACGGGGGCTTCGGCCAGCTTACGTGCGTATTCATGGCAGGCTGCCTCTGCGTCGTCTCCAGGCTCAATCAGATGGCAGGCGGCCAAAGGAACGTGGTTGAAAAAGGCTTCGCGCAACCAGTTGGCAAACCGCTGAGGAGCATTGGAGGGCAGCCCGATGTACTCGTCCATATGGAAGGCTGTGATGCGGTGCCAGTCGATACCTGGTTCGGCGATTAATGCAGACAACATCTCGCTCTGGCTGGGAGCGGCTGCCAGAACGATGCGAAGATGAGACTTCTTTTGAAGCCCGTCGCGAATCGCGGCTGCAATGTCGGCCGCCGCCTGCCGGCCCATCTCTGTGCGCGTGTTGGTAACGCGAATATCCATCAAGTTCCTCAGTGTAGTTGTATTCACGAAAGCAAGGTTCCCGGGTTATCGAAGTGGGCTATCGAAGTGGCAGGACGGTTTCCTCGACATCGGAGTCGAGGGTCATCAGCAAATTGTTAGAGTCTTCGCGTCGTTCAGGCGCTATAAAACCGAGCGCAAGGTAGGTGAGCAGCGCGGCAAACATTGGCGCTCCCACAGTGAAGGCATTCGCGAAGCGTGGACTTAGGGAGAGCCAGTTCTGCGGTGGAAACATTTTCAAAGCACCGAATGTCACGGCACCAGCAATCCAGCATCCGATTGCCGCGGCAGATCCGCTTCGGCGGAAGGGAAGCAATAGGCCGAGGAGAATCGGGATTGCAATCGGTCCACTCAAGGCACCATACCAAAGAATGACAATACCGACTACACCGCCAAAATGAGAGGCAAACAAGGCGAGCACCATGCTGAGTAAGAGGAACGAGAAGGTCACAATGCGACCCAGCAAAAGCTGCGGAGAGTCCTGCAACTTTGCTCGTTTGCCTCGGAGAACGGGAATGATATCTCGAACGATTACGGCTGACACTGCATTTGCATCGGATGACGTCATAGCCATGGTATGCGCAAATAGACCGGCAAGCACCAATCCAATCAGCCCAGAGGGAAGCAGCGTTTGGGTAAGCAGCCCGTAGGATTCCGAAGGATCCTGCAGGTGCGGAAAGATGAGCGGCGCTGCCCACATGGGAAAGAACAAAACCGGCGGCCATACCAGGTAAAGAAACGCTGAAAGCATCGCCGACCGTCGAGCATCAGCCGGCGTCGCTGAAGCAAGGAATCGCTGCGCCAGGCTCCAGGTTCCACCATTGTAGGAGAGCATGTTTACAAAGAAATATGTTGCTGCGAAGACGACCGTATACTCGCCGTGAAACGGCTTCACATGGTCCGGTGGCAACAGCTTCCACATGCGCCAAAGCGAGCTCACGCCGCCCAGCCTGATCATCACTGCCACCAGCATGGAGATGCCTGCGACCAGTTGAATCACGAATTGACTCAGGTCGGTAAGCGCGTCAGCCCAGAGGCCTCCCATTACGGAGTACACCACTGTGACACCGCCGGTCAGCAGGACTCCCCAGAGAAAAGGTACGCCGGCGAACACGTGCAGAAGGATTGCTGATGCACTCCACTTGGCGCCGACGTCAAAGACTTTCAGGAATGCGCCGCTCCATCCAAGCAGTTGCTGGGCCGGCAGGTTGTAGCGAATCTTCAGATATTCAAGGGGCGAGATAACGTTGAGACGCTGCCTCATGCGAGCCCACTTCGCCGGAAAGATTCCCATTCCCAGCAGCAAGGAGAGCGCAATAGATGAAGCCCACCAGAAGTAAACGGTGATGCCAGAGGTATAGGCCAGCGCAGCGTAGCCAACAAAGACCGCCGAGCTGTACCCGGACATGTGGTGCGAGATTCCGGAGAGCCACCACGGCATCGAGCCGCCGGCCGTGAAAAAATCGCTGGCATTCTTAACTTTTTTGCGGGCCCAATAACCAACAATGATCATCAGGGCGAAATAGGCTCCAAGAACCAGCCAAGCTAGAAAGCCCATAGGTTCGCTCTCACTTGCCGCATAGTGACATGTTCCCATTCAACCGGTTGCACGACAAGCGAGGTAACCGAATGGGAAAACCGATAGGGGCAGCCACACGATCGTGAAAGGCAGTCAGAGCAGCGCTGATTTGAGGATCGAAGACCGCTCGAAGCCACTCCTGGTTGCGTCCCGGTTCCGACGCGATATACGCCCGCAGTACCTGGATAAATAGAACCTCAGCCCGTCGAGTCGCGACGATCTCAGGCATTGGTCAACAACGTCACATCTCTCACTCTTGATGCCGTCGGCTTTTTTGTTCCTGGCGGAGGGACCGTAGGGTTGCTCTTTCAGACGGGATTAGGGGTCGCTTCCATTGCACACAGTGCGTTATCTGCGGATAGCTCTCGGACTGGTATGGTGGGTCTAACCGCATCTTTTGTTGGCCTACAGACCACCGCCGTTAGAGCCGCTTCCAGCTACGCACTACCGGGAACAGAGATCGGACTAGCAAAGACAATTGCGAAGTCGCTTCCAGGCGTGGGACAGATTGCAAATGGCATCGCCTTCGGTGCAGACCTCGTCACTGCTGTCAAAGACTACAACTCATGCGTTACTCAAATGGGATATTGATGCCGCAATTCCGAACTTTCTCGCTGACGTATTTCGTACTCCGGAAAAGGGTCAACTAGTTTTAGGATCCGGGCGAGTTCTTTCTTCAATCTCCTCTGTAGTAAAACGCTGAGTATGCAAGGGCAAGTCATCAAACTGAGAGCTTTGCATCCCCTTCGAGCATCCGCTGCTCCAGCTTCGGCGGCGTGCCTGGCTGCCACAGCTTCGCCCGATGCGATACACGGTAACGTAGCGGACCGCCGTCCGGGGTTGCTGCGCGCGCAATCGGTCGGACGATGCAGATGAATTCGGTGTCGATCACGTTAGGACCGGCACTGACCACTGCATAGCCGTGCCCGGCCATGTCGACGAATTCCAGGTGCGGCGCGACGTCGGGATTGGTCGCCGCCCGCGCCTTCGCTATGTCACCGCTCGCCGCATATTCGAGCGCAGCGCGCACGCCGCGCTTGATCGTCAGGTTGATTGTCGCTTCGGGCACGGCACCCGGCGCCTTGCGCACGAACAGTGGAAGCAGCGGGAAGTCCTTCATGTATTCGGCCGCTTCGGCGAGACCGGGGGCAGAGATCGAACCGGTGATGAAGCTCAGCCCGACCGGGTCGAATCGGGCTGGCGGCAATTTGGGAGCGGCATAGCCGGCCCAGAAGCTGTGGCGGTCGCCGGAGATGGTGACGAACCCCGCCAGCTTGTGGTCGCGGACGGTGTCATAGATTTCGGCACGTTCGCTGAATGCCCCGCTGAAATCGCCGCCGCCGAAGGTGCCGAAATCCTTGCCCGGCCACTTGTCCTTCACCAGCCCAGCGGGAAGATTCTGCGGATCGGTCCGCATGTCGAGCGTGCCGTTGGTCGCGCCCCAGATCTTCCAGGTCGCGGTCGACCGCGTCAGCCGCTCCTTGAGCCACGCTTTCTGCTTGGGGCCGAGCATGGTGTAGGCGGGCTCGTCTTTGCGGAAATTGGGCGCTCTCTTGTCGCCGATGGTGATCGTCGCGGGGGGATTGCCGCCAGCATAGTCCTTGCCCGCATCGATGATCTCCATCAACTCCTGCGGAACCACCGGAAAGCCGAAATCGAACACGTCCGTTTCGGGCCGATCCCCGGGATTCTGCATCGTGTAGCTATGGAAGTCGGTGAGGATCAGATCGACGTGCTTCCCGTAGCGCAACGCGCGATAGGCGGTCATGCTGCCGACGGCGGTGCTATTGTTAGCCTCGGTGCCGAACCCATGATCGTCGAACGTGCCGATCGGCGCGCTCGCCACTACCGGCGGGTTGAACTGGTCGAGCCCGGGGCCTGAGGCCTTGCGGACGCGCGACGGGATATATTCCCACCACGCCTGATTGGCGGCGACTCGCAGCGGCTGCGCGGGCTCGATCTTGCCGCCGTATTTAATGAAGCTTTGCCAGCCTTGCCACGAGAATTCGTGATTGTCGCCGATGCAGACGAACGGAAAATGCGCGCGGGCGTCCTGGATGTCGGGATCGTCAATATGTGCGCGATAGACATGACGGTAGCCGGCAAGGTTGGTCGGCACATGGAAATTACCCACTTTGCGGTCGTCAGGAATGCGGCCAAGATCATAGACCGTGCGCGAATAGCGGTGCGACACCTCGTCCGGATATTCGACGACTTCGTAGATGAAGTCGCCCAGATGGAGGACGAAGCCCAGCTTGCGGTCGGCGGGTGCGCGCTCGTCCTCCCAGATCATCCGGCGAAAAGCGTTCTGCGCGCCTTCGTTGACGCTGTTGCACGACACGAAGGCGAAGCGGACGGGGCGCGGGTCGCTGGCGCGCGGGGCGGTGATCGTACGCCCGACCCGGCTGCCGGCACCACTGTCGTCAGTGAAGCGGTACCAATAGGTCGTCGCCGGCAAAAGGCCGCCAACCAGCGCACGGCACGTCCAGTCGGCCGCCGCTAGTACCGGCGTGCGCGCCCTGGCAACGACGCTGCGGAAATCCGCATCTCGCGCCACTTCCACCGTCAGTGCATGCCGCTCGCCCTGGTCGAATGGCCGTCGAGTCCACAAGACTACGCTGTGATCGTCCGGATCGCCAGATGCGACTCCTTGGGGAAAAGACGCACGGTCCTCCCGCCATACGACTCGCGACGGCGCGGCAGCCAATCGCGTCGCCCACACGCCAATGATTCCTAGAGAAGCAGCGCTCGCCAGAAATTGCCGTCGATCCATCTCTCGCTCCCTATTGAGGGCTATAGTTTCATAACGCGCACTAGTTCGAAACCGACTCACCCTAGCAGTCACAAAAATCGCATGTAAAGCTATTCGTGACCAGGGTCCACTGCGGGGAAGTCAAGTACTAGCCGTGACGATTGCCCCCAAGATTGATTTTGGCGCTCTTCTCTCCGAAATTTCGGGCGGACTAAGGAATGCCTCCTGACAACCGTCCTGGGTTGCATTACTTTGGGGGTTTGGAAGACATCCAGGCCCCGATGGAGGGTGTTGCGTCCAAACGGAAACTCTTGTCCGGGCCACAGATTGCCTAAACGTGGCGAAAAGCTGCGGGAGCTTTTCGCCCATGCCACATTTGGGACTGTACCCATTTTTGTATCCAGATGGCTTCAAAAAGGTGGGCAAAACTGAACAATTGGGTACAGTTGAGCGGGTCGTCATGCCACATATAAGTGGCTTCTCTTGAGTAAGGTAAGGCAATAGCGACAAAGCCTGCCGTGGCTGGGAATCTAGCTGCTAACCGAAGGGTTGTAGGTTCGAGTCCTACCCGCGGAGCCATAAATCCCTAGACAACTAAGAATCTCTCTTCAGATGGCGAATCCGTCTGCTTGGTCAGTTGTGCCCAGGAACGTCCAGGCTCAACTCGGCGGCAACAAGCCGGCCGGCCGATAGGACGGGAAAGTATTTCGAATGGGGAAGCCGTGAACGACGACCGTGCGTTGATGCGGACGCTCTCGGAGAAAGTTCTGGCCTTCCGGAATCCCATCGTTGTATTGTTGTCCGGCCGATTCGCTGCGAACACCCAACGAATTAGCCGGTGGTACCGAAAGAGCGTTGCAGGATGCATCCGTTGTTGTCGTCCGACGTAATTGTCACGACGACTAGCACCCGATTTGGTATCAGCCGTCAGCGTCTCGCAGTCCTGTCTTCAGTCCTTGGCGGAGGATGGCAAGGGGTCCCATCCCCACCACGGTTGGCTTTACCGGTAATGTGACGATCGATATGTCCTTCGGCGGCTATGGCTCATACATGGTGCTTAGAGAACTTCGGGCAGTGGTAACTATCATTTTCGGAGGTTATGGGATGAACGCTAGGATAAGTATGTTTGGACGTATAAGTCTTGTCAGGCTGAGCTTCTTTGCGTGTGTATGCTTCCTGATATTTCTGAGCCGAGGCGCAGGCGCGCAAGTGGACCAAGGTTCGATCACCGGCATCGTCTCGGATCCATCCGGCGCTGTTATCCCTAATGCACACGTTATCCTTCGGAATATTGATATTGGCTTAACTCTGGAAACTGTAGCGAGTACCAGTGGGCAGTACACTTTTTCACCAGTCAGGATCGGCCACTATTCCATTACGGCCTCATCACAAGGATTTTCGTCAACAACACAGGAAAACCTGCAGGTGAATGTGCAAGAGCGCCTGCAGGTTAACATTCAGCTACAACTTGGCTCTGCTACAGAAACTGTCACCGTCACTGGAATTCCACCGCAGCTACAGACGACGGAGGCATCGGTCGGTCAGGTTATTAATAGTGCGACACTGAACAATCTGCCATTGAATGGCCGCAATTTCACGTTCCTGGCTCAGCTGTCCGCCGGAGTTAACACGCCGCAGGCTGATACGCGTGGCAATGCGGCATCGGGTGCGTTTTCTGCAAACGGCTTGCGCCCGGCGCAGAACAACTACCTGCTCGACGGCATCGATAACAACTCAAATGCGGTTGATTTTCTGAACGGCACGAATTTCGTCATTCTTCCCCCCCTGGACGCGATCCAGGAGTTCAAGGTTCAGACAGCTCAGTTCAGCGCTGAACAGGGGCGCTCCGCAGGAGCAGTGCTGAATGCGACGATCAAATCCGGAACCAACAGCATCCATGGCGCAGTTTGGGAGTTCTTTCGGAACGACAAGCTGGATGCAGCTGACTGGTTTGAGAATTACAACCGTGTTCAGAAGGGAAAGCTGCGCTGGAACCAGTTTGGAGCTTCTATTGGCGGCCCTGTAATCAAGAACAAGCTGTTCTATTTCGGCGATTATCAGGGATTCCGTCGTGTCCAAGGCACGGTGTTGCCTGGTACAGTGCCAACACTCACTGAGCGTAACAGCAATTTCACAGATCTTTCCGATCTCATTACTGGTCAAAATGGCACACCCCATACTGATGCGCTTGGTCGATCTATTCCTTTTGGAACGGTTCTCGATCCAGCGACGACACGAGCGGTCACTGCGGGGGCCGTGGACCCAGTGTCCGGTATTAGGGCTACACAGACTGGCTTTGCACGCGATCCATTTGGTACGTGTGGACCAGGAACAACGAGTTTTACGGTTAGCGGCTGCAACTTGAATCACTTGCCCGCAAATCGTATTGATTCCAATGCGGTAAAAATTCTGCAACTGTACCCCGCGCCGACAACCAGCTCGTTTACTACGAATTTCACAACAAGCCCCAAGCTGTATGAGCACAGCAACGCCTTTGATGTGCGCGGTGACTACGCTATGAGCGACAAGAATCAGATGTTCGTGCGCTTCAGCTACCTGGATGACCCGCAGTTCCTCCCTGCAATCTTCGGCGGTATTGCTGATGGCGGAAGCTTCGCGCAAGGCCTTCAGAATGCAAAATCCAATCAGTCCGTCGCGGCCTGGACTCATGTGTTTTCTCCAAGCACCGTCAATGTAGGCCGGGTCGGTTTCAACCATCTGCATACGACGCGTTATGGTCCACAAGGAAATAACATGGGAATCCCAGCGCAATACGGATTCCAGGGAATTCCCCAGGTAGCCCTGAACGGTGGTTTGCCCCAGATGGTGATCAGCGGTTTACAGAATCTGGGCAGCAACAACTATCTACCGTCGGACGAGGTCAGCCAGACCCTTCAGTTGACGGATGATTTCACGAAGATTCATGGGGCGCATAGCCTGAAGGCAGGCGTTGAGTTCCAGAAGATTCACTTCAATACCTTGCAACCTCCATTTCCGCGTGGTGAATTTGATTTCAATGGGAATTATGCAGGTGTTCCAGGACAGGCCGGAGATCAAACCGGCCGTGCGCAGATGCTGCTGACCCCGATTGCAACCACTGTTCCAAATGGCATTAGTTATGTTGGTGGTGCGAATCAGGTTCTAGCGACCAATATCAGCAAGACCTACGACCTCAGGCATTATCTTGCGGTCTACTTTCAGGATGACTGGAAGGTCAATTCTCAATTGACGTTGAATCTTGGCCTGCGCTGGGATTATTTCAGCCCAATCTCTGAGGCGAACGGTGCTCAGGCGAACTTCATCCAGAATGGGCCACCGTTTAACGCTCCGACATTTCTGATACCGGCTAGCGGAAAGGCCAACCGAGYGCTCTCTACAACCTTCCAGGCTCTGCTTCAGCAAGACGGCATTGCGCTTCAAGTGACGGACAAATACGGGCAAGGTCTATTACAGACTCAGAAGAGCAACATCGCTCCACGGTTTGGATTTGCCTATCAGGCATCGCCGAAGTTTGTAGTTCGTGGTGGGGCGGGCTTGTTCTTCAATTCTTTTGAGAATCAGGGCTATGGTCCTAACATTGGATTGAACTACCCCTTCATCTACAGCTTTACATTCACCGGCACAACCGATTCAGCTGCATTCAGCTCTGGGTCGAATCCTTACGGCACATGTGCGACCGCCGGGCCGGGAGGAAGTGCGACGATTGGATCGGGTCTCACCTGTGCTCAGTTCACTCCTCTGGCGGTGAACGGAAAGGGGCTTGGTCTGCAGGGCCTACAGTTCAACTACAAGACGCCCCGCACGTTGAGCGCAAACCTCACCCTGCAGTACGCCATTACGCATAACATATCGGCACAAGCTGCTTATGTCCTCACGGACGGAAGCTCACTGCAAGCTGGTATTGGTAACAACAGAGTCTCCCAGATATTGCCTGCAAACATCAGCACAACGCCCTATCGGCCATTCCCAGACTTCGCCGAAGGTGGAAGTTATCAACGTACGATCGGCCGGAGTGTTTATAACGGCCTTCAGACAAAGTTGGAGAGGCAATCCGCAAATGGTGTGGGCTTCCTGGTTACATATACCTTTGCAAAGACTCTTTCCGACGCCGGTGACTTGTTGAATGGTGGTAGTGTCAGCGGATACCGTGCACCCTGGGTTCCGGGGTTCGGACCGCACTTCGACTGGGGACAGGCAGCATTTGATATACGACAGGTCGTCCACCTGAGTGGCAGCTATGAGTTGCCATTTGGTAAGGGAAAAATGCTCCTTACTAATTCTGGAAAAATGACAAACGCTGTGCTTGGCGGTTGGGCGGTCAACGGCATAGCTACGCTTCAAGGCGGACAACCTATCACGTTGACGTGCCCGTCCGCGACAACCTCCGGCACAAGCTGCAGAGTGCTGCAGGTTGCCGGACAGGACCAGAAGCTTGGACTGCATCGGGATTCGAAAGGCGCGCTCGCCTGGTTTGGTAACCCTGCGGCGTTCAATCAGCCTTGTGTATTAGGATCGAATCCACCTGCCCCTTCTGGCTGTGTGCAGCTTCCAGCGAACAGTAACCTCATTCTTGGCGGCCCGGGCTCGACGAGCACACATGGACCCGGCTTCCATCGGTTCGATTTTTCCGCCTTCAAGAACTTCCCGATCCGTGAGGCCATTTCACTTCAGTTCCGGGCAGAGTTCTTCAATATCCTCAACCACCCGAACTTCAATTCTCCGAACTTCGGAGGCAACGGCGTCGTTGCGATTGGAAACTCGGGCAACTTCTTAAGCTCTACATTTGGAGAGATCGGATCGACGCGCGATGCTCCATTTGATCCGAGGCAGATCCAGTTCGCTTTGAAGCTTTACTACTAAGCTGATGAAGGCACCGTGTAGATTACACGGTGCCTTCGCTAGCTGCCGCTTGAGAGTCAGGAGGCAGTCTGGATCGCAGGTTCGTGACGATGCGAAGTTCTGTCATGAAATAGGGAGCGAACTCGCGTTGACTCCTAACTTGCCTGATGCGTATTTTTGTTCGGCTGGACTATATTCATATCGAACAGAGGATTGCACTCTGGCAGGGCATCTACCGGAGGCGGCGGGCCCATCTGGCTCACATGCGTAAGGAATGCAGTGGTGTCCTCGACGACCGCTTCTGCGGAGTAGTAAGGGATGATCGTGAAAGAACCATCCATTGGCGACGCATCCTCGAATTGTCTGCGTGAGGCGACGTACGGTCTCAGTTGCAGCCGTCGTGACTTTCTTCGCTCTGCCGCGGGTATGGTTCTTGGTGGAGCTAGTCCATTTCTCTATGCAGGACCCGCGAGGACGAGAAAGGTGATTGTTGTCACCTTTGGCGGTGGAGCCCGCGATCAGGAGACGTTTGCGCCTGCGGGGCAGGAGAACATTCCTTATATGCTTAAGGAACTGATTCCCCAAGCCAGTTTCTTTACCCAAGTGGTGAACCGCGGAATTCTTGGGCACTACGTTGCGACCGCAAGCCTTGCTACAGGTGTCTATGAGACGTTAAATAACTTCTCGTCCTTGCCGCCACAGCATCCAACGGTTTTTGAGTATTTTCGAAAAGACCTCAAGCGTCCACCGACGGATGCATGGGTTGTTGCGCCCAGCAATGGGTTTAGCCGTATCGGTGAAAGCGAGTCCCGGCGATACGGACCTGGCTGGGGCGCACAGGTGATCCTCCCGAAACATCTGCTGTTAGCAGCAATGTCAGGAGGAACAATCGATTACGAACATCTGCTTCGAGATAACTATGAAACTCCACTGTTTGCGCCACAACTCGAAGGTGGTGAATTTGAGTTCCATCAGATGGAGACCATATTGAAGCTATCGGTCGGCGACTTCAGATCCCATGCGAAGACTTTATCGAGCCCCGACGAGCTTTCAGTCTATGTTGTGCAACAGCTGATGCAACAGCAGGCGCCGAGCCTAATTTGGGTTACGATGCACGACATTGATGTCGCACACACAGGTGCGTATTCGCTTTATGTGGAAAGTGTTCGAAGGACGGATCGGCTCTGCGCTGAATTGTGGAAGATTGTACAGAGCAATCCTGAATATGCAGGCAACACCACGATGATGATTCTTCCCGACTTTGGACGAGACTCCGATGAGGAAGCGGGAGGAAATGGCTTTCAACACCATCGCACCGGCGACCCATCGTCACGAACTACATGGATGATGGCATTGGGTGCTGGAGTCCGCGAAGGCGTGATCTATGATCATCCGATTCAATCGACGGATCTGGTGCCAACGCTTGGATCGATCATGGGATTTCAGGCATCGATCGCGCAGGGGCGGCCAATTCAAGAACTGTTCTAACACGATGCTTCCTCGCGATCTCAAACCCGAACAGTTCAGGGCCTATCCACCGGAGGCACGAAAGCTTGCAGTGAATAACCTGAGGACATTGCAACAGTTGCCGCTGAGTTTCCTTCCCAATCTGCTTTCTGAGGTCATTGAACTTGACTATAAGTTTCCTGTGGAGCGCCAGCGGATCAGCAAAGAGATTGCGATGCTTGGATCGCTTGCACCGGCGCAGATGCAAGAGTGGTTTGGGTCGTTTCGAGATCTGTCGCTCTCAATAAAACTGGAACACCTCGATTGGCTGAATCAGCCAGCTCAATTTGTTGAGCAGCTTTCTGCTCATCTGTGGTCGACGCACCAGCTGGATGCATTCCGTAAAGCGGCGAAGGAATATGGTAATCGGTTACAAGCGGCAGTAGCCCCTGATCAACCAGTGATTGCAAGGCTTGGTATAGCGATCATCGGGCAAGGACTTGATGCCTACGATGGTCGGTTGTTTCGCGATCTACGTGAACACGGAACATTCTTCAGCCATATCAACCCTGAAAACGGCATACAGCAACTCATGAAGGCGGTTACCGCACGGGCTCAGGCTTATCCGGTTCCATATGCGCATTGGTATGTGGAAGGGGGACAAGTTGTCGAACATGGTCCAATGCTTACGCACGTGTCTTATCAGGCATTGGAGCCAAAACGCCTTGCGCTGCTCAATAAGATGCAAGCGGAGATCAAGCGTCCAGGAATGGGACCCGTGGAGTTACGGACAATCCTGGCGGCTCTGCAACCAGCCGACGTCGGATTCGACAGTCAGGAAGACGTGGTGCTGAATCACTTTCAGCTGAAGCTGCTTTCGGAAGGCTCCGGCACGCAGGTCTTCAGTACGACGTTTGTACAGTGGACTGCGCGTGAGGCACTACGCCGTGCTCAGCCGCTGACGCTGCTTGTACGATTCGGGCCCCGACAACGGCAGCGTCCAATGAACGAATTACTGTCTAATATCGATAGCCATTCGGAACCAGATCTGACGGGATCGTTAGTCGATGCGGACATGGGAGCTTACTACAACTGGATCAATCAACAGAGGCTGCCCGGTGCCGAGTATTCCTCATTCATTGCCTGGTTTGAAGGGAGCTCTCGAGCGGTTGCACTAGGCCCTCCATTTGCGAGGGGAGCAACTTCGAGCTCCATAGCTACTCTTGAAGAGCTCGCCTCCTGGGCGGTCAGATAGAGTAACCCCGTCGACGCGGGGAGCGAGTGTGCCTCTTGCCAAAGGTCCGGCGGCATTTCGAGATACTGCGGTTTTGGCCTGAAGTCGTCAATTGAGAATTGGTGGGCGTACTGACCAGGTTTGGGCAAAATGTCAGGCGTACTTGGCTCGTCAACCGAGCGGCGCATTCGTTCGTAGCAGATGTTCATCTCCCCATTTCTGCATAGCTTTTATCAATGGCTTTAGCGATTCCCCTTCTTTGGAAAGGGAGTATTCCACTTTCGGTGGAACGACGGGGTAAACCTTCCGGACGATAACACCATCCTGCTCAAGCTCACGCAATTGGGCCGTGAGAACGCGAGGGCTGAGATTGGGCTTCATACGCTGAATCTCGTTGAAGCGCAGGACGCTGCTCGTCATCAGGTGGTGCAAAATGACCCCCTTCCATTTGCCGCCTATTACCTCAAGACATGCTTCGACACCGCAGCCACTGCTCAATTCATAAGAGTTATAACGTTTTCTCATTGCACTATCATAAATGTAAGTATGGGATAAAATTGTAAGTATAACAAAAATATGAAGCTAGAAGCGCCTTCACTCATCCAACTAGGTGGAATTCAGCAAGAACCACCGAAAGGACGAGGAATTGAAGATATTCTTTGTTTACGCTCATCCAAATACCCAGTCATTCAATGCCAATTTGAAAGATCACGCACTTGCCGTGCTTCAAAAAGAGGGGCATGAAGTTCGGGTTTCAGATCTTTACGCCATGAACTGGAAAGCAGTGGCGGATGCCGACGATTTTCCCGAGCGAGATAGATCGCTACCTCTGGAATACATGACCGCCTCAGGCGAGGCGTATGAAGAGGGAACGCAGGCAAAAGACATCGCGGCAGAACAGGAGAAACTCAAATGGGCGGACGCTATTGTGTTCCAGTTTCCGATTTGGTGGTTCGGCTTTCCAGCCATCCTTAAGGGATGGGTCGACCGCGTCTTTGCATTTAAGTTCGCATATGGCTACAAGAATGCTGGCAATACTTATCGTTATGGTGACGGGGCTCTGGCAGGTAAGCGCGCGCTGCTTTCGGTAACCGTAGGGGGCCCCGAGGTCGACTATGGGCTACGAGGCATCAACGGTCCGCTTGAGCAGCTCTTATTTCCGATTACCCATGGCACACTCTTCTTTCCTGGACTCGATGTGCTACCTACATTCGCGGTTTATGGCACGGCAGAGATCGACGAAGCCGGTGTTGAGGCGGCGAAGTACGCTTTGGAAACACGATTAGCTCGCCTGTTCATCGACGATCCGATTCCTTTCCGTCCACAGAATGAAGGAGACTATCCAGACAAGCATACTCTCGCTCCCCACATTGCCGAAGGCGTCAACGGGATGCCTGCTCACATTGCATCGAATCTGAGAGGCACGTCTACGACAGAGTTCCAGCGCGATGGCGATTCTCAATGAGTGCATAATCGCCAAGTCACTCATTGAGAGGGATTAGCACCGGGAAGTTGGCCTTTCGGAAGCGATCTCAATGGACAAGAAGAGCATTTCACGGGACTGCTCCAGTAATGCACCTTGGTTACGGCTTCAAGAGTATGCACTTCGCCTTCACGTAGATGTCGCTAGTGCTTAGGTCCGGATATATCTATGATGGTCTGATCGCCGACGTATAAGCTTGCCGATGTTCACTTCGTTCGACTTCAGCTTCAACTTCTTGTCATTGTGAAGACGCATGCGGATGACATCGTCTGCATCTCTGGGTCATTCGGGGATATAACCACTCTTTAATAAAGATGACATAGCCTGCTTCTATGCGGATTCTTCTTGTAGAAGATGCCCCACGCCTGTCTAAACAAGTCGTCAAGGGGTTGAGTCGAGAAGGTCATCAGGTTGAACGTGTTGCCAATGGCAGGGACGCACTTTCATTTGCGACACGGATGACATACGACGTTATTGTTCTTGACGTGATGCTGCCTGCGATGGACGGATTTGAGGTTTTAGAGGCCTTACGTGATCGTGAGATCCGGACGCCCGTACTCATGCTCACCGCGCTTGATTCGATGGATGCGATCGTACGTGGTCTTGACAGCGGAGCGGATGACTATCTGACGAAGCCATTTATCTTCACGGAACTCTGCGCGCGCCTGAGAGCTGTGAGCCGGCGCGGTCTCATCTGCAGGGATGTAGAGTTGCGCGTCGATAGCCTGGTTCTGAATACTTCGACCAGAGAGGTCTGTAGAAACGGAAGAGAGATTCGTCTTACGAAGCTCGAGTTCGCCTTGCTGGAAGCGCTGATGAAAAAAGATGGACGAATCATGACCCGCGATGAACTTGCGAGGGTCGGGTGGTCGGATCAAGGAGATGTGAGCACCAATTCAATGGATGTCATTCTGCATCACCTGCGCAGGAAGGTTACAGCGAACGGTGAGTCTGAAATTATTACGACAGTGCGTGGCGTAGGCTACGCGGCGCGGCCCCCGTTCACAGAATGAATCCGCGGTCGATTCGATTCCGCCTTACGTTCTGGTATGGCCTCATGCTGTTTGCGGCACTGTGTGTGTTCGGAATCAGCGTCTGGCTCTTTCTTGCATGGACATTACGGACAGGCAAAGAGAAAACGCTGGCGAATCGCGCAAACCGGCTATCAATCCTTTTGCGAGAGCAGAACGATCCCTTGCATTCTCTCTCCGACGGAACGTTTGATGACATTCTGCTGGGCCTGCCCGAAGGGAGATACACGCAGATCTTCGATCGGGGCAAGCGTCTGGCTCCATTGCATCCGCTCGATGAGACGATGTCGTGGCCATCAATCAGCGCTGGAGTCGCGTTTAGCGCCATGACCTTTCGTGGCCAGCGCTATGTTACCTTCACCAGAACGGTCGATATCAAAGGGCATTCTCTTGTCATCCAGATAGCGTCGCAGTATGAAGAGAACTATCGACTCTTGCGCCGGTTGGGTATTGGAATGGCGGCGATGGTGCCGGTGGTTCTTCTGCTCTCTTCCTTTGGCGGGTACGTGCTCAGTGGCAGGGCATTGAGACCTATGGAGAGATTGGCCGAGACGGCCGAACAAATAGGTCTGCATGACTTATCTCAGCACCTACCGATACCCAATACTGGAGACGAGGTCCAGCATGTTGCAGAGGTCTTCAACTCTCTGTTACGACGCCTGGAGGGAGCCTTGACCCGACAAAGGCGATTCACCGCAGATGCTTCTCATCACCTGCGTACACCGCTTGCAACGGCTAGAGCTGCTGCAGAAATTGCCTTGCGCGGAGATCTATCAACAGAGGATGTTCCAGAAACGCTCGAAGATGTACTCGTCGAGATTCGGGAGATGGAAGAGATTGTCGACGGAATGCTACAACTCGCGCGTTTTGATGCCGAGGCCGTCGAGATGCCCGTCTGCCGCCTGGATTTTGCCACCCTGGTCACGGAGATATGCCATCGTATGAACGGCATTGCGTCCTCTAAAGGGCTCCATCTGTTCTCTGAACTCGCGACGGACGATCCCATCCTATTGATGGGACACGAAGCGAGCCTGAAGCGACTTGTGGCGGCATTGATCGATAACGCGATTCGATACACCCCAAGCGGTTCTGTTACCGTGCGTACCGCGAAGACATTACATTCGGTCGAATGTGCTGTCGTTGACACAGGTATCGGGATAACGAGCGAAGCGATTCCACATATCTTTGAGCGCTTCTTCCGCACGGATGAGGCGAAAGCCCTTGTCAATGGGGGAAGCGGGTTGGGTCTTGCTATTGCGAAATGGGTTGTCGAACGGCACGGTGGCGAGATTTCCGCATCCAGCGCGGAAGGTCAATTCACAATGGTAAGGTTCAGCCTTCCTCTCTATCGAGAGCCTGGAGTGAAGCGCTGACATGGATGTTGCAATAGTTTGTATCGCATCCTGCGAAGCTTTCTCATGAATAAAAGATGGTGAATGCGAGAAGAATGCATCGTGAAGCATCGGGTTTGTTAAGTAAAAACTAAGGCTTGG
Source organism: Terriglobus sp. 2YAB30_2 (assembly GCF_052114765.1). NCBI lineage: Bacteria > Pseudomonadati > Acidobacteriota > Terriglobia > Terriglobales > Acidobacteriaceae > Terriglobus > Terriglobus sp. 2YAB30_2. Next base: position 228,508 of record NZ_JBFRFJ010000002.1, read on the forward strand.
ATGTTGGAATCGCCATATAAGGCACAGTTCGCTAAAGCTAAACGAACCGTCCTCCTACACCTATGCGAATTCGAATCCTTGCTCTGTTTGCAGTTCTCCTTAGTCTCCTAGTGTCTGCCTCTGGGCAGATTGACCGTTCAGAGATTAACGGAACGGTCACCGATGCGTCCGGCGCTGTCATTCAGGGCGCGACGATCGTTCTTACCGAAGAATCAACGGGACACAGTCGCACCGCTGTCTCTGGTACCAAAGGCACGTATGTCTTTCCTGCGCTTTCCGTAGGTCGATTCACGATCGTGGTCCATATGGATGGCTTTACCGACGCTCGGATTGCCGATCTGGACGTCAACTCGGGAAACACGCGTACGATCAACGCTGTTCTTCGCGCGGGGACAACCCAGGTCGTGTCGGTCGAAGCCGATCGTGGTGCAAACCTGGATAAAGACAATGCAACCCTGGGTGGAACCGTCGAGTCTGTTCAGATTGCGCGTCTTCCGCTCAATGGAAGAAACATATCAACGTTGGAGTTGTTGGCGCCAGGTGCGATCGATACCGGAACCGGACAGCAGGCGTCCATCCATTTTGTAGGCCAGGGAATTGATGACAACAATTTCCGTCTCGACGGCGTGGATGCGAGCGGAATCTACAGGCAGGCTGTGAAGAGTGCACTGCGGCTTCAGTTCTCCACCGAGGCAGTGGCTGAGTTCAAGGTTGATTCTGCAGGCTATACGGCTGATACCGGCGGCTCTGCCGGAGCGCAGGTTAGCCTTATTTCCAAACGGGGGACAAACCAGTTTCATGGAGCCGTCTTTGAGTATCTACGGAATAGCTTCTTTGATGCTCAAGGGCCATTCAAGGCAAAGAATCCCCAGACCTTCCGCTTGAACCAGTTCGGAGGCAATGTCGGTGGTCCAATCTGGCGTGGCCGAACGTATTTTTTCGCAAACTACGAGGGGTTCCGGCAGTCGCTGAGCGGCGTTCCTCAGATTGCGACGGTGCCTACTCAGGCATTTCGGCAACGCGTTCTTGCAGCGCAGCCTGCCCTTGCCCCCTGGTTCAATGCCTATCCCATCGGCACGACGCCGGCGTCCGATCCAAACGCGGCCCTTGTGACCTATAACGTTCCCTCCCCAAGTCAGGAAAATTCTGGAGTCATGCGCATCGATCACCGTTTCAATGAGCATGATTCCATGTACGGCCGCTATAACATCGATGACGGCTCATCGGTGAGTGCGCTCAACGTCTTCCAGGGCGTCACCGTCAATTCACGGATTCAAAACTTCGTTCTGGAAGAGCTCCATATCTTCAGCCCAACTCTTCTCAATGAGTTTGAGTTTGGATTCAACCGGAATACCTACCTCCAGGCACAGAACACCGGCCTTCCCTACAACATTTCAATTACCGGGTTTACCCCGGCGGCCGAGAACTACTCCAAAGCGCAGATTCCCCAGAGCTTCTCTCTCAATGACACTCTGACAAAGGTCATCGGCCAACACACCCTGAAAATGGGTGTCGATCTGCGACGAGTCATGATCAACGAAGGCAACTCCGTCGATGGGACCCTGACTTATGTGGGAGCCTCAACTCCCACGGGGATCGACTACACAAATCTCCTCAATGGACGTCTCGACTCGATTCTGGTCACGGCAGCTCTTACGACCCGGGGACTCCGCAAGAATCAATATATGGGCTACTTCCAGGACCAATGGAAGATGACCTCGGAGCTCACGATCAACATGGGCCTCCGTTATAACTTCTTCGCCCCATTCCACGAGAAAAGCGGGAACGCGGTTCCATTCGATATTCCCATGTGCGGCGGCTATTGCACTCCCGGAGGCGACTTCAACCTCCCGGACTATCTGAATCTGGATCCTCGCGTGGGACTCGCCTATTCGCCCAATGCCCTGAAAGGTTCCACCGTTCTGCGGGCGGGATTTGGCATCTATCACGGTGAAACGCAGCTCGGAGATGAAGACAGTCCAGCAGTCAATACGGAGCCTTCAACGAAGCTGACATCATCGAACACCACGGTGTACACCTATCCGTCTGCTCTGGCGCTGATCCCAACGACAGGCCTGGCGACCACTCCACGATCCATGCTGCTCAAGCGGCCGATCAGCTATACCACCCAGTGGACGGCATCGATCCAGCAGAGTCTTGGACATGAAACGACCGCAACAGTAACCTATCTCGGCGTCAAGGGAACCCACCTGTTCCGGCGTAGCTACACCAACCTGATCAATCCAGCGACCGGCACGCGCCCGCTCCCACAGTATCCGAGCGCGATCGATACCAAGATCAACGCAGGGATGAGCATCTTCCATGCACTTCAGTTCAGTATGACCCGGCGGTATCACAACGGAATCTTCGTGTCGGGCAACTATATGTGGTCGCATGCGCTCGACGACAACTCCGTGGGTGCCGGAGAAGCGAACTCTCCTCAGAACGTAGCGATTCCGTCTGCGGACTATGCATCGAGCTCTAACGATGTCCGTCATACCCTGACTGCAAGCATTGTCTATGAACTGCCTCTCGGAATAGGCAAGCGTTATATGAACACCAGTCGTTGGGCAGACCTCGCAGTAGGAGGATGGTCGATCGATAACCTGCTCATTGGGCGAGCTGGACTTCCCATCGATGTACAGATCAGCCGTGCCAGCAGCGCATTGCCGGATGGAAATAATGCCAGCCAGCGTCCAAATCGGGTTCCAGGACAGCCGATCTATGGCAACGGCGGTATTAACGGCTGGTTAAATCCAGCGGCATTCAGTGCCCCGGCAAATGGCCAGTGGGGTAATCTCGGTCGCAATATCGCGACCGGGCCAACACTCTGGCAAGACGATACCGCGGTAGAGAAAGCCTTCCGTCTCACCGAACGCAATGCTCTGACCTTCCGGGCGGAGGCATTCAATCTACTGAATCGCTCACAGTATGCGAATCCAAGCTCTTCGTTCGGTACTGCGACGTTTGGAAAGATTACAAGCCCTGTCAATAGTTCTGGCCTCGTAGGTACCGGTACCCCGCGTGTCTTCGAGTTCGCCCTGCGCTTGAATTATTAGCCGGCGTCGCTCACAAAAGGCCGAGGGGATCTCTACAATGCCCGCGGCTAACCCTTCATTACTTCAACAAAGAGAGCACATGAACATTCGTATCGCCCTGTTACTCCTGGCCTCCTTCACTCCAGCCGTACTCGCGCAACACACAGCTCATCCGGCTGCCGGCGCCAACAAAGCATCTTTGACCCTTGTATCGCAGACCTATCTTCCCGATATCGTTGGCGATTTCGATCACTTCACCGTCGACCTGAAGCGGAACCATCTCTTCCTGGCCGCCGAAGTGCATCACTCCGTCGAAGTCTTCGATTTGACTTCCGGCAAGCATCTGCAGAGTATTCCCGGATTCAAGACTCCGCATTCCATCGCTTTTGCTCCCGAGAAGGACGAACTGATGGTCTGTGATGGTGCGGCCTCCGATCTCACGCTGGTCTCGGGCGAGACGCTTGAGATTACCAATCACATTCCCCTGATCAGCGGTGCCGCCACCAAGTTTGGTGATTCTCCGGATGCAGCCTTCTATGACAAAAAGAATCGCCTTTATTACATCGGGAACGGCGGTATCTCAGCGCAGATGGAGACGTCGAAGATCTCGATCTTCTCGGTCGATGAGGGCAAACTGATCGGCGACCTGGATGTCCCCGGCAATAACGTGGAGTCCATCGGTGTCGATACCGACCACAATCGGCTCTACGTCAACATCCGTGACAAGCAGCAGGTTGGTGTGTATGACCTGGCCGCGAAGAAGCTTATTTCGACTTGGACTGCTCCGGGAATGGCGCACAACACGGCGTTGATCGTCGATTCCCAGAATGAACGCATCTTTACCGCCGGCAGGGCTCCTGGCATTCTCTATGTTTTTGATCGTGACGGTAAGGCTGTGAGCCAGCTTCCAACAATTGAGAAGAACGATGATATGAACTGGGATTCGGTTCACAAGCTTCTGTACGTTAGCGGAACGCAGGGACTGAGCATCTATCACCAGGACACCCCTGACACGTACACAGAGGTTACGCGTATTCCAACAAACGGCGGTAAGACCTCGATCCTCGTCCCTCAGGTTGGTCTCTTCTTCGTCGCACATCCTAAGACAGACGTTGATGTAGCCGGTATTCTCGTGTACCGCACAAACAACTAATTCGCATTCGCTCTGGTCCATGACATACAACGCGTCATGGACCACGCCACTCTTCTTTCAAAAGGGAACTCATGAAATTCTCGTTTGCAGCATGCGCCGCTCTGACCGGGTTTGTTCTTACACTTTCGGCCGGCTCTCAGGTGAATCCGGAGAAGGCACAGGACTCGAAGGACCAGCCCCTGCGGATCGCAGGTACGTTCTCCTTGCCCACTTTAAAAGAGGGCAATTTTGATCATTTTGCAGTCGACCTCAAGCGCAATCGCCTCTTTGTAACACCCGAACAAGACGGAATGGTTCTGGTGCTTGACGCTTCGTCCGGCGAGGCCATTCATAAACTCGCAGTACAGAAGCCGCACGCCATTCTTTACCGCAGCGATATTGACCGTCTCTATGTTACCGATGGTCTTGATGGTTCGGTCCGTGTCTTCGACGGCCAGAGCTATCAACAGGTGGCGCGAGTTCCGGTACTTAAGGATGCGGATGCTATCGGATACGACATCTCAAAAAAGATGCTGTATGTGGCCAATGGCGGCAAGGATGTAGGAGAGAAAGTATCGCATCTGAGCGTTATCGATACTGACAGTAACCAGAAGAAGCAGGACATCGTGATCGAGGGAGAGACCCTGGAAGCGATGGCTCTGGATGCATACCGTCCCAGGCTCTATCTGAACGACACAGCGAAGAATTCGCTCGTAGTCGTGAACCGGTATACACACTCGAAGATTGCAGAATGGCCTATTACGAGTTGCAAAGGGAATGTTGCGATTGCGCTCGACGAGCAGCGGCAAAGACTATTTCTTGGCTGCAGAAGCAATCAGATCGTTGTACTGGATAGCAACACCGGCGCTGAGGTTCAGAAGCTGGAGATTCACGGCGGAGTCGACGATGTAATTTACGACCTTGTATCGCGCCGCATCTATGCCTCCGGCGATGGCTACATTGATGTCTTCTCTCAGTCCGATCTCAATCACTACGTCTCTCTCGGCAGCGTGGCGACAGGAGTGAATGCCCGTACGGCGAAGCTCGTTCCCGAGATGAACCGGCTCTTTGTTGCCGTACCGAAAACTGCCAACACTCCTGCACGGATCCTGACACTTGAACCTCTGAACCTCCAGCCCGCACCCTCGCCGAAAACAGAGATTAAGGAACCCGTCCATGCTCCTCGAGCGGTCGAGATCGTTCTTCAGGAACTGACGCAGCATCCCACGATCCGCCGTATAGGACTTCACGCTGTGCCGCCAGGACAAAAGGCAATGGTGATCATCGCGAACGCCAACGAAACCCGCATCGGGGTTCACACTTCGCAAGGCGATTTCGAAGCTGTGAAGGAAGGAAAGATCTACGGCCCGCGCAACACCGACGGCCAATTCTTCAACATGAAAATGCCCATGTTCGATGCAAAGGGAAATAAGATCGGCATCCTTGTGATGGAGATTCCCTGGACGGACGCGGCGAATGAAGAAGAGGCGGCTCGCGAAGCGGATGCGATACGTTCTGAGATCGCTAAAAAGATTCCGACCGTCGATACGCTCTTTCAAAACTAGGTCCTGGCGCTTCGGAGGACGTGAAATTGAGGGGTGCTACCTTGGGCTGGTAGCACCCCTCAATTTTTAGCGTTCTAGGACCTATAGCTTTGAGGCGATTTTCTTCGCCGCTTCCAAAACCGCCGCCTGAAGCTCGGTTTCCCGAGCCTTATCCATTCTTATAGACGGTGTTGAAATACTGATAGCCGCCACGACAGGTTTATCCTTGGGCTGGATTGCGGCCGCAAAGCAGATACCGCCGCGAATCGATTCTTCACGATCGCACCCAATCCCTGTCTTTCGTATCTCTTCAAATTCAGCATAGAGACGTTTTCTGTCCACAATGGTGTGCTCTGTGCGTGGGTTCAGTCCATACACCTCAAGCATCTGGTCCGCAGCCGGCCTCTCCTGGAAGGCGGTGATGACCTTTCCCATCGCCGAACAATGGGGTGGCAGAAAGCGGCCTTTCTTGTTTGTCATGCGGATTTCGTGAAAGGTCTCCCGGCAATCGAGTACATGGATCCGATCGTCGAACAAAAAGGCGAGGCTTGCGGTTTCATTGAAGTGATTTGCCAGCCACTCCAGTTCAGGGCGTGCAACCTCCTTTACGTGATCAGCGGCACGAACTAACCATCCAAAGACTAAGCGTGGCGCTAACTGGTATGTCCCATCACGATCCTGCACGAGGTACTCGCGACTTTCGAGTGTTCTTAGAACGCGGAAAAGGCTGGATTCAGGCTGCTTTGTCCGGCCGCTGATTTCCTTTAGTGAGAGAGGGGTCTGACCGTCAAAGCAATTTAGAACATCAAGCGCCCGGCCAATCGATCGCAGATAATAGGCGTCGTCACCAGCGCCGGAGTCGCTGCTCTGTAGTGCCCACTTCGGGACACGGCGACGTACCGATTTCTTTGCAGTCGTAGCGCTAGGTGCTTTGGCCTTTTTCATCGTTTTCCCTGGTCGTTCTGAAATGTTTTCCGAGCATCACCGGTGCTCAAAAGTATGTCTCTTGATTTGAAAACTCCGCCTGTATGTCGCACAGCAGGTTATCTGCCCCAAATCCGCCACTCTTCAATAGAAGAGGAGTGCCGTCATAGGCTCCGCCGATTGCCACTCCCAAAGGGACGCCGGGCACGAACTCTCGAAGGAGACGAATCGCCGAGATCCCGAGAGCACGACAAACAAGACGGGCAGTGTCGCCACCGGTCATGACAAGCGCTCCGATGGAATGTTTTCCGCTCTCTGCCAATGCACTTTGAATCTCCGACTCGGATGTCTGGGCTCTTGGAACCCTCTTGAGGAGAAAACTGACCGGTTCGCAGCTGGATTCAAGCCGTACTGTTTGCCTGACCGTAACTGGATGATCGCTACCGATGAAGTAACAGGCTATCCCCGCCGGTTTTTGTTGCACTGGGGGAGGGGGCGCGATTGCAGAGGATGCTGCGGCAAGGGCATGGGCGAGGCCCCCGGAACCAATCCATAGGACGCGTATCCGCAACGACTGCGCCGCGCGTGCCACCGCTTCCAGATGCTCCTGCGTGTGAGCGTCACATAAAAGAGCTCGCTGCCCTTGATCTAAGAGAGCTCTGAAGTTGGCCACGATCTGATCCTCCGGGAGTCCCGCAGGGAGAAGAGAGATCTCGGGCAACTCCTGGGCAAGGTCCAACGACCGGGAGCCTGTGAGGTCATCGATTTGCAGTATCCCTTTTCCTACCCGCCTGCCCATCTGCGGATATGCCGGGGCGAGAACCGCCAGATCATAGTCCCTTGTAGAAAGAACCTCACGAATCTCGGCAAAGGTATTCCCACGAAAGACGGAGTCCACTTTCTTAAAGAGGATTGTGGAAGAGGGCAGGTCATGCAAGACAGACTGGATCCGCTCCTTGAGCTGGGACGGCTCCATATCTCTCGTATCGGAGCTCCATGCAACCACCGCGCCCGGTATGGGGGCAAGCCCGTTCATATCTACCCTGACGTCGGAGCAAGTGCGCGTAAACGCAACCGCTGCGTCGGCCGCACCAGTAAGATCGTCAGCCAGAATGACCAGGGCTTCGGGCGATTCTCCAATCATCTCTGTTGCTCTGGCGGACATTCGCTCTCAAGGACCCCAGTAGGCGCATTGTTTCGAAAATATGAAAATAATGTCAAGATAATTTCCAAAAACAGAAGTATTTGGAAATATCAGCCTGGCCCACCGCCTTCGAATCCCGCGCCTTCAGCTCTCGTTGACGATCCGCGATCGCTACCCCTATAGTTAGGTCGCATGTATCGCAATATATCTTGCGTATTACGCAAGATATGCGTTGAGAGTGCTTGCGTACCCAAGGAGTGTTCGGTGAGAAAAGGCCTGGTTTTGCTGAATGTATTGTTGACGGCGGTGAGCGCGCTTGCTTCAGGACCTTCTTTCACGCCCGATGTGCGATTTACGGGACCGACGGCCAAGGGTTGGAACAGAGTAGGTCAGGCGAATTGGAGTGCTGATGCCGGCACGATTACGGGAAAGCCGGCAGGAAACGGCGGAGGCTGGCTCGTACTGGACAATTCATACCAGGACGTCAGCTTCTATACGGAGTTTCGTTGTGAAGATAGTTGCGAGACTGGAGTGTTACTCCGCGCAGAGAAGACGTCAGACGGCGGGATGAAGGGCGTCTACGTATCGCTCGATGATTCAACGCTAAACACCTACGCGGTGACGATCGATCCTAATGGAAAGATGGTGAAGCAAGAGAAGCTGCCGCGTGGTGGCGTGCTGGCTCGTCTAACTCCTCCTCCTTCTTCTTCTCAATCACAGAGTGACAACCGGCCCCGGCCGCAGAGCCCCAACGTCGATCTTCCTCTTAAACCTGCCGATACCTCCCTCCGAGCTCACGAGTGGAACTCGGTGGAGATCTTCTTTGACGCCAATACTGTCCGGTCATTTCTCAATGATGGCCGCCAGCAAGGGGCGATGGTCGAAGACGGTGGCTATGGGCCTGTAGCGTTGTATGCCGGTGGCAAGGGTGCAGTCCAGTTTCGCAACGTCGCTTACATGGACATGTCTCTGAAGACACGGGATGAGGAGAAGGTCGGTCCATACTTCCGGAAACAGAGATTGAGCGACTTCTATTATTCGTGGGGAACAGCGGCTGCGGACTTCAACAAGGACGGTGTACTCGATGTCGTCTCCGGGCCTTACATCTACTACGGTCCCGACTATCGGAAGTCTCGGGAGATCTACTATGCATTCCCCTCGAATCCCTTGACCGAGTTTGCGGGCGATTCGACGATGGAGTTTGCCGCGGACTTCGACGGAGACGGCTGGCCAGACATCCTCACCGTAAACTTTGGCGGCGGCCCTGGGGCACAGCTCTACATCAATCCAAAGGGTGAGAATCGTCGCTGGCAGAAGTATGCGGTAGGCACAGGGGTGCAAAGCGAGATCGCGCTACTGCGGGATATCGACGGAGATGGGAAGCCGGAGCTGGTTTACAGCGGTGCTGGACACGTCCGCTATGCGAAGCCCGATCCCGCCAGACCCACAGAGAAATGGGTGGTGCATGACATCTCCGACGCCGGTTACGGCGTCGCCCATGGAATCGGTGTTGGGGATATCAACGGTGATGGACGGCTCGACGTCATAAACCCTTACGGCTGGTGGGAGCAGCCGGCGGCTGGAGCCGACTCAGGTCCGTGGACCTATCATCCCGCCGCTTTCGCGCAGTTCGGCCGAGGTCTGATGGGCGGGAGTGTGATGGCGGTCTATGACGTGAACGGTGACGGGAAGAACGATGTTGTGACGTCACTCAATGCTCATGGATGGGGGCTTGGCTGGTATGAGCAGAAGCGGGACAGCTCAGGCAAGATCAGTTTCACCGAGCACATGGTCATGAATGACCGGTCAGCCAAAAACGCCGGCGGTGTAGTGTTCTCGGAACTGCACGGCACATCGTATGCGGATGTTGATGGCGATGGAATCCCGGACTTTATCGCAGGGAAGCGCTACTTCTCCCACCTCGATACAAATATCGACCCTGACCCGAGAGGGGCTCCGGTGCTGTACTGGTATAAGACTGTTCGCAACCCCAAGGCTGCCGGCGGAGCTGAGCTGGTTCCTGAGCTGATCGATACGCACAGCGGTGTTGGCTCGGATGTACTCGCTGTCGATCTGAATCATGACGGAGCCATCGACGTCGTGACGTCAACCCGCTTTGGAACGTTTATTTACTGGGGCGTTCCGCGGCATGTCGCTGCGTCCACGCAGAGGTAACTGAGCTTTCACATGCGTGTGTCCGCTCCGAGAGTGGATAGATCCGTGTACAAACGCAAGATTCCTCCCATGAGGTGTCATCTAAGTTCCTCATTCTATGAATTCATCCCGGGTACGGTGGCGTTTGGCCACTTCTATACCCCTTCTGTCGGCTGTGTCGAACAACAACAATGCAGACACTTCCTACTGAAGGGATTCCCAATCATGTATGTCCGCCGTCTGACCCTGTCTCTTTTGCTGGCCCCTGCGCTGGTGACTGCCTCCTACCCGCAGTCTTCCCATGTGGACCCCTGGGCGCCTACTGAGCTCAACAATCTGCCGCCGGTAGCCAGCTTGACCGATGGCACCTGGCTCAAGGGAGACCTTCACGTCCACTCCTCACACAGTAAAGAGTCCAGTAACAATTCGGTGGCGAAGATCATCTCCTATTCAGAATCGGTTGGGATGGGGTATGCCTGCATCACCGACCACGACAACCATGTACTGGGAGACGTAGCGCACAATACCTGGACCGATCCTGATTTCAAGTCTCAGAAACTGATCCTGCTCTATTGCGCGGAGTGGACAACGACGCGAGGCCACGGGAACACGATTTCAGCGGTACCGTACGACCACCAGCGTTTCTATTACGTACGCGATCAACGTGATGTCGTCGTCGGCGCGGTGAAGAAAGAGCTGGGAATCCACCTCTCCGCAAACCATCCCAGCGGCAAAGACCATTTCGGATACTCCTATGACATGGTCGATTCCATCGAGGTCTGGAATTCATCCATCTGGCCAAAGAATGCCAATGCCATCATGATCTGGGACGACATGCTCTCGTCCGGACGCAAGCTGACTGGAAGAGGAGGCAGCGATGCGCATCATGGAGCCGCTCCGACACCGGAACAGGCGACGAAGAACACTCCACAGGCTGCATGGAATTACATCGGGACGCCGACGACCTGGATCTTTGTGAAAGATAAGACACGGCAGGGTGTGATTGATGCGCTGAACAGTGGACGCGTCTCCGTGAGTGCGAACCCATATGCCCCGCGCGTTGAGTTCTATGCGGACACCGACGGCAATGGTCAGATGGACATGATGATGGGAGACAACGTCAAAGCTACCGGCAAGCCGGTGAAGTTCAGTGTTCGCCTGACCGGAAATATTGCGCCCGATGGCGTCTATACCGCTCACGTGATCAAGAATGGGAACAAGTATAAGGACATCCAGATCACTGGAAAGTCTGGAAACGCTGGGTTTGAAGATGCTCCCCCTCAGATTGAAAGGACCTATTACAGGGTTGAAGTAGAAGGGCCTTCTACTCCCTATCCGCAGGTACCGAAGTCGACTGAGGGCAGCGGCTCCATGGTCGGGCTCTCGAATCCTCTGTATTTCAACTTCAACCCGAATTTCTAAAAGTAGGACGCACTTCGAGCCGGCGGTTTCCGAGACGTGAAGCCGTCGGCTTTCTAGTTCTTATAAATTCGTTCGGCTACCAGTTGCGGAGCGGAAGCATTCGCCGCAAAGCTATTTGCTTCAATGAGAAGTTCGAACGAGTGCAGATGCCCGTTCGCATCTCGCGCTTGTGCGAGTGCCGAGGCCATAAGCGCGGGGGTGAGGAGAAACGTTGTTGCGGCCTGTGTGCCGGCCGTATTGAGCCCACCGACGATGAGCACATGGCCCGTCGAGTTGAGGTTCGGCACAAAGGCAATCAAACCGTATGTGTGGTCTTTTCCCGGAGTGCCGTAGAGTTCGCGCTCTCCTGGTTGAGGATGTGCATTGAGCAGTCCCGAGGGCTTCGATGGGTCAGTATTGATGACCTGCCGGAAGTTCATCTGTGACGCGAAAAGCTGAATCCACGGGTTCGACTCGATCGATCCGATGAGTACTGCGTTTCCGGTACGAAGATCGTCCATACGCAGGTCCCGTGCGTATCGCACCACCATCCGGGCGGCATTGACTTCCTCTAGTTGAGACAGATGCGAGACGAAATCGAGGTCGACTACGCTGGTATAGCGCCGTGCGCCCAGCTTCAGAAGCTCGGTATCGGCCGCGTTGTCGCTGGATTGTTTCGGTTTACGGTAGTCGCCGTTGATATAGCTTGCGAGCGGAACCGGGCGCTCTGTGAGACGCTGCATGATGACCAGCCCATCATCAGACGGAACAACGTATGTCTCTCCATTGGAAGGGAAGACTTGACGCCAAAAACTGGAGGATGCCGCTCTGGCCGAGGAGGTGGCGATGCTGTCCTTTGCCGGAAACAGCGAGCGGCGCCTGGGAATAGCAAGACCGACGATCAGACCGAGACATAAAGCAGCCGCGGTCCCAAGAACCCACAAAAGTCCCGGTTTGACGGGGCGGTTCGCAACATCAGGAGGATCGTGTGAAACCTGGGGATTTTCCTGTGGAAGAGATTCTGCTTCTGGAACCGCCGCCGGTAGATCCGTATCTGCGGCGGACAGCAGCGTTTGAGGCTGCGTTTCTTCCTTGAGAGAGCGATCCGTGAAGTACGGGACATAGCCTCCCCTGGGTATATCTAAACGTAAAGACTCGTCTTTGCCTTCTTTGGCATAGTAGTCGTCGATACGTCGGCGAAGATTGCGGGCGTAGCTTCGAACGATATTGTCTTCGTTTGAGTCGTAGCCGGCCTTCCGGTCGAACACGAGGATGCCAATCTGCTGTTCCGTTACCTCATCGGTGCGATTCCGGATATGCCGGTCCACGATGAAGAGCAGGAAGCGAGAGAGCAGACGGGATCGTCCCAGGCTGCCACTGGCAGCAATGCGGCATGCGAGCTGCCAGCGGGGATCGTCGTCGTGTGTCTGGATTTCGACTTCGACCCGGTTCCGCGAGCCGAGCATCGCTCTGTCCGCAGCGGAATTCGGAGGAGGCTGCAGCATGCGCACCATTAAAGAATCGTTTCAGTAATAAGCATAGCCTTCTTAAGTGAACCGAAGGTTAACGGGATACCGAGCAGCGCTTTCTAACGTGGATGGAAGCGAGCGTACACGTCGTAAATCCGTGCTCAACAGGGGTGAAAATCGATTGTCTCCTATGAAAATCCCGTAAACAGGAAGTATCAAATGCTTACCTCGCATCGTGGCCACTCGATCATGAGGCTTTACACGGTTTTGTCCCCCTTGTGACGGCCTCTGGGGCACAGGGATCATCGAAGCAATCCCACAGTTTGATCGGACGTGTCGTTCACTCAGGCACCCGTCTGGGAAATATCTCCTTTGAGGTCTATGGAAGCGATGAAACCCTGGTCAGCTCGTCTTCGAGAGAAGCGAAAGACGCTCCGCATGACAATGGTGATGTTGTGCGCCGTTCTGTTCTCTGTCGTACATCTGTTTGCACAATCCGATCTCTCGGGCATCTCGGGAACGATTACAGATCCCTCTGGTGCGGTAGTTCGAGGGGCCATCGTCACGGTTACTGATGAAGCGACCGGTGTCGAACATCGAACGAAAACGAACGAGTCAGGCTACTACACCATTCCCAGCCTCTCCCCGGGGCGCTACACCATTCAGGTTCAGGCGGCAACGTTTGGAACAGTGACAAGCCACGGAAACAATCTGGATCCGGCAGTCGCAACCACCGCAAACCTGACCCTACCGAATGCGTCTACAACTGAGACGGTACAGGTGAACGCGCAGGAGACCAGCATTCAGACCGACAGTACCGTCCTGGGCCGGGTCATCACCGCCAAGCAGGCCGAGATGCTTCCTCTGAGCGGCCGCAATCCGATCACTCTTGCTCTCTTGAAAGCAGGTGTGACGAGCACGAGCGGAAATGTCTCGAACTTCCAGTTCAGCACAGGCCTCGGTGGGTTGAATATCAACGGCGCTCGTGAACGCGACAACCTCGTCACCTACGATGGCGCCGTGGCCGTTCGTGTTCGTGCAAGCGGCGACTCCGTCGGCGTCGTCGATCTGGAGAACGTGCAGGAGGTCCAGGTACTGGCCTCAAATTACCCAGCCGAATATGGACGCTCCGTCGGCGGTCAGGTCCGTATCATTACACATGCCGGCACGGATCATTTTCACGGAAGCCTCTACGAGTATCTTCAGAACCCTGTATTGAACGCCAACACGTGGGTCCGCAATCACGCGTCCGCCAATTTTGATCCGACTTTGCCTCAGAGCGTCAAGTCGAACTTCGTCGCTCCCTTTACCTATAACCAGTTCGGCTTCAGCGTGAATGGACCCGCGTACATTCCGCATCTTCTGCCCAAGGGGAAGCTCTTCTTTCTCTACTCAGAGGCGTTTGTACACTATCCGGCTACGAATACCTCACCGGTGACGGTTCCCAATCCGGCGTTCCGGAATGGCGACTTCTCGTCCGTAGCGACCCACATTCGCGATCCCCAGGCGGCGGGTGTTTGCGACGCCAAGAATGGCGGTCCGGCGTGCTTTCCGGGAAACATCATTCCCAGGGCTCGCCTCAGCCCGAACGGCGTAGGCTTGCTGACAGCGTTTCCGGCTCCGACACCAGGGTTCCTCGTCGGCACCCAGAATCTGCTGCAGATTGCCAAGCATCCGCAGACACAGCAGATTGACAGTGGCAACCTCGACATCATCCCGACCGAGAAGGACTACATCCGGTTCCGTCTGACGCACTTCTACTACTACGAGAACAATCCGTTTTCAGCGACCTACGACCTCGTACCCCGCATCTTCAATCGCCCGAATCAAACCGGGTCGCTGGACTGGGTTCACACCTTCAACGCAAACACCATCAACGAGGTTCTTGTAACGGCGGCACATGGCGCTGACCGCCTGTCCATCGATACAAGCTCCGGCCTCTACGATCGTACGAAGTATGGAATCAACTATCCGTTCCTCTTTCCGGCGGGTAAGGATCTCGTCAACAAGATCCCAACGGTTCAGTTTGACAGCAGCGCCATCACCACGCTGGATGGCAGCGCCTATCCGTCCCACTCGCAGGGAATGGTGTTCGACTATGCCGACACCTTCACGCGCATTATCGGCAACCACACCCTCCGTGCCGGTGCTCTGTATGAGCGTTCCGGGCAAAACGACAACGACCAGATCTCCGGACAGAACAGCGTTCCAGGGCAGACGAACAATCAGAACGGAAAGTTTGAATTTTCAAGCGCCAACCCCGCTGGAACTGGACTGGATACGGCCGATGCAGCGTTGGGTCTCTTCCAGAGCTATGCGGAGGTTGGTCCGCGTGCCGAAACTCCATACCGCGCAAACATGTATGAGTTCTTTGCCCAGGACTCATGGAAACTTACGTCGAAACTTCACGTGGACTATGGCATGCGTTATTCCATCGTCCGGCCGTTTTACAGCCTTTGGAACAACATCGGCACGTTTGATCCGGCCTTTTATTCCGCGGCGAACGCTGTGAAGATCGACAACAAAGGCAATCCGATTGCGGGAAGCGGCGATCCTTTGAATGGAACGGTGCTCTTCGGTTCTGGCTTTACTGACAGCGCAAAGAAACATGTACCTCTTGCAAACACCGGTACGGCAGATCGTTTGTTTCACAATCTGCCCCGCGGCTATATTGACGTGCACTACACCACGTTTCAGCCACGCCTTGGCTTGGCTTATGCTGTCGATTCCAAAACGGTGGTCCGCGCCGGCTTCGGACGGTATATGAGCCGCCAAGGTGTATCAGACGGTGTATTCGAGGGTGGTGCGCCTCCGCTGCAGCAGTACGCAGGTATCAGCGGCGGAAGCGTCGATAACCCGGGTGGCGGTGCGGCAGGGTCCTTTCCTACTATCTCAGGCCGCATCGACCGCAGCTCACCGCAACCTGAGGCTTATGTTTGGAATCTGTCTGTCGAACGGCAACTACCCTTCAACACGGTACTTGGAGTGGCCTATGTGGGGCGTCGTGGTCTGCATGGCCAGTTCCAGGCGAATCTGAACCAGGCGCCGGTCGGCTCTGTAACGGCAGCCGCAGCGGCAAAAATGAATATCAACTCCTATCGTCCGTATGCCGGTTACGGACCGATCACGGTAGTCACTCAGGGATCGGGCTCTGCCTACAGCGGCTTCCAGGTGGATCTGAATCGGCGCTTCCAGCACGGGTTGAGCTTCGGAGCAGCTTACACACTGGCCCATGCTACCGACTGCGGATCATTTCAGAAGAACTTCCTGCCGAATCTGCTGGACCCCAAGTATCTGTGTGGCACGGCGGATTACGACATCAAGAACGCTGTAGCCATCAACGCCATCGCGGAGATTCCGTTCCATGGCCATAATGCATTCGCTCGGGAGGTGCTGGGAGGGTGGCAGATCACACAGATCTACAACTTCCAGACCGGAGTTCCTCTATCGGTGACGACTTCGACCGACATCGCCGGAGTAGGCACGGGTGGAGGTGCACAGTTCTATTCCACCGCTCCGGGCGTGAGTACCAACGCCGCCGGTACGTTCTCTGCAGGGACCTCTGACCAGAACTTCTGGTTCAATCCCAAGGCGTTCGTCGCGCCGGCTTCCGGCACGTTCACCGCGCAGCACAATCGCAATATTCTGCGGGCTCCGGGTGTCGAGAACTTCAATGCGGGCTTGCAGAAGCGCTTCATTACGTACAGGGAGCAGTTCTTCACCTTCCGCTTTGAGGCGTTCAACTTCCCGAATCATCCAAACCTATCCGCACCAGATGTAAACCCCACGAGCAGCACCTTCGGAAGGGTAACCAGCAAGACAGGGCAACGATCGATGCAGGCCAGTCTCCGGTATACCTTCTAGAACAGCAAACGCAAATTGGCGAGAGGGACACGTCGCTCCCTCTCGCCAATGTTTTTAAAAGCAGTGGGTAAAGATTTCTGCGCTATTGCACTCTTTTGCGGATCGTTGTCTGGTACCAACGCTCGATCTCTCGTGGGCAGACGCGCAGAGCCCCAATCGGCCCGAATGCTTCGAGTTCTCCGCGGTCAACGAGTTCATAGAAGTTCTGGTATGGAATCTGAAATAACATGGACAGCTCCGTTACGGTCCATGCATTCTCTCGCTCTCGCAACACCTGCTCTATGGATTTTGGCGTACGGTCATCTCCCAGAAGAGAGATGCGCGATTTCATGGCGAGATACGCAAGAGAGCCGGCGATCAGGGTGAAGCCGGCGGTTCGAATAACCAGTAGAAGAGATGCGGGCAGATTATGGGGAACAACCGGGAAGACTACATTCAAGGCTACCGCCCCAATGGCAATCGTAGCAATGATCCATCGAGTGCTGCTGCAAAGTGCGGTCGCTATGACGGAGCCGATGAAGAGCATCGCTGGCAGACCGGAGAGCGAAGGCAAAAAACGATGCAAAACCACTGCCATTCCGGTTGCAATCAGTAAAAAGAGGAGAGGCAGGGCTTGTTCGATTCGAGTGGTCAACGAGGATGCCGGTTTCGCAGCACTTTGTGGCGCGTGGTGTTGGGCAGACTTAAACTGACTTGCGGGTCCGGAACGCATCGGATAAACAGACTTATATAAAGGGATCTGTTCAGAAGAGTAGCGCTTCACTGGGAACTGTCACAATAGGGCATTTCATCAGGAATCCTTCGAAGTAACCCCAGCCGCGACGCTTAAGTACTCAAGAGGCGTGCAGCGGCGTTTTCATTACGGAAAACGCCCATAGATGCAGTAGCTCCACATTACACCTACAGGGAAAATGCTCTAGTATCCTGAGTCATTCATTCGTTACATCAATCATGGAAGAGTATTGCCCTCCGAAGCGTTGAAAAAGAGGGTCCTTCACTAATCACCCCAACGAACAAGTTCGCTGGGGACCCCGAACGTTCAGGATGACAACGTTTACGACGAGAACTTCAGACTCAGGACACTAGCGGGTTTCAGGCACCGGCCAGGAATCTGATGAGATGCCTCCAGAATGCGGTGTTTGCTTGTGATCTCTCGATGAAGTTGAATTGAAGGTAGGCTGAACAGATGGATAGCGCTTATCTCGATCACACTTCCCGGAACCAACGCCGAACACCTGTCGGCGTGGAGCCGATCGTCCATCGCGATGGAAATCGTGTATCACTGCAATTCCAGATCGGTGAGATCCAGAGTGAGATGCTCGTGGATGACCCTGTCTTCCTGACGCTTCCGTATACCCGCACGATGATCGATTTCATGCTCTGTCATCGAAATCCGACGCACATCGTGATGATCGGGCTGGGTGGAGGATCAATTCCGAAATGGTGTTACCGCGAAATGCCAGCCGCTGACATTACCGTCATCGAAATCGATCCGCAGGTCATTGCCCTGAGAGACCGGTTCCATATTCCACTGGACGATCATCGATTCCGTGTCATTGATGAAGACGGCGCGGACTATGTTGCTAGGGCGCCTGGAAGGATTGAGGTACTGCTCGTTGATGGATTCGACATTTTCGGACAGCCGCCCCAGCTCTGTTCACAGGCGTTCTACGATGATTGCTATCGCGCATTGACTCCGGATGGAGTGCTGGTGGTGAACCTGTGTGGCCCAGAGAGTGAGGATGCTATCGAATACCTTCGCAGGAGCTTTAGGGATCGCGTGCTTGTGGCCACTCCCGAGGACAGCGAGAACAGAATCGTTCTCGCCACGAAGGGTGAGCATCGCTGGGTAGGCGAAGAGCCCTACGATGAACTCATGAGAAAGCTGCGCTTGCACTTGTGGCACGCGCCGACGGTTCGGATATAGAAGATCTGGACGGGTCGTAAAGAATCAGGCGATGGAAGTGCGGCCGAGGCGCAGATCCCAGATCGCCGCGACCAGCTTATCGATGTCCTCATGCGTGTTGTACAACGCCAGCGACGCACGAACGGAGCTCTCCTGACCAAAACGCCGCAGGATCGGTTGTGCGCAATGATGGCCGGAACGGACTGCGATCCCATTCTTATTGAGGTACGATCCAACGTCTTCGGTCCGGAATCCGTCGAGCACAAACGATAGAACCCCTGCCTTCTCCTTGGCAGTACCGATGATGTGGAGGCCGGGGATTTGCAGCAGCTCCTTGGTAGCCTGTACCAGCAGTTCATGCTCGTGGCGAGAGACATTCGGCATTCCCACCCGGTCCAGATAATCGATGGCCGCACCCAGGCCGACAGCGTCCGCAATATTGCCTGTGCCGGCTTCGAAGCGCTGCGGAGGACCATGGAAACGCGTCTTCTCGAAGGTCACGTCCTGGATCATGTTTCCACCGCCCTGCCATGGCGGCATGCCTTCCAGGACTTCGGGCTTGCCGTAGACGACGCCGATTCCAGTAGGGCCAAAGACCTTATGTCCTGAAAAGACGAAGAAGTCACAGTCAAGCGATTGCACATCGACGCGCATGTGCGAGACAGATTGCGCGCCGTCAAGCAGAACCCTCACTCCATAACGATGGGCAATCTCGATCATCTTCTCCGCCGGAGTAACGACACCCAGAGCATTCGAGACCTGTGTCATTGAAACCAGGCGAGTCTTTGGACCCAATAGCTTCTCATACTCGTCCAGAAGAACCTGCCCGCTGTCGTCGACGGGGGCAACCCGAAGTTTAGCTCCGGTCTCGGAGCAGAGCATCTGCCATGGAACGATGTTTGCGTGATGTTCGAGCCAGGTGATGACAATCTCATCGTCCTTACGTACATTGCGCCGGCCCCAGCTCTGGGCAATCAGGTTGATGCCTTCGGTGGCGCCGCGCACAAAGACGATCTCCTGCGTCGACGATGCGTTAACGAAGCGGCGTACCTTCTCCCGCGCCGACTCGTATGCGTCCGTTGCTCGCGCCGCAAGCTCATGGGCGGCGCGGTGCACGTTGGAGTTTTCGTGCTCGTAGAAATACTTCAGCCGGTCGATGACACTCTGCGGCTTCTGAGTGGTAGCGGCGTTGTCCAGCCAGACAAGGGGACGACCATTCACACGTTCCCGCAGGATGGGGAAGTCTCTCTTGATGGCTTCCGCGTCGAAGGGATACTTCGAAAGATCCAGCTCGCGAGGCACATCGCGTTCGATACCTGCTGGTTCATACAGGGCGACGGCATCAGGCGGTTCAAGCCGCCTCGCCGTATCGAAGCGACGCAATGGATCGTGATCTGCAAGCTGACTGATTTCCTGCGCGCGGAGAAAGTCATTTGGAAGCTGGAGATCGAAGGGAGACTCCTCGATCAAACTCGTTCCTGCGGGAACTGGACCCGGAATGGACGGCGGATACGAAAACAGCGGCCGGAGCTCCTCGATAAACGAAAAGGGAGGGGCCGGCCCGTACTCTGTCAGTGGCGGAATCGGAAGCATGCTGATCGATGGCGATTGCGGCTCGATCGCAGTTTTGGGAAGACTCTCTTCGGTGAAGCCTGTACGCCCTTGAGGGACACTCGAAGATGGAGGCGCTACCTGAGGAGTGGCTGGAACGCTTGTCAGATATCCAGGCTGCGGAGAGGAGGTGTAGGTAGGTCCGTCGCCGAAGATAGGACGAGCATCCTGCAGGAACGAAAACATCGGTGAGGGAGGAATTGCTCCACCGCTCGAACCCTTATCTGTTGCTGTGCCCAATATGCCGGGAACGGCGGGAGGTCCTGCCTGGTAGGGAGCAGAGACGGGAGCAACCTGTGCTGGGCCAATACTGGCCGGTAGAGTTGGAAGGTGTTTGTCCGAAGGCAACTGAACTTCGGGCTGAAAGGCAGGCGGTGTTGCCGGCGGGCCTGCCGGGGCATCGATGGCTGCAGGCGGTTGCGGTACATCGAGAGACGACGGAGCCGCCATGAACAGCTCGTTCGCCATGCGTGCGAGAACGGCGGCGTCCGGTACTCCAGCTGGGAACGGTCCGCCAGATGGAAATGCCGAGGCATCGTCCAGGACTCTCTCGTCATTCAGTACCAGCGATTTCGGATCACTTGTACTCATGGTAGTTGCCTACCTCGACGTTCTCCAGGGACGCAATCGCGTCGTCAGTCAGAACCGAAGCTGCGCAATAAAGTGAGATCAGATAAGAGGCCAGGCCGCGCTTATCGATTCCCGTAAACCGTACCGAAAGCCCTGGGCTCTGCTCCCCGGTGAGACCAGGCTGGAAGAGGCCGATCACACCTTGCTTGCGCTCTCCGGAACGAACCAGCAATATCTGGGTCTTCGACGTTTTGCCCGAAACGCGGATCTTATCGGTAGGAATAATAGGAACACCGCGCCACGTTAGAAAGGGTGTACCGAACAGCGTTACGGTCGGAGGAGGAACTCCGCGCCGGGTGCACTCACGGCCGAAGGCAGCAATTGCGCGCGGATGGGTCAGGAAGAAGGAAGGCTCTTTCCAGACCTTCGTCAGAAGCTCATCAAGATCATCGGGAGTAGGAGAGCCTTTGCGTGTCGAGATCTTCTGCGAGTCCACAATGTTATTGAGCAGGCCATAGTCGGCATTGTTCAGTAGCTCGTTTTCCTGCCGCTCCTTCACGCCTTCGATCGTGACGCGGAGCTGCTCACGCACCTGATCGTAGGGGTTGCTGAAGAGATCACTGATACGCGTCTGCACATTGACCAGGGCGTTGATGCTGCTCAGCCGGTACTCGCGAGGTTCCTCTTCGTACTGTGCATAGGTCTCTGGAATCTCAGATTCGTCCACATGGCCGCAAAGGACATCGATCGGCTTATCTTCGACAACCCGGTTGCGGCGAAAGATGCCGGACTCCAGGGGCTTCCAGTCCAACAAGCGAACCAGCCATCTTGGTGTTACCGCGCCATAGATTGGAGCTGTTTTGGTGACGTTGGCTAATTGATATGCTGCTTGTTCACCGAGTGAAGACTGGGGCGTTGTATCAGCCACGGAAAAGCTCCTTGCGCATAGTATCGAATTCGTCCAGATTGTAGCGGAAGCCTACCAGCCGACGCATAAAAAAGAAAGCTGGTAAACCAGAACCTCGGCTTAGTATTTACGAACCTTACGGTCCACGCGATCGGACCAGGCGTGGATGCCGCCGCGCAGGTTCGATACCCTCTTGAACCCATGCTTTCGCAGGTACTCCGTTGCCTTGATGCCGCGCGGGCCGTGCTTGCACACTGCGACGATCTCTTCGTCTACGCTTAGCTCATCCAGGCGCTTTGCCAACTCGGGCAGAGGAATGAGATGGCCTCCAATGTTGGAGATCTCATATTCGTATTCATCGCGGACATCTAAAAGGAACAGCTTGTCCCCCTGATCGAGGCGCTGCTTCAACTCTTCGGCTTGAATCTCTGGAACACCCACGTCTAACCTTCTCTCTTTCGCTGAAAAAACAAAACCCACCAACCAGGTCTTCTGGTGGTGGGTACGTTCAACCTCGATTACTGAAACCGAACAGGTTATTCAGGAATCGCGCTCAGCCAGAAGACACGCGGATGTGTGTGCACCATACAGGTGGCACAACATACACGGCTCTGACCGGCAAGCTTCATCTTTGAAAGGCTACCATAGGTCGCATTCTGGCTTGTCTGAAAGCCCCACCCGACAAGGCAGAGCTTTCGGCGGTGAAAGTCGCGGCCATGATCTATCGTATTGATTCTAAGTGTGTTACTAGATGAATGCTTCGCCTCCGTCGATTAGAGCGGCAGGCGGTACGCGTTATCTTGTATTCGGGAATGACCTTCACCAAGCGCCTGCGCGAACGAATTCGGACTGGAGAAATCACCACTACCATCCGTTTCTGGACTGGTCCACGGGTTACCGCCGGCCGCTGTTACAGGATGGAAGAAGGTCACATCGAGGTTGACTCGATTGAACCCATAGGCCTACCGGACATCACTCCACAGCTCGCACGGCAGTCAGGTTTCCTGGGTGTAATCGACCTGCTTAAAGTGGCCCAGCATGGCAAAGGGCAAAATATCTACCTGATCCATTTCCACTACATCCCACCCCAATAACCCAGTTGATTAGTGAGAGATTGGTTTCAAAGAAGCGGCGACCATCGCAGCGCAGCGCGCGCAACTCCTGGAGAAGACAAACCTCGTGGAACCTCTATAGACTTCTGTTCCGCCGGAGTTTCCGCTGATACTGCCGCTGCGAAAACCATAAAGATTCGTTGCTGATCCAGAGTCCAGAAGGCAACGCTGAAATAAAGGGAGAGGGATGAAAGACCTGACACGCAGGATGATGCGCTTTGTCTTTGCAATGGTGTTCGCTGGTTTTGCAAGTGGATCGATGCTTGTGGCACAGACGCCGCTACATACGTTGCTGGTCGGTGTCGATCATAGAAAGTCGATCTCTCTGAATGGTCCCTGGCACTATCTGGTTGAGCAGCCGCCCGCACGAGAGCTCTATGACGAGAAGGGCAACATCCGCGATAACGGGTATGCACTGAATACCCACCCGAACATCAGCAGCGGGCCACATAACTCCGAATACGACTTCAGCACCGCGCCCACGATGAAGATTCCCGGTGACTGGAATACACAGGACCCGACGCTCTTTCATTTCGAAGGGGTGGTGTGGTTCCAGCGGGATTTCCAGTTCCAGCCGACGCCGGCTACACGGACCTTTTTCCACGTAGGCGCGGCAAACTACCGTTCGGTTGTATGGGTCAATGGAAAACGGCTCTGCAATCACGAGGGCGGCTTTACGCCCTACGACTGCGATGCCACTTCATTGCTGAAGCCCGGAAGCAATTTTGTCGTAATTGCCGTGGATTCTACGAGGCATCAGGACGATATTCCCAGCGTCAACTATGACTGGTTCAACTACGGCGGCATTACACGCGACGTATCGCTGGTTACAGTGCCGTCGGAGTTTATCGACGACTATGACGTTCATCTAAAGCATGGAGCGTCTTTTTCCGCGGCCGATGCCAACACCGTGAGCGGTTACGTTCATGTGGAAGGTGCAGGTGAGGGAAGAAGCGTCACCGTTCGGATTCCTGAAGGCAATGCCTCAACGACAGCGGTCACAGACGGCGCCGGGAAAGCCACGTTTGAACTGAAGGTCAACGGGCTGCAGCTCTGGAACCCCGGTTCGCCGAAGCTTTATAAGGTCGACCTGCGGGTGGGGACGGACGCGCTCACGGACGATATCGGCTTTCGCGACATCCGCGTCGACGGCACGCGCATTCTCTTGAATGGCAAAGCGATCGCCCTGCAGGGCGCCAATATGCATGCGGAAGCTCCCATCCGCGGGGGACGGACGAACACCGATGAAGATGTAAAAAACGTTTTCAGTATGCTTCACCAGATTCATGCCAATTTTGTGCGGCTTGCCCACTATCCGCATGACGAACGGATGGTGCGGCAGGCAGACCATGAAGGGCTTATGGTGTGGTCTGAGATTCCATTGTGGCAAAGAATCTCGTTCAGCAAACAGGAGGTCTACGACAAGGCCGTTGTGATGCTGCATGAGATGATCCGCCGCGACCGGAACAGGGCTGCGATCCTCTTCTGGTCGGTTTCGAATGAGACACCCAATAACGCTGACCGTACTAAATTCCTCACGGCGCTCGCCAACGAGGCTCGGCACGAGGATCAAACCCGCCTGATCACGTCAGCACTGATCGGCCCCAGGGTGAATGAGGACCGCATCGTGCAGGAGGATCCCCTGATGGATGCACTGGACGTGGTCGGTCAGAACCAATACATCGGCTGGTATGAGGGAACTGCCGAAGATGCTGACCGCAAGATCTGGGTGCTGCCGCAGAAGCCTTTCATTATGTCTGAATTTGGAGCCGAGGCCAAGTTCGGGAACCATGGTGGTCCCCATGACCGCTGGACGGAAGAGCAGCAGGTTAACGTGCTGCAGCACCAGTTTGCGATGATCCGAAAGATTCCGCAGATGCGTGGAGTGACGCCATGGGTCCTGATGGATTTCCGTTCGTCCACCCGCAACATCCCCAAGCTGCAGGATGGGTACAACCGCAAGGGACTCTTCTCGGAAAAGATGGAGAAGAAGATGAGCGTTCCCCTGGTGATGAAGACGTATACCGAAGATCCGGCCGTGAAACCGGAGTAGCTTTCTTTCCGAGCTAAAACAAACGATTGGTGTCTCTCCCTGTGCAGGCCGCTTTTATTTGTTTCCCGGACTAAAGCGGCCTTTAAACTTACCGTTGACAATTCCTCCAAAGATGCAACAAAATCTCGGGCGGCCTCAGAACTACAGATTTTGAGTGCTTCAAGTTAAACCGCAGTGATTTTGGCCGACCGGGAAGAACGGCGGCTTTGGAGGTTACAGATGCAGAAGTTCCTATACAGCATGGCCACATGCGCGTTGCTCCTGCTGGCGTTTTCGGCCGGCGGACGCATGGAGGCACAGACCAGCTTCGGGCAGATTACCGGGTCAGTCACCGATGTGAGCGGTGCCAACCTGCCGGGAGCAACCATCAAAGTCACAGAACAGAACACAGGAAATACCCGCACCATCCAGAGCGATCAGGATGGCAGCTACATTGTTACCAATCTCCCGATCGGCATCTATACGCTTTCTGTGTCGCATGAGGGTTTCAAGACGGTACAGCAGAGCGGCATGAGTATTTCAGCAGACGCAAAGCTGACCTCGAACTTCAGCCTTTCCATCGGCGGCACAACAGAGGTCGTAGAAGTCCAGGGAGGCGCGATTGAAGCGCTGAATACCACATCGGGCGAACTGGCGCGCGTGATCGATTCAAAGCAGGTAGAAAACCTGGCTTTGAACGGACGGAACTACACCCAACTGCTGACGCTGGTACCGGGCGCTGTCGTAACGAATCCGGATATCTTCTCGGTGACTACCTCTCTCTCCTCGACCAACCAGACCATCAACGGCAACCGTTCCGACTCGAACAATCTGACCGTAGACGGAGCTTACAACCAGGTAGCCGGTTCCAACGGTTCGCTGATGAATAACGTCGGCGCCGACTTTATTGGCGAGGTAAAGATCAACACCTCGAACTCCTCGGCCGAATATGGACGGACCCAGGGACCTACTTTCAACATCGTGACGAAGAGCGGCACAAACGCGTTCCATGGTGGTGTCTTTGAATTTGCAAGGAACAACTATCTGGATGCGACCAACTACATCGCCAAGAAGAAGACGCAGTTGATCTATAACGACTTCGGATTCTTTATTGGTGGCCCGATCATCAAGAACAAGCTCTTTTTCTTTGTGGGTGAGGAGTGGAAGCGCCTGCGGCAGCAGGCCGTCGCCACCACCTTCAATGTACCGACCACGGCAATGTTGAATGGGGACTTCTCTGCGCTTTGCACCTCGGCCGGTGGTTCGTTTAACGGCTCCGGTGTTTGCTCCGCGCCGACTAATACCTACGGCCAGCTGTACTATCCAGGTACAGCGAACCCAATCCCGTTCAATAACGTTGCCAGCCAGATGTCCACGGACGGAAAGGCGATCGGCAGTATCTACAAGACGATTATTGCGGGCGGTCTGAGCTATCGCGACTCGCTCCAGGCCAATAACCTTACGCTTGCCCCCTCGAATCCTCTGGATTTTCATCAGGACCTCGTTCGCTTTGACTACGTCATCAACCAGAGTCATTCGCTCTTTGGCCGGTGGATCCATGACAAGAACACTTTGATCGATCCTTACGGCACGTTCTCGAACAGCGGCATCCTTAACACGACGCCCACGCAGCGTAACCGGCCTGGACAGAGCTATCTGCTGAGCGAGACATGGACGATTCGTCCCAATCTGATTAATCAGGCACAGGCAAATGCTAGCTGGGCTGCACAGCGTATTCCTCCTTACGGCAACAACTGGAAACGCGAGACCTTCGGCTTCCAGTACCAGAAGCTCTATTCGGGAGTGGGACCGTATCCGAACGGAATTCCGATCATCAATATCTCCAACTTCGCCGGCTTCCAGGGGCCGAACTTTTCTCTCCTGTCGCCGTCCACGGATATTCAGGTTGCGGACACCATCACGTATGTAAAGGGTGACCACAATATGAAGTTCGGTTTCGCCTACATCCGCGATCGTGTCGATCAGAACGGCCGCTCGAACTATACCGGGACGGTAGGTTTCAGCCAGAATGGCACATCGACTGCTGCCTCATCGAACTGCCGCCAGACCAACGCGAACACGACCTGCTACTCGCTGGCAGACGCCTTCCTTGGGAACTTCCAGAGCTACTCAGAGCAGAGCGCCGATCCGGTCGGGCACTTCCGCTTCAACCAGATCGAATGGTTCGCACAG
Source organism: Terriglobus sp. 2YAB30_2 (assembly GCF_052114765.1). NCBI lineage: Bacteria > Pseudomonadati > Acidobacteriota > Terriglobia > Terriglobales > Acidobacteriaceae > Terriglobus > Terriglobus sp. 2YAB30_2. The sequence continues at coordinate 255,509 of NZ_JBFRFJ010000002.1, forward strand.
GACCAGTGGAGAGCAACCCGTAGGCTCAGCCTGGAATACGGTGTCCGTTTCCAATGGTTGCAGCCCTTCTACGCCCAGGGCAACAACATGACAAACTTCGATCCTGCTGTCTACAACCCCGCGAATGCGGTCACGGTCAGTTCCAGCGGAACGATCGTCAATCCGGGTGTTGGCAATCCATATAACGGTCTTATCCGGGTGGGAGACGGGGTGCCTTCTGATCAGCAGAAGCGGGTACCGAATGTTAATACAGCGCTCTTCTCGCAGATTCCCGCGGGAGCTCCTCGCGGGTTCTACAAGATGAACGGCGCCGTCGGACCTCGGTTCGGCTTCGCGTATGCGGCAAACGACAAGACCTCGATCCGCGGTGGTGTTGGACTGTTCTTCTATCGCCCGCAGGGTAACCTGGTCTTCAGCCAGCTCAATCTCCCGCCATTTCTGCAAAATACACAGTTCTCGAATGGAAACCTGGCCACGCTGACATCGCTTTCGGCAGCTAATAACGGTCTGCAGGGGACGATCAGCGCAGTCAACCCAGCCAACAAGAATCCGTATACCTGGCAGTACAGCCTGGGCGTACAACGTCAGCTTCCGTGGGCAGTACTATTTGAGGCCAACTATGTCGGCAGTGTCTCGCGTCACCAACTTCGGCAGCCCAATGTCAACATTCCCGACGTGGTGAGCGCGTATACCAATCAGAATCCGACGTCTGGGGCGGCGCCTACCTCCATTGCCTCGTTGAATCCCTACAAGGGCTTTACTACGGTTAACTCCAACCGCTTCGACTCGAATTACAACTACAACGCATTGCAGCTCTTCGCTTCGAAGCGTAAGGGTATTGTTACGATGACGCTTGCCTATACCTTCTCCAAGGCTCTTGGAGACTCGAATGGCAACAACATCACACTCGAGAATTGGCAGAACCTGGCTTACAACTATGGCCCGCTGTCGAATGACCGGCGTCACGCCTTCGTCGCCAGCTTCGTCATCCAGGCCCCTGAGTTGCACGGAAGGTCGTTCCTGATGCGAACGGCGGCAGGCGGCTGGCAACTCAGCGGCGTAGGGCGGCTGCAGAGCGGAGCCTACTACACCATCCAGCAAACCTCGACCATCCAGCTGGGCACAGTACGCGCTGACTACGTTCCTGGCGTGCGTGTCTATAACGACCACGCGGGTATCTGCGGCTATCTAAACAACGGTACAGGCGGAACGTGCAATGCTACCGCCAAGGCCTATATCCAGACGGCGAAGAACCTAGCCAATCACTACGGGAATGCTCCTGTCGGTGGCGTTGTCGGACCTGGTCTCGCTCAACTAGACTCCACCCTCTCCAAGGTGTTCCCAATCACAGAGCGTGTTCGCCTGAAGGCTCAAGTGGATATGTTCAACGTTCTGAATCGCACGAACTTCAACGGCCTGAACCTGAATGCGAGCAACAGCAACTTCGGTACCATCTCCTCGGCGTTTCCTCCGCGGCAGATGCAGCTTGGAGCTCGTATTCTGTTCTAAGAACGCATTAACCAAAAGAAAAAGGAGAGGCAGACGCCTCTCCTTTTTTATGCCGATCAATCATCGTCTGGACTGTTTCACCGTCTTGACTGCCAGCTTGTATTCGCGCTGTTCAACTATGGACGGCGGCTGTATCTCCGGAGACGTACCTCTCAGGAGTTGAAGGATGATCTTTCCGACAAATGCAGGATTGTTGCGAAGATACCTGGCCATCAGGCGTCTTGGATCCTGGATAAGGCGGTGCAGCCACTGCATTCCTATTGTCTTCACCCATTCCGGGGCATCTTTGATGCGGCCGGTGTGATAGTCAAAGGCCGCGCCGACGCCGAACATCAGTGTTGCATCGAGTCCAGCGAGAGCGTGATACATAAACTTTTCCTGCCGCGGTGTACTGATGCCCACCCAGATGATGTCGGGCTTGAGCCCCTGGATCTCAGAGCGCAGAGACTCCCATTCCTGCACGTTTAGATCGCGAAACGGCGGAGTGTAGTGCCCGACGATCTGTGCATGAGGAAATCGCCGTGTGAGCGCCTGCTTTAGCTCTTCGGCGATACCGGCCTTTCCGCCGTACAGGTAGTGCCGAACGCCGGAAAACTCAGGCCGGCGAAAGATCTCGAGCATAAGATCTGGGCCAGTAACCCGGCGCATCTCGCCAAAGCCTTGCCAATGGCCGACCCACACCGTGGGCATGCCATCGGGAAGCATCAGGGTTGCTGCGTCATAGATTGCCGCGAGATCGGGATCTCGTTGCGCTTCCATCACACCGTGTACGCCGACCATGCAAATGTAGCCCTTCTGTCCCTGATCCAGAAGTTGGCGGATCGCTTCCGTCGCCTGTTCCATGTTTGCGGGATCAATAGAGACTCCAAGAACATCTACTTTTTTCTGGTGAGTCATGAGAGGTTCGTTCCTTTCTCAACGACATCGGCGCCACGAGTCGCCAGGTACGGCGTTGCATTGGCAACGATTACCTGTTGGTAGAGGTTGACCCATTTGGCGGCGATCGTCTCACCAGAGAGCTCAGGAAAGATGGATGGTGCTGGCCTGGGTAATTGCAGCGCCGCGGCCGCGGCGTTGATGAAGTCTTCCTTGCCATGGCCTGACAGCGGCACAAAAGTGCAAAGGCCGTCGGCCATCTCACGGAAGGCAGGGATGTCAGAACAGACGACACGTGCGCCACGTTGGAGTGCTTCAACGACAGGCAGCCCAAACCCCTCAGTCAGGGAGGGAGCCAGCACGCACTCGCAGTTGGCATACAGCGAGTGAAGTTCTGCATCGCTGATGCCTGCGCAAAAGTCGACATGATCGACAAGACCAAGGGTACTGATCCACGCTCGAATGGCCGTAGACTCCGGTCCCTGTATCCCTACAAGTACAAATCGCGTCAGTGGGGGAACAACATTCCTGTAGAGGAGAGAGTGAAATACAGAAAGCGCGAGCGGGATGTTTTTATTGTGACGGTGTTGCGCAATGCATAGAACGAATGGAGGCCCAGAGTGTGGCGCCTGATGGTCAGCGTCATGCGGTTCGACAATATTGTGAATGACTCGCGCCTTGCGCGATGCTATCCGGGAGTCGTACTGCGTCAACCGATCCAGGGTGTTATGCGAGACGCAACCGATAGCGTCCGCAGCATGGAGACACTGCTTCAGGACTGCACGGTTCACCAGGACATGAGGCCAGGTGAAATTCTCAGGTGAATCGATCGGATAGAGATCGTGCAGTGTGACGATGGTCGCATGATCGCGCGATCTTTTGATCGGCATGGGATAGGCGAGATGGACCACCTCAGCCTGTAATGTCTTAGCAAGTCGAGGGAGCTGCGTGTAGTACCAAATGTTTCTCTCGATCGGCGACATGCCAATCCTGGCAAAGTGGATGTGCAACCGGGGAGAAGCCGGCAGATACGCGCGAAGGAGTTCCTTCTGCCAGGGTGAGGCGGCAACGTGGATAGAGTCGATGTCGGAATGAAGGGTAAGAGCCTGCGCCAGGTCGAGGGCATGGCGCTGAATGCCGGAGATATATTCCGAAGCGGAGACGAGTGCGAGTAGCAGGTTCATGCTGTCACCTCGTCTTGAAGCGCCGGCACATAAACCAGCGTGCTTATCAGCAGGATTGCCCACATCGGCAGAGAGAGATCAAAACGGTCGGTATCGGCAAGACCCCAGATCAAAATGAAGAGCAGCAGGCTATTGAGGAGAATCCTTACCTGAGAACTTGCCTTGCGGAGATGCCAGTAGAAGCTGCCGTAGATACCGACGAGCATGATCAGGCCGAGAACGCCGTAGGTATAAAACTGCTGGATCAACTCGTTATGGGCGTGCCATGCCTCGAAGTCGCCAAACGCCGGAATCACGTTTCGAAATCCGTGGAAGCCGTGTCCGATCCACGGGTTCTCTAATCCGCGCAGTAGAACAAAGCCCCATATCCCAATGCGTCCGGTAAGTGTTTCGGCCTGGTTGCCCGCATTTGTATAGACAACGTAGTAGCTGCTGATAAGGGGCCAGAAGAGCGCGAAGATGACGATGGCGCCCAGGATCGCCGTTCTGCGAGTGGTTGCCGATACTGTGCGGTCACGGAGCAGAAGATAAGCCTGAGAGATGCAGAAGGCTATGATGGTGCTCTTGCTCAGAGTTCGCATCAGGGTAACGGACAGAAAGACAGGGGCAACCCTCCAGCCCTGGGCGGCGCGGTTGAGGTATTGAGAGAAGTACACGCCTAAAACGCAGATGAAACCAACCGCGTTGGGGCTGAAGTACTCGTCATTGCCGGGACGCAGATCCTGCATGGTCGGCGAGAACCATGTCACGATCGCAATGAAACATGCACCCCATACATAACCCTTCATGAGCGATTCTCCGGCGTCCGTGAGCGGCTGGTAACGCAGGATCATCCAAACGATGGCGACATCGGCGGCCATGCCGCTCCAGTAACCGGCCGCAATCGGAATCGATACAGTTACGCTCCAGCTAAGGCTGACCAGAGAGACTGTCAGAAAGCAGAGTGCCCACCGGAAAGGAGTCGTGATAGGCACGGTGTGCGCACGGCCGCCGAAGACATAGAAGAGTGAACAGATAAAGAAGGCAAGATTCAGAGCAAGGCCGGCGATGGCTCCTGTCCGCGGTTCCGCCTGAAAGAAGAGGTACGAGAGAGCCAGCCGCGCTGCGAAGTAGAAGCCGACGGACGCAGGAAAGAGATACGTGGACGTGCGCGAGACAGGATATGCAAGAGTTTCGGACGGCATCATCGCACCTCCTCATAGGCAGCAACCGGGAGGTTACGTGCCGTAAGCACTGAGAAGAGCGGAAGATACAGCAGCAGGTTGGCGACACCATAGGGAAGTCTGGCCGCTGCAAGACCGACGATGCCAAAGCGCGAAAGCAGGTAGGGCATCAGGCAGACAGAGATGGCTCCGCCAATAACGTTGAAGAGCATTACCGTCCGGGAATGGTCATGTGCGAGCAAGGTGTACGTGGCCGTAACGCCCATACCAGCAAACGCAGTGCTGATGACGGCAAGCGGGAGGACACCGGCTGAGGCTTCAGCGATCGCGCCCGAAGCCCATATCCGCAGCAGCGGAAGCCCCAACGTCACTAGAATTCCTGCTCCGATCGTTACCAGGACGACGTTGCCAAGAGTGGCGATGAGAACCTGTCTTCCTTGGTCGAGCCTGGTACCGGCGCCCGATGCGAAGTGAGGAAACAGGAAGTGGAGACCAGCCGCAGCAATTCCATACAGCGGCTGCGTTAGCTGGAGACACAGAGCATACGCAGCGACTGCCTGCATGCCTAGATGCATGCCCAGAAAGATGCGGTCGATCTGGACGAAGATCACAGCCGATACGGCCTGAAGCCAGCTATAGATCCCGAATCGGAAAAGGTCCTTGAGGATATCTGGGTGAAATGCAGGAGTGATCCAGCGGACATGCATCAGCCTTGCCAGTTCATAGAATTGCCATGCTGTGCCTATCGCGGTGATAAGAGCCGTTGCGGCTACGATCGAGACAATCGACGCATGCAGAATACTCAGAAACGCGGCGACTACAAGCGTAAGGACGCGGGCGCACAGGCTGATCCGGATGCTGGCGGAGTATCGCAGAAAGGCGCGCTGGGTGCTGACGCATACCGTTTCCAGCGCCCTTGCAAGTACGATCAGTGCCGCCAGGCAAAGGCTGAGGAAACACTGGTGGTTCAACTCAGGGGTAACCAGCGTGAAGCGTGCCGCGGCTGTACCGGCAAACGCAAGCAGGATGGTTGCCAGCAGAGATCCAAGAACGAGGTGGATGCTTAAGGTGTTGCGGACGGTGCGTCTGATGGCAACGGGGTCGTCCTGTTCGAGCCAGCGGCTCACCCTCTGAATATTGGCGTCACCGAATCCCGAGGCCGCAACGCTGCCGATCGTAACAACACTGGTAACAAGAGTCCAAAGGCCGTACGGCGCGGCTCCGAGACGATGCAGCACGACGGGAGCGACAATCAGCATTCCCAATGGAACCGCGAGATAGTCGATGACGCCGTACGCCGCATTGGCCAGATGCCGTTTCATCTGCGTACTCCCGGAATTCGATGGAGGACGCGGTTTCCAGAGGCCGCAATCTGTTGCAGAAAGACCTTCTGCACTGTCTCTGCTGGTATTTGTTCCCAGCGATCTCGAATGAGGAGAAAGACCGCGGTAATCAAAACGCTTATCACGGTGAGAGCGAGAGTGAGCAGAGTGCGGGGAGGAAATGACTTCTTCTCTGCGATGCCAGGCGTGTCGATGACACTGACGACGGGGACGTCCTTAGCCTCTTCAATGCGCGAGAGCTCGTACTGCTGCGTAAGCAGCTCGAATAACGTCTCCTGGATACGAAGGTTGCGATACAGCTCGGCATAGGGAACTGCGAGCTGTGGCAGGCTGCGAAGCGCAGGATAAGGCTGGTCGCTCGATACCGGAACGTCCACGCCGGAGCTGGATGGTCCGGCAATGGAATTGAGCTTTTGCTGCAGGCTTCCAATACGCGACTCGGCAGATTTGACCCGGATGTTCTGGTCGCCATAGATCTGGCGAAGAGAGCTCAGGCTTGACTGTTCGGCGATCAGCTCCGCCTGGACGCGTGCCATCGCATCGACCATGGCTCGCGTCTGCTCCTTGATATCGATGGTTGTATGTGAGGTCGAGAAGTTGCTCAGCTCCTGCTGCGCGCGCAATAAGTCGGTATGTGCGGTTTGCAGCCGCCGTTCAACAAAAACGCGTTCCTGGTGCGCCGAGGTTGTCGATGTATGTGTGAGCAGGAGGTTCAGCTCGTCGAGGTATCCCTGAGCCAGGTCGCGGGCACGGACACGGTCACTATCTTCTACGGTGATCGTGATGACCCCGCTTTTTTTGTCTTCAGTGACCGAGGTGCGCCGCGCAAGCCTCTTGGCAGTGTCGATGCGATAACGCTTGTCATAGACCTTTTGGAGCTCGAAACGTTCGATCAGGTGATCGCTGATCGTGCCGCTCTTGATAAGGTCGATGTAAAGTGCTGTCGTGTTTCCTGTGCCGAGTAAGCTTCCGGCAAGACTACTGAAGTTATTGCTGGAGCCTCCCCCGAGAGCCCGTCCTGCTAACGCGGCGATCATAACCGAACTGGAGTTTGTGTTCGCCGGTGGCATGATCATCGCCGTAGATGTGTAGCGCTTCGGGATCAGGAATGCCACTGCGATCGAGCAGGCAGCAGCGATCAGAAAGACACGCACCAGCAACCGCCGATGCCGCCATAGAATTTCGCCGTTGTGAACCCAGACCGGAGTCTCGCTCATAGCACACCTGCCACTGCTGCGGTGATCGCAATGGATGAGGCCAGTTGTGCCGTCGTCAGGAGATTGCGCCAGAAAAGAGACGCTCCAAGGATCTTCTGCGGGACGACAACCACATCGCCCGGGCTGAGCTTGGTAGAGAGAACACTGCGCGGTAGGAAGCCACTGTCGCGTCCCACGACGGAACCATTGGCGCGGATGATGAAGATCCGCTTTTCATTCGCAACCTCGGTAACTCCGCCTGCACGGCGGAGATACCAACCGGCGGACTTACCTTCGGCAAAGGTGATTGCTGTGGCGTTATAGACCTGCCCGTTCACGAGCACAAAACCAGGCCGCTTAGGAATCCGGAGGACGTCACCGGCGCGCACCTCAATATCCGCCGCTGTTCCCTCCCATGAGGCGATGTCGGTGGAGATATGGATGACGAGGCGGCCGACCGCAGGTTGGGTCTTCAACCGGTTCAGCACCTGCTCCTGTTGGGCTTGAATGATCTGCAGCGTTGAGGACTGATCGTTGGAGGATACTGCGGGTGCGAGCCGGGCAGCAGAAGAGCTCGTCTCGATCTGGCGGATCAGCTCCTGACGGCTCTTTTCTTCAAGTACTCGAACCTCTTCACGAATGAGGATGGCTCCAGCTGGATATGCTGTCTCGCGGAAGCCTCCGGCTCTCTTCAGAATGGAACTGAGCCGTTCTCCCTGTTGGATTCCGTAAGAACCTGGATAGGAGACCTCACCTTCCACCGTGATGGAGGCGGCGATATCGTTCCAGCCTGCGATTTGGTGGATCGTCAGCACATCTCCGGGACGAAGCACAACATCGGAGGAGCTCTTTCGTGTTGTGACGGCGACTCCGATGGGGATCGAAGAACGCTGACTGATGACGCGGTTCCCATTCGCGATCTGATAACTGGTAAGGTCAGCAGCTTCCAGCAGGGCATCGCGCTTGAAGCCGCCCGCGGTGCGGACCAGGTCTGCCGCGGTCATCCCTTCGGAGAGCGGGTAGATCCCTGGACGCAACACCTCTCCGGCGATGGTTACGCGGGGAGCATCTGCCTCATATCTTCCAAAGACGCGTATTGTATCGAACGGCTGGAGCGTGAGATCGACATTACCGGCGAGTGCCTCCGGGACGCTGAACTCGATCGTTGTTGGCCGCAGATCGGGAGCCTGAAGCCGTACGATTTCGCCCCGGTCCGCCGGTTCTGGCAACAGATCCTGATAACTGTGAAGGATGTCTGTAATGCGCATGCCATCGTGATATGCGGTGCGCCCCGGCCGGACGAGATGCCCTTCCGTGTAAATGACCCGGCTGCTGTAAGGAAGAACACTGCCGATGAAGAGATGATCGCCATCGCGCAGGTTGAACGGCTTCTCCTGTGACGTGCGCAGGTCATACGAAACTGTCTCGCGCTGGTGGTCAGGTGTGATTCGTTCAATCCGAATTTGTCCCGTCTCCGCCGAAGGAGCCGGCCCGCCGGCATCTTCTACAAGAGAGGAGACGGTAGTATTTCCTTTCAACTCATAGATGGCGGGGCGTTTGACGGCTCCGTCGATCCACACCTGAGGTCCGGAAGGGGGAACGAGCAGTGTATCGCCGGACTGCATCCGGATCTCAGACCGGACGCCGTGCAGCAGGAAGTCATAGAGATCGATTTCGTCCAGCAGGCGTGTACCGCGATAGTGCCGCAGTATTCGCAGCGATCCAACTGCGGTAGGGCCTCCGGCGGCATAGAGTGCGCTGAGTGGCGAGGAGACTGAGGTCAACTCGTAAGCTCCAGGACGCTGCACATCCCCGACGACATAGATGCGGATGTTGCGGGGACGCGCAACCGAGAGCTCAACCTGAATGTCACGGAACTGCGTCCGAAGCCGGTCTGTCACCAGAAGCTTCGCCTTCTCCAGCGAGATCCCTGCAACCTCAACGGCACCGGCTTCAGGCAGGACAATCGTGCCTTCGCGATTAATGGTGCGCTGAAGGTTTTGAGAGGCACTACCCCAGAGCGCAATGGTCAGGGTGTCTCCCACTCCAAGCACGTAATCCGGGCCAAGAGGCACATCGGCTGCGATATCGGGCGTAGTCTGTGCGTTCTGGCTGTTTCTACGGAGAAAGACGTCGGAACCAAATCGCTTGAGTGAGCGCGAGGATTGAGGAATCTGTGTGTAGAGATCGCGGAGCGATGCCAGGTTATACGGCGTATCGCGATGAAGCACACGCTCACGAGTACTCGGATCCTCCTGCCGTTCGGCGGTCTCTTTTTGTGTGACGGGCTCTTTCGGCGTCTTTCGTGTTGCAGTGCTACTGGATAGTAGATCCGCATTGTCTGTCACGTTGCCCGTAGACGGCTTCAGGTTTCGCTGACCCGCGTCGGCCGGAGAGGTTGTGCCAGGTGATTCAGCATCGGAGAGATAGCCGCGCGAGCGAAGAAAGGTAATGACATTGTTACGGAGCTCCGCATTGGTCTGCAGGCGCGTGTAGAGAGCCTGATCTGAGATCGAGTCCGGCTGGGTTGGATTGCCCTGTTGCGTCAGGTACTCGGCAATAACCGTTTTGACCTCGATCATCGCATCGGGATTGTCCTGTAGAACTCGCACTACTTCCAGATAGGAGGCGGAGCCCTCCTGCGTATTGGTGTCTGTCAGGGATTGGGAACGCGTGCTCTCCTGCTGCGTTGTCTGTGTGTCGTCCGTGCCGGCAGAGGAGAGAGTCTGTGCCGGCAGATGCGTGAACAAGCAGAAGACGCAGCAGCAGATAAGGACGAGCCGTTTCATTGCGTACTCCCTGAAAGAAACTGCCGCCATTGCATGGACGCCATGATGTAACGCGCTCCTTCTACCAGATGAAAGCGAAGACGAAAAAAGATATAGGGAATCTGCTGCCGTAACCGGTGTAGCTTAGCGGACAGGGAATCTTGCTCGGGTTTGCAGTTGATGGCCGGGGGAAGCCGGCGCGGAAGAAGTGCTCCCTGTACCGAGCGCCCCGCGAAGGCTTCTTTCCTGGTCAGTTCTTCTTCGAGAAGTAGATACAACTTGCTCCCAGGAAAGTCGGTGAGCAGGGCAGTGCGGCTGTAGTGCGTGATCCAGTAGCGTGTTGCGGTGGAGAGGAAAGGCTCAGTAGCGGCAGACACATGCGAGGGAACAAATTCGTCCAGGAGTTCCTGAGAGGTTGCCACCGCGATGCCGTATCCAAGGGCAGTCTTCTTATCCTCTTGCAGGAGTGAGAGGAAGTCGTTCCAGAAAACTGTATCTGGCTTACGTGCCTGGGTGTGATGCCTGAATTCAAGAAACCACGAGAGCCGTGTAAATTCTCCGCGGATGTGTTTGAAAAGATGAAGCGCCTGGCCAAGATAGTGATCGATTGGTGACAGGGAGGGAATGGAGAGCCCATCTCGTTGTATCCACTCCACTCGATGGAGGCGTGGCGAGCCTTCCGGCGCCAGATGCAATTCGACCGACCGGTGAGGCGTAACCTTATAGAGGTCGCTTAACCTGGGACTGGAATGTCCAGGCGTTTTGAATTCCATACTCTTGCCGCTTACAGCGTGCAGGCGATACCCGCAGCGTTCGAGGATTGCGCGAGCGCGTTCGGCACAGGCGGGATCTACAAGAAAGTCGAGGTCGAGCTGAGAGCGCAACTCCATGCGAGGTACCGAGAAGGGACACAACGTGATGCCCTTCAGGTTGGCGTACAGAACGCCCTCGTCCTGGAACGCACGATTGAGCCGTAGGGTCTCTTCAAGAAATACCTTTGAGCGCAGGGTATTGTTCGCAAGCGCCTGTTCAAGCTCCTCGTGAATGGCGGGCGACAGGCAGTCTGACAACTGCAGAGACGTGAGCCGGTCAAAGAAGTAGAGTGCAAGTCCGCTCACATGTAGCCATTGCAGCAGGCGACGCCATTCCGCCGCCGAGGGATTGAGGCTGAGCAGATCGTCGATGTCTTTTGAACAAAAACCTTCCATTACGGCCTGACGCAGACGCTCATGTCGTCTGGTTGGAGGCCATACGGAATTTCGCGAAACTTGCATTGGTCGAACCTTACTCAACGACGTGGAGCGTAAGAGCCATCTGTCCGTGGCCGGTTCCACAGAAAATGAAGCACTGACCCGTGAAGTCACCGGCTTTTTCCGGAGTAAATGAAAGTGTTGCGGGTGTCCCTTTGTTGATCTGGACCTTCTGATCCAGGTCGGCAAACTGGAGCCCGTGAGTGACATCACTGCTTTGAATGACGAGTTCGACCGGTTCACCCTTTTTGACTGTGATCTCTGATGGAGAAAACTCAAAGCGCTTTGCGGAGATTTCGATACGGTGCGGCTCAGTGCCCGCGTGAATCGGGCGGAATGAGAGCGCAGACATCAGTGTGAAAGAAGTAAGAAGGGTCCACTTAAATTTCATCGGCTATCGGCTCCTGCAACGATCGTCAGTGAAAGATCATCCGCAACGGGGATCCTTCGATTCGTTGACTCTAGTTAGCCGCTAAAACCGTGTTGTCATGTGTCTGTCAGGTGATTGTCAGGGAAATGTTAGCCCCTTTGGTGACAATGCTTTGACAAAGCGGCGACGACCCCGGGACACCTTCCCGGACACGTCTGGTTATCGTCGGCTTCATGCGAAGTGTGAAACGTCGGATACCCGTCCATAGAGTGCTTTGTTATCTCGTCTTGATGGCGCTGTTTCCCGGCAGAGCGCTGCATGCACAGAAGACGCCCATTATCTCGGGAGGCGGCGGCATGTTTGTCAGCCGGAACGGAGGCCAGAACAGCTACTTTCCTGTAATCTCTCCACTCGCCGCTGTGCCTCTCGGAGATCACGTGCTGATAGAGACCAGAGCGACCATTCTGGAATCATTCACCGCAAACGGACACGGTTACGACACGGCACACTATGCCGCTCTGTCTTATCTCGAGGGAGATTTTCTTGTCTCTCCCCATCTCACAATCGCAGCGGGAAGCTATTTGACTCCGTTCGGTACCTATAACGAACGGTTGACGCCGATCTGGATCAGCAACTTCCAGAATGGTCCATTGATTCTTCCATTGGGAACCATGTCTACCGGCGCTGGTACAGGCGGTATGGTGCGGGGTTCCGCAGTCTCACGTTCTTCTTTCTCCATCGACTATGCTGGGTATTTCTCGGCGCGTAGCGGAAATGAACAGTTCCTGTCGCAGCGATCTTCCGGAGGAAGGCTCTCTGTCTATCTACCTAAGCAGCGACTGGAATTTGGTACGTCGTATGGCCGGCTGCTTCAGGGGCAACAGGCCAATTTCCAGGGAGTTCATCTCTGGTGGGAGCCTGCAAACACAGGTATCCGGTTCCGGTCAGAGTATGCGCATGGGGCACACTCTTCCGGATACTGGTTCGAAGCTGAAATGCGGCCAATCTTCTGGGGCGGAGAGAACAGTTGGGTAGGCCGCTTTCAGCCGGCCTTTCGTATGCAGCAGACCTTCCGCAATAAGCCCGATTCCTCGGATGGTCTTCCAGGTGTGAACACGCGGTTGGCCGACTTCGGACTCGTCTATAACCTTCCACACGAGGTGCGTTTGAAAGCAAGCTATTCGAGGCAGTTTTCAGCCGCCGGCGACAAGAATCTCTGGACGGCCAATATGACCTACAGGTTTTTGTTCCCGGCATGGAGGGGGAAGAAGTAATGCACACCAGACGAAATGGAATCCTGGCCTTCCTGCTTGCCATTGCCTTGCCGTGCTTTGCGCAGCAACCGCCGCCGACCGCCTCCGCCAAGCCGAAACCAAAGCGTACGCCCAGCGCAGGAGAGCTCGTCTTTCAGCAGAACTGTTCGCGTTGTCACAATGCGCCGCAGGGATTTTCACCACGCGTCTCGGGAACGATCGTGAGGCACATGCGGGTGCGGGCATCGCTCAGCAAGAAGGATGAAGAGGCTTTGCTGCGCTTCTTCAATCCGTAAGCTTCATCTTCCAGCGTGGCTACGGATTAGAGCGTTTTCCCTGTAGGGCTACCGCATCTATGCGCGTTTTCCGCAATGAAAACGCCACTGCGCGCCCCTTACGGGATACCCAGCAACAGGGAAAATGCTCTAGTAGATCTCATGATCTGACGGGCCATAAGGCTGACCGAACTTGTTCAGATGTTGTGTGGGCTTAGGGTGTTCAATCGCAATGTCGCCAAGGTTGATGTTCTCCGCGGCGATGTGGATGCGCCTGGTGTAGCGGTCGAGTGTCGGTTGGCGTTCGCCTTCTACCCACACACGCATCTCATACTCTCCTTCAGGTAGTCCTGTGAGACGAAACTGCCCACCGGTATCGGCGATGCCATAGTATGGCGTGCTGAGTGAGATGACGACTGCCGACATCTCCGGATGGATATTGCAGAAGATGTATGAGATACCTTCGCGTGAGAAGTTAACCGAACGGCTCGAGTTCGCTTCGTAAAGGCCCAGGTCAAATCGCTTGCCATCGAAGAGCGAGAAGACATTGTGAAAGAACGGGTCTGCGTTGGGAAAGGTCACGTTTCCGCCTACAGGAACCACTACAAGATGAGGCGAAAACATTTTGTTCTTCTGCAACATGACCGGGTTAGGGCCGGCAGGGAACGGAGGCGGTGCAAAGCTAAGTGGTTTGAGCCAAAGCACGGCTGGAGGAAGCTTTGCTGGGCGTTTCGCTGATGCTGCATCCGTAAGGCGTAACCGTGCGGTTGCCTCCGAGGCATGAGCGGAGGGCAACGCGTATGCGACAAGGCAGACGGCTGCGATGTTGCGAAGAAAGGCGCCTGTAGTCATCAGAATCGATAAGCCCCTGAGAGTCCAATTGCGTCGCTGGCATAGCGGTCGCGGCTTGGAAAAGTTGATTGCAGCCGTTTGTATTCGAGTGAGAACTGCAGGTAGGCATTTGGGCTGTAGATCGTATTCAGCATGAGTGTGCTGTTACGGGTCAGGCCCGAATATGTGGGAGCCGTAGAACTCGCCGTCCGGGACCGGATCTGCTTGCTGAAGGGATTATCGAGGCCATAGGCAATGTTGGTCTCAAAACGGCCCGTCTTGATAGCAAGCTGAGCCCATCCACCGACATCGTCGATCGGTTGAAGTACAGTGGCCCCTTCGTAATCGCGATAGATGAAGTCGGCATAGCCACCGCCGCCAAGTCCGCCCAAAGCCTGCCCACGATAGGCAGTCGAGGTGAGCAGAAGGTATTTCCCAATGGGAAGATGCAGATCGGCTGTGGCCGCCCAGGCGTCGAATCGGCTTCCATCGACTGCGCGATGCGGGCTGAAGTAGCCGCCAAGCCCAAACCGGGTCTCGCGGTCGACCGGGCCGAAGCTGCTGCCGGCGCGGAACTGAACACCGGGCCATCTGCTTCGCTCCGCCAGCGTCGAAGCGGAGCCGCTGGTAGCCGAAGGCAGCAGTGGATCACCAACGTCGATAAGAGCCGTCTGCAGTGTGAGCTTCGACGTTGGCGATAGAGGGATCGACTGGCTGACGCCAACCTGTGGATTCCATGTCCACAGATTTCCAGACCATGAGAGCGGGGGGACAGCTACCGAAGCGAGAGAAGTTGGCTCATCGGGAGCGAGGATCGTTCGGTCATACGAGAAGAAGGCCTGGGTATTCTTCCAGTCCAGAGAGGCCCGGGCGGTGCGCAGACGAATAAGACCTCCCGCGGAGTATTCCGAATTCGTAGTAGAGCCGAAGAAATCGGTCCGAATCTGTGCCCGGCTGGTCGCACCTAAGAGATGTGGTCCGCGCGCGTCAATCCCAAGCACGGTCTGACGCATCGTAAATCCTGTAGTTCCGCTACCTCTCAAGACATACGTCGGCGTGGCCGGCACATCGACACGACGCGTATTGACAAAGGTATTGAAGAGCACCATGCCGGTGACTGAGACCGGATACTTCGATTCGGACTCAACCTTCAACGAGTCATGGGTGGCGACAGCAGATTCCAGTGCGTCAACGCGCTCTTCGAGGGTCGGCGTTGGTGCAGGAGGCGATGGCTGTGTCGCTGTTACGGATGCGGGAGCTCCAGACGCGGCAAGCTGTTGTCTCAGTTCGGCAAGCTGCCGTTGCATCTCCTGAAGTTGCTTCTGGTATTCCTCCACCTGCGACTGTACCTGCGTGATTGTCGTCGAAAGTCGGGTGATCTTCTGTTCTGGTGTCTCCTGTATCTGGGAGGTATTACCAGGCGCAGATTGCGCTTGGCTCATCGAGGGCAGCAGCGCGAGGACTACGATCATGCTCTGGAGTTTGAGTGTGTCGCGCATCATTAGGTTAATACCCGATCTCGTTGATGTGAGGTTCCGTCGGCAGAGTGCAGAGTGCGAGAGATGGTAAAGAGGAATGTCGTTGAACCGGCACGCCCATCCACCAGTCGCACCTCGCCCTCGTGTTCCCGCGCAACGGTCCATGCCAGGGTAAGTCCCAGGCCGGTACCTTTGTGACGCCCCTCGCTCACGAATGGCGCAAAAAGATTATCGCGGATGCTTGCCGGAACGCCGGGGCCGGAGTCGACAATGCTGGCAGTGATGGTTTGCGGAGTTGCTGTCAGCGTCAGTGAGACACTGCGCGTTGTAGCGCTCTGCCTTGCTGACTGGCAGGCATTGAGCAACAGGTTATACAGGGCCCGTTCGATCTGGCGGCCATCCACGGCTGCTGTGGTATCCGGAGCGTTGTTGACAAAAGTAACTGCGACACCATCAGAATCAGGATGCGATCTGACCAGAGTAAGCGCGCGTTCTGCAATGACCTCCACCGATGCGGTGGTTCGTAACAACGCATTCCCGGTGCGGCCGAAGATGAGCAGCGAATCCAGCATCTCTGTAGTGCCCTGGACGGCGAGCCGGATCTCCTCATACAGCTCGTTTCTTTCTGCCTCCGATAGATTCGGGGATGCCAGAAATTCCGCGTTCGCATAGACGGCGGCAAGGTAATGTCTCAGGTCATGGGAGATGGATGAAGCCATGCGGCCGATCGTGGCCAGTCTTTCAGCCTCCAATAGCTTGGAGTTGGTTGTCTGTATCTGCTCGCGCATCTGCGCAAAGGTCTTGCTTAGAAAACGGACCTCCTGGGTCCCATTGGAAGGTAGAACATAGGTGTCATTTCCGGTGCCGAAGGCACGGACGCCCGAGGTGAGGCGCTCAATGGGACTCGTAACCATGCGCGACAGCAGAAGCATCAGGATCGTGCCACCAGCGAGGGCAATGGCGCCCGCCAGTGCCACGAGACGATTGATCTGTTTTTCAGCGGCATCCGTCTGCGCAAATGACTTCAACATGACGAGCCGGATTGGGGCATTCTCGCTGGAGTCGAAGTCTTTTGTGATTGCCAGATAACGTTCCCCGTTCAGGACCGCCAGAACTGGAGCAGATGCTCCAATAAGGGTTTGCAGTTCTCCAGAGATTCTGGTAACTCGCGCATCCGGCAGGCTGCTGGCGATGAGCTGAGAGCCGTGGACGACCGCGGCGTCGGAGCCGGCGCTGCTGGCCACATCTTGCAGAAGCTCGTGGTCGATCGCATAACCGCTGATGACGTAGCCAAGAAGCGTACCCGTCGCCTGGTCGCCAAAGTAGATCGGCGTTGTGGCGTATTCGTAAAGATCGGAACCCGCAAGCAGAAGGTGTTGCGATGGATCTGAAAATTTCTCCTGCAGGGCAGGCAGAAGTTGTGCCGAGGGCTGGCGGGTATTAAGGGTCAGGATGTTGCCGTCCCGGTCCGCAAGTGCGAACAGGTCGTTGCCGCTGACTCTCCAGAACGGGACTGAGCCATCGGCCACCGTCTGCTGATGCCGGGTTGTCATCAGCGCTTTCAGGCTGGGAAGATCGGCAATCAGCGCATTGGCTCTGCGCAGATTTACCAGTTTTTGCGTTTGCAGCTTCTGGAAGAGCTCGACCGAGCGATAGAGGTCAGCCGAAAACGCTGCCTGGGCGTGCTGTTGAAGACGGCCGCGGATAATCAGGAGACTTGCGGAGGTCGATCCTGCAATGACGAGGACCAGCGAGGCAAGCAGAAGGAAGCGTGTACGAATGCCTGGCGTGTCTTTCGTTAACATTTCAATCTCAGACCTACGGTACGAATTTATACCCTGCGCCGTAGACCGTCTGAAAATGTTGGGGCTCCGCAAAATTGACTTCGAGTTTCTGGCGAAGTTTCAGAAGCTGATTGTCAACGGTCCGCGTCGTTGGATAGGAATTGTAACCCCAGACCTCGTTCAGCAGCTCTTCGCGGCTGAGCACACGTTCTGCGTGTTCGACAAAATACTTCAGGAGCTTGAATTCGTGAGCCGTCAGGGTGACAGGTTGGCCTGCACGGTGAGCGGTCATTCGAGCGAAGTCAACGGTGCAGTCTCCAAAGGTATAAGTGGTGACCGTACTTGGCTTCTGCTGACGGCGAAGTGCAACCTGGAGCCTGGCGGTCAGCTCTCTTGGAGAGAAGGGTTTGGTGACGTAATCATCAGCGCCCAACTCCAGAAGAAGGACTTTATCTGCGACTTCGTTGATGGCAGAGACAACGATGATTGGCGTCTCCGGCCGCTCTGCCTTCATCGCCTTGCAAAGGTCGCGTCCGGTGATATTGGGCAAAACAAGATCCAGAATCACGGCTGATGGCCGAATACTGTGGAATGCGTCGAGGCCTGTCTTGCCGTCGCCACAGACCGTCACACTATATCCAAGCTCACGGAAGGTCCTGTGGAGGACCTTTTGCATCCGAGGATCATCTTCGACAACCAGGATGTGCGTGCGGGTCGGCATCACAACGGGGGGCTGAGTCAATTCGTGAGTTCCCATCTGGAGCATGGGCTAATTGTCACTCTGAAAAGCCCCGCGTCCGCCAAAAAGGTAGCAAAGTGACAATCTTGTGACAAGGGGGAGACGGGACTAAGTGATTTGGGCTCAATGCAGGCTGTGCAGATACTGCTCCAGATGATGGATGGCGTCCCCGAACCCGCTGTAGGTCAGCCGGATAACCGGCGCCTCCCGTAACAGGCGATCTACCGCAGCATGCTGAGGTTCGCGCATGCTGGACCAGTGTTGCCGGATAAAGGAACGGGCATGTCCGGACTGAAGGGGAAGAATCGCCGGAGGACCGTACGAGACGCGGTCAAGGAAGACAAGCAGGGCCACCGAGGCGCTCTGCTGTGTTTTGATGCCCTTGAGCTTTGCCACCTGCAGCTCCATCGATGGCTTTCCTGCTGCCCGTGGAGTGATCTCGAAGTGGCGAAGCTCCGGAAAGAGCTCACGGGCTCCTGGACGGAAACGAAATTGGTTGCAGTTACCGACGATGGCAGAGGGAGATTGCCGTAACAGGAGATAGGAGGCGTCGTCGGAGGTATAACGCCAACCGGAGCGAGCGCAGGCATACGCAAAGGATGATTTTCCCGCCGCGGACTCGCCGCAGAGCAGGACTCCGTGCTCTTGTGCAGAAACGCAGGCTGCATGAATTGGAACGCAGTAGCGTGTTGAGATCATCGTGAGCGCAGCCGCTTCGAGGAAGAAATAACGCAGATACGGGCGAGACGTTAATGCCGCCGTCGAGATGCAGATCTGCGAATCGCCCGTCTCCATATCCGACAACAGCACGTTGGACGAGTCTGCAATATGCATGCCGACATGTCCGAGGGAGCGGAAGACGGGAGCCGGAGGACAGATGGTTTCCCCGTTCTCTACGACTGTCACCGCAATGTGAATCGGATCGTCGGCAAAGAGAGCAGGAGCCGTGCTCCAGCTTTCGGCAGCTGCTATCTCCACTTCAGGATGATTTGTGGCGAGATCAACGGCAAAGCCCATGCAATTGAACCGGCGGCGGATGTGCAACTCCGGGCCGTGTACCAGATGGCCATCCTGAAGCGGTGCGGCTGTTTCAAATCCATGTTGGGCGATCGGTAGACTCATTGCGGGTTGCGTCGAACTTCAGTATGAAGCGGCGGGTTCGCCGAATTGTTGGCCGAATGTCATCTTCTTGTCTGCAATGCCCAACCCTTCCAAACTGAGACATCGGGTCAGTTGAAAGCAAACCAGATATGTGACGAAAACAACAATGGAACCGTGCCTATGGAATGCCTGCCGGTGGAGGAGATTTAACGCCGGTCGCCAGAATCTACCCGTTTCCTGTACATTTCTTTGTGGGTCGAACTTTATCGGCACTCCACGCATGTCTTACGGTTTGTATGTCTGAAGCGATCGGGATAGAAACGATTCTCAACAGCGATGTGTCGCTGCTTCAGGCAGTGAAGACGCACGCACGCGGTCCTGAGGGAGCGCTGCCGATTACGCCAGAGATGCTGGTGCGGCAGCCTTCGGGCAATCTCTTCGGTCTGTCCCAGAATGCCGGCATGGGATGGGAGCCTGGGCGGCTGAGTGACCCCGAATATCTGATCCTGAGTACGCACGGCGGTGTGCGCGCGGCGGACGGCACTCCTATTGCGCTTGGCTTTCATACCGGTCACTGGGAGGTGGGCCTGTTGGTGACAGAGGCCGCCCGTGAGCTTAGGAACCTCCACGCTACGCCCTTTGCCGGTGCGTGCACCGATCCCTGCGATGGCCGGACCCAGGGAACCGACGGCATGATGGATTCGCTGCCGTACCGGAACGATGCGGCCGTCGTGCTACGCCGGCTGATGCGGTCGTTGCCGACGCGTCGTGGTGTGCTTGGTGTGGCTACCTGCGACAAGGGGCTACCGGCGATGATGATGGCGCTGGCGTCTTCTGGAACCTATCCCAGTGTTCTGATTCCAGGTGGCGTCACGCTTCTGCCCGAGGACGGGGAGGACGCTGGCAAGGTACAGACGATTGGAGCACGCTATTCCCAGCACCAGATCACGCTGGAATACGCCGCGGAGATGGGTTGCCGGGCCTGTGCCTCGCCGGGAGGTGGCTGCCAGTTTCTCGGTACAGCCGCAACCGCCCAGGCGGTTGCTGAAGCGATGGGGCTCAGCCTGCCGCATACAGCGCTTGCGCCTTCTGGGCAGGATATCTGGCTCGATGCCGCGACACGCAGCGCGCGAGCCATGATGCGGATGACGTCGCTTGGCATCGGAACCCGTGATGTGCTGACTGACGCCGCCATCCGCAACGCGATGGTGGTTCATGCTGCTATCGGCGGTTCCACCAACCTGCTGCTGCATATTCCGGCCGTTGCCTACTCCGCGGGGCTTCGCCGCCCAACCGTTGAAGACTGGACGCATACGAACCGCAGCGTTCCTCGACTGGTTGATGCTTTACCCAACGGCCCCAGAAACTTCGCCACGGTTCAGGTCTTTCTGGCGGGCGGTGTGCCAGAGGTGATGTTGCAGCTGCGGAACGCCGGCCTGCTCGATCTCAGCGCGATGACGGCAAGCGGTACCACTCTTGGCGAAAACCTGGAATGGTGGGAACAAAGCGACCGCAGGCGCATTCTGAAGCAGCGCCTGCGCGATCTGGATGGAGTCGATGCCGGCGACGTGATCATGTCTCCGGATCGGGCACGTTCTGCCGGCCTCACGTCGACTGTCTGTTTCCCATCAGGCAATCTCACACCGGATGGAAGCGTGATCAAGAGCACTTCGATCGATCCGGCGTTGATCGATGCCGATGGTGTGTATCGCCATACAGGTCCCGCGAGAGTCTTCCTGACGGAGGAAGCTGCGATAGCCGCCATCAAGCAGGGAAACATTGGCGAAGGCGATGTGATGGCGTTGATTTGCAGCGGCCCCAAAGGAGCGGGCATGCAGGAGATCTACCAGATCACCTCAGCACTCAAGAATCTGCCGTACTGCCGCCATGTCGCCGTGATCACCGATGCGCGATTCAGCGGTGTATCGACGGGCGCATGCATCGGCCATGTATCGCCGGAGGCACTGGCGGGTGGCCCCGTTGGCAAGTTGCGTGACGGCGACACGATCGAGATCGTGGTCGATCGCAAGCAACTTCACGGCTCAGTGAACCTGATCGGTGAAGGAGACGAACGCTTCACCCCGGAAGAGGGAGCAAAGCGGCTCGCAGCTCGCTCGCCCCGGCCTGATCTTGCGCAGCATCCAGGTCTGCCGGCAGATACACGCCTGTGGGCGGCCCTGGTGCAGGCCAGCGGTGGCGTGTGGGGTGGCTGTGTCTATGACGTTGATGCAATCCTGCAAAAGCTACAGGGATAACAGGAGAGAGAAATGAGACTTTATCGCACGTCAGGCGGAGCATTTGTTGAAGCGGATCAGGTGTTTTATCCAGTTACAGCAACCAACTGGGATGAACTGCTGACCTCCCCCGAATTGCAACAGCGTGCCAAAGCCGCTACCCAGAGTGCGGGCGGCGCCTCGCTCGATGGATTGACGGTGCTGGCTCCGGTAGAAAGCCAGGAGGTCTGGGCCTCTGGCGTGACCTACTATCGCAGCCGCAGCGCGCGCATGGAGGAGTCGAAGGATGCCGGCGGTGGTGACTTCTACGATCGTGTCTACTATGCAGAGCGTCCGGAACTCTTCTTCAAATCCGCCGGGAAGCGCGTCGTGGGTTCGGGCAGTCCGGTGCGTATTCGCCGCGATGCAACATGGTCGGTGCCGGAGCCGGAGCTCGTCATGCTGCTGACACCCAAAGGTGAGATTGCGGGATACACCATCGGCAATGACATGAGCTCACGCGATATCGAAGGTCAGAACCCGCTCTATCTGCCACAGGCAAAGAACTACGACGGCGCCTGCGCTCTGGGGCCATGTATCCTGCTGGCGACGGAGCCGATTACGAAGTCCACCGGCATTTCGATCACGATCCTCCGTGGCGGACAAGCCCTCTTTACGGGAGAGACATCGATCGCAGAGATGAAACGTGAGTTGAAAGAGCTTGCCGGATATCTCTTCCGTGAGTGCAGCTTCCCGGACGGCGTGTTCCTGATGACGGGTACGGGCGTGGTGCCGCCGGACAACTTCACGTTGGCATCAGGCGATAGAATCCGCATCACGATTGATGGAATTGGAACACTCGAGAATCACGTCGCCTGAATTGTAGCCCTGTAGAAAAACTGCCTCATGTCTCTGGCAACAAAAAAGGCAGGCCCTGAATGGGTCTGCCTTTCTGCACTAAGAGCGGGCACGAATGTGGTTAGACCAGTTCGCGGACCGCATCGGAGACAGCTGTCAGAGCGATCTTCCCGCGGTTCGGTTCTCCCCGCATGAGCGACTCCGCAAACTTAGCGGCCTGGGATGGCTTGACCTTCGCCGGCATCGGTGGCGTAAAGGGATCGACCACCGCCTCCACCAGCGCAGCCCCTTGCCGTTGCAGAGCGAGGTCCAGATCTGCACCGCAGCGCGCCGGATCTTCGATCCTCCATGAGGGCATACCGCAGCCTCGTGCGATCGCGGCAAAATCGGCAGGGAAGAGATCGCAGGCGTACTCAGGGTTCCCCAGAAACACCATCTGCTCCCACTTGATCTGGCCGAGAGTGTTGTTCTTGATAACGATGACCTTGATATTCAACTGGTAGGCCGCGATGGTAATGAGTTCGCCCATCAACATCGAAAGACCGCCATCGCCGATGATGCAGTAGACCGGCCGATCGGGATACGCGATAGCAGCGCCGATTGCATAAGGAAGGCCGCAGGCCATGCTGGCGAGGTTGCCGCTGCAGCTATGCTTCTGCCCGCGGAGAGCGGGGACATAGCGCGCCCACCAGGTCGTAATCGTTCCTGAGTCCGAGGTGACAATCGCGTTCGCAGGAATTCGCTTGCCCAGTTCCCAGCCGACAACCTGGGGCTTCATCGGCTTTTCGAGATGGGTTCCTTGCTTCTCGAGCAGTTCCGCCCATTTCTGCTTCCCCTTCTGGGCGCTTCGCAGGAAGCGGTCGTCATGCTTCTTCAACATCGGCAGCAGGGCCTTCAAACATACCCGCGTGTCTCCCACGATGCCAACGTCGGCCGGGTATCGAAGACTGATGCGCTGCGGGTCGCAGTCGATCTGGACGCACTTTGCATCGCCAGGCTTCGGCAGAAACTCGATGTAGGGAAAAGATGTGCCCACCATGAGCAGCGTGTCGCAGTCTTCGAGTGCGGTCTGTGACGGCTCCGTTCCCAACAATCCGATACCACCGGTAGTGTAGGGGCTATCATCCGGGACCGCTGCCTTACCAAGCAGCGATTTGATGATCGGAGCTCCCAGGACTGCCGCCATACGCTCCAGCTCATCAGTCGCATGCAATGCTCCCTGGCCGGCTAGGATAGCGATCCGCTTGCCGCGGTTCAGAATGTCGGCGGCATGCTGCAGGTCGACCTGAGCGGGAAGATGGGTATCAAAGGCCGGCGTTGCAGTCGTGTGATGCGGAGGATTCCGTTCGGACCGCCCTTGCTTGACCGGCTGTGTCTGGACGTCGACGGGCAGCGTGAGATGCGCGACACCTCGTTTGGCCAGCGCTGTTCGTATCGCCAGGTCGGTCAGGCTCTCGATATGAGCTCCATTCATGACCCGCTCGTTGTACTCACAGACGTCGATAAAGAGCTTATCCAGAGCGACGTCCTGCTGAGAGAAGGTCCCGAGCAGATCTGAATGTTGCAGTCCCGTGATCGCAAGGACAGGAGCGTGATCCAGCTTGGCGTCGTAAAGGCCATTGAGCAGATGAATTCCGCCCGGACCAGAGGTGGCGATACAGACGCCCAGCCTTCCCGTGAACTTGGCGTAAGCGCATGCGGCGAAGGCTGCAGATTCCTCGTGCCGCACATGGATAAACCGGATGCGGTCTTTCCGCTGCCGCAACGCTTCGAAAACTCCATTGATGCCATCGCCGGGAAGACCGAAAATCGTGTCCACGCCCCAGGCGATCAGCCGCTCCACCAGTACATCCGATGTATTTGACATAGGTCTGCCCCTCTCGCGAACTCTGATGCTGCGTTCTGTGGGGCAGTTTTCCGGCTGTCGAAAGGGAAGTTCTGTTGAACCCATACACCGGGAAATGGTCACCGGTGTATGGGAAGCTCCGACTCAGTACTGCACGATGGCCGCGAAAGAGTCCGGCTTCAGGCTGGCGCCACCCACAAGAGCTCCATCGATATTGGGCTGTTCCAGGAGCGCCTTTGAGTTTTCCGGTTTGACGGAGCCGCCGTAAAGAATGCGGATCTCGTTGGCCACATCGCCCAGATGCTGTGCCATGTGATTGCGAACGAGGACGTGTGTTTCTTCGGCAATCTCTGGTGTTGCCGTCAGGCCTGTGCCGATAGCCCATACCGGCTCATATGCGACGACCAGCTTGTCCGCATGCTCTTTCGGAAAGCCGGCAAGGGCTCCGGCCAACTGGCTGGCGAGAACATCGTCCGTCTTTCCCGACTCCCGCTCATCAAGCTGTTCGCCGATGCAGAGCAGCGGGGTCAGACCGTGAGAGATAGCTGCCTTCACCTTCAGGTTGATACGCTCGTCGGTTTCGTTATCGTACTGACGGTTCTCGGAGTGACCGATGAGTACGTGGGTCGCGCCAAGCGTGATCAGCATGACCGGGGAGGTATGGCCGGTGTAGGCTCCCTCATTGGCCCAGTGCATGCTTTGCGCGCCGGCTGCGACATTGGTGCCACGGACACGATTAATGACTGTCGCGAGCGATGTGATGGAAGGGAAGAGCACGATCTCATCGCGAGTATGTCCAGCCACGAGCGGCAACAAGGCCTCGACAAAGGTCAGCGCTTCGGAAGGAGTTTTGTACATCTTCCAGTTGGCAGCGATCAGTTTTTTACGCATGGCCAACCATTTTATCGAACTGAGAACGCGTTTCGCCGAACCCTCAAGCAGGAGATCTGTGACTCGGCGGGAGGAACTATTCCCTGTGAGGAAAGAAAACGCGCGCAAGCAGATAGCCTGCCAATGCCCCGAGGAGCGTACCTCCAACGACAGCAGCGGGGCTTGCGCTCGCCGTTACTCCGGCGATATTCCTTGATGATTCGTAAGAATGGACTGCTCCTGTAATCAGTGTGCCGAGCGCGACCAGACAGCCACCCAGCGCCGCTGAGATAGCTGTCGTGATCGCGATCAACAGAATTCGCATTAAGTGGCTATTTGTTTGTTAGAGCTTCCACGCCGGGCAGCTTCTTGCCTTCGAGGAACTCCAGGCTGGCTCCGCCGCCGGTGGAGACGTGCGTGATTCGATCCGTGACCTCGGCGGCATGAACGGCTGCGACAGAGTCGCCTCCGCCCACAATGCTGGTGGCATCGTGATTCGCCGCTACTGCACGGGCAATCGCCATGGTTCCCTTGGCGAAGGCTGGCATCTCGAAGACGCCCATCGGTCCATTCCAGACAATCGTGCGTGCGTCAGCAACGACGTGCTTGAACAGTTCAATCGATTTTGGACCGATATCCAGCGCCATCCAATCGGCAGGGAAGTCGCCCTCACCGTCGACGATCTGTGTCTTCGCCTTGGCGTCAAACTTGTCGGCCAGAACGTGATCGACCGGCAGCAGGAGCCTCACACCCTTCGCGGCCGCCTTGTCCATGGCAGCCTTGGCGACATCGATCTTATCGGCTTCCACCAGACTCTTACCCGTCTTCTGACCCTTGGCATTCAGGAAGGTGTAGGCCATGCCTCCACCGATCAACAGGGTGTCGACCTTATCGAGCAGGCTCTCGATGACCTCGATCTTGTCGGAGACCTTGGCTCCCCCGATGATCGCCGCAAACGGCTTATCGGGGTTGTGCAGAGCCTTGCCGAGATAGTTCAGCTCCTTCTCCATCAGGAGACCGGCAGCAGACTGCTGCACATAGTGCGTAATACCCTCGGTCGAGGCGTGAGCGCGATGAGCTGCACCAAAAGCGTCATTCACATAGACGTCGGCGAGTCTGGCCAGCTTCTTTGCGAAGGCGGGATCGTTCTTTTCCTCTTCGGCATGGAATCGCAGGTTCTCGAGCAGGAGCACTTGCCCGCTCTCAAGCTGACGCGTCAACTCTTCCGCGACCTCGCCGACACAATCCGGAGAGAAGGCAACGTTGACCTGTTCACCCAGCGCATGATCCAGCAACTGGCGCAGGCGGTCGACGACCGGGCGCAGACTCATCTCAGGATTTACCTTCCCCTTGGGACGGCCAAGATGCGCCGCCAGAATAACCTTTGCATGATGGCGGATGGCATATTCGATCGTGGGAAGGGTCTCACGGATACGGGTGTCGTCGGTGATGGAATGTCCTCCATCCGCCAGCGGAACATTGAAGTCCACACGGATGAAGAGACGCTTATTGTCCAAATCGAGATCGCGGATGGAGAGCTTGGCCATACTGTCTGGTGTCCTGTCTGAAAACTAGTCTGTGATGAATGCGTCGGCTTCGATTTCGATACGCCAGTCGGGATTGAGCAGTTCCTTGACGACCACCATCGTCGCCGCCGGTCGAATGCTGCCGAAGAACTCGCCGTGCACACGGCCCACCTCTTCCCAATCCGCCGTATGGGTCAGGAACATTCTGGTGCGCACCACATGGTCCAGGCGGGCGCCGGCTTTTTCCAGCGCGATCTGAATGATTTCGAGGGTCTTGCGGGTCTGGGCGGCCACGTCTTCCTTGTCAGCACCTACCGGTCCCGTACCGGAGACATGGACGTGCCCGCCAACTTTGACCGCGCGGGAGAAGCCAATGATCGGCTCATAGGGAGAAGTGCCTGCAATATTCGTGCGTGTCACTTACAGCTCCTGTTTTTGTGCGTAATGATCGGCGCCAAGAAAGTGTAACGATACGTACGGCTCTTCGCCTACTACCCAGCTATCGTGTCCCGGAGCGATGTAGAAGA
The DNA here is from genome assembly GCF_052114765.1 of Terriglobus sp. 2YAB30_2. Lineage (NCBI taxonomy): Bacteria > Pseudomonadati > Acidobacteriota > Terriglobia > Terriglobales > Acidobacteriaceae > Terriglobus > Terriglobus sp. 2YAB30_2. The sequence goes on from NZ_JBFRFJ010000002.1 coordinate 282,469, forward strand.
GATCCCCCGGCTTCATGACGATGACATTGCCATCATCCATGGCTGCGGTTGCCTGGCCGGAGACCACCATGCCGACATGCTCTACGTGGCAACTGGTCTGACCCGACGCCTTACCCACGTGTTCGCTCCACTTCCATCCTGGTTCATAGGTAGCGCGGCCGATGGACATGCCACCCAGCCGCACTACCTCAAACCTGCCTTTTTCGAAGATCCGGATCTCGTCCGGCGTCTCGAATCGCTTCAGGATGACCTCAAGCGGGGCCACGTGCGTTAGAGCCCCTTCTGCTCGAGGAAGAGGATCAGGTCCTTCACGCGTGAGGAGTAGCCCCACTCGTTGTCGTACCAGCTAATGATCTTCACCGTATTGCCAATGACCTTGGTCAGGGACGAGTCGAAGATCGAGGAGCGGTTATCACCCTTGAAGTCAGAGGAGACCAATTCTTCCGTGGTGTAGCCGAGGATGCCCTTCAACGGGCCTTCCGAAGCGGCTTTGATCGCGGCATTGACGGTTTCAATGGTCACCGGCTTTTCGGCGACGAAGGTCAAGTCAACAACCGAGACGTTCGGGGTTGGGACGCGGATTGCGAAACCGTCCAGCTTGCCGGCCATCTCCGGAATCACCAGCTTCAGGGCCTTGGCGGCGCCGGTCGAGCTCGGGATCAGGTTGATGGCAGCGGCGCGGGCGCGGCGCAGGTCCTTGTGCGGGAAGTCCAGGATCACCTGGTCGTTGGTGTAGCTGTGGACCGTCGTCATGATGCCGCTGACGATGCCGAAGCTCTCATGCAGCACCTTCACCACGGGAGCAAGGCAGTTCGTGGTGCACGACGCGTTGGACAGGACATTGTGCTTGGCGGGGTCGTACTTCTCCTGGTTCACACCCAGCACGAGCGTGATGTCCTCGTTGGTGGCAGGGGCGGAGATGATGACCTTCTTGACGGTCTCGCCGAGGTGAGCCTTCGCCTTGGTGGCGTCGGTAAAGTGACCGGTCGACTCGACGACGATCTGGGCGCCAACTTCGGCCCAGGGAAGCTTGGCGGGGTCACGCTCAGCGTAGACCTTGATCTTCTTGTCATCCACCTGGATGTAGTCCGTACCGGCCGAAATCTCGTTCGGCAGGTTGCCCAGGATGGAGTCGTACTTCAGCAGGTGTGCCAGCGTCGCCGGGCTGGTCAGGTCGTTAACGGCGACAAACTCAATTTCAGGGTTATTGATTGCGGTGCGGAAGACATTACGGCCGATGCGGCCGAAGCCGTTGATTCCTACCTTCACTGCCATATGCAGTTGGCTCCTTGTTCAATTCACAGGTTGAAACGAGTAGCATTTCGCGTTTCCAGGCCGCTGGTTGGCGGCAGACGCACGTCTAAAGATCGATGCTACCAGCAGGGCAAGGGCCCCGCAAATAACGAGTGGCCCAGGACGTGGCCTCGCCATTAGCCAAAACTATGGCCTCCCATTACCCAGCCGAATACCTCCGGAGAGGGAGGAGTTTGCGGCTGGCAAGTCACTGTGTTACAAGCAGAAACATATGCGCGAATGGATGCGCGAAAAGATGAGAAGACGTTCCCGCCGCGGGCCCAACAATTCGGAGTCCACTGGCAAGATCGGTCAGGAGTTACCTGCCGACCAGCCAGCTCCGTTGCGTCCCGCTTATCCTGATGAACCGGCTGGCCAGCAGGCTGCGGCTGAACCTCCACCCGACGTTGTCGCGGCAAGCGAGGTTTCCGCGGTTGCAGAGGCGCTTGAGGCCGGCCCTGAGGCCGTTGCCGAGGGAAAGGTAGAGGTCGAGACTCAGCCTGCTGAGCCGCCTGCATCTCAGCCTGACGACCCCTCGACGGCGTCTCCGCGACAGCCACGCGGCTATGTGGTGCTAACCATCGGTCTTCCCGGAAGCGGGAAAACCACCTGGTACAAGCGCCGTGGCGTAACCCCGCTTTCGAGCGATATGCTACGCAGTATTCTGTTCGATGACATCACCGAGCAGCGTTATCAGGGGCTGGTCTTTTCCACCCTGAGGTCGCTGCTCCGGGCCCGGCTTATCGCCAAGATGCCATGGAATTACGTCGATGCCACCAATCTCTCGGCGCATGAGCGTCGCCAGTGGATCAAAATGGCCAAGAGCTTCGGCTACGAGGTGCACGCCGTGTACTTTGACGTGCCACTTGAGATCTGCATGGAGCGCAACCGCAAACGTGAGCGTAGTGTCTCCGACGACGTCATGAAGAAGATGGCTGAACGTCTGAGACCGCCAAGCTTCAAAGAAGGGTTCTCGAAGGTCACCGTCGTCCGCGTCAAGAGCGGCCCTAACGACGATTCTGCGCCTGCCGCAGAGGCCTGAAGTCCCCGGCAATCAGGAGAGGCCCTTTTATGGCCATGGCCGCCGTTGAGTTCGACGCCTTATCGCTCGTACTCTCCGGCGGCCGCTCCATTTTGAGCGGAATCCATCTCGCCGTAGAGCAGGGAAGCACGACTGCCTTCCTTGGCCGCTCCGGCAGCGGCAAAACCACTCTTCTACGCATGGTGAACGCCATGGCGGCGCCTACCGCCGGAGAGGCGCGCGTGATGGGGAAGCCTGTCGCGTCCCAGGACTGTATCGCGCTCCGCCGCGGGATAGGCTACGTCATCCAGGAGACCGGTCTCTTTCCGCATATGACGATCGAGCGCAATGTCGGTCTTCCCCTGGAGATGGCGGGGCAGTCGAAGACGCAGATCGCTACACGTGTTGCTGAACTGCTGCCCATGGTCGGCCTCGAAGGAACGAGCTTCGCCCGCCGCTATCCATGGCAGCTCTCCGGAGGTCAGCGGCAGCGTGTGGGGCTTGCACGGGCTCTGGCGGCCGATCCGCCAATCCTGTTGATGGATGAGCCCTTCGGAGCTCTGGATCCCGTTACCCGGGTGGAGATGCAGGAGATGATGGCATCGCTGATCGAGCGTCTCCATAAGACGGTCCTCCTGGTGACGCATGATCTGGAAGAGGCTCTTTATCTCGCACAGCGGGTGATCTTTCTGGAAGGTGGACGCGTCGTCGCGGACCTTCCTTCGAACAAAGTGATGCCCTCCAGCGACCCCCATGTGCGGCAGTACATCCGCGCTGTTCGGCACAATCACCGCAACCACGAGGAGCCGATGGCATGACCGGTTTCCTCCGAGCGCACGGGTATGAGATAGCCCGGCTGACCTTTGAGCACCTGTGGCTTACGCTGTTTGCGATGCTGCTGGCGACGGTGATCGGGCTGCCGCTTGGCATCATGCTCTCCCGCAGGCCGAAGCTGGCCAGACCCATCATCGGCTTTGCCAACGTGCTGCAGACCGTGCCGTCTCTCGCACTATTCGGTCTGCTTCTGCCGGTGCCGTGGCTTGGAGAAAATGCAGCTCGCCTGGCCATCCTGGCCCTCACTGGATATGCCTTGCTGCCAATCCTTCGGAATACCTATGCCGGAATTCGCAGTATCGATCCGACGCTGACCGACATTGCTACCGCGCTCGGTATGACGGCGCGTCAGAGACTCCTCAAGGTGGAGCTGCCGCTCTCGGCGTCTGTCATCCTCGCAGGCCTCCGGACCGCCACCGTGACCTGCGTCGGTGTCGCGACCATTGCAGCAGCCATCGGCGCCGGCGGTCTTGGCGAACTGATCTTCCGCGGTGTCGCCTCCGTGGATAACAGCCTGGTTCTTGCCGGGGCGGTTCCGGCCGCCTTGCTGGCATTACTGGCGGATGCGGCGCTTGGGTTTGCGGAAAAGAAGTTGACGGTGAAACGAGCATGAGCCGCAGATTCCTTCTGATTCCAATGCTGGCTCTGCTTAGTCTTGTGGCCTGTGCGCCTCCGCGGGCATCACGCATCGTGGTTGGCTGCAAGAACTTTACGGAGCAGGTCATCCTTGGCGAGCTGCTGGCACAGCAGATCGAAAGCACCACCCACGAGCGTGTCGAGCGCCGTTTCTATCTCGCGGGCAGCTATATCGCGCACCAGGCGTTGGTGCAGGGACGGATCGATCTCTATCCGGAGTACACCGGGACTGCGCTGACTGCCGTACTCAAACAACCGCTGGACCGCGATCCAGAACGAGTGCTGGCCACCATCCGCACCATCTACGCCAGGCAGCATCACGTCACCGTCGCACAGCCGTTAGGCTTCGAAAACACCTTTGCCATGGTGCTTCGGAAGGATGATGCCGCCCGGCTCGGCGTACAGACGCTCTCCCAGGCTGCCCAGTTCGCCCCGCATTGGAAGCTTGGTACCGGCTACGAGTTTGAGTCGCGCCCGGACGGGCTGCCAGGCCTGCAGCAGACCTATCAGCTCCGTTTCAATGGTTCTCCACGGGTCATGGATCTCGGTCTGCTGTATCGCGCCCTCGCCAGCCATCAGGTGGACATTGTCTCCGGCAACTCGACCGATGGGCCTATCCGGGCGCTGGGCCTGGTTGTGTTGCTGGATGATAAACGTTACTTTCCTCCCTATGAGGCCGTGCCGCTTGTCCGGGAGGATGCACTCCGGCGCCACCCAGGGCTCGCAGTGGCGCTGCAACAGCTTGCCGGAAAGATCTCTGCCGAAGAGATGCAAGCGCTGAATCACGAGATTGACGGCAATCATCGGGATGTTGTCGAACTCGTACGAGAGTTCCGCCAAAAGAAGGGACTGTGATGGTTGAACCCTGGCTCCGCAGCAGCCGCACTGAAATCGAACCCGTTCGCCGGGCGGTACTGCACGCCCTTGATCTTGCGGAAGAAGATCTCTATCGGTGGTCGAAGGACCTCTCTCGGGAAGAGTTGCACGCGAGGCCGCATAACCTGCCTTCGGTCGCGTTTCAGCTTCGTCATATCGCGAGGTCTCTCGATCGCCTTCTGACCTACGCCGAACGTGGTTCGCTGACCGAGATGCAACTGATCCTGCTTCGCTCTGAGGCAGATCCGCAGGGAACTCCCGAAGAGATTCTCGCGGAGCTCGGCGGCGCGTTAGCCACGTCCCGTGACCGTGTTCTCGCGATCACTTCTGGCTTTGGAGAACTTCGCCATGTCGGACGCGACAGACTTCCTGTCACCCTCGCCGGCCTGCTGGTCCACGTCGCCGATCACACGCAACGTCACGTCGGCCAGGCTATTACTACCTCCAAGGTCGTCGTTGGGTTTCGGCTGAAGGACTGATGCCGGCAGTGCTGTTTAGAGCACTTGCGTCTACCGAAACCCCGGAAGTCTAGCATCTCAAGACACAGTTGGACATGGCCGGGCAGACAGCGCAGCCCCGGAGAACGGTTCCCTAGATGCTAGGTAGCAGGTGGCCCATCTTCTCGCGCTTTACCTGGAGATATCTCTCGAAGGTCGCCTCGGGTTCCACTTCGGCCGAGATGCGTTCAACGACCTTGATTCCGCCAGCTTCCAGCGCAGCCACTTTCTCCGGATTGTTGGTAATCAGCTTCACGGAGGTGATGCCAAGCAGCTTCAAGGCCTCGGCCGGCAACTCAAAGTCACGGCAGTCTGCCTTGAAGCCCAGCTCTTCGTTTGCCTCAACGGTGTCCCGTCCGTGGTCCTGCAGCTCATAGGCGCGCAGCTTCGCCATCAGGCCGATGCCGCGGCCTTCCTGCTGCTCGTAGATCAGGATGCCGGCTCCGGCCTCGATGATCATGCTCATGGCCAACTCCAGTTGGAGACGGCAATCGCAACGAAGGGAATGAAATACATCTCCCGTCAGGCACTGCGAGTGCACCCGCACGAGGGGAGGGGCAGAGAAGACATCGCCATGGACCAGCGCAACCACACCCTCAATCCGTTTCGCAGGCGCGGGCAAAGCTTCGTTGCACGGCTCTGGATTGGCGACTACGCCCTCAAAACCGTGAATCCGAAACTGGCCCCAACGGGTGGGCAGATCGGCTTCAGCTACTTTACTAACTCGTTCAAAGGGCATTGTGTTGATTATAGTTCCGTTAACTTAGATGAATATGGTGCGGCTTTGGCTTCGGAGGAGTTGTCACCATCTGGTAAAAGACAGCTAGAGTAAGAATGGCCCTATGCATCCCACCGACCCCAAGCTGATCCTCATCACGCTCCTGGTAAAGCTGGGTGTGGCGGCGGCGGTCTCCAGTTCACTCTCACGGTCAAGCGTCTTCAAGGATCTGTTGCTGTCGCACCATCGCACGCGGCGGCAAACCTTGATTCTTCTGGCGCTTATCTGCACACCATTGATGCTGGGTGTCTGGCTGCGGAGTATCGTCCCAAATTTTCTAGCTGCCGATATCAGTTTCGAAACGGTGATTCTGCTGGGGCTCGTCCTGGGGGCGGGGCCTGCAACGCTGGGCGGTATCTTCCTGGCTCTCCCGGCCCTGCTCCACCATGAGTACCTGGCGTTGCCGGTGAACATGCTGGTCGGGAGCTTTGCCGGGGGATTTCGCTCATTTACCAGCCTGGAAGACGTCTGGTCGTTCACGCCCCTTATCGACCTCAGCCTCTACCGTTGGGTCCGTCGAAACCTCAGCAGGCCCCATCTGGACCGGCAACTGCTGTTGCTGCTCCTGATTGCGGTTCTTGAACTTGGCGCAAGTGGTTTAGCTACAATATTTCCCAGGCGATTCTTCTCGCTACACTCGAACAGATGGCTTGTAGAACTAGCTCTTTGCGCCTGTTCGCCCGTAGTCGTGGGAATTCCGCTGAAGATCTGGAATGCGGTCCGCATCGAGCGAAAGCTGGAAGAGCAGACCCGCCTGCTGCTGGAAGCCCGCCTGGACGCGCTGCAGCGGCAGATCAATCCGCACTTTCTTTTCAATACTTTGAACTCCATCGCCTCGCTAGTCCGGTTCAAGCCTGAGCTGGCGCGGGAGATGGTGGTCAAGCTGGCAAATATCCTGCGGGTCCTCCTGAAGGACCGAGAAGCGTTCGTCCCATTCTCAGAGGAGCTGGCGTTTACCGACAACTACCTTCGAATCGAGGTCGTCCGGTTTGGCGAGAAGCTGCGTTTCGTAAAGGAGATCAGCCCGGAGACGGAGCATCTCGTCGTACCCAGCATGATCCTGCAGCCGCTGATTGAGAACAGCATCAAGCATGGTCTGGAGCCTCGGATTACCGGAGGTACGGTCACGCTTCGCAGCAAGCTGGATGGCGAGCAGCTCCTGATTGAGGTGGAAGATGACGGCATCGGGATGGCTCCGGAGAACAACGCGCCGTCACCGGTGAGCGGCCTGGTTCGCCCGGGAACAGGCATCGGAATGCGCAATGTCCGCGAACGTCTGGAGGTGCTGTACGGCGATTCGGCCTCCATGGAGACCAACAGCCGTCCCGGCAGGGGGACCAGAGTGACTCTCAAAATGCCGGCTATGCACGCCCACGAGGCGGCGGCATTATCAGAGACGTAGCCATATTCGGCCTATACTCTTTACGTCCGATAACACATATTCTGTAGAGTGGATTCTCGCAGCTGCTTCCCAGCCTGCGTTCTTTCGAGATCATCTTTGTTTTCTGCTGTTTGCAAGCGCTGCACTCTTGCTGTGCTAGCATGCGAAAAACACGGTTCTTCTTCGAGCCTTCCTCTCCAGCATCAGCCTAAAGGACCTTACAGCACTCATTTTCTATGAATTTGCGCCGAATCTTTAAGACGCTCTTCACGAACTTTCTAGGTCAAGGCGTCACGATCATCTCGCAGCTCATCGTGCCGCCACTGTTTCTCCGGTCCTATTCCAACGGCATCATGGTCTACGGCGAATGGATTGCGCTCAGCGCCGCCGTCAGTTACCTGGGCACCCTCAACTACGGGATCCAGAACTACTCCAACAACCAGATGTCGATCCTGTACAACAGCGGCGACATTGAGGGCGCCAAGAATGTTCAGGGTGCGGCTCTGCGGCTGCTGGTTGGGTTCTTTACGCTTTTTGCCATCGCCGGCCTGATCGTCTTTGTTCTGCCGATCGCGTCGTACCTGAACCTGAAGGTCGAAACTCCGTTCCAGAATGCGCTGGCACTATACCTGCTGATCCTGCAGATCGCCCTGAACATGCTGTTCAGCCTGATGACCAACAGCTACATGGTCGTGGGCCAACTGCACCGCGGAAACTACTGGGCCAGTGCGCAGCGACTGTTCTCCATCGTATGCATTGCATTGACCGTGAAGATGCACGGTTCGTTCCCAGCCGTCGCCGGGGCGCAGTTGGGGGCTTTCTTCACCTTCCTAATCCTGGTGATGATCGACATGCGGCGGAATGCGCCGATCCTTCTGCCGTCACTGCGATACGGCAGCATGGAGCATGTCCGGGCGATCATCAAACCCAGCGGCCACTTTCTGCTGATTGCCCTGGCCGGCTTCCTTACCTGGCAGGGTCCTATCATCATCATCCAGCGTATGCTTGGCCCGGCGGCCGTGGCGACCTTCGCCCTGGTGCGCGTGGTCTTCCAGATGGCTCGGCAGATCCTCTCGATCGCCAGCTCTACCATCTCTCAGGACATCACCATGCTCTTCGGCAAACGCGACTGGAATGCCCTGCATAAGCTTTACGATCTGTCGGAGCGGGTGGTCCTCTTCCTGACACCGATCGTCACCATCGGAAGCTTCCTGATGTGCCCATTCCTCTTTACGGTCTGGCTGCACAAACGGAATCTGTACGATCCAAAGCTCTGTTTCCTGATGGCCATTGTGTCGGCGGTACTCGGAATCAAGGAACACAAGACCCAGTTCCAGTCCTCCTCGAACAAGCACGAGCGCTTCGCCGTCTTCAGTGTGGTCGGCTATCTCGTGATGTTGGGAGTATCCCTTCCGATCATGAAGATGTACAGCCTTACGGGCTTCATCCTCTGCTGGCTGGTCTGGGAGATCATCCAGACCTATGCCGTCGTTCGCTTCAATGAAGACATCTTCCCCGCCGAATATAAGGTCAGCCTGCAGCCAATTACCCGGCTGGCCATCTTTATGAGCGTCGCGTTCGCCCTGTCGTTCTACCCCTCCAAGCTCGAGGTCAACTGGTCACTGTGGGCGGTTGTAGGCTTCTCCTGCGCCGCAGCTCTGCTGTTCGCCGCTGCCGCATACGCCTACTTCGGGATCGGTGAACTGAAAGACATCCTGCAGCAACGGTTCAGAAGCCGGTTTCTCAAGACTCGCTCCGCCTGAAAGAAAACAACCATGTTGACGCGACTATTTCTTGGAAGCAGCCGTCTGTGTGCCCGGATGGGATGGTGGACCATGACGGTGGCGAGCCTGGTTTACGCCGGTCCCCTTCCGTCGCTTGCTGCCTTCGACCGCGGCAGGCTCTCCTATGCTCTTCTGCTCTCCAGGAGGAGCGGCACATCCCAGACGCTCTTTGAACGGCTACTGAAGCGTGACTTTGGCAAAGACGCAGCGATCGATCTCGAGATCGCCGAAATGGCCATGCGGCTGGGCAACCCCTCTTTAGGGCGGGACCTGTTGCAAAAGGTCGCCCAACGCGACCAGGGGCACGCTGCCGTAGTCGCTGAGACAATGCATCGGTACCTTACCCAGATTCTTGATGGGACGGTTTCCGATACCCTTCATCGGCAGATCGAGGCGCTCGCGCTTGGATCCGGTAGCCGCGTAACGATTATTACGCTCAGCGGTCACTATCTGGAGATGTTCGAGCTCTGGAAGGAACAGGCGTTGAAGTACGTCGACCAGCGTTTTCTGGTGATTGCTCTCGACAGCAAAGCTGTCGATGTAGCTTCACGGTTGGAATGTTGCCGCGTTCTGGACATCTCCTCCTACTTCCTCTTCGACGCCAACGGCAAGATCAATCCTCACAGCCGGCATCTGCTCTGGGTGCTGCGCTCCTTGATCCTGAAGACGCTGCTCGAGCGCGGGCATGCCGTCTACTCGATGGATATTGATGCGGTCGCGGTTGCTGATCTGGACACAATGCTTGCCACCCTGCCACAGGCCGACATCGTTGCCCAGGAAGACTTTTCCATTCCCATGGATGTGGCCCGCAAACAGGGGTTCATCCTTTGCTGTGGCTTCATGGTCTTCCACCCCACAACAGCCACCCTGGGGTTTATGAAGCGCTTCGCCGATCAGGTGATTCTAGAACTGGATGACCAACTCGCCCTCAACCATCAGATTGCAGAGGCGGGCATCAGGGACATGGAAACACAGCCGACCTATCGCCGCTTCTCGGTGGATGGGACGGTGATCGTCTGTCCGGACAAACAACGAGTCTCCCGGGATGTCTCTTATGGAACCGTCGTGCGCCACTTCCAGCAGCGGAATGAGAGTATTGCTGAGCTCCGGGAGAAGCTGGAAATTGGTTAGTTTAGGAGGCGCCGCCGCCCACGAAGTGGACGATTTCGACCTTGTCATTGGTCCTCAGAAAGGTCTCTTCCCACCTGCGGCGCGAGACGATCTCTTCATTGAGCTCCACGGCGACGCGATCACCTTTGAGGCCTGAGGCGCTGACTAAATCCCCCACGGACGCGCCCTCGTTCAGATCCGGAAACTCTTTGCTCTTTCCATTGAGCGTAATCAGCAACGGCATACCTCTAGTTCTACCCTAAATTGCGGCTAGAGCATTTTTCCTGTAGGTGTAGTGCAGGGATTCCACATCTATGGGCGTTTTCCCCAATGAAAACGCCGCTGTACGCTCCTTCCGGGATACCCAGCAACAGGAAAAATGCTCTACGGCTTCTGTGTAAGCGGCCACAAGAGGTTCAGCGGCCCCTTCCCGTGTCCGATCGTCGTCGCCCGCAGCATCCCCTGCCGGACGTATTCCTTAGCCGCTCCGGCAGCTTCCACTGGCAGCTGCCCTTCCACCAGGCGACACAAGAAGGCGCTCGAGAAGGCGCAGCCAGTGCCATGAGTTGCGTGGGTCGGGATATGCTCACCGGCAAGCCAAAGCCCTGCCGTGTCGCCGGGCAGCAGGACGTAGTCGTCCGGAGTCTCCAGGTGGCCACCGGTCGCAATGACACCGACTCCGTACTGTTGGCCCAATGCAAGGGCGGCACTCTCGATCTCCCGGGGCGTAGCGACCGGCATACCGGTCAGAACCGACAGTTCATCGACATTCGGCGTTACCCAGTCGACCTGTTGCAGAAGGCCTCGGAACACGGCCATGGCCTCCGGGCTCAGCAAAGCTTTGCCCGAGCTGGATCGAAGGACCGTATCCAGAACTACCGGACAGGTAAGCCGCTGAAGATACTCTGCGACGACCTCCACCACCGCTTTTGAGCCCAACATACCGAGCTTGACGCCGGCGGGCGGCAGATCCCCATCAAGAACGTGCAGCGTCTCTGCCAGAACCGCCGGTTCTACGGGGTGAACGGATGCGACTCCGGTCGTGGACTGGACGGTCAACGCGGTGATGGCGCTTGTTCCAAAGAAGCCATGGGCGGCAAAGACGGCAAGGTCTGCTGTGATGCCTGCTCCGGATGAGGGGTCGTAACCGGCGATCGTAAGAAGGTTTTTGGAGGATTTCAGGGTTGTTTCTCCAACCTAAAAAGGCAAAAAAATCTGTGGAAAGGTCCTCCCTGGCCAACTGAAGTTGGTACGGAAAGCATCCCTCTTTCAGTATGCAATGTAGCACTGGGCCCCAGAATGACCGCAAAAGCTCCTGCGACCTCCGTTCTTCTATACCACGGTGAGGCCTGGGGGGCAAGTCGATAAATGAAGGTAAGTCTCTGGGTTTGTTTGACTTAGCGTTTCAGGAAACTAGAAAATAACAGTGGAGTAAGAACGTATGCAAGAACAATTTTCTTCCCGGCTGCTGAACCGTATTCCACGTTTGCTGACAGGAGTTGTGGCCTTCGGTTTAGGTGTTTCAGCAACAGCTACATCGGCCGCTCCGACCGACGTTTCAACGGATCTCCCTCGCGATCTCAACAAGGCGCCGAACGATGGCAAGACTCGTAAGGCGACGTCCAAAAAGCCCTGGTATCAGATCGGCAAAGCATCCTGGTACGGTTCCGAGTTCCAGGGAAAGACAACTGCCAACGGCGAGAGCTTCGACATGCACGGCCTGACCTGCGCCCACCGTACGCTCCCTTTGGGAAGCTGGGCGCGCATTACGAACCTCAAGACGAAGAAGTCCATCTTTGTTCGCGTGAACGACCGTGGTCCTCTGCTCGAAGATCGGATCGTCGACCTTTCCTATGCCGCTGCCCGCAAATTAGGGATAGCCGGTCTTGGCAAGGTTCGCATTGACCCGGTAAACGGCAGCAATCCGGACCAGATTCGTGCTCTGGTGGCCCAGACAGCGTCAGTGCAGCCGTTGCTGTTGGCCTACCGCTAAAATCGAGAGCATGAGCTCTCCACAGATTCAGTCCCTCGACCGCCTCATCCTCGCGCTGGATTATCCCACTCAGTCCACAGCGCTCCCGGCGGTCGAGGCCCTTAACGGCCTCATCTCCTGGGTAAAGGTCGGACTGGAGCTCTATCTCGCCGAAGGGCGACCCGTCATTGATTCCCTTCTGCAGCACAAGCTCAACATCTTCCTCGACCTGAAGCTCCACGATATCCCCAACACTGTGGCAGGAGCCGTTCGTTCCGTCTCCGGATTGGGAGTCGGCCTGCTGACACTGCACGCCGCCGGCGGACCCCAGATGCTCGAAGCCGCAGCGAATGCAGCGGCGAAGATTCCCGGAGCTCCCAAGCTGCTGGCAGTCACCGTGCTCACCAGCATGGACCGTAGCCAGCTCGCTGCAACCGGGATCACCCGCACGCCGGCCGAGCAGGTCGCTCTCCTGGGCAAGATGGCGATCGATGCCGGTGTGGACGGTCTGGTCTGCTCCGGCGAAGAGATTGCGCTGCTGCGCGAGACGATCGGCGATGAGCCGCTGTTGATTGTCCCAGGCATCCGCCCTGCCACCTCAGAGGTCGGAGATCAGAGGCGGGTTGTCACGCCAGCGTCGGCCATCCGCTCCGGCGCGAGCAAGCTGGTTGTCGGCCGCCCGATCACCCAGGCGACTGATCCGGCTGCGGCGACCCGTTCCATTCTTGATGAGATTGGCTCCGCCTTGCCGGCGCTACAGCGTTAAACAGCAAAACCCGGCAAAAGCCGGGTTTGTGCTTTAAACCTCAAGCGGTGCTTAGAGCTTCTCGTAGAAGTCGCACGCAGAGCAGGAGATATAGACACCACCGGGAACATTGCGCTCACGGTCCTTGACGCGCTTCACGATGCGCGTGGGCTTGGAGCACTTCGGGCAATCCGTGCTCTTGGAGGTGTCCATCACCTTCTTACGATCTGCAGTCTTGGCAATCTTTGCCATGGTAGCTCCTTCGTCTTCGGGCCAGGCCACGAAGAAAATGTCTCATCGTTCGCCCTATCGTAGACACGCGAAATCGCTATCTACTTGTATCCTGCCCCAATCCCGCATTGTGCGTTGGAAAAGGAACCCGCTCGGGCGAGCGATCGTTTCTATCTTACCTCAAGTTGGACTGGAGCTGTTGTTCAGGCTTGTCCTGCTGATCCTTCTTGTCCGGAGGTAGCTGCACCAGTGAGGGAGAGCCGGGGGTAGTCTGCTGTTCTCCTTCACGCCGCAGCGAAGGAGGAGGCGCTTGTTTGCCGCTTCCCTCTTCATCCGGCTTGGCGTCACCCAAGGCAACCGTCCGGACGGCATCCGGATTGATATAGCCGGCCATCTCGTCCTTCTCGTGCACCTCGATCGGCTTGCCCAGCTCCGCAATCTTGATCATCACGACACGATCGCCGACAAAACGGACAAAGCGGATTGTCTGCGGGGTGCGGCCGTAAATCCACTCCTCATACTTATTACCGCTCGCGTCATCGATCTTTTCCCGCACCTTCATTACCGGTTGCCCCAGCGCCGCCAGCACCATCCGATGATTCATTCCGACCAGGACGCGATGATCAGCGACAGCAAGCTTCAGCGGCTCCGGTAAGGTATTGGCGTACGCCTCTTCACTGGTCTTCACACCAAAGTCAATGACTGGCTCCAACAGGCTTTTGATCTCGGCGGGGGTAAGGTCAGGGATGAATTTTTCGAAGGCGAGCGTGATCCGCGAGCCTGTCGGCTGGTCTTCCGGGGCGACGACGTTGTTGTCGTTGAACTGCACATGCGAGAGCCAGCGGTGCTTCTTGAAGGGGCCGCCGTCCAGATCAATGATGAGGCGGTCCTTCTCAAAGTGCAGGTTCGTCACGACGACTCGGTCTCCGGCCTGCGCAGAGATGCCCTTCTTATAAAGAGCGTCACGGATAGCATCAGAGTCTGGAGAGAGTGTGCCATTGGCTTGCAGGGTCAATCCCTGACCGCCCATCGGCAAAGCCCGGTGGGCGAAACCCTGTTCCGCTTCGAGCATGCGCAGCAAATCTCGCCGGCCCCGCTCTGTCAGAGGTTGGGACGGCAGCTCGACCCTTGTGGGATGAAATTCGGTGACCATGCCGTCGGTGGCGGTGTTTTTGCCAACAACAAAGACCTGTCCCCGCGCCGCCGGCAGCCAGAGGGCGGCCAGCGAAGCGGCTACCACCCAATACTGAGCCCGCGATGCCATGGAGGTGTCACCTCAAGTTACCAGCATCTTGCGCCTTCCCTGCGGGGCTTGGCAAGTCAGCGTTTTGTCATTTTTCCCCGGATGGGAAATCTGTCTGTTCTGTAGGCCGAGGTGTAACTGGCAAGGGTGCAGAAGCCGGCAAGATCTGGATGAGTGCTGCTTGTTTTGCGGCAGCTTCAGCCTCCATGGCAGCGTGCTGTGGCGGAGGTGGAGCGTCCATCGGGTACCCGCCGGCTACGATCGGATCAAACCCATATTTCCAATTGAGGTCGCGGGTTACCCGCACAACGACGGCGATGCCCGCGAGAACGACAAATGGCGCCAGCACCGAGGCTTCAGGGCCGTAAAGGCCTCCGGTTAACCAGAACGGAAGACCGGGACGAGCCTGCACTACGCTCGAGAAATCCAGACCACTGACCGGAAGGCCGAAGAGAACACCCATGCTGGCATTCCAGCCGAAGTGTAGTCCCCAGGCCATCCATAGGCTGCGTGTCTGCAGATATGCCACAGACAGCATGATGCCCGCCAGCATGGTCACAAAGACCGCCGGCCAGCCTCCGTGGGGGTTGTTCAGATGAACCAGACCAAAGACAGCGGCGAGCAATAAGGTAGCGACCGTCGGTCCAACTGCATCGCGAAGTCGTTGAAAGGCATAGCCGCGGAAGGCAACCTCTTCAACCAGGGCGGCGACCGCGAGCAAGATCAGGTTATTTACCGTGAGCAGGATAGACCGGGGGCTCCACCAGAAGCTGAGGTCGAGCCTGCCGGAGAGCATGATCGGCAGCACCAGAACCGTAATGAGTCCCCAGCCTGTAGCTACTCCCAGGGCGAGCTCTTTGCTAAATCCTTCTCGCCGCATAAGCCCCATGGCCTTGATAGGACTTTCCTGCCCATCAAGAACACGTCCCATTCCCCAGAAGCCGAGCAGCAGCAGGGCCAGCCAGAATGTCCGGAAAAACAGTTCATGCGCCGAAGTATCGATATTCGACGTGGCCATGACGGCAATGATCTGGGAGGCAAAGACCCAGACGGTGCCGAAGACAAAGCGCACGGCTGCGCTGCCCCGAGTCTGGCCTCCAAAGAGCCCGCCGGAGCCACGCATACGGTCCTGGGTCTGCAAAGTCATCGTGGCCAACGCAGCTTAGGAGGCTACCTCGAAGAACTGGGCCATGTTGCGGAACTTGCTGTAGCGCTGGGCCAGCAAGTCATCAACGCTAAGCGCACGAAGGTGGGCCAGATTGGCCTCCAGACGGTCGTTCAGAAGAGAGACAGAATAGGCGGGATCGTTCTGTGAGCCACCCTCCGGCTCTGCAACGATCTCGTCCACGCAGCCCAGCCGCTTCACATCATCTGCGGTGTACTTCAGGGCCTCTGCTGCCTTCTGCTTTTTGGCGGCATCCTTCCACATGATGGAGGCAGCACCCTCGGGAGAGATGACCGAATACATGGCGTTCTCGAGCATCAGTACCCGATCGGCCACAGCCAGCGCGAGCGCTCCGCCGGAACCTCCCTCACCCGTAATAGTGGCCAGGATTGGCACGCGCAGACGAGCCATCTCGATCAGATTGCGGGCGATGGCCTCTGCCTGTCCGCGTTCTTCCGCGCCGAGGCCTGGATTTGCTCCTGCCAGGTCGATGAAGGTGAAGACCGGACGGCCGAACTTCTCAGCCAGTTTCATGGCGCGCAGCGCCTTGCGGTATCCCTCAGGGTCCGGACTGCCGAACTTGCGCAACATGCGCTCCTTTAAAGTGCGACCCTTCAGGTTGCAGACGACCATGACCTCTTCCCCGTGAAAACGGGCCATACCGGCTGCCATGGCGGGGTCATCGCCGAAGGCACGGTCTCCGTGGATCTCGCTGAAATCGGTAAAGAGTGCCTGGATAAAGTCCATCGGGTATGGGCGCTGGGGATGCCGCGCCATCTCAGTCCTTCGCCAGGCTTCAGACGTCTCTGCCACGGCGGGCTTTGCTGCCTCAAAATCTGCCATCAGGTTCGATTGTATCGAAGCTGGTCGAGCGCAAGCCAGTTATCGCTGCGGAAGTGCAGCAAGATGAAAAAGACGACGAGATACAGCAACTGCTGGCTGGCCACATCCCATTGCTGATTGGCGGTAGTACCAGCGGTGAGCATCATCATGAAGAATGATCCGCAGATCAGGGCAAGGCGGGTAAGGATGCCGAAGATCAAAGCCAATCCAAGGGCAGCCTCCGCGAATGGGATGACGTAACCAAGAGCGAGTACCAGGCCATGCGGCAACGGAGCATTCGCAAGACGCTGTGCGGTATTAGCAGCGAAGACAGCGACGCCGACGTGGATCCGCGTGAACCCATGACCCGCAAAATTGATACCGAAGGCGATGCGAAGCAGAGCGTAGGCCATCTGGCGGTCGGTAACCATGCTGGTTGGACTACCGGTACCGCCCGGGAGTTTCAAAGCTTGCGTTTCGCCTCAAGAAAGGAAGGCGCAACAGGAGGTACATCACTGGGGTCGTTGAGCATCTCCCACCGCATCAGCGAAAACGGCAGATTGCCGTTCAGCCAGATGAAGTCGTGGAACTGCTGCAGCTTGAAGCTCTCCCCCTGCTTCTGGCGGGCATCGGTCATCAGCCGCTGAATGTCGAGTTTGCCGATCTGATAGGTAATTGCCTGTCCAGGTGTCGACGCAAACATGATGGCTTCGCTGGTTGCTGTACCGCGGTCCATGGGTACGACCTTCGTTAGATAGTCGGCGGCCTGCTCCAACGTGAACTCGCCGAGGGCCAGCTTGACGTCGACCTCCACGCGTAGCGCGCGCAGGCGCATCATGCCGTAGATGGCTTCCTTCATATGTGGCGAGTCGTCGAAGAGACCGGCCTCCAGCGCCATCTCCTCGGCATAGAACCCGATGCCTTCATTCGACTCCGAGTCGTAATAGTGCCGCCGGATCGAGTCGGGGTGATGCCAGCTCCAGGCCATCTGGAAGTAGTGTCCAGGCGAACCTTCGTGCAACGTCAGTGGCCGGGTATCCCGCCCGGTGATGGAACCCCAGAAATTAGCCGTCGGGCGCGGAGTTTCCTTGTAGCTGGTACCGTCTTCCTCAAGTCGCGACGGTCCGGTGAGGTCGTCGGTTACGCCCATGAAGCTGAGTGCCGCTACATAAGACGGGACCGGAAGATAGTAATAGTGTTTGACCTCGGCAGGATCGGAAAGGACACCGTGCGTGACCATGTACTTTCGGATGGCGAGCTCGTTCGCCTTCTCCGCGTCCATCTGCTTTTCGATCGTGCCGTAAAACGGGACCTCCGGAACGCCGGTGCTCGCGGCCCGTGCCAGAGTTTCAAAGCTTACAGATCGCTCCCACTCCTGGCGGCCCATTCGCAACAGGTCTTCCGGGGTGTACTTCATCAGCGCGACGTTGCGGAGGAACCAGATGTAGTCCTCCCGTCCCACCGCGGTCTTCTCCGGCAATGGAGACTTCCCACGTGCGCTCACCCATTCGCGATACTCCACGAGCGCTTTTACCGCGGCAGCCTCTGCCTTTTCGAAGCGAGGTTTGTTCGCATCGGAGAGCACGGGCAGCAGCCCATCGTGGACCTGCTGYATGTGTGCTTCGATCTCCTTGAGTTCGGAGAGTGTCGCTCGAACGTAAGGCGCCCGAATATCGGTAAGATTCTTCTTCCCTTCTTCCAGCGTGTAGGGCATGCGTTCCAGGCGGGAGAGGATGATCTCCTCGCGCGCCGGTGTAATCGGTGGCTTCGGTAGAAGGGCGGCATAAACGGAACCGAGGCTCTGATCGACGTAGAAGAACGGGTTCTCCTTCCACATCGGGAAGACCGTCAGCTCCCAGTGCACCCTTGCAATAGCGGAGCCAAGAAGCCGGTTGTCCACCTGATCGGCAACCGGTTCCTGTGCTGCGGAAAGGGCGCGCCACTGCTTCTCAAACGCATCGATCTTCACCTTGTACTGGGTGACATCGTCTGCCGCCCAATGGACGACAAAAGGTTCCGCTCGCTCGATGCGGGGAATGTCATCGTTGGTAAAGGCCTGCTCTGTAGCACGCCACGTCCAAAACTCCTCGCTCAGAGTGCGAAGCTTCGTTTGAAACGTGGAAGTTTGGGCGGAGGCAGACCACGAAGATGATGCAACCGCAAACAGCGAGAGCAGGAGGATCCGTTCGAGAGGCATGCAGACAAACTAACAGCTTAGCGTTGCGAGGGTGAGGTTCCCGGCAGGATACGCAGACCCGCTTCATGTCGATCGTGTTAGTCGATGACGCGGACGGCGCCCTGACCGACGAGCTCTTCGACGTGGTCGATAAAGAGCTTGTCCGCAGCGACGGAGAGTCCCTGTGGCTCCAATACAGCGCAGAACTGCCCAGGTTCCTCGAGATCGAGTAACACCTTGCCCGGTCCGGGCGTCCCCTGGAAGAGCGCAAGCAGCTTTTCAAGCAACGCCTCATCCGGATGATGCAAAGGCACCTTCACACGGAGTGCGGCCGGCAGCTTGATCTTCACGTCTTCCAGAGCCTGGATCGAGGTGACCGAGAGCTTCGGAGCTGAGTCTTCTTCTCCGCGAAGAGTGCCGCGCATAAGCACCGGAACGTCAATCTTCAACTTCTCGGCCAGCTTCTCGTAGTCCTTCGGGAAGGCAATAATGTCGATCTTTCCGGTCTGGTCTTCGAGAGCTGCAGAGGCATACATTTCACCGGAGCGCTTGGACTTGGCCACCTTCAGCCCGGTGATAACACCGGCGATCTGAATCTCGTTGGCGCTGCTATCCTGCCCGCGGCGGAAGACCTGGGGCTCCGGCTTCATCTCGCATGCGGTGGCTGTATCCACAACCTTGAGGTTGCGCAATTTCTCGCGGTACTTGTCCATCGGGTGACCGGAGACGAAGAAGCCGAGCACCTCCTTCTCGTTCTGCAGGCGCGTGTGTTCATCCCAATCCGGGACCTTGGGCAAGTCATCATCCGCCTTCTTCGCTACGTCGGGCTCTGCATCAAAGATGCCGAAGAGACCGTGCTGGCCCGTCTCGGCATCGCGTTGCGACTTCTGCGCGCGTTCGATCGCCCTATCCAGAGCAGCCATCACACGGGCTCGTGAACCGAAGCTGTCCATCGCGCCGGCCTTGAGCAACGACTCCAACACGCGCTTATTCATCAGCCGCAGATCGACCTTCTCGCAGAACTCCCAGATCGACGTGAAGCCAGCCTTTCCTTCCGACTGCAGCACGGTACGGGCCTGCTGGATGGATTCGATCGCATTGCCGCCGACGTTCTTGATCGCGGCAAGACCGAAGCGGATCGCGTCGCCGATCGGGGTGAAGTTTGCCGCAGAGATCTGCACATCCGGTGGCAACACCGTGATGCCCATTTCGCGGCACTCCTGAATGTACTTCACCACGTTCTCCGGCTTGGAGGTTTCCGAGGTCAGAAGCGC
Organism: Terriglobus sp. 2YAB30_2; assembly: GCF_052114765.1. Classification (NCBI taxonomy): domain Bacteria; kingdom Pseudomonadati; phylum Acidobacteriota; class Terriglobia; order Terriglobales; family Acidobacteriaceae; genus Terriglobus; species Terriglobus sp. 2YAB30_2. The sequence goes on from NZ_JBFRFJ010000002.1 coordinate 302,307, forward strand.
AGCCATGAACTCCACCGGATAGTGGGTCTTCAGATAGGCCGTGTGATAGGCCAACAGAGCGTAAGCGGCCGAGTGCGACTTGTTGAAGCCGTAGCCGGCAAACTGCTCCATCAGGTCGAAGAGCTGGCCAGCCTTGTCCTTGTTGAACTTGCGTTCTGCAGCTCCGGCCATAAAGATGACGCGCTGCTTGGCCATCTCAGCCGGGTCTTTCTTGCCCATGGCACGGCGCAACAGATCAGCGCCGCCGAGCGAGTAACCGCCGATGGCCGAGCTGATCTGCATAACCTGCTCCTGATAGACGATGACGCCCAGCGTCTCTTTTAGGATGGGCTCAAGCTCAGGGAATGTGTATTCAACAGCGCGGCGTCCCCACTTGCGCTCGATGAAGTCATCAATCATGCCGCCCTGAATCGGTCCGGGACGATAGAGAGCGTTGAGAGCGGTAAGGTCTTCCACCGAGGTAGGCTTGTAACGGCGCAGTACATCGCGCATACCACCGGATTCAAACTGGAAGACGCCGGAGGTAAGCGCCCGGTGAAAGACCTGTTCGTAGGTCTTTTCATCGTCGAGCGGCACCTTGGCCATCTCAACTTCGGCGCCCCGGTTTGACTTGATCAGTTTCAGACAGTCGTCGATAACGGTGAGTGTCGTCAGGCCGAGGAAGTCCATCTTGAGAAGGCCCATCTTCTCGACGGCCTTCATGTCGTAGGCAGTAACGATATCGTCGTTCTTGGCGCGTGTGACGGGAACGAGTTCAGTAAGCTTGGTCGGCGCGATCACGACACCGGCGGCGTGAACACCGGCTCCGCGCACCAAGCCTTCCAGCCTCATCGCCGTATCGATCAGCTCGCGGATCTTCGGGTCTTCATAGGCTTGCGCGAGCGGGGGTGAATCCTTGAGCGCCTGCTCAATGGTGATGCCAATGGTCGCTGGAATCAGTTTTGCGACACGATCGACTTCGCCATAGGGCATGTCAATCGCGCGACCGACGTCCTTAATCGCGGCCTTCGCAGCCATCGTGTTGAAGGTGATGATCTGCGCTACCTGATCGCGTCCGTACTTGCGCGTGACATGCTCGATGACTTCACCGCGGCGGTTCATGCAGAAGTCGATATCGATATCGGGCATGGAGATACGCTCAGGATTCAGAAAGCGTTCGAAAAGCAGCTCGTTCTGCAGCGGATCAATGTCCGTGATCTCCATGCAGTACGCCACCAGCGAACCTGCGGCCGATCCACGGCCCGGGCCGACAGGGATATCGCGTTCGCGGGCGTACTTGATGAAATCCCACACGATGAGGAAGTAGCCGGGGAACTTCATCTGCTTGATGCAGTCAATCTCGCGGTTCAGGCGCTCTTCATATTCGGTGAGGGTCTTCCGCAGCAAGCCACGCTCCTGCAGATGGCGGATGGCTGTCTCCTTGCGCTTCTGGAAGCCCTCGCGGCAGACCTGCTCGAAATAGCTGTCAATGGTCGCGCCTTCCGGCACGACGAACTCCGGGAAGGGGTTCTTGACCTTATTGAGCTTTACATTGCAGCGATCGACAAACTGCATCGTCCGAGTGCAGACCTCGGGCGCATGCTTGAAGAGCCGGTGCATCTCCTCGGCGCTCTTGATGTAGAACTCGTTGGTATCGAAGCGGAAACGGTTGGGATCGTTGATGGATCCGGCGGTCTGGACGCACAGCAGGATCTCGTGTGCACGGCTGTCATCGTCTGCCACGTAATGGCTGTCGTTGGTAGCGATCAGCGGGATGTTGAGTTCTTTTTCGAGCTTGAACAGCGCTTCGCAGACAGGCTTGTCCGGTTCGAGACCGTGATCCTGGATCTCGAGGAAGAAGTTGCCCTTCCCGAACATCTCCTCAAACATGCCGGCAGTGCGCTTGGCCTCGTCATACTTCCCGGCCATCAGATGCTGATTCAGTTCACCGGCAAGGCATCCGGAGAAGGCAATCAGGCCCTCAGTGTGCTTTGATAGAAATTCCTTGCTGACGCGCGGCTTACGGTAGAAGCCATGCAGGGCTGCTTCGCTGGTAAGACGGACGAGGTTTCGGTAGCCCTCTTCGTTTTCGGCGATCACGAGAAAGTGGTTGTAGCCGTCAGCGAGTTCACGGTGGTCCGCGGTCTTCGACAGGTAGAGCTCGCAGCCGATGATGGGCTTGATGCCCTTCTTCTCCATGGCGGCCGCGAAGTGCACTGCGCCATAGATATTGCCATGGTCGGTCATGGCGGCGGCCTTCTGGCCTAGTTTCGCCAGGTGGGAGGCCAGTTTGTCGACGTCACATGCGCCGTCCAGAAGCGAGTAGTCGGTATGCAGGTGAAGGTGGGTGAACTCGGCGGCCATGTGTTAATTCTAGTGAGCTTTGGCAGCGGCTGCAGAGTGTTGAAAAGGCGGTACCAAATATGGCTTCGCGAAGGCCGAGCCAGTTGCTGGTTCCTAATGATTAGGAATTATGGGTATCCCTTACCCACCCTGGCGTTGCGAGCGTTCACCCCAACGAACGGGGTTCGTTGGGGACCCCGAGGGTGGGGCACCCGGTAAGGAAAACAAGGAGGCTATTGCGGCAGGAACTTTGACTTCGGAAAGCCCTTGCGGCGAAGCGTCCAGCAGTACTGCGCCTCATTGAACTCGAAGAGAGCTTCACGCCACCAGCCGTACTCGGCCGGTTTGGCGGCTCCGTCCGTCTTCCATTCCAGCGGGAAGTGCGACAGGATCATGCCTGCGCGCGGCAGGTGGCTCTTTGAGCTGACCACCTCGGCCGAGTGCCAGCCATGCTGCTGCATGATCTCGTTCGAGTAATAGATATTCTGAACGGTATTCTGAGCCTTGCCCTCTTCAATGACAGCAGATTCCGGAACTCCCTGCTGCTCGGCATAAACAGCCATCGAGTGGGCCTCAACAAAGCGATTGTGTGCTGCCCCGCCGGTCATGATGATGACCGGCGCAATGCCCGCCTTCCACTGCCTGACACCTTCAAGCACTCGTTCTCTCTGTTCCGGCGACGGGGTTCCATCATCCTTCGAAGGCGTGCCCAGCACAACAATGGCGTCAAACTTCGCCTGCTGCGTATTGGCGTTCGGCAAGGTCCAGTGAGCGATCTCCAGCCCACCCAGGATAACGACGGCAACTAGCAGCAACACCAACCCGATCCACTTCAGCGTTCGCATCGATCCCTTATCGCTCCTCACACAGATTCTGCAACTTCGGCTTCGCCGATCATCTGTTCGGCGTTTTTGCGACTGGCTTCGGTAATGGTGGCGCCACTCAGCATGCGGGCAATCTCGTCCACGCGCTCTTCCCTGCTCGTCTCCCGTACGCCGGTGCGCGTCTTGCCTGCCTTCACCGTCTTCTCGATCACCAGATGGGTATCTGCGAAGGCTGCGATCTGAGGTAGGTGGGTAATGCAGAGCACCTGCTGGCCTTTGCTGAGCTGCTTGAGTTTGCGTCCCACGGCCTCGGCTGCGCGTCCACCGATGCCGATATCAATCTCGTCAAAGATCAATGTGCGCGGCAACGGCGTCTTCTTGCGCAGCTTGCTGACGCCGTCCTCGACCGATACCTTCAGCGCCAGCATGACACGTGACATCTCGCCACCGGAGGCAATCTCAGTCAATGGAGCCAGAGGAGCCCCCACATTCGTCGCGATAAGAAAGGAGATGTTGTCCCAGCCGTGTACTGTCCACGCGCCCTCGTCCTCTTCCCAGGTGACCTTTACCTCGAAGCGGACCTTCATGGCGAGATCATTAATCTGCTTCTCAGCGACCTTCTCCAGACGGGCAGCGGCGCTCTTGCGTTCAGCCGTCAGCCGACCGGCAATGAGACGATATTCCAATGCCGCCGCCTCCAACTGCTTGCGTACCTGCTTGACGAGCTCGTCCCGGTTTTCGATCTCACCCAGCTTGCGGGCGACCTCCTGCCCGTGTGCGATCACCTCAGCAAGCGTGTGGCCGTACTTGCGCTTCAATCGATCCAGCAGAGCGAGACGGTCTTCAATCTCTTCCAGACGCTGAGGGGACGCATTGATTCCGTCAGCGTAATCGCGTACCAGTGCTCCAACATCTTCGACAGATGCTTTGGCGCCAGCCAACTGCTGAACAGAATCGGCAAACCTGGTGTCGAACCGCGCGAGTTCCTCCACTTGGCGAAGCGCCGCGCCGAGCTTGGAAGCGGCTGCGCCTTCTCCCTCGTACAACAGGTCGAGTGCGGTCATGGCGCAGGCGTAAAGCTTCTCGGAGTTCGCCAGGACACGTTTCTCGGTCTCGAGAGCTGTGTCCTCGTCGGGGTTGGTGAGGCCGGCTTCCTCGATCTCCTTCGCCTGAAAGCTCCAGAGATCGGCTGACCGCAGGCGGTCCTGTTCATCCCCTTCGAGCTCGCGCAGGCGGGAACTTGCCTCATTCCAGGTCGCGTAAGCGGCGCTCATGTCGGAGAATACGGAGCCACCCTCACCCAGATAGCGGTCGAGGAGTCCGCGTTGCTGCGCCTGATCAAAGGCAGCCAGCGTATCGCTCTGGGCATGGATCAGGGCGAGTTCCGGCGCAAGCTGCCGCAGTACGGCAACGGTTGCTGGCTGGTTGTTCACCCAGACGCGTCCCTTGCCGTTCAGGGCAATTTCGCGGCGAAGCAGAATCTCGTCGGACTCGATGTCGATCCCGTTTTCCTCAAGAAGCGCTTCGGCCCCGGGTGTCGCCTCAAAGACACAGCTCACCACGGCTTTTTCCGCACCGTGGCGAACAACGTCGCTGGACGCCTTACCACCCATCAGCAGCGCAAGAGCATCAATCAAAATGGATTTGCCGGCGCCGGTTTCGCCGGTCAGAAGATTCAGGCCGGGACCGAATCCGGCCACGGCGTGGTCCATTACGGCATAGTTTTCGGCTCGTAATTCCAACAGCATGGCAGCCTGAGCATAACAAACGTGTGCACCAAACTGGGAACCTCACCCAACTTCTGCCCATTTTGCGCGTTTACACTGGGAATAAGCATTTTGTGATGACGATGACCCACGTACATCTCCTCGCCTCTTTTCTCCTGCGAATGCAGGAGACCGCCGCCGATCAGCAGGCCGCTCCGCTTCCCCCCTCGGGAGCCGGTGGCTCCGCGCTGCTCGAGATGCTCCACAACTCCGGTCCGGTCGCTTTGGCTGTGCTGGTGCTGCTGACCTTCGCGAGTGTCTTTTCCTGGGCCATTATCTTTGCGAAATGGTCTAGCTTCCGCCGTGCTCAGACACAGTCGCAACGGTTCGTTCGCGCGTTTCGCAAATCGCAGCGTCTTAGCGAGATTGCCACGGTAGCCGAACAGTTCAAGCCCTCGCCCCTCGTTATTGTCTTTACCGAGATCAACGAAGAGTACCAGCGCCAGACGGGGGGCCGTGGACTTCCGCGGAATCCGGTGGCTTTGGAGCGCGCGGCACAGACCGCCTCCTCTGAGGCGCTGACCCGCATGGAATCGCGTCTGACATGGCTGGCTACGATCGCTGCTATCGCTCCCTTCGTAGGCCTGTTCGGAACGGTGATGGGCATCATCGATGCCTTCCACGGGCTGGGCACTCAGGGTGCGGCGACACTGCGCGCCGTGGCGCCGGGTATCTCTGAGGCTCTGATTACGACCGCTGCCGGTCTGGTCGTGGCAATTCCGGCCGTTATCGGCTACAACCAGTTCACTGCCCGTCTGCGGGAGTTCGGTTCGCGCATGGATGATTTCGCACGCGAGCTTCTCTCGGCGATCGAAAACGCCGCCATGTCTCAACCCGCTGCTCCTCAGGTGGAAGAGCGCCGGGTGCGGCAGTACTAAGGGAGTGCGATATGGCCTTCTCCAACAGCGGTAGAACGCAAACCTCCCTCGCAGAGATCAACATGACGCCGTTGATCGATGTCGTGCTGGTACTGCTGCTCATCTTCATGCTGACCGCACCGGTGCTGCAGTCTGGGATCGATGTCGCGGTACCTAAGACCCGCTCCGTCAACCAGGTCACCGAGGAGCGGCAGGTGGTAACGATCAACAAAGATCAGCAGGTGTTTTTACAGGACAAGGTAGTTAATATCCACGAATTGCCTGCGTTGCTGCGGGCCGGCTCTGCCAATCCATCCAAGAAGATCATCTACCTGCGCGCGGATGAACGTGTTCCCTTCGGCGCTTTCGCCTCCGTCATGGACGCGGTGAAACAAGCCGGAATTACCAACATCAGCATCGTGACCCAACCGATCGAGAAGTAGACCATGCCGAACGACCACACATGGACAGAGCCGGACCCGCTTGGCGGCAATTTTGCCGGATCGGCGATCGTGCATGCTCTTGTTCTGGGAGGCGTCGTCGCTGCAGGTTTCCTGGTCCATCGGGGATCGAGCTGGGGTGCGGCCACCGCTCAGGCGGGAGCGATTCAGGCGACGATGGTCACGGCGATTCCATTGCCTGCGACGCAACGCTTCGACAAAGATCAGGTACTCACGTCGGACACGCCTAGCCCAGCGCCCAAAGAGCCTGCACCACAGACGGTGGCGCCACCGAAGCCGGATGAGATTCCGATTCCGGTAAAGCAGCCGCCAAAAACACCTAAGGTCGCTCAACAGGATACGCCTGCTCCGCCGAAACATCCGCAGCCAATGCAGCCGCCAAAACCGAATGTGGCGCAGACCGGCGAGACTTCAGGGATCCGGATTCAGCAGTCGACGATGCAGGTGACCAATGGAACGGCATCGGTCGCTGTTCAGGATTCCGCATTCGGAGCCCGCTATGCCTATTACGTTAATGTCGTGAACCGGACTGTAGCGCAGAACTGGTTCACGCGAGAGGCTGATCCCGTCAGCTCGGTAGGACGCAGCGTCACTATCATCTTCGATATCTTGCGGGACGGTACCCCAACCAACGTCCGCATGGGACAACGCTCGGGCTCACCGTCGCTCGACGCCTCAGCTTTGCACGCCCTGGAACGAGTAGATGGCTTCGGGCCACTGCCCGCAGGCGACCACATTACGGTGGAGTACACCTTTCATTACCAGCCCCATTGAGGTTTACCGCATCAAACCGGATTAAGTTCCGTCATACCATAGGATGAGAATGCAAAGTCCGTCGTGTAAGTTCAACGTTCTTCTAGCGTTCGTGGCCGCAGTCGTCACAACGGTGGTCCCCGCCCGTGCCCAGGACTGGTTCAAGACTGAGACCAGCACCGGCGTCGATAAAATCCGCATCGCCGCGGCCGATTTCAAACAGGGATCGGGTGATTCCGCTGCGCTGAAGCGCACCTTCGATTCAGTTCTCTATGCCGATCTCTCCAATGCCGGCATCTTCGACCTGGTGTCGAAGAGTCTGCTGCCCCAGGCAACGCCTGGAGCCCCCAGCGAGATGAACGTGCAGCAGTGGTCGCCCGCTCCGGTCAGCGCCGCCATGGTCGCCTTCGGTTCGACTACCGTGCAGTCCGGCAAGCTGGTCGTCAACGGATGGCTCTTTGACACCAAAAACGTCCAGTATCCACAGGTCCTGGCCAAGCAGTACAGCGAAGACGCTACCGATGACTCGGCCCGGCAGATCGCACACCGCTTCGCCGACGAGATCATCTTCCGGCTGGGCGGTGGTATCCCCGGTATCGCTGAGACCAAGATCGTTTACGTCCACCAGGCCGGCGGTTCCAAAGAGATCTGGATGATGGACTACGACGGCGCGAACCAGCATCAGATCACGCATTTGGGCACGGTTTCCCTGTCGCCCCGTATCTCGCCTGACGGTACGCGTATCGCCTTTTCCTCTCTCGGCAAGGATGGCTGGGGCATTCGGATGTATTCGCTGGTTCTGGGACGCCTGGTGAACTTCCCCAGCTTTGGCGGAACCAATCTTTCCCCCGCCTGGGCTTCAACAGGCAACAGCCTTGCCTTTTCGAGTTCCCGCACCGGTGACCCGGAGATCTGGGAGACGGACGGCAATGGCAACGGAGCGCATCGCCTGACCTCCTTCCGTGGTCCGGATGTCTCGCCGGTATGGAATCCCCGGACAAACGCCCAGATCGCCTGGATCAGCGGGCGCAGCGGCCTTCCCCAGGTCTACATCATGGATGCCGATGGCGCCGGCGTTACCCGCCTGACCGACATCGGGTACGCAACTTCTCCGTCATGGTCGCCGAACGGGCAATTCCTCTCTTTTGCCTGGAACCGGAAATACGGCCCTGGCGCGCCAGGAGGACAGGACATTTATGTACAGGAGGTCGCACCCGGCGCCGGCGGTTCCTACCGCTGGGTTCAGGTGACGCATGACAGCGGCCGCTGCGACTTCCCGTCGTGGTCGCCTGACGGGCGCCATATCGTTTATGCCAGTACGGCCAGCGGCAAGATGGAGATCTGGAGCATGCTGGCTGACGGTACGCAGAAACGCCGCCTGACTACAAACGGCGGTAATGACATGCCAAACTGGAGTTGGAAGTAACCTCGGCTGGCACCCCCTTTTTTCTATTTGCTTTGCAGCAACTTACCAACAGTGTTGAATCAAAACAAAGTGTAGGACCCGGCCGATTTGAACGCGCCGAGGCAGGAGGAAAGATTTCCGATGAACGTACCCGCACTCCGTAAGATGACCGTCCTGGCGATCGCGCTGGCTTTCGGCGCTGCTGGCTGCCACAAGAAGGCTTCTGCCCCCCCACCCTATACCGCTCCAGAAGTCCCGCCGACGCCTGCTCCGACAGCCAACATTTCGGCTGAACCGCTGGCCATCGACCTTGGTCAGTCGGTCGTATTGAACTGGCGTACCACGAACTCTACCTCGGTGACGATCGACGGCATTGGTGCGGTCAATGCTAACGGAACCCAGACGGTGACTCCGTCGAGCTCCACGAACTTCCACCTGGTTGCTCGTGGTGACGGCGGTTCGGCTGAGGCCAACGTCCGCGTGACAGTACGTGTTCCGGAGACCCCGGCTGCGCCCACGGGCAATGCGGATATGGGTTCGGACGCCGAGTTCGCGCGGAATGTCCAGGACGTCTTCTTCGACTACGACAGCTACGATGTCCGCACCGATGCGCAGTCTTCCATCACTGCCTCTGCCAGTTACCTGGCCGCCCACCCGGCAATCAAGGTCGTAATCGGCGGCTACTGCGACGAGCGTGGTTCGGCCGAGTACAACCTCGCCCTGGGTGAGAATCGTGCCAATGCCGCCAAGACCGCTTTGGTCAATGCCGGCGTCGCGCCCTCGCGGATGCGCGTCATCAGCTATGGCAAGGAAAAGCAGTTCTGCACCGAGCAGACTGAGTCGTGCTGGCAGCAGAACCGCCGTGCGCAGTTCTCACTGGACCGCTAGTCCGGACCCGCAGTTTGGGCGTCGTAGACTAGAATGAACAACCCGGAAAAGGCGCTTGCTCGCGGCAAGCGCCTTTTCCGCGTCGAAAGCGTTTGAGGAAACCGCCATGAAGCTTACACGTCTTGCACCTGTAGCCCTGCTGACCTGCTCCCTTTTCGTCCCTCCAGCGTTCGCCGTGAATAAAGACATGGTGCAACTGCAGACCCAGGTACAGGCGTTGCAGGACGCCGTCGCACGGCTGCAGCAGGCCAATGACGAGCGCATGGGCGTCCTGCGGGACCTGGTGCAGCAGACAGCCGACTCCGTCAACCGCATGTCTGTCACCGTCGATGGACTGCATAAGCAGGTCACCGCCAGCGCCGAAGCCCAGAGCGGCAAATCCGACCAGATCAACGGCCAGGTGCAGGCGCTGAACGATGCTCTGGACGAATTGAAGGCTCGTCTCGGCCGCATGGAAAAATCGCTGACAGACGTTCAGAATCAGCAACAGTCCATCAATGCGAAGCTGGATAACGGCGTACCTTCCGGTGGGAATACCGCGGCGCCTTCGGGAACAAATCCGGCCCCCGATATGACCCCATACACGCCTCCGGCGCCGGTGGTTCCTTCGCGGAAAGGCAAGCCCGGCCCCGGAACGCCGATGACTCAGACACAGCCGGCAGATGTTCCCGCCGCCCAGCCGGTGGCCGACGCAGCGCCGCCTGTGGCTGATCTCTACCAGACTGCGTATGGGGACTACGTTGCCGCCAAATATGCTTTGGCATCAGCGGAGTTCAGCCGGGTTATCCAGTACTATCCGGACAATGCCCTGGCTGGAAACGCGAACTTCTACCTGGGCGAGATCGACTATCGTGCCGGGAAGTTCCCTACCGCCATCAAGTTCTATGACAAGGTGCTGGAACAGTATCCGGGGAACAACAAGACAGCCCTCTCTCACCTACATAAGGGCTACGCATTGATCGCCACCCGGCAGGAGGCTGCCGGAGCCCGCGAGCTGCGTGCGCTGATTGCCCGCTACCCTGGCACGCCGGAGGCGAACCAGGCCAAGGCAAAGCTGAACGGACTGAAGGCTAGCCGCTAGAGCGTTTTTCCTGTAGGTGCAGAGCAGAGCTTCCGCATCTATGGGCGTTTTCCGCAATGAAAATGCCACTGCACGTCTCTTCGGGATACCCAGCAACAAGGAAAATGCTCTAACTACGGATTCCGTACATCCGGCGCTCTATCTCTGCCCGCTGGTCAGCGGTGAGCGGCAGACGTGGCAGACGCGGCTTTCCGCCGTAATATCCCGTCAGCTCCGCAGCATACTTCACACCGGCGATCCCCAATCCCCCGACAATCTCAGCAGCAGGCGCAGCGATGCGGGTCTGCTTCTCTGCAGCCAGTTTTGGGTCGCCGTCTTTCCAAGCGGCATAGACCTCATGGCATGCCTGCGGCGCGCTGGCCGTAAAGGTCGTCAAAAGTCCCTGTGCTCCGGCCGCCAGGGCATCGACCATGCCGGCATCTGAGGAGGAAAGGACCTGGAAGCCTACGTTGCGCGTGCGTGTCTTGAGTGCCGGCTTCGGTGGAGCAACCGCGACAGCAGCGCCTCCATCCGCCAGACTGCCGGCGCTCACAAAGGTTGCAGCTCCCGAACTCTGCGTTGCCTGCATCCGCCCCGTTACGGCAGAGAATATTGGAGTGACCACGACATCGCGACGGGGAGCTTGGGCTGACGCAGCAATTACGGCCGCGATATTGCTGGCCCCACTCACGATGCCAAAGATTCTGGCATGGAGCGATAGCCGTGAAACCTCTTCCGTGGTGAGTGCTGATTCGGGGTCGAAGATTACGACAGGAAGTTCGCTGGCATCTGCGACGGCGCTGAAGTACACCGACGGTTCGACCGCAGGAACGCGAACCAGAGCCACGTCGTAACCAAGGCCTGCCGCGTAATGGATCAGATCGAGTGTGGCAGCTACAGCAGAGCGGCTAACACCAGCCCAAAGGACTTTCTCAGGAGCAGCAGCGCCCACAGCCGCCGCCAGCACATCCCGGGTCTCGGTATCATCCAGCATCTCCGCTTCGCCCGGCCCGGCGAGAATCGCGATGCCGGCGGCAGGGGTCATGGAATAGCGCGCTACATTGTGCTCCAGCTTACGCAGGTATACGCGGCCATCGGAATAAAACGGAGTGGTGGCAGGGATATGCAATCCATCGAGCAGCATGGCTTTTATTTTAATGCGCTTTATAGCGGTTGACGGCATCAAGAGCAATACCACGAAAGGCTATTTCCATCGCTTCCCTCGATGTCGTACCGTGTATGGAAGCCAAATAGATCATTCGGGAGACGAAAGCTCGCTGCATGGCAGAAGACATCGAAGATGTAGGGGGGAAGTCTGCAACGGACCTTGGGTTTGAGGCCCTCTGGTTTGCAGTGCACACATTCCTGGCATTTCTTGTGGTTGTTGTGGTGGTCAGTGTCTTCGGGCTGTCAAAGCCCGATCCAAATGCAACCCAACCGAAGCTGCTCTGTACAGCTGTTATCTTTCTGGCAGCTATCATCACCGGCTTTGCGACCTCAAAGGTGACGAAGAACGAAGTCGCACGCTACATCTGGATCGCCGGTTTGCTGATGTTTTCGATTCTGTGCGTCTATGTTCTGGATCTTCCTACCGGGCCTGGGCTGTGCAACGGCTGCGGCGCACTGGAGAAGCTCTATCGGACCTTCTTCGACATCTCTAACCCCAGCGGCCTGATGGGCGGATATGGCTTCGCTGTCGGTAGCTGGATTCCCCTGTCGATGATCTCCTATTCGATCGGTGCGACGTTTGGTCTTCCAAAAGAAGAACTCTAAGTTTTCTGCGAAACAAAAGAGGCGTGAGCATTGTGCTCACGCCTCTTTTTGTAAAGTCTGGTCTGTTATGCCTGTACGGCTTCGCGCTCCGCATGCAGCGTCTGCAGCGCATTGACGTTGACCGAACCACCCTGGAGGGATTCGATTCCCTCTGCCGCAGCGCGTGCCGCGGCAATCGTCGTGATGGTGGGGATACGAGCCAGGACCGCGGCGCGCCGGATCGCCTTTTCATCGAAGAAGGTATCCTGCCCGCGCGGAGTGTTTACGATGAGCTGGATGCGATCACCCTTGATGTAGTCCACGACATTGGGACGGCCTTCCTTGACCTTGTAGACGCGCTCTACCTGCAGGCCGGCATCTTCCAAGACATCGGCCGTTCCGTGGGTTGCCACGATGTGGAAGCCCATCTCCCGGAACTGACGCGCAAGGTTCACCACCTGAGACTTATCGTGGTCGTTGACGCTGAGGAAGACGTTGCCCTTCTTCGGCAATACCTGTCCGGCGGAGATCTGTGCCTTGGCGAAGGCTTCGCCGAAGTTGTCGGCGACGCCCATGACTTCGCCCGTGGATTTCATCTCCGGTCCGAGAACCGTATCGACGCCCGGGAACTTGCCCCAGGGGAAGACCGGGCTCTTCACGAAGTAGTGACTTCCGGTTCCAAGGTCCTTGCCGCTGGCGAGCTGCTCGGGCAGCAGCTCCTTCAGTGTCTTGCCGATCATCAGGCGCGACGCAATCTTCGCAAGCGGGATGCCGGTTGCCTTGGAGACATACGGCACCGTGCGCGACGCACGAGGATTAACCTCGATCACGTAGACCTTGCCGTACTGGATCGCGAACTGGATGTTCACCAGACCGATGACATTCAGCGACAGAGCAAGCTTCCGCGTGTAGCTGCGGATGGTATCCAGCACCTCGGGCGCGATATCGACCGCCGGCAACACGCAGGAGGAGTCACCGGAGTGAATGCCGGCCTCTTCGATGTGCTGCATAATGCCGGCGATGATCACATCCTTGCCGTCGCAGAGAGCGTCGACGTCGACTTCGGTAGCGTCTTCAAGGAAGTGATCGATCAGTACCGGGCGCTCCTGCGAATACTCGATCGCGGTGCTCATGTACTTCACGATGGCATCATCGTCGTAGGCAATGACCATGGCGCGTCCACCGAGAACGTAGGAAGGCCGCACCAGCACCGGATAACCGACGCGGTTGGCGCCTTCGAGCGCCTCCTGCACCGAGGTTGCCATAGCACCCTGCGGCTGAGGAATTTCCAGCTCTTCGATCAGCTTGCCGAAGCGCTTGCGATCTTCGGCGAGATCGATGGACTCGGGAGAGGTACCGATGATCGGTACACCGGCAGCCTTCAGCGGGAGCGCCAGGTTCAGCGGAGTCTGACCGCCGAACTGAACGATCATGCCAACCTCTGCCCCATTTGCAGCCTCATGCTCGTAGACAGCCAGAACGTCCTCGTAGGTCAACGGCTCGAAGTAGAGGCGATCTGCCGTGTCGTAGTCGGTCGAAACCGTCTCAGGATTGCAGTTCACCATGATGGTTTCGTAACCATCATCCTTCAGAGCAAAGGCTGCGTGGCAGCAGCAGTAGTCGAACTCGATACCCTGTCCGATGCGGTTCGGTCCGGAACCCAGGATGATGACCTTCTTCTTTGCCGTCGGCGTTGCTTCATCTTCCTCGTCGTAGCAGGAGTAAAAGTACGGGGTAAAGCTCTCGAACTCGGCAGCGCAGGTATCCACCAGCTTGTAGACCGGAGTCACACCCAGCTTCTTGCGAAGGTTCATCACCTCGATCGCGCCGGCGCGTCCCTCGAGTCCCCAGCCAGCGGCAAGGCGCTCGTCGGAGATGCCCATGCGCTTCGCAGTGCGCAGCTCGTCTGCACTGATCTGGGCCGCCGGCTTTTCACTGACAGCCGTGATCTCGTCCACGACCTGCTTGACCTGGTAAAGGAACCAGGGATCCATGCCGGTCAGGCGAGCGACTTCGCGCACGCTCATGCCTCTCTCGAAGGCATAGCGAACGTAGTTGAAACGGTCAGGGTGAGGCGTAACCAGGCGCTGTGTCAGGCGGCGTGGCTCAATGTCCGTAGCGGTGGCCTTCTTGCCTGTCTCCAGCGAACGGACGGCTTTGAACATGGCCTCTTTGAAGGTACGGCCGATGGCCATGACCTCGCCGACGGACTTCATCTGCGGTCCAAGGCCTTCGTCCGCACCGGGGAACTTCTCGAACTGCCACTTCGGGAACTTCACCACGACGTAGTCGATGGTGGGCTCGAAACAGGCAGGCGTCGCCTTGGTGATGTCGTTCTTGATCTCATCGAGCGTGTAGCCAACAGCCAGGCGCGCAGCAATCTTTGCGATCGGGAAGCCAGTCGCCTTGGATGCAAGCGCCGACGAGCGCGAAACTCGTGGGTTCATCTCGATGACCGTCATACGGCCGTTCTGCGGATTGACCGCGAACTGCACGTTGCTGCCGCCGGTCTCGACACCGATCTCGCGGATGACCTTGATGGCAGCATCACGCATGACCTGGTACTCGCGGTCGGTCAGCGTTTGCGCCGGAGCCACGGTGATGGAATCGCCCGTGTGCACGCCCATCGGATCAAAGTTCTCGATGGAGCAGATGATGATGCAGTTGTCCTTGAGATCACGCACGACCTCAAGCTCATATTCCTTCCATCCAAGCACGCTCTCTTCGATAAGGCACTCGTGGACCGGAGACAGATCGAGACCGCGGGACAGAATCTCCATCAGTTCTTCGCGGTTGTAGGCAATACCGCCACCGGACCCACCGAGCGTGAACGAGGGGCGGATCACTGCCGGGAAGCCGATCTTTGCGGTGAACTCGAGACCGTCGCGCAGGTTGTTGACGAGCGCGGAACGCGGCATGTCCAGACCGATCTTGTTCATCGCATCCTTGAACAGGAGTCGATCTTCGGCCTTCTTGATCGCGTCGAGCTTGGCGCCAATCAACTCTACGTTGTAGCGCTCCAGAACGCCGCCATCAGCGAGGTCTACGGCGAGGTTCAAAGCCGTCTGTCCGCCTACGGTCGGCAGTACGGCGAACTTCCCTGCCTTGCCGCTCTCGGCAAGCATCTCGCTCTCCAGCCTCAGAATCTCTTCCAGGTAGGCGTAGCTCAGCGGTTCGATGTAGGTGCGGTCGGCAACCTCCGGATCCGTCATGATGGAGGCTGGATTGGAGTTCACCAGCACCACCTCGTAGCCCTCGGCCTTCAGGGCCTTGCACGCCTGGGTGCCGGAGTAGTCGAACTCTGCCGACTGGCCAATCACGATCGGACCTGAGCCGATCACCAGAATCTTCGCGATGTCATTCCTGCGTGGCATTGCGTCTCTCTTCCTAACTCAGCTTGTCGGCGCAGGGCACTGCCTGCGCTGTCATCCAACGTGTGGCCGCATTCAGCTCGTTGAGGTAGCGGCCTTTTTCTTCGGGGTTATTCATCGTCTCGCGCACCTGCTCCCCGGTGATTGCGCGAGCCTTGTAGTAGTGAACTGTTTTGAGGCCTGTCTCTGTCTCGCCTTTCAGCGGAAGTTCCGCTTCGGCGACCCAGTAGCCCCAGTAATGTAACGAAGCCTGAAGGGACTTCAGATTTCCGGCCGTGTCGTAGTGGTACTCATACATCACGTCACGGTTGCGCTGAAAGCGGCGCAGCTTGACTCGTTCCACCATCGTTCCGCTCGCCCAAATCTCCGCGTAGGTTGTCCCCGCTTTCGGATCGATCAGCGGAGGATACCCCTGGAGCTTCCACTCTGAAGGTGAGACCGGAACGCAGAAAAACGACTTCAGTGATTTCGACTTTTCGCCTGCAAAGACGGCGGGGGTTAGGAAGAACACCACCGCCGTTTTTGTCAGGCTCCGAATCACTTCTTCCACTCCTCCATCATCTTGCGGAAGTCCTGGAAGAGATAGTGCGAGTCGTGCGGCCCGGGACTTGCCTCCGGGTGATATTGCACGCTGAACATCGGATCGGTCTTGTGCTTCAGACCGGCAAGCGTATCGTCGTTCAGATTCACGTGAGTTACGGCAACGTCGGCGGGCAGACTTGCCGGGTCGACGTTGAAGTTGTGATTCTGCGCCGTGATCTCGACCTTGCTGGTCTCTTTGTTCATGATCGGATGATTGCCGCCATGATGACCGAACTTCAGCTTGTAGGTCTTGCCGCCCAGAGCCAGACCGAAGATCTGGTGCCCAAGGCAGATACCGAACATCGGCGTCTTCCCTTTGAGCTTCTGCGCATTCTCGATGGCATAGTGCAGCGGTTCCGGATCTCCGGGGCCATTTGAGAAAAAGACACCGTCGGGATTCATCGCCAGCACCTCTTCCGCAGACGTGGTTGCCGGCACGACCGTCACACGGCAGCCCTCGCGCGTGAGCATGCGCAGGATGTTCTGCTTGATGCCGAAGTCGTACGCCACCACGTGCAGAGGCTCGCCTTTGCCATCGCGCGCCTGCGGCAGCAACGGATCGCCGGCCTGGTTACGTGGATCGTCGGCATTAAACTCGTAGACAGACTTGGTCGTGACTACTGAGGCCAGATCCGTACCATCCATCTTCTTGATGGCACGCGCCTTGGCAATGAGCTTGTCCGGATCCGTTTCCAGCGTGGAGACAACGCCGCGCATGACACCGTTGGTGCGCAGATGGCGAACCACGGCGCGCGTGTCGATATCGGAGATGACAGGTACGTTATAGCGCTCGAGGTACTCATCGGTTACCTGAGTAGAGCGCCAGTTGGAACTAATAGGAGAAAACTCACGAACAACCAGCCCCTCAATGTAGGGTCGCGACGCTTCTGCGTCGCTGGGCGTGGTGCCGTAGTTCCCGATTTGCGGGTTCGTCAAGACAACGATCTGCCCGGCATACGAGGGATCGGTAAAGATCTCCTGATATCCGGTCAGCGATGTATTGAAAACGACCTCTCCGTAGCATTCGGCTTTCGCACCGAAGCCCTTGCCGCGAAAAATGCGCCCGTCTTCGAGCGCCAGGATGGCTTGCATCGCCTCTCCAAGGAGTGGATTCAATCGATTTTATCAGCTTTTGCCGCGCCTAAAAAGCGCAGGGCCAGAAGATGCTCCGGACCCTATATTTTCCGGCAGAAAATCGCCATTCCTGGTGAAACGACGTCCCATCTCAGTTGCATTTACGCGAGATCAACAAGCAGATCGTCGCCTTCCGTTTTTAGCGCGAAAACTTCCACGCTCGCCCGTTCGGGCGAGTGCGCTACGCCGGTCTTCGGGTCGAAAGCCCAGGCATGCCACGGACAAACGATCGCTCCCCCTTCCACCCAGCCTTCCCCCAGAGGGCCCCGCCGGTGAGGACACCAGTTATCCAGCGCATGCAGTTCGCCGTCCAGCCTTGCCAGGCAGACGTCAATACCGTCGGCTGTTGTCACCTGCATTGCTTTGCCTTCCCCCGGCGCTTCCTTGATCGAACACAAGCGGACCCACTGCGACATGAACAACCTCTCCACCAACATGCTAACGAACCGGGTTCCCTTCCGCTGTTTTCACACTGACAGGCAGACGCAAAGAGAGGTTAACTAGGCCTATGGGTAAATGGCTTGATGGCTTGCAACCGACCGCCGCTCTTCTGCTTCGTCTTACGCTGGGCATCGGCTTGATGTATTGGGGATGGGGCAAGGTGATTCCATCGCATGGAGCACCTGCGCTTTCTGCTATGAACCATCACGCAGCCTTTGTGCATTCGCTCGGCATGCCGTACTGGCTTGGCTACATCTCAGCCATCACGGAGTTCGTCGGCGGGCTGTGCCTGATCCTGGGCCTGCTCACTCGCTTCTGGGCGCTTCTCGCTGCAGTCAACATGGGCTTCGCGATCGGTCTGGTGACGATTCACAAAGGCTTTGCAGGCTCACAGTACGCGCTCTCCTGCCTTGTGATTGCGCTGATGCTCGCTACCTATGGCCCGGGCGTCATGGCAGCGGATCATCGCATCGGTCTGGACTGATCAGACTTCGGTCTCGACTAATCAGACTCAGACTCTCCGTGAGTAGATGCGCGCTCTGCTTATGAAAGGTCACTGTGCCCTTAAGAAGTGAGGGCTCCCGATACGCTGGGAGCCCCAAATGGGAGGGAGTGATGGTGCGGATTATGGAAGCCCAGGTCGTAGTCGGTAACCCAGACGTTGTTGATTGACAACACTTCATCAGACGCTTGTGATCCGAAAAAGTTGTCTCACACACATGTGATATCCCAGTTAACGACTAAGACTCACAAAAAGTTTAAGAACTCTTGCGGAAGCACGTTCGTATTTGGGAAAACGAGCTTCAGATCTTTCGCTCCCAGCGTTTTGTACGCTGCCTCACCCAGAACCCGACGGAAGTCCGTTGTCACCGCCAGGTCGCGGCCTTCATTCAACTGTTCGTTCTCAAGGCCGGGCCATCTGCCATAGACCTTACCGCCTTTTACATTTCCGCCGAGAACGAACATTACATTGCCGTGACCATGATCCGTACCGCCGGTGCCATTCTGACGCGCCGTGCGTCCGAACTCAGACATCGTGACCAACGTGATGTCTTCTGTATCGTCACCCATGTCCTTCCAGAAAGCGGCAATCGAATCGGAAAACTCTTTGAGACGATTCGCAAGGCGTCCGTTCACGTTCCCCTGATTCTGATGCGTGTCCCAATCACCGATGTCCGCAAACGCTGCTTCCACGCCGAGGTTTGCCTTCAGTAACTGCGCAATCTGCTTCATGCTGTTACCGAAGGGTGTATTTGGGTATGCTGCTCCATTCGCAGGCGTGTAGTGCGCGGGATCTGCGGACTTCAGCATGCGAACAGCTTCGAAGGTCTCCTGCCCCGTGCCATGCAGCACAGCGTCGACACTATCGGCGTACATCTGTTGAAACGCATTCGACATCGGAGATGGATCGGGACCGCGTCCACCGACGGAGAAATCCTGCAGATTGCTGATGGCGATTGCTGGCAGTTTGCCCTGCAGCGTGCGCGGGACCTGACCGCCTAAGGCAACCGCACGGAAAGGAGATTCCTCACGCAGCTTCTCTTCCTGCAATGCCCGGTTCAGCCAACCATCGGCCGTGGCCTTCAGGCCAGGCGTACCGCTCTCCATGAAGTCCTGAGCATCAAAGTGAGACCGTGTTATATCGGGTGACCCCGTAGCATGCACGATCGCGAGATGTCCCTGCTCATAAAGCGGCTTGAAGGACGCCATTGATGGATGCAGGCCGAAGAAACCATCCAGATCCAGAACCTGTTCCGGTTTGATGGCAAGCGACGGACGCATGGTGTAGTAGTTCTTCTCGTGATACGGCACAACGATGTTCAAACCATCTGCTGCACCGCGCTGGAAGAGGACGACGAGCTTCTTCTTGTTGGCCGCGGCTGTTGTAACCTCTGCCATCACCGAACGCGTCAAAAAACTTGGAATCGTCGACGTACCGACGAGCGCCAGTGCGCCACCCTTCATGAATCCACGCCTTGTTATCCGCATCGCCAGAACCTCTCTACGTTAGTTTTGACCCGTATCCGGAGCATTTCTCTCGCCGGGCAGAACATTTTCCCTGTTGGTGTAATCCAGAGCTTCCGCATGCTATGGGCGTTTTCCTCAATAGAAACGCCGCGGCACGCCTCTTCCGTGATACCCAGAAACAGGGGAAACGTTCCAGAAGACTCTCCCCTATCGCCTCTGGAATTCTGGCGATCCAATCAAAAGGCCGATCATATTCGCCGTCTGATCATCCAGAGCGGAGACGGTGGCTCCGGCACGGGAACGCCGCGAAGGCACACTTGCCGAGGCCGTTCCGTTACTCTGCGTCTCTTCCTCGGTAGCGGAAAGACTCTTTTCAGCCTGGGCCTGCAGCTCAGGATTGCGGAACTGCGCAAGGACTGTTTTACGCGTCCCCTCGCCGGCTGCCCTCCCCAAGAGGGTCTTCTCCAACGCCTGTTCCTTTGCCTCTTCTGATTGCTGCTCTCCCGATGGATCGCCGACAGCCACTCCCGGCAGGCTGTGCCCGAGCCGGATGCCAAAGTTCATACGATTGACCAGGGCTCCGGTGTTCAGCCATGTCTCCTGGTCCCACTTGTAGCCCGTTGGCGGCTGCGCTCCGTAGAGCGGCATACCGAGTGTGTTCATGGCCTGAACCAGAGGCAGCGGATTACTAACCTCGGCGCCGGTTGCACGAACGGCGCTCACCAGGAACTCCTCTGGAGTTTTAAACTTGGCGCCTTCATTCGATTTCGCCCAGAATTCAGGTGCATCGAACATGGTCTTCAGGACAGCCTTGATCTCTCCATGGGAGCGAGTGAAGCTGGCTGCCATCTTCTCGATCAATCCTGGATCCGGATGGTCGCTGACAAAGCGCTCCGCGAGCTTCTGACTGATGAAGTGAGCGGTTGCCGGGCTGGTGGCAAGCATGTGTAATACCTCAAGCCCCTCTTTCTCGCCGTTCTCCTTGATGGTGACGCCCAGCACGGTCTTCGAGCCGGGCTCGTGGCGGCGGTCAAGAAAAGCAAAACTGTTCGCGGATGCGATGCCCATACCGATCTGTTGCGCCGCCTGCTGCCTGCGTTCACGGCCGAAGACACCGCCCCGAAGCTGTTTCGGACGGAAACCCGGATCGAGCGTCCACCCAGTAAAGACCTTTGCTACCTCGGTGACGTCCTTCTGCGTATATCCGCCGTTCACTCCCAGCGTGTGCAGCTCCATCAGCTCACGGGCGTAGTTTTCATTCAGGCCGCGCGGAGCATTCTGCTGTGCCGCTGTCCGCAGAAAGCCTCCCTGGCTAGCCGCGGCAGAGTTGGGGCCGGTGCTCTGGAAGTTGTCGAGATAGACGAGCATTGCAGGACTTCTGGCGACGGCTACCAGCAAGTCCTCGAAGTTCCCCAATGCGCGCGGACGAATCACATCGCGCTCATAGCTCGGAAGGTAGTACGGCTCCTGCGCGTTTTTGCGGACGTACACATTGAAGTGATTCATCCAGAAGTTCGTCATGACCTCTTCGACCTGGTGCGTCGAGTAGATCTCACGGATGAGCCGTTGCTCCATCAGCTCTGCCCCGACAAGCCGCGGCGTTCCACCAAGCGCCGCCAATGTCTCTTTCTGCTCTGGCGTCATCCCCTCCATCAGTGAAGAAAGACGCTGCGGGCCGGCGATGCGGAGCGCCATCAGGTCACTCGTGTTCATCGCGAGAATCTTCTGGAAGCGCTCCTGCGGCGGAAGCTCTACAAGCTCCTTCACCAGGCGCTGCGGCTGCCCTGGAGCGATGCCGGCAGCCTGCATCCGTGCTTCCCGTTTGCCGGGATTGTCTTCGCCGGCAGCCATCTCGTTCTGTGGCTGCATCGCATCGGGACTCTGTCCCTTCTCCTGCGCTGCCGTCCGCAGTTTGTACTGCTCGATCTGGCTGCGGTAGATCGCCCGCTCGATGGGATCGCTGGGAAGAGATGCGCCGGTCCGATCCATCACACGAATCATCTGCGGACTCGGAAAGCGCCGCATCAATTCCGCCGTAGAGAGCTTCATGGCTGGATATTGGTCCAGCCGCATCAGCATCGCTGTGTCATCCAGTTTTTCAGGATGGAGTTGCTGGTCAAACCACCGCTCCAGACCGGTCTTCTCCACCGCTTCTATCTCGCCTGGACGAGGGCCGAAGGTAAACCGGCTCAAGGCGTAACGGGCGCGGTCCTGCGCGGCGATAGTGCCCGCAGTTTTCGCTTTATTGGAAACTGATCTCTCCGCCAGCAATGGCTGGCAGAGCAGCACGCCACATAGTGCGGCGGAACACAGTGTACGGAAGGCAGAGTCGGAGCGAAACATGGCAGCACCTGTGGGGGAAGAAACCCAATCTACCCCACAAGTTGCCGTTTGAATGACTTTTTACCGAAATAACTAAGGCTCGCCTAAAACTCGACCAGATCCTTCATCGCGGCGTAAATCTTCTCCGGCTGGGGCAGGATGAGGTCTTCCAGTACTGGCTGATAGGCGACAAAGGTATCCATTCCGGCCACACGGCGGACAGGCGCATCCAGGTCGTGGAAGAGCTCGTCCGCAATACGGGCTGCGATCTCGGCGCCGTAGCCCCAACTGATCATGTCCTCGTGCGCGATCAGAACACGGTTGGTCTTCCGAACCGATTCGGCGATGGCCTCCCAGTCGTAGGGCGACAGGGAGCGCAAGTCGATCACCTCAATGCTGATTCCCTTCTCGCGCTCCAGTTTCTGTGCTGCCTGCAGCGAACGCGGCACAACGGCGCCGTAGGTGACGACGGTAAGATGCTTGCCTGACCTGACGATCTTTGCCTTGCCGAACGGAATCATGTAGTCCGGCCCTGGATTGGAAGCGCGGCCATAGGCCTCACGATAGAGCCGCTTATGCTCCAAAAACAGCACAGGGTCATCGCAGCGGATGGAAGTGCGCAACAGACCGTTGGCGTCGAGGGCGTTGGACGGCATCACCACGCGAATCCCGGGAGTATGGGTAAAGATGCTCTCACCCGACTGGGAGTGATAGATCGAACCACCGGTCAGATATCCCCCGATCGGGCAGCGGATGACCATCGGTGCCGAGTAGGCGCCGTTCGAGCGCCAGCGCATTACGCTCAACTCGTTGCGCATCTGGTGAACCGCCGGCCAGATGTAGTCGAAGAACTGGATCTCAACCACGGGCTTCAGGCCCCGGAGCGCCATTCCAATCCCTCGGCCGACAATATTGGCCTCGGCGAGCGGAGAGTTGAAGCAACGGTCTCCACCAAACGCCTTCTGCAGGCCGTAGGTTAGCTTGAAGACCCCGCCCTTCCCCTTGAGTTCCCCGCTCCGCAGCCCGTCCTCACGACTGACATCCGCTACATCCTCGCCGAAGACGACAATGCGTTCGTCATGCCGCATCTCGTCGTGCAGACAGAGATTGATCAGGTCAGCCATCGTCCGCTCGGCGGCGTCGGTCTGCTTCGGCTCCGTGGCGAAGGCCGAAGATTTGGGATCCAGGTCTTCGGAGTACTGGTGGACCAGGATCGAATCTTCCGGCGGCAGCGGAGCAGCGAGAGCGGCGTCCGCCGCACGCTGCACCTCTTGGTCGACGGCCTTCTCCAGCGACGCAACCCCCTCCTGGTCCAGAATCCCCTCCTGGATCAGGAATGCCTGCATCTTCGAGATGGGATCGCGAAGGGCGTCGGCCTCGAGCTCCGCCGCGGTACGGTAGAGACGTTCGTCGTCCGAGAGTGAGTGAGAATATGGCCGAATCACATGGCCATGCACCAGCGCCGGTCCTTTGCCGCTGCGGCACCAGGCCACAGCCTCAACCAGAGCACGATAGCTGGCAATCGCGTCGGTGCCGTCGATCTCGGCAAAGAAGAAGTTCGGGAAGTTCGCCACCAGATGCGAGATGTTTCCGCCCGGCGTGTTGCATTCGACCGGTGTGGAGATGGCGTAGCCGTTGTCTTCCACCAGAAACAACACCGGAAGCTTGCTATTCGACGCTGTATTCAGCGCCTCCCAGAACTCGCCCTGCGAGGTGGAACCCTCGCCGATCGAGGTATAAGCAACCTCGTCGTTATAAAAAACGACATCCTTGAACTGACGGTAGTCTCCGTCAACTTTTGCTGCCGCTTTCGGATGATTGCTGAAGTATCGCCCCGCCTCTGCTATGCCGACCGCGTGCAGGCACTGGGTCGCGGTTGCGGACGATGGGCTGACGATATGGAGCTTTTTGCTGGTCCAGTGGGAGGGCATCTGCCGGCCGCCACTTTGGGGATCAGTTGCGGCGCCGACCGCCTGCAGGAGCTGATCCTCCGCGGTCTGTCCCAGGACCAGGCTGATGGCACGGTCGCGGTAGTAGGGCACAAACCAGTCATAGCTGGGCTTCAGGGCAAAACCGGCAGCCACCTGCAGGGCCTCGTGGCCGGCGCAGGAGATCTGGAAGAAGATTTTCTGTTGTCGTTTCAACAGAATTTCGCGGTCGTCAATGCGCCGCGACAGATACATATACCGGTAGAACTCGACGAGTTGCTCGGCGCTCAGGCCACCGTGATCGGCGGCCTGCTTCGGGGTCGTAGCTGCTGCGGCATTGCGAGGCATCGTATTCTGCTTCTCGATTGTAACCCTTTGTCCCTATTGCAAATCCTACGATTGCCGATCACACACCCTAAGGGTCGATCCGCCGTTTCTCGAAGGACTAGATGATGTGCCGCAGCCTCCTGTTTACGATCATGTATCTCTGCGCTTGCCTGCTCGCGATCTCCTAGGGAGCGCTGTTACCCCTTCATCCGCTCCTTGACTGACTTAGCCAGCTTCTCGATCTCCTCAGCCTTCTTGATGACAGTGATCGACATGGTGTCTTTGCTGGACTTGTCTACTTCTTCCTTCAACTGATTGGCCAGCGTCAGCAGCTTCTGAGTGTCTTCCACCAGCCGTTTCTGCCGATCCTCGTTACGCATTTTGGCCCGCTGATTCTCCATGGTCGCGTCGAAGGTTCCTGGGCGGTCATCCGGCGCTCCCATCGTGACATCCGGCATCGTCGTCGGCGGCCCCGGCCGGGCGCCGCGCGAGCCACCGGTATTGCCGCCCTGCTGGGCCACCGAGGCCGTCATAAGCAGACTGAGAAGCAGAATACGCGTGACTTTCATGGGAACCCCCTTCGAAACCACCGTGATGAAATAGAAGCTTATGATGCACCTTTCGATCTTCGCCCCGCAAGAAGTTCGTACCCTGCAGGTAGGACGCAACTGGCATGAGCAGGCAAGTGATTTCGTCCATCACGATCTGCCGAAGGTCGCGTTCATTCTGATCTTCGGCTTCATCCTGCAGCGCATTACCCTCTTCTTTGTTAGACGCATGCGGCGCATGGCCGACCGGCAGGTGGGCAACTCACAACGCGCCTCGCAGTTGCGCACCATGTCCTCTGTGCTGCGAGCCACGGCATACACGGCCATTGGCTTTTATGTTTTGCTGCAGATTCTGCCGATCTTCGATATCGACCTGAAACCGCTGCTGGCATCTGCCGGCGTCGTCGGACTCGGCATCTCTTTCGGCGCGCAGTCGATTTTTAAGGACATGCTGAACGGGATCTTCATCCTGCTGGAAGATCAGTTCAATGTTGGAGATTCAGTCAAGATGGCTGGGCTTACCGGAACAGTCGAAGACATGAGTCTGCGTTGCACCATTCTGCGTGACGGCGACGGAACCCAAAACATCATTCCCAACTCACAGATCACGACGGTCCAGAACCTGTCGCGCGACTACTCCGTCGCTTCGTTGCACGTAAGTGTCGACGCCAGCGAGAATCCGGACAAAGTCATGGAGCTGCTGGGCCAACTGGCGATGGAGGTCCGCAAAGACACCGCCTTCGCCCAGGTGACGATTGAAGATCCGAAGGTCTTGGGCGTCGACAAGATCAATGGCAGTGAGGTTCTCTACCTGGTGAATACCAAGGTTCGCGCCAACCAGAAGGATGGGGTACTACGCGAGCTGCGGAGGCGAATCCTGCTTGGCTTTGAGAAGAACCAGATTCGCCTGGGCATTCCTTCCAGTGCGGTCATCGTTAACGCGCAAGACCCTACACTTCCATCCGCACCCACCACGGTATTAGGTGGCGGGGATTAGAGCAATTCTCCTAATACTGTGGCGTTGGATAAATCTGCGAATGCCGTTTTCTTCGAAGGAAAACGGCGCAAACAGTCAAAGCTTCGCTCTACACCTTTAGGAAAAATGCACTAGCGCTCGGTTCAAAAGCTGCAGAAGACTCTCCGGATCGGCAACCGGCGGATGGCATGTTTTCGCCGCACAGACAATCGCAACGCTCTTCCCGGACTCAATGCCGGGCAGATTTGGGATCGTCTCCGCCAATGTCTCCGGAAGGGCGGAAAGCTGTGTGTAGGAGAGGCGGATGACGCTCTTGGAAACGGAGTAACGAGTCAGCGCCGCAGCCTCCAGCATCTTCGCGGCTTCATCGTCCCCCAGGATCACCACCTGGGCCGCCGGCTGTACCAAACGCTGCAGGGCCAGACCATAACTGGCCGCGTAGAGACCGAAGTGCTCCACAACACCACCGAAGATTTCCAGTGTGTCGAAGGCCATGTCCCGGTACTCCTGTTTCCCGGAGAGCTCTTCGAGCCGTACCAACAGCGAAGCCATGGTCGGATTCGCAGCCGGCGCCGGCGCATCCTGCAACGGCTTTCGGCGGGCTGAAAGCGCTCCGAGCGCCGGTTCGTCGGTAAGTGGGGTATCGAAGAACCCCAACCCCGTTGGATCCCAGAAGTTCGCGGCGACATACTCCGCCAGGCTTTTCGCTGCGAGGTAATACTTCAGGTTTCCGCTGCATTCCCATGCATCCAGGCAACATGTCGCGAGGAATGCATAGTCATCTACGGTCGAGGGGACATGCTTCCGCGCGGATGTCCCGTCAGCATAGGCGACGACGTGGGAGAGTCCCACCTCGGGGTTCCAGGCGTCTGCCAGAATCCGATCCAGTGACTTCAACGCGAAGGCAGTCACAGCTGGAATCGCCAATGCCCTGCCGGCAGCGATGTAGGCCGAGATCATCATGCCGTTCCAGCCGGTATAGATCGTCCGGTCAATATAAGGCGTCGGACGCTGCAACCGAGCTGCATATAACTTCTGCTTTGCGGAACGCAGGAGCGATGTTGCCTGCTCCGGTGGCATTCCCGCCCGCTGCGCCACCTGTCCCAGCAGATGCTTTACGTGGAGCACGTTTTTCGCAGGGTTGTGGTGCATGTCGCCCACATCGCCAATGTCGTAGAACGGAGCCGCAACGTTCAGCTCTTCGGCGGTGAGGACAGAACGGGCTTCGTCCAGCGTCCAGGTAAAGTAGTCGCCGTCGTCGTCCAGGTTGATATCGGCATCCTGGGAGGCGTAGAAGCCACCACGTTCGCGGTCAGAGAGCCAGGTATCGACCCACAGAATGGTCTCGCGCGCAACACGGGCAGCCTCCGGTTCAGCAAAACTCTGGAAGGCATGGGCGTAGTTTGCCAGCAGACCTGCATTGTCGTAGAGCATCTTCTCGAAGTGCGGAACGATCCACTGCTCATCCACTGAATAGCGATGGAAGCCTCCGGCGAGATGGTCATAGATCCCGCCCCGGGACATAGCGCTTAGCGTGCCGAGCGCTGACGCGGAGATCTTTTCGTCGGCGCCGGGACGAAGCGCGCTGTCGAGCAATAGATCGATTGCGGTTGAGTGCGGAAACTTGGGCTGAGAGCCGAAACCACCGTAGCGCTGGTCGTACATGCCGGTGATGGCGGAGGTGAGCTTGGTAGCCAGCTCCGCTGTGATGCGCGAGGAGCGACCGGAGAAGGTCTCATTATGCTCAATCGCCGCCATAACAGAAGCCGCGGAGTCGTCCACCTCATCTCGCTTCTGCTGGAAGGCAGAGGCCATGGTGAGGAGAACCCGCTGAAACCCAGGTCTGCCGAACTGGTCCTGCCGAGGAAAGTAGGTCCCGCCGAAGAAAGGCCTTCCGTCTGGTGTAAGGAAAGCGGTTAACGGCCAGCCTCCCTGCCCGCTGATCGCGGAGACGGCTGCCTGATAGCGGGCATCCACATCGGGACGTTCGTCCCGGTCGACCTTGATGGCGATGTAGTGCTCGTTAATGACAGCGGCAGTCTGATCGTTCTCATACGACTCACGATCCATGACATGGCACCAGTGGCACCACACCGCACCGATGTCGAGAAGAATCGGCTTATTTTGTTCCACGGCGAGCGCAAAGGCTGCGGGACTCCACTCATGCCACCGGACCGGCTGGTTGATGGCGGAACGAAGATACGCGGAGGCGGCAGATGCAAGGGCGTTCGGCTCGTGAGACATCGATTCTAGGATAGTTGGTTTACGGAATCCTTGTTCCGGTTCGCCCGCCCACGGTTTTCAGGGTGCTGAAAGTGACACGAGCGTGACAACCTCTGCAACGATCGAGCGTAGCCTCCTTAGACAACTGGGGACGCTTACGAATTTCCGTTGGGGATTGAATACTGAAATTCGCTGAGCGCTCTTTGGATGTTGAACCCTCTGCGGGCCGCCTCGCGCCGGGGCGGCCCTCTCTTATTTAGGGAGAAAGTTTAAGGAGAAAGCCCAGCCTGATGGCTGGGCTTTCGGCTATGTTCTTGGTGCTGGACTACTGCGGAGTAAGCGGCTTGGGCGGTTCCGGGTCCTTCGGAGCAGTCAGTCCAGGGATGACCGGAGCCTGATTGATGGTGCCGGTTGCAGCATCTGTAAGCGAGATGCCGTAGCGGTCCAGCGTATTTGCCAGCAACTGATAGAGCGAGGCGCGGTCACGGGCATAGGCTGCCGTCGACGAAATCAGGCTGTTCTCTGCCGTTGCGAGGTTACGCTCCTGCTGAAGAACGTTTGCTGTAGTTGAGGCGCCGAGACGGTACTTCTTCTGCTCGGAGTCCAGCGACTGCAGCTGGAAGTCACGGGCAGCCTGAGCTGCCTGTACCGCCGCGCGGTCATTGGTGAGTGCGAACTGCGCGTTGGTGACCAGCATGCGGATCTGCGTGTAGAGCTGCTGCAGACGCATCTGCGACTGACGAAGTTCCATCTGGGAACGCGCCTGGTCAGCCTGGGCGACACGATTGCGGATCGGGATATTGACCGAGAGGCCAACAGCCTTATCCGGATTTGTGGAGTTGAACAGATCCGAGAACGTACCACCGTAGCCACGTTGCGCGAGGCCCTGGCATCCGGTCTGCGCACCACCGGCGCAAACCGGGTTCCATGCGCCGCCGATTGCAGCGGCTCCGTAGAACCCGAAAACGTCAACCGTCGGCAGAAGACCGTTCTTTAGCGCCTTGATTGATATCTCGTTATTCTTCATGGCCAGCATGGCCTGTTCGATCTGCGGATTGTTGACGTAGGCCTGCTTCACCAGGTCTTCAATCTGCACATCCTCTTCCGGAAGACGGTCGAGACTGACGCGATCGGTCGGAATCACGGGAGCTGCGGCAACCTGAGGATCGTTGGTGTTGCGGGCAATCGCCTGCTTGATCAGCAGTTGCTGGTACTCGAGGTTCGACTGCGAGGTGATCAGCGCCTGTTTATCAGTCGAGACGGCAGAATCGGAATTCACGACATCGAGAGGAGCCAGAGTACCGATCTCAAGCTGCTTGCGATTATCGGATGCGAGCTTTGTCGATTGATCAAGCGCGCGGGTCTTTGCCTGCACATCCTCATACGCCGAAACCAGAGCCCAGTAGATGCTCTCAATCTGCGTTACGGTCGAGATGAGCTGCTGGCGAAACGCCGAGTCTACAATGCGGCGATTGTTCTTCGCCTGCACGATGAACCGTCCGTTCACACCCGGCCCGAAGCCCTGCAACAGGTGCTGCTGCAGACGGAGCTGGAAGGTGGTCTGGAGCTGCGGGCTGTACACGCTACGGGTGCTGTTGGTGCTGACGCGAGAGTTATTGAAGCTTACAGTCGCCTGCGTACCCGTGATGAATCCCTGGGAGTAGCCGAAGTTGTAGGTGTCCGACGCCTGATTCTGAGAGAACGTTCCGGTGATGAAATTCGTCGTCTGCGGAGTCCGGGCGCGCTCAAGCTGTAGCGTGCTGGTAAGTACCGGATCCAGGTTCATCGGCGTTGGGCCGGCGCCGTTCGTGGTAAGCACCAGGCCCGAGGCGCCCGCACCGGCTGCTCCGGCCGCGGTGCTGGTGCCGCCAGGACCGCCGCCTCCGGTGATTGTTGTCGTCGTGCCGCCGAGGGTATTGGAAACCAGACCCGAAGAGACGCCACGCAAGGTAGCGCCGGCGCGTGCACGCAGTAGGTCGGTATCCGCGATATCGAGGTTCAGGCGGAAGATGGCGATGTCGTAGTTGTTCTCCAGCGCCAGCATGACGGCATCGGAGAGAGAAAGGTACATCTTGCCGTCGCGTAGAAGCTGATCGAGCCGCGGCGTGTTGCCGAGACGAGGTTCCCCGACGTTGATAGGGGTATAAGGAGCCCAGGGCTTGAAAAGGTGGCTCTTGGGCTTGGAATAATCCCGGGCCGTATCACGCAGGTCAAAGGGTTCTGTGAGCTTAGGCTCCGGTACCGCGGGAAGAGTGGCGTTGGCCTGTGCCTGCGCGGGCGTTCCGCCTCCGGGGACGGTCTGCTGCTGCTGTGCGGCAGCGTACTGTGCGGCGGGTCCCATCAGGAGCAAAGCAATGCTCGCTGTGGCTTGCAGATGTCTCAATTTCACGTTACGCTCTCCAGCTAATGCGATCGTTTAGGGTCGCCGGTCTGCCTTAGTTTTTCGGGTCGCAGTTCCGGGTTGGCGAGAGGGTGGTACTGCTATTCCCTTTTCTCGGTGTAAGTGTTGTACGAATACCAAGTGACAGATGTTTCAGAGTGGCTTCCGGTTACGAAATCATTGAAATCATTCCACAACAGGTTCATCGGCTGATACGTAAACAGGTTCCTGTAGGTTCCGTGGAGTTCGTAGGAAGCGAGGGACATGGCCTTTGGCGGGATAGCGATGAGTATAGCAAGTGACACAAGCGGCAGCATGTTACCGTGCAAAGATGGCTTTTTCTCGGAATACTTGGAAGCTGATCCTGAGTTATGACGGCGGTGACTTCCATGGCTGGCAGGTACAGCCGGGGTTACGCACCGTTCAGGGGCTGCTCTCCGAAGCCATCCGGAAGGTCACTGGAGAAGAGGTCCTGCCACAGGGTTCTGGAAGAACCGACGCCGGCGTGCATGCCCTGGGCCAGGTGGCGACCTTCGACCTGGAAGCGGGCATTCCGCAACAGAACCTGCTGCGGGCGCTGAACCGGGCTCTACCCACCAGTGTGCGAGTGACGCAGGCAGAGATCATGCCGCAGGATTTCCACGCGCGACATTCGGCCTGCGGTAAGACCTATGAGTACCGCATCTTCGTCCGGCGCGACGCCGGGACACCCCATGAGCGCATCTGCTCTCCCCTCGTTGCCCGATACGTATGGGACTGCCGCTGGCCGTTGGACATTGCTCCGATGCAGCAGGCAGCCACATCCGTAGTTGGAGAGATGGATTTCAGTTCGTTTGCCGCGAACGACCCGGACGTCTCCGTTCGCCAGGGCGCAACTCCGCCGACAATGGTGCGGACTATCTCCTCTTCAGAGTGGAGGCGTGAAGGCGACCTCCTGATCTACCAGGTCAACGGCAATGGTTTTTTGCACCACATGGTCCGGAATCTGGTTGGCACCTTCGTTGAGATGGGGTGCGGGCGGATGTCAGCATCGCAGATGCCCGAGATTCTGGCAGCTCGCAACCGGTCGATCTCGGGACCAACGGCTCCAGCGAGAGGGCTCTTCCTGGTTGAGGTGCACTATTGATGCGCGCGAACCAGCGGATTACAGAACTGGCAGGCCTGCGTGGTGTCCATTCCGCCTTTCAGTGGCTGCATCTTCAGGAACAACGCCTGCTTGCCTGGCAGATGGAGATGCTGCGGATTCCTGCTCCTCCTTATAAGGAGGAGCACCGGGCCGCGTGGGTCCGGGACCGGTTTGTCGAACTCGGCCTGGAGCAGGTCCAGATCGATGCCGAAGGAAATGTCCTGGGGGAGCTCCCCGGAGAGGTCCGGAACGGTCCGGTCACCATGCTCTCGGCTCACCTGGATACCATCTTTCCCGATGAAATGCTGCCAGAGCCGCGGTTGGAGGAGGGGCGGGTCTATGCTCCCGGCGCCGCGGACAACGTCGCCGGACTCACGGGGCTTCTGGCGGTAGCTGCCGCCATGAAGGCAGCACAGCTCGTACCGGCGCACACCATCCTGTTTGCAGCCAATGTCGGGGAGGAAGCCGAGGGAAATCTGCGCGGTATGCGTCACCTCTTCTTCCGCTCTGAGTATGCCGGACGCATCCGCTCTACGATCTGCCTGGAAGGGGCGGGGACTGAGAATGTGGTCGTTGGCGCCATCGGCAGCCGCCGACTTCAGGCCACTATCACCGGCCCGGGCGGGCACTCCTGGACAGAGGCAGGGGCTCCCAACCCGATTGTCGTACTGAGCAAGGCGATCGCTGCGATGGAGCGAATCAAACTGCCGCGTCAGCCGCGTACTACCTGGAATATCGGGCGTATCGAGGGCGGCATGTCCGTCACCTCAGTACCCGAGCGTGCAAGCTGCCTCATCGACCTGCGCTCTGTCGATATGGACCAACTGATCTCTCTGGAGGTCCAGGTCCACCGCGCGCTTGAAGATGCTGTTCTTGAAGCAAATGACGACGCCGGCGACCGCAGGCTGAGCCTCCATGTGGCGACCATCGGCGACCGCCCGGCAGGAACCCTCTCCACAGAGGCTGCTCTGCTTGAGACCATTCATGCGGTAGACCGCCATCTTCGCCTGCGTACCGAGCTTCGCATCGGTTCGACCGATGCCAATGTGCCGCTGGCCCTGGGACGGGAGGCGATTGCGGTAGGAGCGGGAGGCATCGCCGGGGGCATCCATACCCACAGCGAGTGGTTCGACCCGGCTGGGAGAGAGCTGGCGTTGCGCCGTGTTTTGTTGATCTTGCTGGATGCCGCCAGATGAGGTGGCCAGACCACCGCCGGAATTGCACAAAACACCTTTCAGGTTAATCAGCGTCTAAACCTGCGAATGCCGCCGAGCACAAATTTCCCCGTTTTCGGCGATATACTGGCGTATTGCATGGTGTCTTTGGCGCGCGTGCTTTATTGAGGGATACACAACTACATGGAGAAAAAGATGTCACTGTGGGAACGGATTCAGGCCCGGCGTCTGACCTCGACCTTCGCGTTGCTGGCAACGCTGTCGGTCGGCATTGTGGCCGGCTCAGTTCTGACCGCGAAGGTTCATGGCAAGGAAGCGCAGGAGTCCTCAGACGCGACGCCTCTGCGTATTCCTGAGCCCCAGAGCGTGGGCAATGGCTTTGCGAAGATTGCCAAGATGGTTGGACCCGCGGTGGTCAATATCAACACCGAGAGCCTGCCAAAGCAGGCTGCCCAGCAGCGTCGCCGCCGCGGCAACGGTAATGGCAGTCAGGATCAGCAGGATATGCAGGATTTCTTTAACCGGTTCTTCGGCGGAAATCCTGGCGGTGGTGATGACGAGGATGATGATGGCGCGGGCGGCGAACGCAGAGCTCTGGGCTCCGGCTTCATCGTCGATTCAAAGGGCTACATCATCACCAACAATCACGTGGTGGAGAAAGCCGACAAGATTTATGTGAAGCTGTCGACGGATTCGGAGAGCGAGACTGGACGTCCGGCCAAGGTGATTGGCACCGATAAGGACACCGATATCGCGGTTATCAAGATCGACTCTGCGACTCCCCTTCCGACCATTAAGCTCGGAAACAGCGAAGGCGCACAGGTCGGCGACTGGGTGCTGGCGATCGGCAGCCCGTTCGGTCTGTCGCAGACGGTATCGGCCGGTATCATCTCCGCAAAGGGCCGTCAGATCAACGAACCCTCGCAGAGCGGTTTTGCGCAAAACCAGTTCCAGCGCTTCATTCAAACGGACGCGGCGATCAACCCAGGTAACTCCGGTGGTCCGCTGGTGGATATGACGGGCTCTGTCGTCGGTATCAACACTGCGATCTATACGCAGTCGATGGGTTCCCAGGGTGTCGGTTTCGCCATGCCAGCGAACACCGTGGTCAATGTCTACAACATGCTCATCGGACCGGAACATAAGGTGACCCGTGGATCGATCGGAATCAGCTTCCAGTCGAACATCTCCTCGGCAGTCTCCCGCATGTACGGTTCGGGCGTCATCGTCAGCACCGTCAGCAAGGGCGGACCGGCGGAGAAGGCCGGGCTGCAGCCGGGTGACGTGATTGAGTCGATCGACGGCCGCAAGATCAAGGACGGCGATGACATGGTGAACGACATTGCTGCCCGCCGTCCGGGATCGACAGTCAAGCTCGGCTATCTGCGCGACGGTAAACCAGCCTCAACGACAGTCTCCATCGGTGACCGCGCGAAGATTTTTGCCGATCTCAATGGCAATGGGCAGGACGACTCACAAGAGGCGCAATCCTCTGATGTTTCTGCCGATAAACTGGGCCTGACCGTCAGTGCTTTGCCTAACAACGTGGCAACCAAGCTCGGCATCAAAGGTGGAGTTATCGTTTCCGCCCTGAAGCCGGGATCGTTTGCAGACGAGATCGGGCTGGGCCGTGGACAGATAATCGTTGAGATTAACCGCAAGCCGGTGACCGACATGGCCAGCTTCCAGGCCGCGATCAAGAGCCTGAAATCCGGTGATGATGTGGTCTTCCTGGTTCGTACGCCGAACTCACCGACTGGTGGCAACAATTACGTGGGCGGTACCCTGCCGTAGCCCTGCAATCCACTCGCAGAAAAGAGCGGCGCAAAATGGGAAATCCGCCCTTTGCGCCGCTTCTTTTTCTGTTGCCGAGGGTTTACTTTGTCAGTAACCTTGAATGCAAATCAAGGTCAGACAGAATTGGAAATCGCCTGATACCAGGCGTTGCAGGTGTTGGAATGATGCGTCTTTCCCAAGTCTTATTTGTTGTTGCGCTTGCAGTCGTTACCGCTGTTCCATCTCACGCTATGATGCGTTCGCGGCGGGGTCCAACGGCTCCACATGTCCAGAAGAAATCAAACAAGCCGGGAACGATACGGCATACCACGTTCAAGCCCGGCCAGCGTGGCATTGGTGATAACCGCGCTACCGAGATTCAACAGGCGCTAATCAAGGCGGGTTACCTGAATGGCGATCCAAGCGGCCACTGGGATTCTTCAACGGAGGCCGCAATGCAGAAGCTGCAATCTGACAACGGTTGGCAGACCAAGCTGGTACCGGATTCACGCGCACTGATCAAGCTGGGCCTGGGACCGCACCAGGAGAATCCGGCCACAATTTCCGACAGCACGGTGTCAGCGCTCGGGTCAAAATAAGACCATTTCCGGAAAGCGTTTGGGCACGATGGAGCATTTCCCTGTAGGTGTCGTGTGGGGCTTCCGCATCTATGGGCGTTTTCCGCGATGAAAACGCCGCTGCACGTCCCTTCCGGGATACCAAGCAACAGGGAAAATGCTCTAGTCTGAAAGAGTGAAGCGACGGATTGTTGTTCTCTTCCTTCTGGCAATGGCGGCGAGCGCTCATGCCATTGAGCTGAAGATCTCAGCCGATGCATTGGAACGCACCCTGAAACAGCAGTTATTCAATACACCCGATGGCCGCTATTATCTGCGCGGCGATGGCGCTTCAGCCTGTTACGTCTACGCCGAGAAACCCCACGTCAGCTTCAAAGATGACCGCATCATCGTCAGTGTCCACACAAGATCCCGCGTGGGCGCTGGATTGCGCGGCGCTTGTATCGGGGTGGGATTAACGACAGATGCCGATGTATCCATGCTGCCGGAGGCGGAAGGTGRGACCATCGGCTTCCGCGATACTCACATCGACCAGCTAAGCGCCTCGAAGGAGTTAGGCTTTCTTCTGGTTCCCTTCCTCAGCCGCAAGCTGCCGCAGAACATGAAGGTCAATGCCGCGGATCTGCTGCGCCAGGCGCTGACGAAGTCAGGCACTTCAACCGGATATCTGCTGGCGCTGGAGAGGCTGAAGATTCACTCCATGCTGATCGAACAGGGAGCGCTGGTCGTGGATGTCGATGGAGCCGTAACCGTCAAGTAAAGACGCTAGAGCATTTCTCCTGTAGGTGTAGTGTAGGGATTCGTTATCTATGGGCGTTTTCCATAATGAAAACGCCGCTGCACTCCACTTCCGGGCTACCCAGCAACAGGAGAAATGCTCTAGACTACAGCGCACGGTCATTCATTACGAGAGCCACCGCGCTCCGCAGGCGCGCCAGACTTCCCTCAAATGCAGGACGAAGCCTGGGACCGCTATGAAAGGCATTCCGGCGCATCTCTTCTTCGACAACCGGTGAGATCAGCTGCCAGACCGTGGTGATATCACCGACGATGACGATCTCGCTCGGAGCAAGGCCTGAGGCGATCATACGCAGACCTTTACCGAGGCAACGGCCCATTGTTTGGATGGCAGCGACGGCGTGCTCCTCGCCGATCTGCGCCAGGTGCAACAGCGTATCGAAGGCCGCCAGACGACTGCCACCCTGCTGCTCGTAATAGCGCAGTCCTGCACGGTTAGAAGCCGTGACCTCCCAGCAGCCATGACTACCGCAGGCACAGGCCGGTCCGGCCTCTTCCATCTGCACGTGGCCAAACTCGCCGGCCATACCAGCCTCTCCACGAAGAAGCTGACCATTGGCGAAGATGCCTGTACCGATTCCCTCAGCGACATTCACGACGACAAGATCGTGCATACCGTCGCTTTCTCCAAACCAGACCTCGGAGAGAGCACAGGCGTTGGCGACATTGTCCATCTCAACGCGCAGACCCGTGGCTCGCTCGATGCGCTGCTTCACGGCCAGCACCGGCCAATGAAGGTTGGGCGCAAAGATAAGCTTCTGCTGGTCAAGGTCGGCACGGCCCGGGACACAGATGCCGATGCCATCGAGAGCACGCTCGGGATGAGTATCCACCATGCGTTTGACGGCCTTGATAATGGCGTTCATCGCCAGCTTGGAGTCATCGGGGAGCGGGACGATACTCTGCGAGATCACGCGGCCGCCAAGATCGACGATGCCGAGCGTTGTCTGTGCCGGATGAATGTCGAGCGCAAGGACAGCGCGCTTATCGTTCACCTGCAGGAAGGTTGGACGTCGCCCACGAGGCAGGCGGCCGACTTCGCCTTCAATAATCCATCCTCCGGAGATCAGCTCTTCTACGATCAGCGAGACCGTACTGCGCTGCAGGCCGGAGAGACGTGAGAGTTCCGCTCTGGAGACGGGCTGGCGCGTGCGGACAAGATTGAAGACCAGCGACAGGTTGATCTGCCGCGGTGTCTTGTTCGAAGCGCTCTGGTGACGTGTAAGGCGGAATCGTTGCAAGCTTGGGTCCGTGCGTTACGTTCTCAGCATCTTAGCTGGAGTGCCGAGGGTGTGTCATCAAACTCGTGCCGTCAGCGCCGGGAGTTGGATGACACACCCTAACGATACGAAAGCCTTTCGTTTTCTTTGCAATCCATAACGGGACAAGACGGTCATTCACATAAATTTGCGATAGACTTATAGAGGAATGGGCGGATAGCTCAGTTGGTTAGAGCGCCTGCCTTACAAGCAGGATGTCGGGGGTTCGAGTCCCTCTCTGCCCACCATTCCTCACCCGCTAAAATCCCTCAACAATCAAGGTTTGACCGAAGCAGTTGCCGGTTTTTGCCAGGCGCTGTCCAGGAACAAATACCTGTCGCGATGCGAATCGGCTTTCGCTGCGGAGTTCTTATCCAGCACCATCATCTGCCATTGGCTCGGCCCGTAGACAGGCCACTTGGGCAATCCTGCTCCATTGGGGTCGCCGGTGCGTGCAAAGTTGGTCCAGTAGTCCTGCATCTGCTCAGAGAGCTTGCGATCTTCAGGGCGCACTACGACCTCCAAACGGGAGTCCAGTGTTCCGAAGACGTATTCAATATCGTCGGAGTGAAACGCTCCCACAGCAGGCGTATGGTAGCGGTCACCTGGATTCGGGAGGGCGAACTTATAGCGATACACCGGCTTCGTTCCGGTAGCCGTATGAGCCTCCAGCCACTTCCACGTGGAGTAGGCGATGAAGCGGTCGCCGGCGTAGTCAGAGGCGGACGCCACCGCTTCTTCAGGGGTTGCTGTGCTGTAGAGCTTCAGGAACTCCGAAGCCTGTGTTGGGAACTCACGATTCGCCTGTGCAGCGAAGCCTTCGGCGCTGAAGCGATTGTTTCCACCGACTACTCCTCCGCGAGCTTCATCGGCATTCCATCCGGCGAGCAGTGGGATGTGAGCTTGTTCACCTGCGGCATAGATCTCTGCGGGAGGCTTCGGGAAGAAGTACCCATCGACGACCGGGCGGAAGGAAGGTCCGGGCCTCGTTGCCATGATGGGGCGGATGATGTCTTCTGTCGGAATACGCCGCAGTTCCGCGAGCTTCGCCGTGCCATAGGTCGTAAGTGCGAAGGCGGAGTCCGCCTTCTCCCGTTGCTCACGGCTCTCAATGGGGAAGGTGCCGGTGGTCATCACACTTCCGCTCTCGCCGATTGCTTTCTGAATAAGGTCTTTTGACAATGGCGAGGCCATTTGCGCGCTGACAGACATCGAACCTGCGGACTCACCAAAAATGGTGATGTTCGAGGGATCTCCACCGAACGCGGCGATATTCTGCTTCACCCACTGAATGGCTGCTGCCTGGTCCAGAAGACCGTAGTTCCCTGAAGCATGATTCGGAGATTCCGCTGTCAGCTCCGGATGTACGAAGAAACCGAAGATACCGAGCCGGTAGTTCATGGAGACAACGACGACGTTGCGATGGGCGAGATACTGACCATCCTGCCGGCGTTCCGAAGTACTTCCACCCGCGAAGCCGCCACCGTAGATCCAGACCATAACCGGCAGCTTGCTTGTCTCAGACGAAGCGGGAGTCCATACATTGAGGGTCAGGCAGTCCTCTGAGGCTCCCGGATCATGAAAGGCCATGTCTGCATAGCTCGCGGACTGCACGCAGTGGTATCCGAAGTCGTGTGCGGAGCGTACGCCCGTCCACGGCTCAACAGGCGCGGGTGGTGCCCAGCGCAGCTTGCCTACCGGGGGAGCTGCAAAAGGAATGCCCTTGAAGGACATGACCTTGCTATCTGGTGTCGGCTCTCCTTCGACAACGCCGCTGGCCGTTTTGACCTGCGGTCCTACTGCGGCGAAGGCTGTTGCTCCAAGGACAAAGGTTGCGGTGAGCGAAAACAGACAGCGTGCAAATCCCATGAGGAACCTCGGGAGCTACGGTAGCACACCGATGCGAGCCAAAGCATCTGCGACTAAGCTCTTCAACCATTCGTAAGTCCCGCGCTAAAGACCTGTCTTTGAGCGTGGAATCATCTTCACTTCCCTTTCGGCATATTGGCGAAGTGCCAGATGGTTGCGGCAACTGACTTCTCTGCTCCGGCGAGACCATAGACCTTTCCGGAGCCTTCAATGATGTAGTACTCGTTGGCCGCGTGCGCACGTCCTCCCATGCCGGCGCCACCGGCGGCAATCGGCATCTTCACATCGACAACGCGATCGCCGACATCCTGATTGGAGAACAGGTAGGCCGGCCAGTAGCCGCCAAGGATAGTCTCCTGCTCGAGAGGCTTCTGATAATTGATGCCGAACTCATCGAAGGTCTGCATGATGGACTTGGCGATATCGGAGTCGTAGCTCATCTTTGCCCAGGGGACATCGCCGATCAGCTTGACCTCGACGTCTTTGTAGCCGTTCTTGTCGAGCTGGGCGCGAAGCTTCTTCACAATATCGGTGCCGTGCATGTTCGGAATGTAGCGGAAGTTATGCTTTGAGGTG
This sequence comes from Terriglobus sp. 2YAB30_2, assembly GCF_052114765.1. Taxonomy (NCBI): domain Bacteria; kingdom Pseudomonadati; phylum Acidobacteriota; class Terriglobia; order Terriglobales; family Acidobacteriaceae; genus Terriglobus; species Terriglobus sp. 2YAB30_2. The sequence continues at coordinate 341,752 of NZ_JBFRFJ010000002.1, forward strand.
ATCTTGTTCGGCAGGATTGCACCTGCGCCGCCTGCATACATATTGCCGCCCCAGATGCCGTCGAGGTTGAAGCTGGTACCGTAGCGCGACATCTTCTGAATGGTGAATGGATCGTCGGAGATAAACCTCGCCACACCAAGGTTGTCCGCGGCGGACTTCACATTCATCTTGCCGGCGGAGCCCTTTAGCAAATCGGTCTCCTGGTTGGTGAGCGGCTGCATGTTCTCGAAGAATCCGTCGATCTTTGGGGTATTGCCATCGTCGGAGATCAGAGATCCGAGCATCTTGATGTGGCGCCACGCCGGCGAGTCGACCGAACGCTTGTAGGAGCCGTGGATATCTGAGACCGTAGGCCCGCGACCCCAGCTCTTTCCGCTGGTCGTCAATTCCACATAGACGCACCCCTCTGAGCCTCCGGAGATGTTGGCTCCTCCGCCCGCGCTCTGACCGGCGAAGCGCAGCATGGCGTCAGCGCCTTTGAAGAGGTCCGGATGATCCTTCATGAACTTGCGAAGACCAATATCCATGCGCTCTTCATCGCCTTCCGCCACGAAGATCAGGTTGACTGGGAGCTTGCCCAGCACCTTCTTCATCGACATGAAGGCTTCAAGCTGTGCGAGCTGTGGCCCCTTGGAGTTCACTGCACCGCGACCGATGAGGACCTTCTTGAATGATGGATCGATACCGGCGGTCTTTCCATCGACCAGGCGGCCTTCAAACGGAGGCGCCACCCACAGGTCCGGCTGCGTGACCGGCATGGTGTCGTACATCCAGTAGATGACCAGCGTTTTGGGCGCACCCTCATCGCATTTCGCGTAGACCACAGGATTGCCCGGCGTTCCGTACTCCGTGATGCCGACATCGTAAACGCGGGTAGTCTGGCATCCCAGTTTGTCGAACATGCCTTTGACCATCTCAGCTGACTCGGGAATCCCTTCACCCGAGTTGGAGATCGAGGGTTGCTGAATCCAGTGCTGAAAATCGAGCACATGATCATCGACGTTGGCATCGATATAGTCGTAAACCTTCTTCAGTTCTGATGGTGTCCTGCTCAGATCCGGATGAACTGTCTCATCAGCCTGGGCTCGAATGCCGAGCTTCGGCTTATTCGCAGAGGTTGGGGTGCTGGAGTTCTTCTTGCTACATCCCGCAAAGACGACAAGGGATGCCAAAAGACACAACGGCGTGCGCTTCAGAAACATGTTCGATTGTCCTCGGTAAGCAGGTCGGCCGGGTTGAGTGCCGGTTGGGTAGACTCTAAGGCCGTTCCGCATTTGCGGTCAAGCGCACTTAGTCCGGAAGACTCGTTACGGCGGTGGTCATGAGAGCGGTATAACGCCGCCAACGATTTTCTGGACCTGCGGCGTCGACGTACTTCGCTACCCTGTCCAGACCGACCGTGTAGGTGAGCATATAACTGCGGTATTCGTTCAGGTAGGTCAGCATGGTCTCTCCATGTTCCATCAGCAGCTCTTCTTCTAATTGCGACAGTGCGCGAGCAAACTCCAACCGGCCGTCCAGATATTCGCGAGCGATCTCCGGTTCAGCGGTATGCAGCATGGCTACGAGCTTTTCGATACGGATGTAGCGCTCAATATCGCGCTGCGGCAGACCGGCGATGGGAAATAGAACATCGCGCTCAATCTGTACCCGCGCTGCGTCGTCCAGCACCATCTCGGGCGCATAGCTGGCCGCCGCTTCACTGACGAACGATTGGGGAGAGAAAGCAGGCTGCACCGCCCATTCCAGTTGATGGCGCTGCTTCACCAGAGCCTCTTCACGCAGTGTGTTGAAGACATGATGGCCGGGATACCCTTCATGGCAGGCAAGATCCAGCAACCGATCGACCGTCTGCGGAAATCCAAGGTTGACCTGGATCTGGCTATGGGCATTACCCAGATAGCGGCTGAAGGCTGCCCATGGTTTATTGACAACGTAGGTCACATCAACATGCTCTCCGGCCGGCATCGAGAGACGAGCCAGTGTCCGTTCGCGGCACACGTTCAAAGCTGCCTCGAAGACCGCTGGAACCTGTTTCGCTGGCACGACGAACGCCGCTTCGTAGGCGCTATACGCTTTCGCTCCTGGCCCAATCAGCGCAGCGATCTCAGCTCGCACCTTCGCACGCGGCGCTGCATCGGTATCCGGAGGAGCTGTGACTCCGAAATAGCCGCGGCTCTCTTCATCGAATCCGGCTGTCGCACCTTGTAGCTGGCGCACACGCTGACTCATGGCATTGAGTTGTTGATTCAGGAACGCAATGCGCTCGGTGTCCAATCCGCTGCTGGAAAGCTGCGCCCGCAGACGCTTCGTGTCCTGCTCGATCTGCTCCAGCGATGGAAGAGGCCGTCTCCCAGCCTGCGGTAATCGTTCGGGCCCCACATAGAAGTCGAGAAAATCGGGATCGCGTTCGCCGAGCGAGGCAGCAAGTTTGAGGTACTGCTCCACGATTTCGGTACTGTGCCCGGCCGACCGGCAGCTGTTGATCTGCCACACCAGCGCTATCAGCAGCATGACCCCAAAGGGTTTACGAGATTTTTTGAATTTAGCTATCACGTGATAGGAAAGTCTAATTTTACGGTTGTGTGAACCTTTGTTATAGATAGTTCATCCAGGACATCACAGAAAAGTCCAAATAGCTGTTTGCAAGAACGCCGAGGCGCATCTGGCCGCATTCCTTTCTCTTTTCGGCGTGCCCGGCATAGTCTCTTTCGTCGTTTTTGACTTCTGTACCTGCGAAGTACTGCTGGCTTTTCCTGTAGTCGTACGAGTCGTCCGTAACCAGAAAACGAGCCGTTCCACAGCCACTCTGCTGCACGTTTAACACATTCTGGAGGCATTACATGTCGTCATTTGGACGTAGACGCTACCCGTCTATCTCTATCTCCCTGTCGTTGCTGTTGCTGTTTGGAGTTATGTTCCTGCAGTCCGCGTCGGCGCAGACCATTAACGCAACGCTTACAGGGCACGTAGAAGACTCACAAGGTGCCGCGATCGCTGGAGCCACCATAACCGTAAAAAACACGGGCACGGGCGCCGCGCGCTCAACGCCTTCGGATGCGAATGGTCTTTACACCGTCACCAACCTGCAACCCGGCGCTTACGAGGTCACCGTAACGATGTCGGGATTTACGACGAAAACCATGACTGGAATCAAGCTGAATGTCGGCGATACCCATGAATTGCCCGTCTCGCTTACGGTCGGCGGAGTGAATGACACAGTCAACGTCGAGGCAGCCGAACCGTTACTGCAGACACAGACCTCTTCCAACGGCATCCTCGTTGATAACAAGCAGGTCACCGAACTTCCGCTTGCCAACCGGCAGTTCTATGCCCTTGCACTGCTGTCGCCAGGTACCTACCAGCCTGCCCAGAACTCAACGCTCGGCTTCCGCGGCGGCATCAACGTCGCTGGGGCCTCGGAAATCTCCAACCAGTTCACCCTCAACGGAATCTTCGACAACGACATGGGCGTTGCACAGCCTTCGTTCCGTCCTTCTGTTGAAGTCATCCAGGAATTCCGCGTTTTGACCGGAGTCTATGCCGCAGAGTATGGCCGTATGTCTGGCGGTCAGGCTGTAATCATTACCAAGTCTGGAACGAATGCGTTGCACGGATCGGCATACGAGTTTATCCGGAATGAGATTACTGACGCAAAGCCGTACTTTACGGCTGCCGGAGCCAAGAAGCCATCGTTCAAACAGAACACCTTTGGCGCCACGGCCGGCGGTCCCATCTGGAAAGATCGCACGTTCTTTTTCTTCGGCTATGAGGGGCAGCGTATTCGGCGGGCAGTGACCGCGCAGGCGACGGTCCCTACAACAGATATGCTGACGAGCGGTATCTTTCAAACCGGATCGACGCTCTACGACCCGAGTACAGGAAAGGCTCTGACTCCTTTGCCAGGAACGAGCGGCAGCTTGTCCTCATACAACCTCTCCACTCAGCTTCCAACACTCTGGAACTCAGCGGCAGCTCAGGCGGGACAATTGGTCGCCCGAATGGGCTATCCTACGCCGTCGATTGGGACCGCCGCAGGCAAGGCGCCGAGCAATAACTACAACTTCCAGGAAACCCGTGTCGAGAACATGGACGAATACTCGTTGAGAATCGACCACAAGCTCACAGAAAAAGACAACATCTTCGGCTCCTGGAATTTTTTCAAAGACCCGGCATTCGAACCCTCAAACTCTCTTTGTTCTTCTTACGTCGTTCCCAAATTCGGCTGCTACACGAACCAGATTTCGACACTCGTCAATGTCACATATGACCGCGTCGTCACCGCAAATTTATTCAATGATCTGCGACTCGGGTTCCAGCGCCTGCAGCAACCCCGCGTCCAGGAAGACAGTACCGCGATAGGCTCATCCTATTCTGGACTTCCGGGAGGTCCTTACTTTACGCAGGCGGGGTATGCCAATAACCAGGGCCTTCCCAATACAGCCGTTTCCGGATACTCCACGATCGGTGGCGCGACCAACCTCCCACAAAACCGGTGGGACAACCACTATCAGCTGGTCGACAGTCTTAGCTGGATTCATGGCGCCCACTCCTTCAAGTTTGGGGCGGACTGGCTGTGGGCTAATTCCGTCAATGTAATCACCAGTTCCGGACGCGGTGCTCTGACCTTCAACGATGCCACGTTGAAGTCAAACAACAAGAGTGTCAGCGGTTTCACCGGCGACTCCATGGCTGATCTGTTGCTTGGTTTGCCGTTGAGCACAAGCATCGGAACAACCGCAGGAACTGTTTACCTGAACTTCCGTAGCACTCACCTATTTGTCCAGGACGACTGGAAGCTATCTCCTACCTTGACTCTGAATCTGGGGCTACGCTGGGAGCTTGATGCGCCCGTCTACTCGCCACATAATACTGTCTCGCGGTTCGATCTGAGTGCAGGACGCTTTAGTCAGGCAGGTGTGGGAGGTTTTACCCACCTCTATAACTACGATTGGAATAACTTCGCCCCGCGTGTTGGATTTTCATGGCAGCCTCGTGGCCATGAGACCACTGTTCTCAAGGGTGGTTTTGGCGTCTTCTACAACGCACCCCTGCTCTACAACCAGTTTCTCAATACAGGAACACAGTACCCTCTTCGCCTAGTACCGACCTATACCTCAAAGCAAACCGTTGCGACCAATGTCACGCTGGCGAACCCTTTCCCCAGCGGAGGTCTTGATTTCTGCGGGATTGGACCGAACTTCGTCAACTATGCGCTCAAATCCGACGGAACGGCAACATGTGCGGCGAGTCTTTCTCCCCTTAGTGTGAATCCAGGCTATCGCACGCCTTACATTACCGAGTGGAGCTTCGGTCTGCAGCAGGCCCTCACAAAGACGATCGTGTTTGAAACGACCTACTTCGGGTCCAAGGGGACGCGTCTACCACTCTCCATCAACCTGAACCAGATCAATGTCAACACACTTGCTCAGGGAGCCAGCACCAGCCAGGCAGGGCGCCCATTTGCGAATTTCTCAACAGTCAACAATCAAGACACCCGCTCCAACTCTGCATTCCACTCATGGCTAAACAGCCTGAAGAAGTCTTACTCTAACGGCGTTGCTTTTACCGTTGCGTATACATGGGCAAAGTCGATCGATGGCGGCGGCGGTATTGGATCCGGCTCTAACTCCTCAGGAAGCCCACAGGATATCTATAACCTACGGGCAGAGCGGGCGCTCTCAGACTTCAACGTGGCACATCGTCTTGTCTTCAGCCCAGTTGCCGAACTTCCATTCGGCCGGGGTAAGAAATGGCTCACAAATGGGGTTGGCTCTGCACTCGCTGGTGGCTGGCAACTCTCCGGCATATTCCAGTTCCAGACTGGACGCCCCTTCACCGTCAGCAATTCGAGTAGCAATAACAGTGGGTCATTCCAAAGTGCAGACCGGCCATTGTTGATTGGTGATCCCAACGCGGCGACCGATTCAGTTACTGGAGCGAAGACCCGCACCGTACAGGAGTGGTTCAATATTCATGCCTATCAATTGGCGCCGACGACTCGCTTCGGCAACGCTGGGCGCAACCAGGTGATTGGACCGAGATTCACTTCAGTCGACCTGACTCTTTCAAAGAACTTCCCTATCTACGAAAGGATCAACGGTCAGTTCCGTGCTGAGTCCTTCAATCTTCTCAACCACTCCAACTTTTTCAATCCTCTGTCTCAGGGATTACAGTTTCCGGGTACCACAACTGCCCCGACAGTCGCCTCTAATTACACCGGGACCTTTGGAGCGATCACGCAGGCATATGATCCTCGTGATCTCCAGTTCAGTTTGCGTGTCCTCTTCTAGAACGAAGAAAACTAGCTCTATTTTCGGAGAACGTCGAAGTGAAGCTGAAACTTAGCAGTCTGGCAATTCTTACCTTTCTGGCCGCGGGCATCAGCCCCGGCCAGAACTCTTTAACCCCGGAGAAGACAGCCCTTGCTCAGCACGTCGACAAGAATGCAAAGCTGGCCCAGGTGATGGTCGACACCGTCTTCTCTTACGGCGAACTTGGCTTCCAGGAGTTCGAGACATCGAAGTACTTGACCGGGATCCTTGAGAAAAATGGATTCAAAGTCGAGCGCGGCATCGCCAGTATTCCTACAGCGTGGATGGCAAGCTGGGGCTCCGGTAAGCCGGTGATCGCTCTCGGTTCCGATATTGACTGCATCCCTCAGGCCTCACAGAAGCCCGGTGTCGCCTGGCATGAACCACTGATTCCGGGAGCTCCAGGTCACGGTGAAGGTCATAACTCCGGTGTTCCCCTCAATATCCTCGCGGCGCTGGCGGTGAAGGAGCAGATGGAGAAGAACCATCTCTCCGGCACCATCAAAATCTGGCCTGGGGTCGCTGAAGAGCTTCTGGGTGCAAAAGCCTATTACGTCCGCGAAGGCTACTTTAAGGATGTTGACGCTGTTCTCTTCGCTCACGTCGGCACAAACCTGGGTGCTCGCTGGGGAGAAGGCGGACAGACCGGACTGATCTCACTTCAGTACAACTTCCATGGAGAGTCGGCTCATGCAGCGGCGGCTCCATGGCGCGGCAAGTCAGCCCTCGATGCAGTCGAGCTGATGGATGCCGGCTGGAACTTCCACCGTGAGCATCTCCGCCCTCAGCAGCGTTCGCACTACGTCATTACCAATGGCGGCGATCAGCCTAATGTGGTTCCGCAGTCGGCCGCAGTCTGGTATTACTTCCGCGAGCTGGACTATGACCACATCAAAGGTCTTTGGTCAGATGGCGACCGCATGGCCCAAGGCGCAGCTCTAATGACCCAGACCACCTGGGATGAAACCATCCTTGGCTCCGCATGGCCAGGACACTATAACAAACCGATAGCCGAGGATCTGAATGCCAATGCGACACAGATCGGACTACCGGTATGGTCCGCCGATGACCAGGCGCTCGCGAAAGCATTACAGCACGAAATCGGAGCTCCGGAGAGCGGTCTGGACACCGAGTTACATACACCGCGCCCCCCGTCGCCAACAGCGAGTTCAGAGAGCGGCCCGTCCGACGATATCGGCGATATCTCGTGGAACGTGCCGACCATCGTTCTCTCGTATCCAGCCAATATCCCCAACCTTCCAGGACATAACTGGGCCAACGCTATCGCCATGGCGACACCCATCGCGCACAAAGGCGTCGTTGCCGGCGCCAAGGTACAGGCCATGACGCTCTATGACCTGATGACCAAACCTGAGCTTGTAGCTGCGGCAAAGGACTACTTCACCAATGTCCAGACCAAGACGGTAAAGTACAAGTCGCTTGTTCGACCGGAGGACAAGCCCGCAACCTTTATGAACAAGGCCACAATGGAGAAGTATCGGGCAGAGATGCAGAAGTATTACTACGATGCGTCGAAGTATCCCACTTACCTCGATCAACTTGGCGTCAAGTACCCAACTCTTACAAAGCCCTCGGGCAAATAAAACTGACAACATAGCCTGCGGAGGTTATTTCCGCAGGCTGTTGCTTTCTCTATTCATAACGAAGCGATGTCATCGGTGTCACACGTGAGGCCTCTCGGGCCGGGTAGTAACCGAACAGGATTCCCACGGCCGCGGAGACGCCGAACGAAACTAAAATCGCGAGCGGGGAGATACTGGTCGACCAGGCAACCATCCTGGTAATGGAACCGGAAGCAAGCACTCCAAACAGAATGCCGAGTGCTCCTCCCGTAAGGCTTAGAGTCACCGCTTCCATCAGGAACTGCAACATTACCTCATCTGATCGTGCACCCACCGCGCGCCGGATGCCGATCTCCTTGGTGCGCTCGGTCACTGAGAGCAGCATGATATTCATGATGCCGATGCCGCCGACGATCAGCGAAACCGATGCGATGCTGGCCAGCAGTGCCGTCATGGTACGGCTGGCCCGGTCGAGGGTCTTACCCAACTGTTCCAGCGTCACTTTGTCGAGATTGGTTACATTCCCAGTGATGGCGCGTGCGATATCGGTTCGCATGCCTCCACGTGCCAGTGACTTGCGGGCCTGGCTGGAGACAACGAAGTCATCCGGATCTTCATGCGCCAATCCGTGACGCTGACGAAGGAGCGCTGCAATGTTCTTCGTCACGCGTGTGACATCACCGGTAGAGACCGTAGACACCGTGATCGAGTCGAGCCCCCGCTTGCCAAGCAGGTTCTGCCCTGTCGTTACCGGCAGATAGACGGCATCGAACTGATCGTCACCGACCGCAGCCGGCACCATCCAGCTACCGCTGCCAACGACTCCGACAACACGAAAACTTCCACCCAGGATCGCGACGTCCTTGCCTACCGGATTCACATCCCCGAAGAGCTTCTCTGCCACAATGCTTCCAAGCACGATTGCGTTCGCAGCATTTGCGATCTCACTCTTTGGGAAGAACCGACCCTCCGGAAAGATCCATGCCCTCCGGATCGAAGGCAGATCCTTCCCTTCTCCATGGATGCGTGTGTACCAGGTAGCATCACCGGCTTTGACGATTGCGTTCTCCGTAACGCCAGGCGAAACAAATTGAACACCAGTCAGATCGGCGATTGCGTCCGCATCGGAGAGGCTGAGACTGTCGGAAGCTCCGAGCCCTGCGGCATTCTCGCCTCCGTGCGCGATGTCCTGCTGCGGATTCGTTCCCGGCTGGTAGACCCTCATCAGCATGGCAGAAGACGACGGCTGCCAAGTCATTGTGGAGAAGCGGGCACGATAGCGGTCTGGAACATAGGCGGCTGGTTCCTCAGCTTCGCCCTGGCTCGTCCACTGCTGTTGCATCTTGTAGTTGCCGGCGCTGACGACGATCACGTTCATGCCCGCGGCACGGACCTGGTCTTGAATTGCAGCCTGCGCTCCGCTGCCCAGAGCAATCATGGTCAGCACGGTGGCTACGCCGATCGTCATGCCGACCATCGTAAGAATCGTCTGCAGCTTATTGCGCTGCAGCGCACGCCAGGCGATGGCCGTGCTCTTGCGGAGCGAGGTGAGGTCTGCCATACCGTCTTACTCGAAGCGCAGAGCGTCGATAGGGTTCAGCTTCGACGCTCGACGGGCCGGGTAGAAGCCAAAGAAGACGCCAGTGGCTGCGGCGATGCCAAACGCCAGGGCAACGGCGGTTGGCGATACCGTGGCATCCCACTGCAGCGTGTGTGTGATAGTGAACGAGGCAAGAAATCCAAGGATGATTCCGAGGACTCCACCCGCGAGGCCGAGAGTCACGGCCTCTACGAGGAACTGCATCAGGACATCGTAGGAACGCGCTCCAACCGCACGACGGATACCGATCTCCCGTGTCCGTTCCGTGACCGAGACAAGCATGATGTTCATGATGCCGATGCCGCCGACGATAAGTGAGATGGTGGCGATGGCGGCCAGCAAAGCTGTCATCGTCTGACCAGCACGGTTCAGAGTTCCGGACATCTCCTGCATGTTCACCTGGTCCATCTGCGGCATGTTGGCGAGGATGAAGGCGGCGACCGAAGTATTCAGTCCCTTGGTCAGGGCTTCCGAAGCCTGTGTCTTGACGGTGAAGTCATCCGGCGTTCCGCCGCTCATGGTAGCCCCTTGCAGCCCACCCAGGCCCAGGCCGGCAGAGGTTGAGGGTTTGGGTGCCGATTCGAGCTTGTGCCGTGATCGCAGCACCGGAACGATGTCTTTGGCCACGTCGGAAGCCTTACCTGCCTCTTCCGCCGAGATCATAATGTTCGATAGATAGTTGATGCCGAGCATCTTCTGCAGCTTGGTGTAGGGGATGACAGCCATCTGCGATTGCTCTTCGTCACTGGTGGAGAAGACGCCCTTCACCTTGAACTTTTCACCGTGGATTTCGATCTCTTCTCCAATGGGATTGGCATCGGCAAAGAGGTTATCCCGTAAGGTGGTGCCGATGACAACTACATTCTCGGCATCTTCCACGGCGCCCTTCTTGAAGAACTTCCCTTTTTCAAAATTCCAGTCGTACATCTCAGCGTAGTCCACACCGACGCCATAGACCTGGGTATAGGTCTTGTCGCTGCCGTAGGCAACCCACCCGCGCATACGTGTCAGGGGAGAGATATAGCCCACGCCCTGCACCTGCGAGCGGATAGCCTCTGCGTCGTCAGCGATCAGGGTTGTCGCTGAGCCAAGGCCGGTTGCGATTTTGGACTCTTCTCCGCCGCGCGTAAAGTTGCCCGCACGGACATTGATGAGGGTCGTGCCGGCGGACTTTACATCCTTGGAGACGGACTGCTGCGCGCCAGTGCCAAGAGCGAACATCGTCAACACAGCGGCGACGCCGATGGTCATGCCCAGCATGGCAAGACCGGTCCGCAGCTTATTGGTCTTGAGAGCTTTGACCGCAATCCTGAAGCTTTTCCTGATCACCATTACTCAAACCTCAACGACGTCAAAGGTGCGACACGCGATGCTTCCCGCGCAGGGTAGTAGCCGAAGAAGATGCCGACAGCTGCGGAGATACCGAACGACAGCACGATCGATAGCGGCGAGATGCTGGTAGACCACTGCACGACATGCGAGATAGAGATTGCCGCCACGGTCCCAATCAGAATGCCCAGCAGACCGCCAACGACACTGAGTGTTACTGACTCGTAGATGAACTGCATCAGCACTTCCTTCTCACGTGCTCCGACCGCACGGCGGATACCGATCTCGCGGGTGCGCTCCGTGACCGAAAGCATCATGATGTTCATGATGCCGATGCCGCCAACAATCAACGACACGGTCGCGATGCTGGCCAGCAGGGCGGTCATCGTTTTGCTGGATTTGTCGAGCGTTTTTCCGAGCTGATCAAGCGTGACCTTTTCCAGACCACCGACATTTCCAGTGACAGCCTGCGCCACGTCCGGACGAAGACCGCCTTTGAGGAGCGCTTTACTTGCCTGGCTGGTCACAGTGAAATCATCGGGGCGGCTGGTATCGATACCGTGGCGCGAGCGCAACACGCTTGTAATCGTCTTTGCGACCCGCGTTACATCCCCTGTCGACTCGGTCGTCACCGTAATATCGTTGAGCTTCGAGAGATTGAGCAGGTTCTGCATGGTCGTCACCGGAATATAGACCGCGTCAAACTGGTCATCCCCGGCTTCGGGAGTCACCATCCAGTTCGCACTCGTTACCACGCCGATCACTTTGAACGGCTGCTTCCAGAGGGTAACGGTCTCGCCGACAGGACTCTTATCGCCAAAGAGCTTCTCCGCAACGATGCTTCCCAGAACGACAACCTGTTCCTTATTGCGCTGCTGTCTTTCACTGAAGAATCCGCCATGCGTGAATTTCCAGGACCTGCGGATCTCTGGCAGTGCACTGCCATCTCCATGCACGCGCGTGAACCAACGCGTATCGCCGCTGACAACGTGCACGTTTTCGTGAATGCCTTCGACCGCGTACTGCACGCCCTTGATCTTGCGGACAGCTTCGGCGTCATCGAGGGTCAGCGTCGCCGCAGCACCCAGGCCGGCCTCAGCGTCGCCAAGGCGCTGGCGTGAGGTTGGGTGATCATGAACTGCAAACGGATCGTCTTCGGGATGGAACATCGCGAGCTGCAGATGTGGCTGCATCTCAATCTCCGGATTGTGGAGACGCCCCATCTCGATGGCATCGTCCGGCGGACGCTCCCGCTGGGCCTGGTAATTGCCTGCGGTGACCAGCAGCATGTTCATGCCGGCTGCCTTGACCTGGTCCTGAATCGCCTTCTGCGCTCCACTGCCCAGAGCGATCATGGTCAACACCGTGGCCACACCGATGGTCATACCCAACATGGTCAAGGCGGTCTGCATCCGGTTACGGCGCAGCGCCTTCCACGCAATCACGAGCGCGTTGGGGACAACCACTACAGCACTCCTTCTGCTGGAACCGGCAGGCTCTCCAGTTCTCCGCTGGCGTGACGCCGGCTGTCGTTCGCTACGTCTGAAAGGATGTTGCCATCCTTGAAGGTAATGATGCGAGAGCCGTATGCGGCCACGTCCAGCTCGTGGGTGATGAGCACGATGGTGATGCCGCGCTCACGTTGCAGCGACTGGAAGATCTCCATCACTTCGATCGAGGTTTTGCTATCGAGGTTCCCGGTGGGCTCGTCGGCAAGCAGGATGGACGGATTGTTGAGCAACGCACGTGCAATCGCGACGCGCTGCTGCTGTCCGCCTGAAAGCTGATTGGTATGGTGGTCCCAACGGGATTCCAGACCGACAGACTCCAGCGCGGCCATGGCTCGCTTTCGGCGTTCCGTTGCGGAGACATTCCCGGTACCGTACAGCAGCGGGAGCTCCACATTTTCCAACGCCGAGGTGCGGGTAAGAAGATTGAACCCCTGAAAGACAAAGCCGATCTGCTTATTCCGGACGAGTGAGATCTCGTCATCGCTTAGACGGGAGACATCTCGGCCATCGAGAAAGTATTGACCGCTGCTCGGCTGGTCGAGACAGCCAAGGATATGCATCAGCGTCGATTTACCGGAACCGGACGGTCCAATCACGGAAACGAACTCGCCTGGATGGACGTCCAGCGAGATCGAGCGCAAAGCATGGACCTGATGCTCGCCGACGTGATAGGTCTTCGTCAGGCTACGAACGGAAATCACAGGATTCATGACGATGTCTCTTTCTGTGTATGGGCCTCCAGCAGCGCCCTGAAAGACGCTGCTGGAGGTCGTTACGTTGGTTGAGACTTACTTCGAGGCCGCAGAGGTCTTTGGCTTCGGTGGAACCGTCGTGATCTGAGAGTAGTAGTAAATGCTGGCGGCGACCAGTTTCTCGGCGCCAGCCATACCGTTATCCCACTTGGAACCTTCAACCGCATAGTACTCGTTGGCGGCGTGAGCACGTCCGCCCTGTCCACCGCGAGCGCCCATGCCCATCGGAATGGAGATGCTGCCGACCTTTTGACCGACCTCGCCGTCGGCGAAGAGGTACGACGGCCAGTAGCCACCGGTCGCCTCCGCCTGCGAAACACCCAGGGGCTTGTCTTCGCCCAGGAAGTTATAGTGCGATGCCATCATGAATGGGCCATTGCGATCGGCGGTGACGCCGAGTAATTCTCCTGCCTTCTTATGCGCGTTGGAGATATCGGTGTCAGGCGACGATCCGCGTGACCACGGCACATCGCCGATCAGTTTGATCTCTACGTCTTTGTAGCCGTTCTTATCCAGCTGGGCGCGTAGCTTCTTGATCAGATCCGGGCCGTTCATCTTCGGCACATAACGGAAGTTATGCTTCGAGGTGATCTTATTGGGCAGAATGGCGCCGGCACCGCCCGCGTACATATTGCCGCCCCAGATACCGTCGAGGTTGAAGCTGGTGCCGAAGCGGCCATCCTTCAGAACTTCGACCGGATCGTCGGACATATAGCGGGCAACCCCCTGGTTCTTCGCCATCTGCTCCAGGTTCATGTTTGCGGCGCGCTTCTTGAGCTCATCCATCTGTGCCGGAGTCGGCTTCTCCATGTTGTCAAAGAAGCCCTGGATCAGGGGCGTATTGCCATCAAGCGAGGTGAGCGAAGCTAGCATATGAATATGGCGCCATGCCGGTGAGTCGGTTGTACGCTTCATCACGCCGTGCACATCGCTGACTGTCGGGCCACGGCCCCACTTGGTGCCGCTGGTAGTGAGCTCGACGTAGACACAGCCCTCGGAGGGGCCGCCTGCATACAGAGCGTCCGCTTCCTTCAGCAGATCGGAGTGATCCTGGAAGAATTTGCGCAGACCGATATCCATGCGCTCTTCGTCACCCTCGGCGATAAAGATCAGGTTCACGGGCAGCTTGCCGTTTACCTGCTTGTACGCCATCAGAGCGTTCAGCTGAGCCATCTCCGGCCCTTTGGAGTTGGTAGCTCCGCGGCCGATCATGACGCGTGGAATATTGGGCAGGCCTGCGTCTTTGCCTGGAATAATGCGGCCTTCAAACGGAGGTGCAACCCACAGATCTGGCTGCGTCACAGGCATAGTGTCGTACTGCCAGTAGATCGCGACTGTCTTTGGCGCGCCCTCATCGCACTTGGCATAGACGACCGGGTTTCCCGGGGAGCCGTACTCGGTGATGCCTACATCGATCACGCGGGTCGTCTGACAGCCGAGCTTATCGAAGAAACCCTTTACCATTTCGGCAGACTCCGGAATACCTTCGCCGGAATTCGAGATGGAAGGCTGCTGAATCCATTTCTGCAGGTTCTCGACGTGATCGTCGATATGAGCGTCGATATAGTCGAATACTTTCTTCAGCTCGGGCGGAGCTTTGCTCTCATCGGGCGCCGAGTTACTAGTGCCATTCGGATTGATTCCCAGCTTTGGCTTGCCGGTCGCCGACGACGTCTTGGTTTCTTTCTTGTTGCACGCTATCGGTCCTGCAAGCAGACCGATCAAACACACAGCCATCAACCTGGATCGCATGATCTTCGAAAACTCCCTGAAAGCAAATAGAGGTGCGCCTGCCTCGCGGCGACGCAAGTGAAAATCGTTTAGAGCGTTTTCCCCGTTGCTGGGTATCCCGGAAGAGCGTACAAAGGCGTTTTCATTGCGGAAAACGCCCAAAGGATGCGGAAGCCCTGCACTAGACCCACGAGGAAAACGTTCTATCGTTCTGGAGCGTGTACGACGGAACTACGGCCTTCTAAAGTGTTGATCCGGCTATCTAAGCCTGGGATTCTTCTTGAAAAACCCGAACGACTGACACCTGTGCCTGCCATGCGAGAACGGAAAGATGGCATGGAAAAATAACAGTAGCAGAGCTGTCTCTTGATGAAGCAAGCCTATGGTCAGAGGAGAAATCGTGTCAAGGAAAGTTCTTCTATCAATAGAGTAGGTTTTTCAATCACTCGATGAGTTGCGCCATCAATTTGTAAGCAGTTGGTTTCTGCGCTATAGTCACAGCAAAATCACGGTAGGTTCCGCCGTGAAACCTCACCCACAACGCCCAGCCCGGGCAACAGATTTAAATTGCAGCGCCGATCCATTCATCCTTTCCGGGGTTTGTATGAGAGTCACTGTTGTTGCATTTCTTCTAGGCTTGGCAGTTTGTACCGCTTCGTCGCGAGCGGAGACGCTGAAGGGCGTGTCGGCCCTGCAAGGCGAAGCCGCGCAGATGGACGGCTACCTGAAAGCGACCTCTGTCGGCAGCCCACTTGAGCAGAAGCTCGACTTCTGGATGACACTGCCGAAGTCACAGGCGCCAATCAAGCAATATCAGGTGGAGATGACGCAGAAGCTTCATGTCGTTCTTGTCAGCGACGACTTCAAAACCTTCCTGCATATTCATCCGCAGATCTCACCTACCGGTCACTTCCTGATCACCCAGAAGTTTCCGCGTGCCGCGCTCTATCACGTCTATGCCGATGGAGAACCCAATAAACTGAATCACCAGGTCTTCCGGTTTGAACTGCCTATCGGCCAGACAGCGTCAGCCTCCCGCAAGCTTCCCTCGACGGGTATGGGAGTCCAGGTTGGCCCATACGAGGTGGACCTTTCCACGGTCCGGCTGCATGCTGGAAGGATGGAGATGATCGACGTCGAGATCCTGAGAGACGGTAAGCCGGCAAAGGACCTGCACCCGTACCTCGGAGTTCCGGCGCATGCGGTCTTTCTGAGTGACCGGGATCTGAGTTATGTTCATGTTCATCCAATGGCGATGGACGGCGACATGGATATGTCTAAACCGACACCGGAGATGCCGGACTCCGCTTCATCTCCGGGAGAGCTCATGCTGCACGTCGCCATCAAGGAAGCCGGAACCTATAAGCTCTGGCTACAGTTCCGCGGCGCGGGCAACCAGCTCTACATCGCCGAATTCACTATGCTTGCCAGCTAACAGGAGAGAAATTAGTCGTGAATCTGAAAACATGTGTTCTCGGTCTCGCAATGACAGTGACAGCCTGTGCCCCCCTGGCCATGGCCCATGCCCATCCTAAGGTGATGCTGCCCGCTGCCGACTCTGCGGGGCCCGCTCCTGCGAAGGTCGTTGTTACTTTCTCGGAGCCTGTCGAAGCAAAATTTAGCTCGCTGGCGCTGACGGACGACAAGGGCTCGACGGTCGGTACAGAGAAGTCGGCAGGTGTTGCGGGAGATCCCAAGACACTGACGCTTGCGGTTCCCAAGCTGACACCCGGCGATTACCTGGTGCATTGGGTCTCCGTTGCTCCCGATGGACATAAAATGCAAGGCGAGTACAAGTTCACGGTGAAGTAGACGTGCTTTCTGAAGGACAACTGCTGGCGCTGCATGTGCTGGCAAACGGAGCAGCCGATGTGTCCTTCAGCCTTAGCTTGGGGGCCCTCGCCGCATTTACCTGGAAGACGCTTCCTGCCACGTATGACAGGAAGCTCTTTCTATTAATCGGACTGGCTGCCTTGCTGATAGCAGCCGTACAACCGGTACAACTGGTTGTATTAACGGCCGGTATGACGGGGGCTGCCAGCTTCGCCGAGCTCACGCCCCAGTTCCGCGATGTGCTCGCGACCCACGCCGGATGGATTCTGCTGCCACAGGCCATTGCTGCAGGGGTGACTGCTGCAGCTGCTCTGATTCCCTCTCCTCGACGGTTACGGCTGACATCGGTTGGAGTGTCTCTGCTTGCACTATCCTTCTTCCGAGCAGCGTCCGGCCATGCGGCTTCGGACGGAAATTACTCGCTGCGCGAACTGGCGCAGTGGATCCATCTGGTGGCCACCAGTGTGTGGGCGGGCGGCGTCATCGTGTCGGCCAGAGTTCTTGCTTCGTTTCGCGATACCAGGCTGCAGCATGCCAACGGCGAGCGGCTCTCCATGCAATCAGCAACAGCGATCGTGTTCATCTTGCTAAGCGGTATCTGGAACACCTGGCTCGGAGTCGACGGAGACATTCAGGGCGCCCTGCATACGCGATGGGCGTTACTGCTCGGCGTCAAGCTGTTGTTCGTTTTCGCGGCGCTCGCTCTTGGAGCGATAAATCGGCGAACCCTCCAGCAGCCGCCCACGGACCAAGCCATGCGCCGGCTCTGCGCAACCCTGCGTGTAGAGGCCGTGCTGATGCTGGTCATTCTGCTGCTTTCGGCATGGCTCGGAAGCGTTGCCCCGGCCGCGTGAGATTCCCCTATGTCCTTCTTTCCACAGCGATCTTGAATCTTTGCCGGAAGATAGACACAAGCTGCCCATCTTCTGCTACACTCAATCTTGTTGTTGGTTGATGACGGTCCCTCCTGAAGGAGTCCAGTTCAGAACCGGCCACTAGGATGAGAGTTGTCTGCGCCAGCATGATGCTCAAGTCTGAATCCCATCCAACTTGCAGTTGAAGCAAGCTGGGGACGTAGCTCAGTTGGTTAGAGCGCTGCCCTGTCACGGCAGAGGTCGCGGGTTCGAGCCCCGTCGTCCCCGCCATAAACCAAAGAAAAGAAAAGGTTTATGGCACAGTGACAAGATCAGTTGTGACCCGCGAGGGTGCTGAAGGGTGCTGAGAGTTTCCGGCACCTTTTTTGCTGCCCTCAAGACGCAAGGGCTCCCGTTGCGAGGGTGCTGGCGAGGGTGCTGAAATACGGCCTTTGCCGGCCTCAATCACCATCTCCATGACTTTATTGTTGGCCTCACGCTTAGTTGCGGAGATCGCTCGCGTGTAGATGTCGAGAGTGATCCGCGAGTTCGCGTGACGCAGGAGTTCCTGGGCTGTTTTCAGGTCGGCTCCAGCCGCTCTCAGGTTGGTCGCCAGAGAGTGTCGGAAGCTGTGCCATCCAATTCTCTTCCCAGTGATCTTCGCCCGGACGAGTGCAGGGCGAATGATCTTCTTCAGGATCATGTCGGGCGTCACAGGGGTTTTGCCCTCATTCCGAACGGATGGAAAGAGGAAGTCATCCTCCCCGTTGTACGGCGACTCCTTCCTCCAGGCGTCAAGGCATTCGATGACGGAAGGATGAAGTGGAACGGGTTTCCGGCTGGCCTCTGTCTTGGTATCGCCGAATCGGCCCCGCACACAGGAACGGAGAACATTCACCTGCATCAGCAGTGGATCGATGTCCCGCCATGTGAGCGCAACCAGTTCCGAACGCCGCAAGCCTGTACTCCCAGCCAAGACCACCATCGCCTTCACGCGAAGAGGCAGTTCCTCGACCAATGCCGCAAACTCGGCAGGTGTCAGAACATCCGGTTCCCGCAAACGCTTTGACGAGGCGCGGACTTTACTGATGGGATTGCGATGCATCCACTCATACCGGATGGCATGATTGAAGATCGCCGACATGATGTTCCGAATTTTGCTTTTCGTTGCCGGAGCGTATGACAACGAATGCAGCCACTCCTCAACCTGCACGGTTCGAACGTCTGACAACCACTTCTCACCCCAAGCGGGAGCGATGTGATTTGTCAGATAAATCGACGTTGACTCGATCGTGGCAAATGCCTTCTTGTCGGCAGTCAACTCGTGTTTGCGGTAGTGGGCGATGAGCTCAGAGACCGTGACAGGCACTCTAACCTCGACGTTGATGTTGGCGCGAAAATCGGCCACGGCTTGTTCCGCATCCCGACGTGATGGAAGTTCATTCACCGTGCCGAGATTGCGTTTCTTGTACGTGCGCTTTCCGCTGGTCTCGTCATACCAGCGGAAGACCCATACATCCGGACCGCTTTTGCGCTTCTGTTTCAAGAGACTTCCTTGTTGAAAGCGGCTCATGCTGTTCTCCTGGCATGAGCGCTGATGGCTGTCTCCATGGTACTCGCGGGCGGTCGCCGTTCCGAGCTGATTCTGCGAGCTTCGACCCACTGAAGTAGCTCATGCTCAACGAAGCGCCAGAGCTTCCGTTTGCCCTCTCCCATAGGATGGGCCGGGACTTGGCCAAGCCGTGCCCATCGCACCAGCGTTCTCCTATCCATCCGCAGGATCTGTGCAGCTTCGTGTGCATCGAGAAGGTAGTGCGTCTCTGCCATTGGGTCACTCCAAGTCAGGCGCCGTGGTTCGTCACCACCAAGGCTTTCAGCCCAGCAGACTGACGCCTGAATTGAGCCCATCATCCTGACAAATATGGCAAGCCGTCCAATGAAAACTAGGGCTAGCGTTATTCCAGTTGGGAATAACGAAGACATTTGGATGGACGCCGCGTTGGCAAAACCAAACGCGGAAGGAATAAAATCTTCTTGTCGAAATTGACGATTGCCAGCTGTACGTTTGCTTGCCGTCTCCTAATGCTGAGTTCGGAGGATGGTTATGGCTCTTCCGGAAGTTCGGTTGCTTCAAGCTGCTATCGCGGTTGCGAGAGACCTCAATTTTTCGCGTGCCGCTGATCGTCTGCATATTGGCCAGTCCACACTGAGCAAACAAATTTATGAGTTGGAGAACCAATTGGGTTTTCGGCTCTTTGATCGGAATCATCAAACCGTCGCTATAACCGATGCGGGCCGTGCCTTTGTTGAAGAGGCTATCGAAGCGGTGTCTCACACTGAACGAGCCGTGGCAGCGGCAACAGCTGTTTTCAATGGCGCTGATGAGGTCTTGAATCTCGGAAAGTCAGCGTATACCGATCCTTTTCTCGTATCCACTCTGTTATCGATCCGCTTGCCCCTGTTTCCCGGCATGAGGATCAAACAGTGGAGCAACTATTCAAACGAACTCGCGCACCAAGTAATTTCAGGCGATCTCGACGCTGCCATGACGACCGGCGTTCCAGAGACACCGAAGCTGAGCCTGCTCCGCTTGGCGGACAATCCGTTCTACATTGTGATGGCAGCCAGCGACCCAATTGGGCAGCACCGGGAAGTACTCTTGGGACAGATGCACGACAGAAACTGGGTCTTGCTCAGTCGACACGCGAATTCCTACCTCTACGACATGATCCTGTTTGTTGGGTCAGGTAAGAATGTTCGCCCGAAGGACATCTTTCACGTAATGAGTCCAGAAGAGGTCCCTGAAATCATTCTGGAGCATCAAGCGATGGCTTTTCTTCCTCGGAGTGCCGCTTGGCGTATTTCACGTGACGGGATCACGATGAGGCCGTTGTCAGAATCACAGCTTCGGTTGGTGACAAACCTGGCAGTTCGTTCCGATACGAAGTCACGTCTCGTGAAGGAGTTTGTTCGGGCCACGTCGAGAAAGATGGACAGTTTCGCGCACAAATCGCAGGGACGACTGCCTCTTACAGGATCATGAGATTCGCTAAGTCGCTTATGCTTCAGAAGCAGGCCTGATCTCTACGTTGAGCGGACCGTCTTCACCGCACTTGGGGCAAGTGAAGATCCCAGAAGTGATTGCCCTTCCTTCAAAGGCCTCCCGTCTGGAAATCGTGCCACAGTGGATGCATACATGAACGGGAATCAATGTAGGTTGCGGTTGGGAAGGACCGGATGCCATAAGCGAATCTCTTCAACGTATTGGTTGCGACCTGCTTCAACATTCAATGCGGGGCTGATCCGGGTCGAAATGGAATCCATCAGCCAATCTCTGAGGCAAGTGTCCCTTCGCTCACGTATTCCTCTGCAAATCGCCGTAAGCGCCTAGTTGTGGGCCAGCGTGGTGCGAGCTAAGCTCGGCCGCATTCACGATGGGCTTCGCTATCAAATCAACGTAGCGGCCTAGTCATCATCCAGATGTCAAGCTCTTCAGAGCCGATTTGCAGGCTCCCTGGTAATAAACCGCACAAGCGAAATCCGAAGCGTTCAAACAAACGGACCGTGTTTTCATACTTGAGCGGGACCTGCACCTCTAGTTTCCTCATCTCGCTTGTCGCGAAGCGAAGCAGTTCCTGTAAAAGGAGACTCGCGACACCCATGTGCCGAAATTTCTCTCGCACGTAGAGGTTTCTCACGGTTCCGCAATGCCGGCGTTTGAAGTTGTCGCAACGAACGGCCGATGCGATCCCGCCCAATACATCACCAAACCAGACCCCTATTGTCGTCCCTCGTTCCAATTCAGTCTCAACCTCGGACAGAGGCCTCGTGATTTCAAAGTTGTAATCCCCGGCGAAACAATCGGGATGTACGATGAGCGCCTCGATCAGTAGCGCTCGATAGCAACGTGCATCTGCAGCCCTCATTCTTCGAATCTCAGGAAGCTTCTTTGCGGAACCCATCCGTGTTCTCCTTCGCTCACTTCATAGGAAAAGGCTCTCGCTTATGCGAGAAGCTTGGTGACCGTTGCGTGGATCGCTTCTTTCGGCACATAACCTACGATCTGATCTGCGATCTTCCCATCCTTAAAGAAGAGAAGAGCCGGGATCCCGCGGATCCCATAACGAGCAGCCGTTTGATTGTTTTGATCAACATCCATTTTCATGACCTTCAGCTTGCCTTCGTAGCTGGTCGCTACTTGTTCCACGATCGGTGACACCGCCCTACATGGACCGCACCAAGCTGCCCAAAAATCCACTAGAACCGGTTGTGTTGACTTGAGAACTTCGTTGTCGAACGTTGCGTCGCTTACTTCCACTATGCTTGCCATCGTTCCTCCTTTGTTGCTCGTGCGTTGAAGCAGTTCTTCGAGATCTAACGTCCTGTATGCGCTCGCCAACATCCTGGGTGAGGGGCCATCCCGCCGAGGTCGGGATGGCTGTCCGTCAGATTGGAGGCTGCCACCCGCCACCAAAGGCGCGGAACACTAGGACAGCTGCCCTGCCAACATCAGCCCGGTTTGCGTCAAGCTGATCTTGAGCGAATAGGAGTTGCCGATCTGCATCAAGCACATCTGTGAGAGTGATCGAACCTGCACGGTAGGCTTGCTGTGAAAGGTCTCGTGCCTTGGTCAGGGCCTGGACTTGAGTTTGTAGCTCCGCGACGTACTCTTGCGTTTCGGAGAGCGAAGCCAAAGCGTTCTCGACATCTTCGGCTGCACGAAGTACAGCCTGACGGTAGTTCACCAAGGCTTGAGCATTGGCCCCTTGAGCTTGTTTGACCTCTGCATTCACTCTGCCGAAATCAAAAAGACGCCAACGTAAACCGGCAACAGCTGCGGGCTGAAAGCCAGATGCCGAAAAGAGGCGGCCGGAGTTAAGACTGTCGAATCCCAGCACTCCAGCGAGCGAGATCTTTGGGTAGTAGTCGGCTACCGCCACACCGATCCGTTCATTCGAGGCTGCAAGGCGTCGCTCCGCCGCGATGATGTCCGGCCGACGACGTAATACATCGGTCGGTTCTTGTCCCGAAATCGTTGGAATCGACGGGATTGCGGCAGCCTCTTGTAGCTCGTGGGCGTAGGTCCCCGGCTGCGCACCCATCAACACGTCGAGGCGATTCAGCTGTTTTTCGAGAGACAGCCGCAGCAACGGAACAGTCGAACGAGCCTGCGAAAGCAACGCTTCTGCTTGAGCGGTCTCTCGTCTCGTCGCCGCGCCTGCAGCCACTCGGTTCTGTACAAGCTGTAACAGGTGCTGGTCCGTCGCTATCTGGTTCTGCGCGATCGCCAGCCTGGCTTGATAACCGCGTATCTGCAGATACGCATCTGCTGCATCCGCAGCAACAATGATCCGGGTACCCAGACTTTCTGCTTCGGCGGCTTGTACTTCGTCACGCGCCCCGGCAGCGTTGTGCCGCAGCCCTCCGGCGAGGTCGATTTCCCAACTGGCGGCCGGGCCTATCGTGTACTCGTGGATGTTGCGTCTGAACGTGGGAACTGTGCTCGCGATGGTGCCCAAATTGCCTTGTAGGCTCTGACGTTCAGCAGTCGCTGACGCGTCGAGCTCTCCGGTTGGATAGAGTCTGGCACGAGCTCCGGCGGCGGCGGCCCGGGACTGATTGACACGTGCGAGTGTGGCAGCTAGGTCCAAGTTTTGATCCAAAGCCCGTCGAACAATCGTCACGAGCTTCGGATCGTTGAAACCTAGCCACCACTGATCAAGAGTCGCGGGCGCCGCTCCGTTGTTCACGGAAGCGCTGACCTGATTGTGAAATGGTGCGAGAGCAGGCGTTGGCGCCCTGTACTTTGGGCCCACGCTGCACCCTTCAAGAAGCAAGGTCACGAGGATACCGGTCATCCCGGCTCTTGAGATAAATGGGTAGATCCGACTCATGCTTTCCTCCTGCCGAGTTTGCGAACGATGGTGTAGAAAGCCGGCGTGAAGAAGAGCCCGAAGATGGTTACTCCGACCATGCCGAAGAGAACCGCCGTTCCCAAGGATTGGCGCATTTCCGCCCCAGCGCCGTGCGCTACAGCAAGTGGTGCCACTCCGAAGATGAATGCGAATGACGTCATCAAGATAGGGCGGAGTCGCGTATGAGCAGCACTTACGGCGGCTTCAGCTACGGGGAGGCCAGCATGGTCCTCCTGCTGTTTTGCGAATTCCACGATCAAGATCGCATTCTTGGCGGCTAATCCGACCAGCACCACGAATCCGATCTGAGCGAGGATGTCGATAGGCATGCCTCGGACGTGAAGACCAGTCGAAGCGGCTAACAGACACATCGGCACGATCAGCACGATAGCCAACGGCAACGTCCAGCTCTCGTACTGAGCAGTGAGGACGAGAAATACGAATAGGGCGGAAGCTGCAAAAATTAACAGCGCGGGTGTACCCGGCAATTTCTGCTGATATGCGAGATCGGTCCACTCGTAGGTAATGCCTGGTGGGAGAGTGCGTGCGGCAATGGCTTCCATATGTTGAAGAGCTTCGCCCGAAGAAACGCCGGGTGCGCCAGATCCCTGCACCTCCGCTGAAGGGTAAAGGTTGTAGCGTGGGATCCGGTACGGAGCGGTACGTTCCTTCATCGTGGCAACGGTGCCGATGGGTACCATCTGCCCACTCGCGTTCCGAACCTTGAGTCGAGAGACATCTTCTCTGCTCTGACGAGAGGCTTGATCACTTTGCGCGTATACGGGCCAAGTGCGGCCTAGATAATTGAAGTCGTTCACATATTGTGGGCCAACGTAGAGTTGCAGCGTTGAGAATATGGACTCAGGCGATACACCGACTTTTTCCGCCTTCTCGCGGTCGATATCGGCATAGATGCTTGGAGATCCCGAATTGAAGAAGGAGTAGGTGCCGCCCAAAGCGGGGTCCCTATTCGCTTCTGCAATGAGTGCGTTAGTCGCTTTGCTCAATGCTTCCGAACCCAAGTTGTTCCGGTCCTCGACCATTAACTTGAATCCCCCGGCTGAACCGAGACCTTGAACCGGTGGAGGTGATATCACCGCAACCTGTGCTTCCGTGATACCAGCAAGTCTCTGCCTCACCGTCTGTAGCATCGTCGCTGCGTCGCCACCGGGTATCTCGACGTCATAAAGCGATGGCAGGGAGAAATAGATGCTTCCTGTATCGGAAGAGAACGTGAATGTTGAGACATCAAATCCCGCATTCGCTGAGGTATGCTGCACACCTGGCGTCTTGAGAATGATGTCATTTACTTTCCGCACCACCGCATCGGTACGTTCGAGGCTTGATCCTGGTGGCAGTTTCACCAAAGCGGCGAGGTATCCGATATCCTGCTGCGGAATGAAGCCAGTGTTCATCTTCGAGAATTGGTAGCCAGTGAGGCAGATCAAGCCAACATATACAACGCCCACGACCGCCGTGGCCCGAACGAGGCGGCCGGTCAGGTTTCCATAGCCCGATGAAAGCCAGTCGAACGCTCCATTGAATCGACTGAACACGGGACGCAGGAGCCGCGTCGGCGTGAACCATTTCTCAGAAGACTCTCTGACGTGATGAGGTTTCAGCAGGACCGCGCACAGAGCGGGACTCAGCGTAAGAGAGACAAAGCAAGAGATGATCGTTGACGCCGCGATAGTGGTAGCGAATTGCTTGAAGAAGAGCCCAGAGATTCCCGAGATGAACGCGGAGGGCACGAACACCGCACATAGAGTCAGAGCGATCGCAATCAGTGCACCAGACACCTCGTCCATGGTTTTGTGAGCAGCGTCGACCGCCGACATACCCAAGGCCATGTTGCGTTCTACGTTCTCTACAACGACGATTGCGTCATCGACAACAATCCCTACGGCCAGCACGAGACCGAACAAGGAAAGATTGTTGACGGAAATTCCAAACAAAGCGAGGATAACGAAACTGCCAAGGAGTGACACTGGAATGGCCACGACCGGGATGAGCGTCGCTCGCCAGTTTTGTAGAAAGACGTAGACGACGAAGACAACCAGCACGACCGCAATCACGATGGTAACCGCGACCTCTTTGATCGATCGGCTTACGAATTCAGTGGGATCGTAGATCTTGATATCGCTGATGTCAGATGGAAAGTGTTTCTTCAGCTCGCGGAACTTGTCCAATACCTCATGCTCAACCGTGACCACATTCGATCCAGGCACGGCAAAGAACCAAAATGGATTTGACGGATAACGGTCCGAGTAAGAGATGCTGTTGTAGTCGGCGGATCCCAAATCGACGTGGCCTATATCACGGATACGCGTGACGTGTCCGTCCTTATCGGTCTTGATGATTACCGCCGCAAATTGTTCAGGTGTCGTCAGTCTTCCTAAAGCTTCAACGTTGATGCGATACGCGGCCGTGGTCGAAATTGGTGGTTGGTTCAAGACGCCTGCAGAAACCTGGGCATTCTGAGCGCGCAGGGCCGCCACGATATCGTCAGCACTGATATCGTGTACCGCGGCCTTGTCAGGATTGATCCAGATACGCATCGCGAACTGTCGTTCCCCGAGCGCAAAGATCCCCCCCACTCCCGGGAGACGAGATATCTCATCTCTCACGTGAAGCGTCATGTAATTCGAGATGTACGACACGTCGCGTGTCTGATGGGGGGAATATGGAAAAATGCCTAGCAGGTATGCGGGAATGACTTTCTGAGTCTTCACGCCTATCCGCTGAACGGGGTCAGGGAGCCGCGACAGCGTATCCTGCACTCGATTGTTCGTGAACTGTTGAGCAAGGTTCACATCACTGCCGATTTTGAACGTCGCGGTAATCGTGAGGTTTCCATCGCCAGTCGATTGGCTACTGATGTAGTCCATCGATTCGACACCGTTAATGGCTTGCTCAAGTGGAGTCGCCACAGTACGTGCGATCGTGTCAGCCGAAGCCCCTGGATACGCTGTTGTGACTTGTATAGTCGGTGGGACAATGTCGGGATATTGCGCAATCGGCAACGCAACTAGAGTCGCCAATCCGAATAACGTGATGAAGACGCTTGTTACCGTTGCGAAACGTGGATGATCGATGAAGAAATGAGTAAGCTTCATGGCTGGACAGCACTCCGATCCTGGGCGGTTCTGAAGGTGATGGTTCCGGTGTGTGGCGTTACCTTTGATCCCGGAGCAGCAATCGCGACCCCGCCGATGATCACTCTGTCGTTTGGTAGAAGTCCGGTGCGAATCACTCTGAGGCCACCACGCAGGTCGCCTAGTTGTACTTTCTTCGGCGTCACAACGCTGTCCGGTCCAACGGTCAACACAACGTGTTCGGACTGGTCAGGGAGAACCGCATCATCAGGAACGAGGAACACGGATGTAGGCTTCGTAGTCGGAAGCAGAACCCTGCCAAAAACACCGGGCGTAAGTAAAAGATCACCGTTGGGGAGTATGGCGCGTGCGTGGATGGTTCCACTCGAACGATCAAGGCTGTTGTCGATGAAGTTGAGAGTGCCTGCGTGCCTGAATTCGCTCTCATCACTCAACGCGGCGTCTACCCTTTGGGCGAGGCCACCTTTCTGCTTGGCTCGCTCACGCTCGAACGTCAGATAGTCCGACTCGCTCATGTCGAAATCAAGATAGATCGGATTCAAAGAAACTATCGTCGCAAGAAGCGTCGTCGCTCCAGCTCCCGCCCGGCTGCCGGAAACGAGATTGCCCATCGAGACAAGGTGATTTCCCATACGTCCCGTAAACGGGGCGGTGATGCGGCAGTGATTCAAATCAAACTGAGCGTCACGGATGAGCGCCTGTGCTGCGTTGATGGCAGCTTGTGCTGTTCGTTGCTCTCCTGCACGCTGTTCTACGTTCTCGACTGTTCCAGCTTCCGTCTGCTGCAACGTCTGCGCGCGAGTCAGTTCCTTCGTCGCAAGATCGTACCTGGCTTGAGCACTTTCGAGCTGCGCCGTGGCCTCACTCAACTTGATCTGGTACTGCGTCGGATCAATTTCAAACAGGAGATCGCCTTTTCGCACAACGTCTCCATCCTTGAAGCCAATTCTCGTCAGCGTGCCGCCGACTTGTGCTCGCAACTCGACGCGCTCTACCGGCGAGAACTGACCTAAGAATTGAAGCCGTGAGTCGAGGTCACGTTGAAGCGGCTCGCTGACGGTTACAACGGGAGGATTCGGTGGAGCAGCTTGGACGGTGCCTCGACCGAAGAAACGCACTCCAACAACGATTGTGATTGTGATTACAGCCACGATAGCCACGGTGCCGATCCAGAACTTAGGGCCGCGCCGGTTTATAGGTGAGCCGCTTAGCGCCCCAAGTTCGGGTTGATCAATTCTGTTTGTCATTGTTCCTCACTCAAGTGGCCTCTCGGCCATCAATGCTCGTTGTGTTGTCCCGTTGCAATACGACCCATACGGCTCTCAGGCGATCTGGGACAACCAGTGAGCGGAGGTTCCGGCAAAACACGTCGGGACCTCCGCATCGCTTGTTCTCATGCGGACGCTTTGCTTACAGCGGAGCGAACAGAGTCTTCAAACGTACCCATCAGTTCGGCATAAGGAGTTCCGCCATAGCTCACACGCGCGACACCGACTTCGGCCAATGACGAGATAGAGGGGCCTGAACCCCCGATCAAGATGTTGATCGGTAGAGTTGACGCTTCTGTCAACTTGCTAATGAGGGTGAGATCGATGAGCCCTGGCACAAACAGTCCATCGGCGCCGGCCTTCTTATAAGCTTCAGCACGCTTGAGCGCTTCGGTCAGCATTGCGATGGTGTGCTCACTGGACGGCGTGTTGATAAAGACATCAGTTCTTGCATTGATGAAGAACGCAAGCCCCTGTTTGTCGGCGGCCTGACGGGCACTAGCGATACGCGCAGTCTGATCCGCGATCTCTCGCAACGTGCCGTCTGATGGGAAGCTGTCTTCGAGATTGCAGCCGATAGCACCGGCATTAATTGCGAGTCCGATAGTCTCGCCAACGTCCCCAGGTGTAGCGCCGTAGCCACTCTCTAGATCAACGGTCACAGGCAAATCTGTGCTGTTAACGATGCGTCGCAGGTTTTCAATAGCTAGGTTGATCGGAGTTTGCTCGCCGTCTGAAAACCCGTTCGCCTCAGCAACTGCCCAACTGCTAGTCGCAATCGCCTTTACTCCGGCTGCAAGTGCAGCCTTGGCGCTGCCAGGATCCCATATGTTGTAAATGACAAGCGGATTGCCCGCGATGTGCAGCTTACGGAACTCTTCACTCTTGCTCTGTTGCGTCGCCATTGCTTCTCCTTCTCCCTGCAGATTTCCAACGAATCAAAACGGCATCTCGTCTTGCGCAGTGTTAAAGATGTGAACTGGCTCCGGCAGACTTGACATAAAACAGTCATATTCTGCCAACCAGACAATGGGCACATCCTCCGTGCAGCGCTGTCTCGGAAGTATCAGCACTGTTGTTGCACTTCAACACTTGTCGATTCGCATCGATGCTCAGCGGTCTGCGGGATACAGCAGACAGACATCGGGCCGCCCCCGACGTGGCGGCCCTAAGGTGGCGCAGTCTGTCTGTCCCACGCACTACGTAGGTGATCTCAGCCAAGCGCGACGATCGCGGAGGATAGTCAAGGCTGATCTTTAGACACTAAACATGACGAAATACAGTCAAATCCTGACACAAACAACAGTGGCAGAACTGACATAATTAGGGCATAAACTGCCATAGTAAAATCTACTTATGGCAACCCGCTCACGAGTCATCGCTTTCCTGGTGGCCTCTCCGTTTGAGCTTCTTAATCTGATGGGGCCAGCGTCGGTGTTTTCCAACCCACAAGTTAATGGCAAGCAACAGTACGCACTCAAGATTTTGTCAATGCAGCCGACCTCCGAGGTACAGAGTGTAGGAGGCTTCACTCTCGGGAATGCTTGCTTCTACGCAGATTATGTCGGACCAATCGACACGCTGATCGCAATTGGTGGAGAAGGGGCGATGATCGAATTTCATCCCCCCGAACTCATCCGCTGGTTGCGCAGACGTTCTGCTCACGTGCGTCGTCTCGCTTCGATATGTACCGGCGCGTTCATGCTGGCGGCCGCAGGTTTGCTCGACGGCAAGCGAGCAACAACCCATTGGAGCTATATCGACCAGCTGGCAGATCGTTACGCCAGTCTGACGATCGAACGCGATCCGATCTTCATCAAAGATGGGAAGACCTACACCACTGCAGGCATCAGCGCGGGCATCGATTTGGCGCTTGCACTAGTCGAGGAGGACTTCGGTCATGATGTAGCGGCGGCCTGTGCTCGTCACATGGTTCTGTTTTTGAGAAGGCCTGGAACACAAGCGCAGTACAGCACCTTGCTCGCACAACAGGCAGATGTCAGTGGAACGCCGATGCGTGATCTTCCGGCGTGGGCCAAAACGCGGCTCACCCAGACACTCGACGTGAATACGCTGGCAAAAGTGGTTGCGATGACTCCCCGTACGTTTGCTCGTCAGTTCGAAATCCACTTTCGAACCACGCCGGCACGTTGGGTGCAATCGCTTCGTGTTGAAGCTGCTCGACAACATCTGGAGGCAAAAGAGTTGCCTTTGAAAGCGATAGCGCGCAACACCGGGTTCCGGGATGAGCAGTCTCTCCGGAGAGCGTTTCTTCAGCAGCTATCGATGACGCCTAAGGAATACCGCGAACGCTTCGGCACTGTTTAGTACCGGTGCAATGCGCTCGTCGAACCTCAATGTTGTGAGAACTGGACTCAAACGATCTGCCCTGATGGAGAACCTGCCTTGCTGGAAATGAAGAAGAAGTGTGAGCGGTGTGATGCCGAGTTACCTATGAATGCCAGGGACGCGATGATCTGTTCCTACGAATGCACCTTTTGTGAGCGATGCGCCTGCGGTCCGCTTGCAGGCAGGTGTCCAAATTGCAAAGGCGAGCTACTGCGTCGCCCCGCGCGCGAGCCAAAGTAGGAGCTTTGGACGGAATTCCTTCAGTCCGCACCCGCGTAGGCCCCGCTCACCGCACACCTCAGATGACACCTAGGTCCGAGACCACTTCCAGCCCATCCGTTCGAAGGATGCTTCGATACTGGCCGCCCTACGATTGGGCAAGTGTCCTGGGATATTTTCGAGCTCATCAGATTCCGTACCTTGAAACGGCTGACAATGACGGATTCGGACGCGTCGTGCCGACCGGACAAGGGTTGGGATGGTTTAGGGTCACGCACGCTCCGAGGTCTCTGTGCCTCCGGCTAGTCATTTGGAATGCGACCGCGGAAGACATCGTCGAGATCGAAGCAAGGGTTAGGAAAATGTTCGATGTGGAGGTGAAGCCAGAGGATCTTGATGCAGCGATGAAGACGGATCGCTATCTTTCGGGATTTTGGATGCAACACCCTGGGCTCCGTGTCGCACGGTCTTGGAATGGCTTTGAGGCTCTGGTGACCACGATTCTGGGCCAACTCGTTTCGGTGAGTTTTGGACGCGTGTTGACCGGCGAGTTGATGAGGGCTGCAGGAACAGTGATGAGGCATCCGGAAACCTCCGAGGATATCTTTCTTTTCCCGACAGCTCAACAATTGCTGCTCGCGGACCTATCGAGCGTTCGTACCTCCATCGCAAGAAGAGCAACGATCCGAGCTCTCGCGACAGCCGTCGCGGATGGAACACTTGACGGCAAAGAAGCGCCTTCCGTAGCCGCACTTAGAGAGACCCTTCAGTCTGTTCCCGGTGTAGGAAAGTGGACCACCGAGTATGCAGCGATGCGAGGATTCGACGATGACGATGCTTTCCCGTCCTCTGACTATGGTCTGAAGCAGGAGCTGAAGCGTCACCCCGGGATTCAAATTGATTCTGTTCGCCCATGGCGCGCTTACGCCGCCGTTGCGTTGTGGGCGAGCTTCGCTGAAGAAAGGAATAGATCTCGTGAGTCTGTTGTATAGGTATTGTGATTCGCCAGTTGGCAAGCTCACACTTGTGGCGAGCGACCTCGGCATAGTCGCTCTTCTATGGGAAAACGACAATCCGGCACGTGTTCCGCTGGGTCCGCTCGCACCGGGGGATCATCCAACGCTGGACTTGGCCGAGAGGCAGCTCGCTGAATACTTCGCGGGAGAGCGAACTGCTTTTTCGGTTCCACTCGATATAAGGGGAACCTTCTTTCAGAAAGAAGTGTGGAAAGCTCTCTTGAATATTCCCTCTGGCGAGACCAGGACCTATGGTCAGATCGCGAATGGGTTGGGAAGGCCGAACCACTCCAGAGCCGTTGGAGCAGCGAATGCTCGGAATCCCGTGAGCATCATCATTCCTTGTCATAGGGTGATCGGGCATTCAGGAAAGCTCACAGGATTTGCGGGGGGCCTTGAGGTTAAGGCACGTCTACTGAACCTGGAGAGGGCGAGTTTCGTCGCCGGACGAGAAGGTCGCTCAGTCTGACAAAAAGCAGGCAGTTTCTGCCACCTATGCTCGACGCTGACGTGACTTTGTATTGGTCTGAATTACTCGCCAGGACTTCCAGGCACCCACGCTAGAAGTGGCGTAAATGGCAGCTTCTGACGACTTCTCGATCTCGATTGGAAGCCGGCAATCTGCGCTGAAGCGACCGCTCTTATCCGCAAAATCCGATGAACGAGCAAGCCTCTGAGCAATAGGCTCCCTTATAAATATCTGGCGTATACTCGACCTCCAGATGAGGCCCCTGTCTATGAACAAGAGATAGGCAGTGTTTATGTTGTCTGGGAATCTCTAACTCCCTCACGCCAAGCTTGTTGAATGAAAGGAACCCAAAATGTTGTTCGAACACAAGGTCGATATGCAGATCAACAACGATCGGACGGCGCTCGTTCTGGTTGATATCCAGAATGACTTCCTCACCGAAGGTGGCAAGTATTACGTCATGATCGAAGAGCTCATGAAGCGTAACAACGTCAATGGCAACCTGGAAACACTGCTCCAGACCGCCAAAGACCACGATTTCCCCGTGTTCATGTCACCCCATTACTTCTTCCCACACGATCACAAGGGGAAAACGGGCCTCAGTCCGATGGAAGATCTCGCATTAAAGGGAGGAGTAGTGGCGCGCCAGAGCCCGCTGCATTTCGACGGCGTGGCCGGCAGTGGCGCGGATATCCCCGATCGTTTCCGCAAGTACATGGAGGATGCTGGGACAACCATCGTATCGCGCCATGTCACCTACGCGCCGACCAGCGACCTGGTCTACATGCTGCGCCGTCACAAGATCGAAAAGGTCATCATGGCGGGTCCTGTAGCGAATCTTTGTTTAGAAGACCACATGCGCAATCTCATCCAGAACAGCCTGGAAGTCGTGATGGTTCGCGATGCGGTCGCGGCGGCTTCGAATGAAGAAGGTGCCGGATACGACGCGGCGATGATCAACTGGCGATTCATGGCAAACGCGGTTTGGACTACGCAAGAAACCGTCCACCGGATGATTGAAGCCGCGAAGGCATAGCACCTGCTCGCCAACCCTGCTTTGGACCTCTATGAAGGGTCTACATGGGCAGGCTTCGGCCAACAGCCAAATTTTCAAGCTTTTCTTCCATTCAACGGATAGCCCACGGCTTTCTCTTTCAAGACAGGAGCATCTTATGAGTAAAGGAACAATTCTCGTCATCGGTTCGAACGGCATTCAGCTTGAGGCACAGGGCGGCGGCACGATCACCATCGGCCAGTTTCTGAACGAAACCGCTGTTCCCCTGATGACGCTCGTCGCCGCAGGATACGACTTCGTTCTCACCACCCCAACCGGCGAGAAGCCGCACATGGATCAGGACTCCGATGCTCTGATCTATTTCGCGAATGACGACGCCGCCCGCACCCGAGCACGCAATTTCTTCAACAACAATCCTGCGATGAACGATGGCCGGACCATCCGATCCGAAATCGAGGTCGGTCTGGATCGCTTCGCGGGCGTTTTCTTCCCCGGTGGCCATGCGCCGATCGTCGACGTTATGCAGGATCCTGCCGCGGGCGAAGTGTTGCGCTACTTCCATAAGGCGAACAAGCCCACCGCGGCCATCTGTCACGGTCCAATCAGCATCCTTGCTGCGCTCGACAATGCGCGTGAGTTCCGCGCGGCGCTAATTGAAGGCGACAAGGTAAAGGCGCACGCACTGGTCAAGGACTGGCAGTATGCCGGCTACCAAATGACCGTCTTCTCGCGCAGTGAAGAAGAGTATGCCGAGGAGAATGTCTTCCACAAGAAGCTGATCTTCAACATGCCCGATGCGCTCGAAGCCGCTGGCGCCAAAGTCCTCAACGCGGATAATTTCACCTCATACGTTGTTGTCGATCGCGAATTGATCACCGCCCAAAACCCCATGTCAGACCACGAGCTGGCCGCCAAGTTCATCGAGGCGCTGGCCACCGCGCACTGATCTAGCAAGAGACTCAAAGTACAGCCAGATGTTGGACGGGAGGCCCGGAGGGTGCGACGGGAATAGAACCCAGCACAATATCGCACCTAACTCTAAGGAGGAGAAGTCAATATGAACTTCAAAGTGGGCATGGCCCTCATGGCCGTAGCTTCTGTGTTCGCCGCTGCCTCGTGTGCTGCTCAGGTTCCGGCCTACCCGCCGTTGAACGACGGGCAGTCGGTGTCGCTGCCTTCGACGCACTACAAATTCCAAGACAGCGGAGCGAAAGGAGCTACTCCGAACAAGGGAATTCAATATTCAAATGTCTGGGGAGACGTGACGAAGGGCGCCCATGGAGCGTTCTTCCGGTTTGATCCCGGTTTCACGAGTTACGTTCACACCCACACTTACGACTATTACGCCGTCGTGATCAAAGGTGAGATGGAAAACTACAAGCGCGGTGAAACGCCAGCCAAGCTAGGCCCCGGCTCCTACTGGTATCAGCGCGGCAAGGAGAAACACATCACCGCCTGCGTGTCCAAAATACCTTGCGAAATCTACATCGTTCAAAGCGACAAGTTTGACGCGCAGAATTTCCCCGGCGAATAAGCCGACCACAGGCGTCGAACCGGGCCATCTCTCGTGCATTCCCCAATGCTCGCAGAGAGAGCCCGGAGACGATTTAGCGCTGGCCGCGCTCTCAGGCTGCCGGTTCGCTCCGGCCACGACGGCCCGGCGACAATCCGACTGGAGATCATCATGAAGACCGAAACCATTGCAGAGCAGAACAAGAAAACCGTGCTCGCCTTCTACAAAGAAGCGCACTTTGACGGCGACGTCGACGGTGCGATCTCAAGATACGTGGGCGACACCTATGTACAACACACCCCTGCTAGTGAGGACGGCGTAGAAGGCCTGCGGAAATACATCAACGCCTTTCTGGCAAACTTTCCCAACGCCAAGGGGGACATCAGGCATGTGCTGGCCGACGGTGATCTTGTCGCCGTGCATGCCAGCTGGACTGGCCTCATCAGTAAGAATGGTGATGTCAGTGTTGATCTTTTCCGGGTAAAGGATGGAAAGCTTGTAGAACACTGGGATGTAGTTCAAGGCATCCCTGACGCCTCGAAGAACACCAACCCGATGTTCTAGCGCCTGCAGCCAAACAATCACATGCGGGATAAGGGGCTGTTTGGTGCCGGACCCAAAGTGTGCTTTTCGCGACTGCCGAGCAGGTCATTTCCAGGCTCGGCAGTCGTGCTTTGCTAGATGGCGATGTCAATCGTTCTTGCTGAAGATGTCCGACAATTGTTTCGCAACGGTCTTCAGAATCTGATCGGAAAGGTCAGCGTCCGAGACGGCACGCGAAAGTCCGATTGCGCCAACACAGGCGCTGCAGATCAAGATCGCCTTTGCGTGCCTTTGTCTGCGGCCCTCATCAGGGAGCTGTTCAGCGATGTCGGCGAAACGACGCTCAACTCGGTCCGTATAGACTTTGCGTGCCCCATCGGAGCTCCTCAAAACATCGCCCACAAGAGCCGCGACAGGACAGCTGTCTTCGAGGTCGTCGCGATGGTTCTTCGAAAGATACGCTCCAATGGTCTTCTTAAGTGTTCGTTGCTTTGTGGGTCGCGAATCGTCCATCTCGAAGCTCGCGGCAGCAAGCGCTTCCACGACCAAGTCATCGCGCGAGGCAAAGTGCTTGTAGAAGCCTCCAACAGCTACATCGGCTTCGTCCATCAAGTCTGCGATGCTGATTCCTTCTAGACCATATTCGCGGAATCGTTTCGCAGCCAAATTCACGATCCGCTGATGGGTCTCGGCTTTTTCTGCCTGCGAATGCCCCATGGATGCTCACCCCCCTACGTAGATGAGTTTATTTGAGCGCTGCTGACCGCGACAGTGGATCGAGCGTGAGAGTGTAGTTGTCTTCAAATCGGAACCCGACAGCTGCCTCAACGCTGACGTCGAAACTGGCGGGATTGAGGCTCTTTACTCTTTGGTTTTTACTGACAAAAATGGCGCAATAACTGCCACACACTGGATGAGTGCTGCAGCACGTTTTCAACCGACTTGTTAGCTCGATAGCCTCTGGTTCGACTGCGACCTCACACAATTCGGCCACACTATCGCATAAATGAAGAGTTTGCCAGTCGCGTGTTCGCGAACCATTGCTGCTGCTAAAGATCACGAATCTCGCGTACGTGGTGTCTTTAGCAAGCGATTGGCATAGCTACTGAGCCATGCAGTCTGCCGACGAAGACGGCTATTCTGATTTGATGAGCGATGCGGATATTTTCAGCGGCCATGATGAAACGCAGGAGACTGTGTTTCTCAATTCAGTCGGCACACGGTTTCGCCCGGATCTCGCTTTCCCGAAACTATCGGAGGACATGCTTGAGCGACTTCGATCTTATGGGGAAGAAGAAGATGTAGATGCCGACATTTGTCTATACAGTCATGGCGATCGGAATATCGATCTGTTCATCGTGCTGGAAGGCGGTATAGACATCATCCTGCCCGACGCTCAGGGCGGAAGCAGGGTCTATAACCAGATCCGTGAATTGAATTTCAGTGGAGAACTCAACCTCTTCAATTCCCAAGGCGCCGTTGTCGAGGCCCGGACGATCGCGCGGAGTCGACTATTGCGTATTCCGCGAAACAAGTTGAGGGAGTTGATGCGTGCCGAAGGAGATATCGCCAACCTTCTTGTTCAGGCTTCCGTCTGGCGTCGGCTACGGATCGTTGAGGCGGCCGTGAGTGGGGTCACGTTGAAAGGATTTCCTGACGACCCTCAAATGATCCTTCTTCGGCGATTCTTTCTTCGCAATACCTATCCCCATCACGTAACCGAACTGACACCGGACGATCTCGACGCGAGCGATGCTGCGAGGTCCTATCCGATTGTTCTCTTGCCCGACGGTCGGCGCTTGGAACGCCCCGCAATCCCCGCCTTGGCGGACGAATTAGGCATCACGGAAATCCCTGATGCCTCGATCGTTTTCGATGTCGCGGTAGTCGGCGCGGGGCCTGGAGGACTGGCTGCCGCCGTTTACGCAGCATCCGAAGGGCTTTCGACGGTAGTCATTGAGGCTGTCGCTCCAGGAGGTCAAGCTGGAACAAGCTCGAAGATCGAAAATTACTTGGGGTTCCCGACAGGAATTAGCGGGCAGCAGCTTGCGACCCGCGCTCAGATGCAAGCTCTCAAATTCGGGGTAGACTTCGCAATCGCACGCGAGGTGATAACCATCGACCCCACAGATGGCATTCACAAGTTGACTTTGGCCGGCGGTCACACGATTCGCACGCGATCCGTCGTCGTGGCGACCGGTGCGCAGTATCGTACGCTTGAGGTCAAGAACTATAGGACCTATGAGAATCGCGGCTTGTATTATGCCGCGACGCCTATGGAAGGCGTGTTTTGCAAAGACCGAGAGGTGATCGTTGTAGGCGGCGGAAACTCCGCAGGACAGGCTTCGCTGTTCCTCTCCGGCATTGCCAAGCATGTGCACCACATCGTGCGGGGAGCCTCCCTCGCCAGCACAATGTCCCAGTATCTGATCTCGCGGATTGAGAAGTCTCGACACATCACGCTTTATCCGAATTCCGAAATCGTGGGGCTTGAAGGAGAGCCATCTTTGAGTCGGGTCATTTGGCGCAATAGCCTAACCGGCGAGGACATCGCTCGCGAGGCCGGAGTCGTTTTCGTCATGATCGGCGCTGAACCGAACACAGGCTGGCTGTACGGCACGGTCATGCTGGACACCAAGGGTTTTGTGATGACAAACGTCGCCGATGGATCGACAAGCGGTCCATATGCAACTAGTGCCCCCGGCATTTTCGCAATTGGAGACGTACGTGCGAACTCGGTTAAGCGAATTGCCTCCGCTGTAGGAGAAGGGTCGGTGGTCATCTCGGATGTCCACCGTTACCTCTCAACTTCTCGAGACCAACCTTGAAAACTGAGAGCGGCATTGGATCGATTCATTCCCCTCAGCCGGTCTTCCCGAGTTGCGCTGCTTGCGACAACGTCTGACTGACTAGGGTGTCATCTGACGTTGTCGCTAGATCGTAAGGCTCTCCTCAAGCGGCGCTGTGCAGATTGTGCCGAGCCGCTTGCACGGTCCTCTCCAATTCATCAAGCCCAACGCGCGCAGGGTCGTCTGCAGTGCTGGAATGTGAAGGCGGGGCTTGCCCTGGAGTTAAGACTGCGGAACCCGCTGGCGCCGCGTGCAGATACTTTTCAAGTTCATCGAAACCCGCTCGAATTGCATCCTGGGAACTGTCACGAACTATGTCCAAACTATTAGCAGAAGATGTCATCATTGCCTCCCGGTCGAGTCACTCAACCGCCACCTAGTGGATGCGTCGGCAGCACCGCAAGAAATGTCAATAAAGGCGCATATTCTGCCAGCTTGCCATGCGCCGAACAGCGATCTCTGCTGTTGTGCGACTCGATAGTGATGTGGTTCCAAGGATTCCCGTCGGAGCCCGTCCGCTTCAGTGAATCGCTAAGGACTCGTTCTCGGTAAGCGGCTCGCCGACTAGCGCTTTCGTTCTATCCCGTCCGGCGAGATATGCCACGATTGCTATCACCTGAATCGCGGCAGCGGCGAAGAAGATGATCGAAGTCGGGCCAACTTGTCGCAGTACGCCGAAGAGTGCGGGAGCCACCGCATACGCTCCCTGAGAGATGGCTACGATCAACGCAACCACGCGGGCTGTATCCTTCGGAGAAAACTCAAGGTTGGCAATGACAGGTGGCACCGAGATCGCATTCCCGACGCCGAAACCAAACAGTACAACGCCCGAGACCATGAGCGCGATGTGAGACCCTCCGGTGAGAGCTAAGACCGCACAACCTGCAACCTGGAACGCGAGGCTGACAGAAGCAATCACGCGCCAGTCAGAAGTGCCCGCGGCACGCCAGCCAACGAGAAGTCGCCCGATGACAGCTGCGAGACCGGAAAGGCCCGCTGCCCAGCCTGCGCCTTGGGTGCCGAGGGCCGGTACGAGCACCGAGACAAGATGAGCAACGACGCCCGTTTGCGCAAACAGAGCCAACGTCATGCCGCTGCACAACGTTAGAAAGGCGCGGTCCCGCGACAGAGACTCTCGAACCGCAATGGGGCCGGTCGCGGGAACTGGATTGATCAATCCAGACGCAGTTTCCTCGGGCTCACCGTCCGGATGTTGCCCCAAGCTCAGCGGGGTCCGTCCTAGGACGAATACTGCCAGGGCACCTAGGACAATGACCATGATCGTTCCAACGGTTAGTGCTGAAGGAATGAAACCGATCCTGTGAATCAGAATGACCCAAAGCGGCGAGAAGATGACTCCGCCGACGCTTCCGCCGTTGAAAGCCACCCCCAGGGCCAAAGGACGCTTGGTAACGAACCAAGGCGCAACGATGTCGGTGATAGCGACGGCTCCAAGGGCTGACCATCCTGCGCCTGTGAGTAGCGCCGCTACGTAAAGCTGTAGCAGCGTCCTCGCGAGAGCCCATCCTAGAACGCCGGATGCCATACAAAGTGCGGCGATAAAGGTGACGGCTGGTAGTCCAAAGCGCCGATGCAAAGACGGAAGTCCAGGGATGATTAGGAGCCCGACCACAAAATGCAGGGTGACGGCACCGGAGATGAGCGCGACAGGCCACCCGCGGGTTTGGCGTACCACTTCCAAATAAACCGGCGGACCATAGAACCCTAGCCCCCAGCCAAACACCGCCACAACGAATGCGGCTGTAACAATGTGCCAGCCATAGAAGTGGTTATCTCTCTCCACGCGTCCACAACCTCCATATACCCACACCCGCGACTCTGGTCGGATGGATGTTGCGACGCAACGATCTGCGAGCCTGGTGCCCTTGCCACTTAGTCGATCGTGTCTACGGGAGATACGATTATCGAGTTTCTGAATCAACCACAAGTGACATAAAAGCTTCCATTTCTGCCACGAGAAGCTATCGATACGGTGGGGAGACGCGACATTTGTTCTTGCAGACCACCGCAGGCAGTGAAGGGGGAAAGGTGCAGGAACGGGGTAACGAGGCGCTACACCGTCGGAACAATTCTGTCCGGATGCGCGCTTCAGACAGCGCGCCTGAGGCCCGTTCTACCGCGGAAGCGACACATAGGTTGCATCATCCGCAACGCCATGGATGACGAATGAGAACTGGCCACAGATCGTCTCGGTCTGAGCTCTATGTCAGCGGGGCTTAAGCCGCTGTAGAGATTTCTTCGTTCTCTTCTCCGGTCGGAAACCTTTGTGGTGCGCTTCAAGCCCATCGATGAGCTCATCGGCCCGACTCTTGATCTCCGTGGGGTGTGATTGCCCTCGTCCTGAGATGTGTTCGGTGACATCAACGATCCATTTTGCTGTTTCGTTTGGATCTTCTGCCCCAGCGATGAAGAATCGCATGACTTCGGTCCACCATGAGTCTCCTTCAAGATATTCCCTGAGCGCTTGGCGCTGGCGATAGCCCCGCGGGTCATTCAAGTGATTTGCGACCAAGAATTCTTGAAACGACAAATGGGCGAACGCGAAACGATCTCCCCCTCGAATAAGAATGCCATCATGAATGCATTCCCGTAGCAGCACGGAAGCACGTGCAGTCAAGCCGCTCAACGTCTGCCCAACGGCGCTCTTGAAATCTGCTTCGGTGAAGTCCCGCAAGCGAGAGTTGTGCGCCATCCAGGCTACGCGGGTTATAACCGTTCTCTTTGGTCCAGCTCCGAACTCTGAGTCACGGCGGATGTTCTTCGCTGAATCCCATCCACCGCAAAGCAACTGGACAAACATCTCATAGAGCCGGGTTGTGCTCTCGGGTAGGGCGCCGATCTCCTTGAAAATAGCCAAGGTGAGATTCGCGAGAAGTGGGACACGAATAATCCGCTTAAGCTCTCCAGCGGTATCAAGCTCCGAGAGAAAACGAGCGCATTCCGCCTTGTCCAACCACTTGTGCGCCAAGGTAGCCATTTGGACGTCGTCGAAGGGTGCGAGTGAAAGCCGAGGGAGCCAATCGAGATTCGACCCAACCACATGCTCACGGGACGTCACCACGATCTGGAAGTTCCGGTCGATCGCTGCAATGCGAGCAAGCCGCATGATGTTGGTCCTGGCCGCCACGTCTGTCACCTCGTCTAATCCATCGAGGTAAAAGCGGAGTGATATGTCTTCGCCAGAAGTTAGCTTTTCGTACACGTAGCGGCGAAGTTCCGTTGAATCGATGAAGGCCTCGACGGGATCTTGTTGTGCCTGAAGCTCCTGCGTGTTCAATCGATAAAGTTGCACGTAAACCGGAAGCGTGTGTTGGCTCTTCTCAGCGAAGCGCGTGGAATCCCTCAATGTCGCCATGCGACAAAACGAGGTCTTGCCGTAACCCGCTGCGCCCGCGATGAGGAGGGGCCCCTTGTACTTATCAAGCAGATTTTGATCGAACGAGATCGTATGGTCGTTAGGGTCCATGTGAACGACCCACGGGTATTCGATGCTCGCGAGCTTCAGCCTGCTGAAGATCAGATAGGGCTCGGAACGGAGCTGGTTGGCGTCAGACGAGGGAACGACTCTCGAAAGTTCTTCTGCCATCCTCTGAAACTCCTCCGCAAGTTCGCGAAAGGCGGTTTCGATCTTGTTTACGACTCTGTCGTGCGAGCGATCAACCAGTGAGGTGGCCACGAACTTTCGCTCGCTCGGCGAGAGTTCTTCGGCGTCGCGAGCGCGATCGACTGCAGCTTGATAGTGCTGTTTCCACACGTGTGAGACGGCGTCGGACAACTGATCAATCGATGCGCTTAGCTCTGCAAGCTGGTCTTCAGGTCTCCGCGACCAGAGTCGTGCACTTTGGATCAGTGTCTTTGAATCCTCAAACAGACGTTTTGTCAGGCGAAGATCGCCTTGCGAACTGGGGATATCGAGCCCTCTCCACCCTGGAAAAGGACTAGCGAGTGTGAAGCGTGGGATGGTTTCGCGGAAGTTTTGAGGAATGTAAACCCGACTCAGAGAGCTGATGCCGTCGATGGTGAAGCCGCCGCGGGTCATCAGGTTGGAGAAAGCTGAGTTCTCATCGAGATGAGCCAGAGAACTTAAATACAGCGAGAGCAGGTTGGACTCGAAATAGATATAGGAGGTCCAATGCTGACGAAAAAGATCGAATAGATCGCGACCACAAACGAAGGCCACCTGGCCTTTGGCGCTTTCAAGTTCTCCTTTGATCGAGTTCATTGCTTCCTGCGAGCATGGCCAAGGACTCATTACGTACACATGAGTGACGAACTCAGATTCCCCGTTCGTTCCAGTGTAGGGGTTCCTGAGAGCTTGGCGAACCTGCAACAGGACTCTCGTGGCCCCGGACTGCGCTCCAATAGAACCGGAGATCTTATCGTTCTTAACGACACAGGCGACAAGTCGTCTTTCGCCGCACGTTCCTTTCTCATAGAACACAAGATCTTTGCCGTACTCCTGGGTGCCTTGCAAGACCTTTACCCCAGAAACATTCGGAATCTTGGAAAACAACGTGTCCAAGCGAGAATGAAGAACGGCTTCGGTTGCGAAGCTGTTGGCGAACCTCTCAAGCTCTGGATGAATGATCTCGCTAACATCGCCTTGGATCGAGTGTTGTCCGGGAGTCTCCATCTGGAAATGATATCGAGAACCACCTACGAGCTCGCACTTTGCATTCGTGTTTTACGCCGGGCGTGTTTTTTTCGCAGCTTTTCGACGCGCTCGCCCTGCTGCACCGCCAAAAGTGCCCTCAAAATGATGTTGTCGTTCTGGGGTAAGTTCATTTCCTCGTACGTCACGAGCTCCGGCCACCGATTGACGCCTTCGATCGCCAATTCCACCGCATCGACGGCGTACATGAACTCCGAAGACAACCGAAGAGCGGAACGAAA
The DNA here is from genome assembly GCF_052114765.1 of Terriglobus sp. 2YAB30_2. Taxonomy (NCBI): domain Bacteria; kingdom Pseudomonadati; phylum Acidobacteriota; class Terriglobia; order Terriglobales; family Acidobacteriaceae; genus Terriglobus; species Terriglobus sp. 2YAB30_2. Next base: position 384,445 of record NZ_JBFRFJ010000002.1, read on the forward strand.
GACCCGACAGAAATTAATCCAGATGTAAGCGGCGTACACACGACTAAACTGACCGTAGAATTTCGCGAAGTTCGATGGCGAGAAACTGAATTCGTTCTTACCGGTGCCCCAGCCACTACGAAGGGCAATTCGCACGTTGAAGTGAACGATCTCGGACGTGGCGGCATAGAGATATTCGTAGAGCTCAGATAGCATGACCTTTTTGGCCATCTGTTCAATCGGAGGCAGTTTGTTCTCCGTCCTCCACATGCCCGTTCTACTACCGACCTCATTGAGGACGCCTTTTGCCTTGTCGATGGCAGGCGGCTCGAATGTGGTGGTTAGCACCGGCTGGTAAGGATGATTACGTTTGAAAAACTCCCCTTGCTTTTCGGAAGCTTTACCCGTGCTGATGACCATTAGGGCCTGAATCACCTTGTCTCGGTCTTTGCGCTTGAGCATCGCCAGGTATTTTAGGGCGATCAAATCCTCGCAACATTGCCGTAGCGGGGCTGACCCGAAGAAGCTACCGGGCCCAACGTCCGACGTGTCAGCGTGGACAAACTCGGCGTACTCGTGAATGCGTGCGAACGATGCTTTGAGAACGGCCTTGAACAGGCCCTCGCGAGTTGGTCTGCAAGTACCCTTCGTCGCGACCTCTGGCCGTAAGCTCTCTAGGAGGGCACGAACTTGATCTGCTGGAGGGCTGATTTTCTTCTTCATGACGGAAGCCTTATCGGTGCTCATCCATCATAGCGACAGCGTCGCAGACAGCATCGGGACAGGTGCAGGAGGGGGGAACGAGGCTGTTACGAAACTCTTCGATCGCCATTTTGGTGGGTGGTTGATTGACGGTAAGTCGGCTTCTGAATACCAAATGCGACCGAGGTATTGTTCTCGCCAACTGCCTTTCAGGTAACTCTGCCCTTCCGACGATGGCAATAAAGAGCTAAAGCGAGGACTACAAGCGGCGTGATAATTTCGGTGACCAAGAAAATACCTGAGTTGTTAGCGGCATGATTGTTGTTAAGTGTCATCTGCCGTATGTGACCTACAGCGTCACCCAGCAACCAGACTGCGTTTGCAATTGCTGTCGCCAACCAGAAACTATCGCGGAATCTCAGACACAACACGCCCAAAACGCCAACGGTAAGGTCTGCCATCCCGACTTCGTATTCATAAGGGCTCGTTGACCATCCTATGGACGCCGACGTCTCAACGGGACGGAAGACATGTGCATATGCTGTGAGCACTCCCATGAGCCCAACATAGAAGAAGAGAAGATACCGTAGGTATGTTTCGGCAATTACTGTCCCGCTGCTCCGGCGTTCCGCTGAGCATGCAAGATGAACAGATGCGCCCACAACCGCAATCAAAGTAAATATAACTTGAAACATATAGCCTCCTGAGAACCTAATAGCTACCGGATGGCGCGACCGGCACTCCCTTCCGATCTATATGGTATTAACCGCAGGATAGGCTTCAATGTATTGCTCGCCATTGCAACCCTGATAGGCCACTGTGCGTGCTTCAAGGTCTACTTCATAGCGCACGACTCCAGCCAGCCAGGTCGCATCCAGAAACTGCGGAAATGTACTTTCACCAGCCTGATCCACGCGTAGCGCCTTGATTATGGCCTGTTCGTCGAACGTAGGGACATCGACAGCGCCGTTGACCAAAGGTGAGCCCTGCATGACGACTGGTCCTTCCCCGGTTAAGTAGAGGCTCTGGCAGGATGGTAGCGACCAGACATTGCGGGTCACGCCTGCCTTTCGAAGAACTTCGGCCAGGTATGGGAAGCCACCCACACGGGGACGGTTTGCCAGTGCGAATTTCGTGGCTTCTATTAGGTTTTCGATTGCTTTGCTCATCAGCTTCTCCTATTCGGTTGGGACATCGTAGATGTGGTTGTGCTTTGCAAGTTTGATAAGCAGTTCCCGCAGAATGCTCTTCTCTCTTGCAGTCAGACAATCGAAGTAGTCTGCATCGTTTTGGTCGGCAATCTCTGCAAGAACGGGAAGGCTCCGCTGTCCTGCCGAGGTAAGGGACAGCAAACGGAACCGGCTGTCACCCTCCTTAGTCTCCGTTTCGAGCCAGCCCTTCGTATCGAGTTTGTCTACGATTTTGGAAACTGCGCCACGAGTTAACCCCAAGCTATCGGCTAACTCGCTTGGAGAAGCTTGTCCGCGTTCGTAAAGTTCACGCAGTAGTACCCATTCCGCGACGGAAGTCTGTTTCTCCTGAAGGGCGCGGGCGAACGATCCTGATACTGCATTGGAGACGCGTCTGAGCCAGTAGCCCAGGTGGCTCTCAAGCTGGGATAGGCGCGAATTCACCCGCGATATTGTTTCCATGGAAATCACTATAGTATCCGTGGAAACTATCTGTCAAGACGGCCCGCCTCGATCTCCTAACAACGCCCTTGTGGGAAGTTGGAACGCCGCAGGCAGCAAAGGGGAAAAGTGCAGGAGCGGGAACGAGGCTGTTATGAAACTTGTCACCAATCCGATCCGCAAGTCGAGAGAACAACTTTCCCAACTGAAGAGCCGCCCGGAGGCCTGTCGGTGTGCCGCTCCGCAATCGTCTATCCTAGTGATAGCCGACATGATGCCTTCATTCGCGCTGCTTAGCGCACTTGTCACACTCGGTGCTCTCTTCAGCTTCCTCAGTTATCGGGTACTTCGCTTGCCAACAAGTATCGGGACGATGGTCCTGTCTTTGGCTGCGGCCTGCGCTCTCATTGTGGGCGGGCACACTGTCCCAGCACTTCAGGCGAGCGCTCATCTGCTGGTATCCGGAATCGACTTCAATCAGGCGGTCCTCCACGGCATGCTGGCATTCCTTCTATTCGCTGGAGCGCTGCAACTTGATCTCAAGCAGCTCGGACGTGAACGCGTATCTGTACTCAGTTTGGCTATTTTCGCCACCGCGATTTCGACGGTCATCGTCGGATTCCTATTCAAAACGAGTTTGCACCTCGCAAGCATCCCGATCAGTTGGACGGAAGCACTTCTGTTTGGGGCATTGATTTCGCCCACCGATCCAATTGCGGTGCTGGATATGCTGCAGCGCGTGGGTGCTTCGCCAGAACTGAAGATCCAGCTTGCGGGTGAGTCGTTGTTCAACGACGGAGTTGGTGCCGTGATTTTCGTCGCGCTTCTAGGGGCTTCCGCTAAGGGATCGGGGCACGGCAGTTTGCCTTCCCCTGCGACGTTTGGAGCCCTGTTGCTCGGAGAGGCAGGCGGAGGTATCGCGCTGGGAATGGCACTCGGATATCTCACATACCGCCTTATCCGGATGGTCGATAGCTATCGGGTTGAAGTCATGCTTACGCTTGCTCTGGCGATGGGAGGTTACGTCCTAGCCGACAACCTTCATCTTTCGGCTCCTCTTGAAGCTGTTGCCGCTGGGCTTATGGTCAGCGGGACTGCACGGCGCTTCGCGATGTCTCCGACCACCCGAGATCACCTTGAGAAGTTTTGGGAATTGATCGACGACATTATGAATGTCGTGCTCTTTCTCTTGTTGGGCCTACAGCTACTCATACTTCCTCTCAGCTTTTCTCTGCTAACGGCAGGATTGATCGCAATTCCCGTAGTGCTCATTGCACGTTTCGCCAGCGTAACCGCGGTAGTACGCACACTCGCGGTTTGTCGTCAGAGAGTGACTGGCAATGTGACGATATTGACTTGGGGAGGGCTTCGAGGGGCGCTGGCAGTTGCTCTTGCCCTCTCGCTTCCGCAGGAACCTGCTGGAGAACGCAACTTGCTGTTGGCCGCGACTTACATCACGGTAGTGTTCTCTATTTTGGTGCAGGGCTTGACGATCTCGCCTCTCCTCCGGCGGATGCACGGACGCTTAGGCAATGTCTCGTGCTGAACATCACGATCTACTCAAGACGTCCGATCTTTTAAACAGGTAAGGATGAGACGATGTCCTCGTAATCGCGAGGACATCGTCGCTTATGGCCTATATACAAGGTGAAGGACGCAAACAGTCCACACTCTTTCCTGTTGTCTTGGACGACCTAGTCCCGGCAAACCATGTCTGCCGAGTAATCGACGCATTTGTCGAGAAGCTCGACATGGCTCAACTGGGTTTCGAGCGGGCACAGCCCGCTGCGACCGGACGGCCCGGATACGATCCTCGCGCACTCTTGAAGCTTTATATTTATGGGTATCTGAACCAACTGCGTTCCTCCAGGCGTTTAGAAGCTGAATGCCGACGCAATGTGGAACTCATGTGGCTCTTAGAGCGACTCTACCCAGATTACAAGTCGATTGCCGAGTTTCGGCGCATGCATCAGGAGAGCGTCACGTCTGCTGGGGCGGAACTTGTACGATTGGCGAAAGGTTGTGGTCTTATTCGTGGAGAATGGATAGCGATCGATGGAAGCAAGTTCCGGGCAGTGGCGAGCATTGACAGTGCCCGCGAGCGATTTCAGTTGCAGCGATACCTTGACGGCATGGAGAAAGCGGACAGTGAGCACCATGGAGAAGTTGACGCTTCAGGGGTGCAGGCTGCGCTGGATAAGCTGAAGGAACATCCTGAGCCGGAAGCAAACTTCATGCTTATGAGGGGTGCAACCGCACCTGCGTATAACGTCCAAACCGCTGTCGATGCGGAGCACGCTGTCATCGTGACGCATTCTGTAGTATTGGACGCCGCTGATAATCGCCAGTTGCAACCAATGGTTGAGGCGGCAGCAAGGGCTTTGAATCTGGAGAGCTTCCATGTGACGGCTGATGCCGGTTATTCCAATGGAAAGCAAGCCGCAGAATGCGAGCAGAAAGGGTTTGAGCTACACATCCCAACTGCACGTAACGTGCATACAAGAAGCGGCGGACTCTTCTACTCCCGCGAACACTTTCAGTACCAGGCGGCCTCTGACACATACACTTGTCCTGCTGGCAAAACTCTTCGCAGAAAACGGACGCGGCCGAAGGAGCTTGATATCGTCTATCGAGCTGCTAGTGCCGATTGCTCGACATGTTCCTTGAAGTCAAACTGCACTCTTGCAGCGCAACGATCCTTCACTCGCCACTTGCACGAAGAAACGTTGCTCCGCATGCAAGAGCGTGCAACTCCGGCGGCCATGAGACTTCGAAGATCAACTGTAGAACACCCTTTCGCAACGATGAAGTATCGAATTTTCGGACATCCGAGACTGCTCTTACGCGGCCTAAAGGGTGCCCGGATTGAGATTGGACTTGCAACGATGGCCTATAACCTCAAACGTATGGTGCAGGTTGCCGGGGTTCATGCCCTGATCGGGTCAATCCAGAAGCTCTGAGCGCCCAACTCAGAGTTCAGGGACCACCTCAGCTCCACTGGAATCACTTGTCGCGAAAGCTTTGGCGAGTTTGGTAACAACCTCGGAACGTCTTCCTGCCGCGCAGCCGGCGAGCGAGGGCCGGAGCCGAAGCGGGATGATGGTCGCAGGAAGAAACCGAAGCGGTGTCTTCCTGCGCGAGTTTAGGCAGCAAAAAATAGAGGCGGCAGGTTCGCCGCCCCTCGAAAGTTGTGACGTTAGGCCGCTTTCTTGGCCTTAGGGGCCGGTTTGGCGGCAGGCCCAACTTCCTTCTTCGCCTTGGCCTTCGCAGCAAACTCCTGCTTCACCCTCTGACCGATGGCCTCGGTGTCTACCTTGTACAACGCAGCGGCATCCTTGAGGACACTCGTTCCGTTGTGACGGGACGCAGCGAGAAGGATGATGGCCTCGACTATAAGCCGGGACAACGTACCTTCGTCGGCGCGGCGCATGAAAGCTATCAGCGTTTTTGCAGCGCCTCCTTCGTCACGCTTTTGGCGGATGCCATGCTGTCGCGCCAGCATCTCGATGCGCGACTCATCCAAGATGCTGACCAACTTTTCCAGCACGAAAAGGAGGTCACGCTTGAGCAACCGCACCGGAACGGCGGCACCGATGGCTGAGAGGACGCGCAGCCCGGTTGCGTTGGCGATAGCTTGTTCACGGCGTTGCTTGTCCTGCTCGGCCTTCCACTTGGCCTCATCCCGTCCGCTGGTTTGCTTGGGATGATGTACCGGGCAGTTCATGTTGGCGCATACCTTGTGGATGGTGCCGACATCGCTGCCTTCGGTGATGATGGCCTCCGTGGTGTACTTGCATTCCTTGTATTCAGGACGCTTCGCCTCGTCCTTCGATGCAGGGCGTTCGTCTCGAATCGCGGTGTACTTATTGCGTGGCAGGACGGTGCTGCCTTCCTGCTGCACACCGTACGCGGTGCTGATCTGTACCAGCTCCGGTTTTGCGGCGATGGCCTTGGCGACGTGTGCGTCTACTTTGGCCTGATAGCAAGTTGGGTCGGTGCACTGGTCACCCTGCTTGCCGAGATCATCCCCGAAGAGCAACTTGTTGTGGCCTGTGCGCTTGGGGCAGTCGGCGCAACTGCCAGCGGTCGGAACAAGCTGCGCATCGCGCTTATTGAACGGCGCATCCTTGAGGATGAGCAAGACGTTGGTTGCAATCCAGAACTGAAGATTGCGGACAGGCAGAAGAACGCGGGTGGGCTTGTCGCCGCCGTTGTAGACCTCTTTGAAGCACGCGAGAAGCGCGGGTGACTGTTGCTCTGGTGGCAGCTTCGCCAGCAAGAGCGCATGACCAACGCCGATGTGATCTTGGTAGAACGCGGCGGCTGCCTCATCGCACAGGTCGGTGAGTTTTAGGCGAGTGGTGATGTAGGCAGGGGTCTTGCCGACCTTCGCGGCGATTTGCTCGACGGTGTAGGTCGGCTCTGCGAGAGACAAGAGGCGTTTGTATCCCTCGGCTTCTTCCATTGGGTGCACATCGCGGCGTTGCAAGTTCTCAACGAGTTGCGCCTCCAACACCTCCGCGTCGCTCATCTCGCGCACAAGGGCAGGAATGGTTTCTTTCCCGGCCAGTAACGAGGCGCGATAGCGTCGTTCGCCAAAGACGATCTCCAAGCCGTGCTCCCTGGGGCGGGCGAGGATAGCCTGATAGACGCCGGACTTACGAATCGTTTCCGACAGTTCTTTGAGGTCTTCTTCATTGAAGTGCTGGCGTGGGTTGGTGCTCGACGGCGTGAGAAGTGAGAGTGGGACTTCCTGCGCTACTACGTTGGGTGTGATGGTTTGGGTCTGCATGATGAAAAGCTCCTTTTTGTAGGGTTAGGGCTGAGGTCATAGAGCGGTAGGGTCGAACTGGCTCCGCTCCAAGATGAGCGGACTAGCCGACGATGCACTTGTCCGTGAACACGTCCGCGAAGCCCTGCTGTCGCAGGTTGTAGTCCCACGTCTTCGCGAAACTCTCGTGCTGTGCGTGTAGCTGCGGGTGAAAACAATAGTTGCCGTCGCGGATGAAGCGGCTCCACTGCTCGATGGCTACATAGTCATTTCGCCAACAGAACGGATTGAGGTGAGCGCCACCGGCGAGGCCAAGCTCGAAGCACATCTCCGGGTCGCGCATGAGGTCGCCGTTCTGTTCGCCGTAGTGAGCGACGGAGATAGAGGGCAGACCACATGGGCCAGACTCGTCCACCGCTTCAATGACAAGCTCCGTGTACGGCGCGTTTTCGATTTTGAGATAGAGGCCGAGTCGCCAACCTCCGGCCTTCTGCAAGATGGCGAGGATGGTTTTCATGCCGCCACCTCTTCCGGCGGTACTGCGGTGGAAGGTTCGCTGTCCTCGGCTGCAACGGGCGGTTCCAGCGCGGACAGGATGAGGTTGGCAGTGTGCTGGATAACTTCCAAGCTCTCGGCCAACAGTGAGGCGTTGCCTTGATAAAGGTGGATGTAATCAGCCGAGGCGCTTTCGTTCTTGAGTCCCACGGCCTTACCGACAACAAAGGCCACGGCCTCGGCTTCAAGCTCCCGCATGGTCTTGGTGGTGGCGGTGCGGCGTTCTGCCTTGTGTAGAAGTTCGTGCGCCGCCTCGTGCACGAGAGTCGAAAACTCTTCGGCCTTGGACTGACCGGGCAGGATGGCGATGCGTCCGCCGTAGCTCATGCCAAGGGCTGGCGCAATGTTGGGGTTGTAGACAAGCTGAATGCCTTTGCTCGTGAGGAATGCGGCCAGACGGTCGATGTTGTCGCCTGGGTCGCCGCTCACTTCGTGCATGGAAGGAAGATCAACGCCGTTGGTCTGCGAGATATCGAAGACATAGGCATTGCGGAAGCCAAGCAGGAAGCGAGTGTTCTGTCTGGTGATGTCCTTCTCGGCCTCTTCGTCCTTCTTGCGACGAACGCCGACGATGGGAGCAAGGATGCGGATGCCTTTTGCGCCAGCATTGACGCTGCGGCCCATGTTCTTCCACGTCCAGAAACCAGCAACGCGGGTAGCCGTGGGCATCTGCCGGGCGATCTCCAGCACATTGCCAAAGCTGTAATTGTGAAAGCGGCTCATCGCCGTGAGGTAGTTGGTAAGAGCGTCTGACTTGCCAGCTTCCAACTGTTCAATCAAGAGCTTGATGTTGGCGGCGATGAGTTCCTGTTTGGTGAGGGGCTTTTTGCTGTCGATGGCGGTGACGTGGGTGTTGGCTTTGCTGCTCATGCTGTCTTCTCCTTGGTGGTTGGCCTTTGCACGTCCGCGTTGAAACGCGGCATGTACATGCCGAACGCCACCTGGCGAAGGCGGGGGTAGCAAACGGAAAGGTCTTCGAGCGCAGCTTTTTGGGGGGACCGCTTGCGGGGGAGCCAAAACCCGGAGGGCGAACGGCCTTGCAGAGCGCGTGGGGCAGAGCCCCTAGCGAGGCTTGGTTTCCTTATTTGCGTGCATCAAGCACGCAGGATTTCAGGGTCGCGTTGCGGCAGGAACAGGCCGCTGTGGTGGGTGGCGGAAGACGTGGAACGCGGCTGGAGACAGGCGAGGAGCGTAGCTTCTCCCTGAATCACGAGGTTGCATGTAAGAGGCAGGGATTGTTTTTCCTGCAGAAGATTGCGTTTCGGCACGCAGACAAGCCACGATAGCTGTGTTGAGAACTTTCCTTATGTCTGACAACAGTTCACCCAGATCCGTGACCGCTCGGCTCGTGCTGCTGGCAACCATCCTCGGTTCGAGCATGGCGTTTCTCGATGGGACGGTCGTGAATCTCGCGCTGCCAGCGCTGCAACAAACGTTCCGGACCAATATGTCTGGTGTGCAATGGGTTGTGGAGGCTTACGCGCTCACGCTTGCTTCACTGCTGTTGGTGGGCGGTTCGATGGGAGACCGCTATGGACGAAAGAAGATTTACGTCTACGGCATCCTTCTTTTCGCGATTTCGTCCATTGCCTGCGGTGTGGCAGTGAACATTCCATGGCTCATCGGCGCACGCGCGATCCAAGGAATTGGGGCGGCCCTGCTGGTGCCCGGCAGTCTCGCGCTCATCACAGCAACCTTCCCCGAGAGCGAACGCGGGCGTGCCATTGGCACCTGGTCGGGATTTTCGGCGGTCACCGCGGCGCTTGGGCCGGTTGCGGGCGGATGGTTGATCCAGCATTTCAGTTGGCGCTGGGTCTTTTTCCTCAACATCCCGTTTGCGTTGGCGGTATTGGCGCTTTGCGTGAAAATCCCCGAAGCGCGGAACGAGGATGCGACGGGCAGCCTCGACTGGCTGGGGGCCCTCCTGACCACGGTGGGACTGGGCAGCATCACTTATGCACTGATCGAGTGGCCATCCGGCGCGAGCCATCTTCTGTTGGGGGCGATTGCAGTGCTCGGAGCGATTGCCCTTGCGAGCCTCGGCTACCTGGAAGAGCACACACCCGCGCCGATGCTTCCGTTCGCCCTATTTCAATCACGCAACTTCACCGGCGCCAACTTGCTCACGTTCTTTGTCTACGCCCCACTGGGCGCACTGCTGTTTTTCACTCCGTTGGATCTGATTCAGATTCAGCACTACTCCACGACGCAAGCGGGCGCGGCGTTTTCTCCGTTCATCGTCACCATGCTGTTGTTGTCGCGGTGGGCAGGACGCCTCGTAGAACGCTTCGGCTCCCGCCTTCCGTTGACTGTTGGGCCACTGCTCACCTCGGTGGGCTTTGCGATGTTCGCCCTGGCACCGCAGGAAGGTCACTATTGGAGATCGTTCCTGCCGGCGGTGCTCGTGATGTCCTTGGGGATGACGGTCACAGTGGCTCCTCTGACCACGACCGTGATGAACGCAGTCCCCAAGTCCAATGCGGGCGTCGCCTCCGGCATCAATAACGCAGTATCCCGGTTGGCTTCGCTCCTCGCGGTTGCGGCCTTTGGTGCGCTTCTGGTGACGGTCTTTGTGCACGCCCTCCACGATCGACTTGCGTCCCTCTCGCTGCCGCCTGAGATGCTGGCTGAAATTCAAGCGAACCATCTGCAGCTTGCTGCGATGAAGGTGCCGGATGACCGCGCGATGCATGCCATCACCCAGTCCTTCGTCCATGCGTATCGAACTGTCCTCTGGGTTGCGTCGGGGTCGCTGTTGCTTGCATCGTGTTTCGGCTGGCTCGTCGTGACCCCGGGCAAGAGCAAAGCCCGTCCCGGCGAATGAAGTCGGTGAGCCTACTTTCGGAGCGAGTCTGCGAGCGTTCGAAAGGTAATCGAGTACCGAAGGTCGCTTACCTCCGGGATGCTGTGCTCCCACTCCGTGCGGGCCTCTCCCGCCAGGATGTAGATGGAACGCGGTTGCACTTCATGAGACACCCGCTCCCAGGTCTTACCCCGTGGTTTGCGGAACCGCATTGTCGCAGGCCCTCCTAAGGACAATCCAACGATGACACCAAATTCCGCTTTATCTTTGTGCCAACCGATACCCGCTCCGGCGCGGTACTCGTTGACGCCAACCTGTCGAAATGCGTGCTGCTCATACCGGGCGAAGCTCGCGACACGAGGAAGCAAGTCGGCAAGGAATGGCGGGATGTCTGAAGCCGTTTCCACCGCGCGGCGGCTGAAATTGTATTTGAGTCCAAAGCTGGTTACACGTCGATTCCCGATGTGGCCATGAAACTCGAACGGCTTCAGATCAAGGAGGCCAAGTGCTTCGAGTAAACCTCGTTCTTCCTCATCGGTAATGAAGTTCTCCTCATACCGAAAACCTTCGGGTTCGAGACCCTCTCTGCTTTGCGATCCGCCGAACAACCTTGCCTGTTCCATAAGTGCTACCTGAGTATTGGATTCACAAACCATGTGCGGGGATCGCGCCCTTCTCCCATGCGCTTTTGTCTGCCCACGCTTGCACCGTCTGCATGTCGCTTATGTCTCCTGGATACACGGGAGGACGCCTTCTACAAGCGCGGGCAGTTATTCTTTTTGTATGAGGTACGCAAGTCTTCCGGGAGAACTCAAGCGCCGTCTCAATCGTTCGGCGCTCAGCTCAAGCCAGGAGCGGGACCAGGCTTTCTATAAGATGATCCGTTCCATACCAAAAGGGCGAGTCTCGACCTATGGCAAGGTTGCTACAGCAGCTGGCTATCCTCTCTACCATCGCGCCGTAGCGAAGTTTCTTAGAGGAGAAATCGGTCTAAGCATTCCCTGGCAGAGGGTTGTCGGTTCCGGCGGTGAGATCAAGCTCCGTGGAGACGCTGCACTGGAACAGCGCCGACGTTTGGAAGCAGAGGGCGTGGTCTTCAAGGGCAAGCGTATCGACATGGAAGTCTATGAACAGGTTTTTCGAACATGGGAGACCGACTAGGCTTCTACCTCACAACGGCCAGAGCTAACGAATGTTCGATTGTCAAAGGGGTTTGATTCCGGGCTTGCTCCTGGCAAAGACCGTTGATCTGGAAACCATCGTGCAAGTCGCGACCGATGCCGGACGGGAACATAGCCGGCGTGCCATGTTCGAAACAGCCGCTTGTAAACTTGACGCATGGCTGCCAAGACTCTTCTGCAAGCAAAGCAAATCAATCACGGCCAATCGGAAATCTGGCTCGAAGCCGACGGAAAAGAGATTACGCCGCACCGGACCCTGGCAACGAACGAAGTCGTGAATATTGTGCGCAATTCTACACCTGAGGATGTCTTCAAAGCGTTCTATGCCGACTACCATGTTGCGCTCGAACACGTCGCATCGCTCGACGCACAGAATCTGGATGTCATCGCGGCCGAGCTGAAACTCAAAGCCTCATGAATACCTTGTTGCCAGTCATTGGCTATCGAAAAGGTTCACTTGTTGATTGCTGATCGGTGTTGCGTCCACTAAGCGAGCTTTCATCTTTGACGCTGGAAGAATGCGGAGCAGATGAACAGGCGGTCTTTCCGAAGGCGCAAGATACTCCTCATAATCTCGCGGCTCAAGAAAGGTCGTCATGCGGTCATGAATCGGGGCCATCAGCTCGTTTGGCTCCCCGGTCAGAACAGCGAACGTCTTTTCCCAATGATCCGTCTTCGGATTCTTCCAGAGCTTCCAAACGGCGGCCATACCGAACGGATGCTGACCGGGAATCGTGAACTCATACTTTGGTTTCTTCTTACCTTTCTCGGCTTCCTTCCATTCGTAGATGGCATCGCCAGGCAGAATGCACCGTCCCGTGAAAAAAGCGTCTTTCCAGAACTTCGACCGCTCGATGCCTTCTGATCGTGCATTGAAGAGCAAGCGGTCGGGCAGCTTGAACGCCCAGCGCATGAGCTCGATCTGTCGTTCGCCATCGTCGTTGGTGTAGATGACAGGCTGCATGGACTGGGGGCGCAGGTCGTCTCCTTCATCGAAAACGCTCTCGTCCAATCCTGCGTTGACATGAAATGCCGTCGCAATACGCTGCTTGTCTGATCCTCGTTTGAACCGTCCGCACATGCTAGGTCTCCCTCACGACTTTGCGCGGATCTTTGTCATCGCGCATACCGGTAAATTTGGTGTGGCGCAGGTGGTCGGCACCTGTCCATTCCAAAAACTCAAAGTTTGCGACTGCTTCCGGCTTCAGCCACACACACTCTTTCATCTTCTCGGCGGTAAGTCCCTGTCCCCAACGTCCAGCTTGTTTCTCCGGTAGATTTACGAACGGACATTTTTCTGTCTTCAAGTGTTTGATCTGCTCGAAGACCTCGCGCCTGGTTGCGGGAACGAAACCGGCACGCACACGCGCGGCGTAGTAAAGATCGCGCCCACGATAGAAACCGATGACGAGTGAATCGAAGCCGTGTGTACCAGGGACGTAGCCGCCAATCACAAACTCCTGCCCAAGATTGACACGATGTTTCGACCACAGGCCGGTCCGCAGACCTGGTTGGTAAATGCTGTCAGTGCGCTTGGCTACGATCCCTTCCAATCCGTGAGAGCGAACGAACTTCAACATCTCAGTAGCGGTTTGGTCGGATACTTCCGAGAGCGCCACATGATCGGCAGGTGTGATGACGGAGCGCAGGATATTGCGCCGCTCGGCAAGCGGCAGCATCGTTAGGTGACGATCCCGAAGCACCAGAATGTCGAAGGCGTAGTAGATGATGTGCTCTTCGGCGGAGCGGAAGTTCTGAAGCATATTGAAGTTCGGCTTTCCGTCCGGGCCGAGGGCGACCAGCTCACCGTCAATCACGGTGCCTTGCGGAACCCGATGGAGCGCTGATGCGATATACGGAAACTTGGCATTCAAGACGTTCTCACGGCGCGAATACAAGGTCGTCTCGGTCCCGGCACGGACGACCTCCAGACGATAGCCGTCTAGCTTCAGTTGATACGTCCATTCCGGCCCCTCTGGGACAGTGGAGACCGGCAGGCATTCCATCGCTTCGATGAAAGCGACCATCCGCGCTCGCGATGGTGGTTTTTTGACCATTCCGACTCCCTCAAAGGTAAGTACAACCTCGCGTTCGCGAAGGCTTTCTTATCGTCAGATGCTTTCTCTCCTGAGAGATAGCCGGAGGTTGAAATGGCAGATGACAAGAACAATCGTGGTCCGGCAGACCGGGCCAGAGTCAATATCCACGAGGCGTACGAAGTGGAGTATTGGAGCAAGGAATTCGGTGTGACACCGGCTAAGCTCCGGGAATTGGTCGGCAAGCATGGAGTCATGGCTGCGGACGCTCGGCAAGTAAAACGGTGTGGGCCTAGGCCCACACCCAAGAAAGTTTCTCCTTCTAATTGTTGTACTTAGCTTCTGATTGCCACGCTTTTAGTGCAAGCGGCGCTTGACTGGCACCACTCTAGATAGGCGAAGATATGGCGAAGACGCTATGACTTCGTCCTCCAGTCTTCGGGTACAGATCGAAAGCGCCCTGGCGCACAAGATGCCATCGGCTCTGACTCCGCGTGCGCGTGTCGTCCGTCCTACGACACCCACCGGAATTCAGGCGGTAGATGCGCTTCTGGAGGGCGGTCTGCCGGTCGGCGCCCTGACGGAGATCGTTGGGCCGGAGAGTTCCGGGCGAACATCGCTTGCTCTCTCTTCTGTCGCGAAGCTCACGGCAGGGGGCAAGGTCTGTGCCTGGGTCGATGTCGGCGACATGCTCAAGCCGGAGTGCGCGGCGGCTGCGGGGATCGCTTTGCCGTATCTGCTTTGGGTGCGTTGCGGCATCTTCCGCGAAAGTGTCCACACGGCGCCGGTTCGTTTTGAACTGCCGCAAAGTTGTTTGGTGCGTCCTGAGCCGATCAAGGGTCTGCATGGTGGAGGGTGTGGTACACATCCCCGCCAAGAATCGAAGAGCGTAGCTCGGGCGCTCGAAGGATTTTTCGGAACGGAGAGGCCGAATAAAGATCCCGTTGCTAGCGCACCTTCAAAAGCATTTGGCCATACGGTACGACCGGCACAAGACGCTCGATCTGCCGCGCCCCTTTCGCCATGGGCGCGTATTGAACAGGCGTTGAAGGTGACCGACCTGTTGTTGCAGGGCGGCGGCTTCAGTGCAGTGGTGCTGGATATGGCAAGCCTGCCCGCGAAGTACACCAGCCGGATTCCTCTGGCGCATTGGTTCCGCTATCGTGCTGCGGCGGAACACTCACGTTCCAGTGTCCTTTTGCTTTCGCAGCACGCCTGCGCGAACAGTAGCGCAGGACTAGTGCTTCACCTCGACGGATGCAGTGAATCATCGCAACGGAAAACGGTGCTGACCGCAGGCACACATCGGCTACAGGTTCATCGCCAGCGCTTCATGCAGGAAAGCAATGTCATTCCTATGAAGAAGCCGGTAACGAAGATTACGACGGCAGAGTGGGAGACACATGCAGCGTGGGCGGGACGCCGATGAAAGCGCCTGAACTCTACGCCGCGCTCTATGTAAGAGAGTTTCCAGCACAGGCAGCCTTGCGCCTGCGGCCTGCACTGCGAGAACAACCCTGCGCGGTTCTGGACGGCATTCCACCAAGTGAGTTTGTGTGCGCGATGAACACCAAGGCGCGGGCTCGCGGCGTGCGGCATGGCATGACGCGCGTGGAAGTGGAGACCATCTCATCGGTCATTGCGCTGGCACGAACGCCACAGGAGGAAGCACACGCGCAGACGATCGTGCAGGAAGTGGCCGGAGGCTTCACGCCGCGTATCGAAACACGTACCTTCGAACGTGCCTTTCTGTGCGTCCTCGACATCAGTGGAACGGAGTCACTGTTTGGACCCCCCCGACAACTTGCGCAAGAACTCCTGAAACGAATCCGTTCGCTAGGCATGGCGGCCACGATTGCTGTGAGTGGGAACTTCCATGCGGCGTGGTGCATGGCGCGAGGCATGTCAACAAAAGCTGCAATCACTGTCCTCCCGCAAGAGAAAGAACGGGACGCACTCGCACCGCTACCCCTCGCCGTGCTCGAACTGAACGAAGCGCAGATGTCTACGCTTTCGTCGTGGGGTATTAGCACGCTGGGCAAACTCGCAACGCTTCCTGAAAAGAGCTTGATCGCACGATTGGGTCAAGAAGGAAAACGCCTGCACCAGTTGGCCGCTGGCGAGCTTCCACACTTGTTTCAACCGGGGGAAACACCGTTCACCCTGCGCGAAGAGATGGAGTTGGACAATCCCATCGAACTGCTCGATGGCCTGCTCTTTCTGTTGAATCTCATGCTGGAGCAGATAATCCGCCGCGCTAGTGATCGCATCCTCGCGCTGGCATCGGTCTCTGTTTCTCTCGCACTTGAAGGTGGAGCGACGCACACACGCACCGTGTCTCCGCCCTCACCCACCAATGAACGGTCTCTCTGGCTGAAGTTGTTGCAGATGGAACTTGAGGTGCATCCGCCGCAAGCCGCTATCCTGCATGTCGTGCTTCAGGCGGAGTCTGGACATATCAGTAAGGTCCAACTCGGTCTGTTCTCTCCGCAGTTACCGGAACCTGGGCGACTTGAAGTGACATTGGCACGCATTGCCAAGATCGTAGGCGAAGATGCGGTGGGACAAGCCGTGTTGCGAGACACGCATCAACCGCGCGGCTTTCGCATGGAGCGGTTCCGAGTGCCCACTACGATGCCAGCGCCTACAGAGGTCGATGTAGTGCGTATCGCGTTACGCGAGCTGCGGCCATCTGAACCTATCGCAGTTCAACTCAACTCTGGAATGCCTTTCAGTCTTCGATTCCGCAATGAGCCCTACCGTGTGGACGCGGCCTATGGGCCATGGGTCATCGGGACGGACTGGTGGAATCAGGAGCATTGGGGACAAGCCCAATGGGATCTTGTCTTGGCAGACGCGAGTGATACGAAGCTGCGTTGCTGCATCATCCGCGACCTCAAACAACACTGCTGGCAGATGGCAGGGTTCTATGACTGAGTACGTCGAACTTCACAGCGCGAGCGCCTTCAGCTTTCTGGAAGGGGCATCCCAGCCCGAAGCCCTGATCGAACGAGCGACTGAGTTGGGGATGCACTCGCTGGCCCTGACGGATCGAAACGGAGTCTACGGCTCGGCACGTTTTCATACGGCGGCGAAGCGCGCTGGATTGCAGGCCCATGTGGGCGCGGAAATTGCCGTCGCCAGTCTTGGTCCAAGGCTTGCGCCGCCAAAGTGGTTGCCGCATCAATTCGGCATCGAACCCGCGCGTGTCTCTCTGCTTTGCGAATCGCAGACCGGCTATCAAAACCTGTGCCAGCTCACGACGCGGTTCAAGCTGCGGGAGAAAGGCAAAGCCGAGGGCTCTGCATTACTTCGCGATCTTCAGGAGTTCTCCGAAGGTCTGATCTGTCTCACTGGAGGCGATGAAGGGCCATTGGCCGCCGCACTCGTCAAAGGTGGTGCGGAGGCAGGCCGGGAGACGCTGGAGAAGCTGATATCCGTCTATGGTCCGCGCAATGTGTACGTCGAATTGCAGCGGCACCAGGAGCGTGAGGAGGAATGGCGGAATCAGGTTGCGATTGATCTCGCTCAATCTCTCAAGCTGCCGGTCATAGCAACGAACGGCGTTCGCTACGCCACGGCCTACGAACGTGAGGTGCTTGACCTCTTCACCGCGATTCGACATCACACCACGCTTGACCATGCGGGACGCCTGCTGGCGGTCAACGGGCAGCGTCATCTTCGCTCCCCGCAGGAGATGGTGAATCTCTTCCGCGATGTGCCGGGGGCAACCAACAACACCCTGGAACTGTCGTCGCGCCTCGAATTCCAGCTCGACAATCTCGGTTATCAGTTTCCCGCGTATCCGGTGCCGCCCGGCGACACGATGGACTCCTTTCTGCGCAAGCGCGTGGAAGAGGGCGTCATCCGCCGCTATGGCCCGAAACGAAATGCCGATCTGATGGCACGAGCGCGTAAGCAGGTGGAGCACGAACTCGCGCTCATTGCGAAGCTGGGCTTCGCTGGTTACTTCTTAATCGTTTGGGACATCGTTCAATTCTGCAAGCGCAACGGAATTCTCATTCAAGGCCGTGGCAGCGCCGCCAACTCGGCCGTCTGCTATGCGCTCGAAATCACGGTCGTTGATCCGGTCGGGATGGAACTGCTGTTTGAACGATTCCTGAACGAGAGCCGGAACGAATGGCCGGACATCGACCTCGATCTGCCCTCGGGCGACAAGCGCGAACAAGCAATTCAATACATCTACGAGCGCTACGGTGAACTCGGCGCAGCGATGTGCGCCAATGTCATCACCTACCGCGGGAAGTCTTCTGCGAACGAAGTAGGAAAGACCCTGGGCTTCGATCGCGAAGCTCTGCGGCGCCTGTCCGGGCTTGTAAGTCATTTCGAGTGGCGCGGCCCTACGGACACGATGGCGCACTCGTTCGACAAGGCGGGATTCGACATCTCGAATCCACGCATCGCCAAGTACCTCGAACTCTGCACACGCATTCAAGACCTGCCGCGCCACCTCGGACAACACTCCGGGGGCATGGTGATCTGCCAAGGTCAACTGAATCGGGTCGTGCCGTTGGAACGGGCGTCCATGCCAGGCAGGACGGTGATTCAGTGGGACAAGGAAGACTGCGCCGACATGGGGATGATTAAGGTCGATGTGCTCGGCCTGGGCATGATGGCCGTGCTCAAAGACTGCACCGAACTCATCCCCGAGCATTACGGAGACCAGATCGACCTCGCGCAGCTCCCACAGGATGATCGTGTGTATCGCACGCTGCAACGTGCAGACACCATCGGCATGTTTCAGGTGGAGTCACGCGCGCAGATGGCATCGCTTCCGAAGAACTGCCCGGAAAAGTTCTATGACCTCGTGGTGCAGGTCGCCATCATCCGCCCCGGCCCCATTGTGGGAAAGATGATGCACCCGTATATCCGGCGACGCCAGGGTATCGAGCCGGTGACGTATTTACATCCGGCACTCGAAAAGCCGCTGAAGCGAACCAAAGGTGTCCCGTTATTTCAAGAACAGTTGCTCATGATGGTGATGGCGATCGCGAACTTCAGCGCATCGGATGCCGATGAACTGCGACGCGCCGTTGGGATGCGTCGGTCCTGGCAACGCATGAAGAATCTGGAGTCGAAGATGCGTTCCGGCATGACAGCGAACGGTATCGCTCCTGAGGTACAGGAGCAGGTCATTGAGCAAATCGGTGCTTTCGCTCTGTATGGCTTCCCGGAATCTCATGCTGCGAGTTTTGCGATGATCGCGTATCAGTCCGCGTACATCAAGGAACACTACTTGGCGGCGTTCACGGCTGCGCTCCTGAACAATCAACCGATGGGCTTCTACAGCGCCGCTGTAATTGTGGAAGATGCGCGACGGCATGGCCTACGCGTGAAAGCCATCGACGTGCAGGTCTCCGATTGGCAATGCTCGATAGAGCATGAGGCTGACTTCAGC
The DNA here is from genome assembly GCF_052114765.1 of Terriglobus sp. 2YAB30_2. Lineage (NCBI taxonomy): Bacteria > Pseudomonadati > Acidobacteriota > Terriglobia > Terriglobales > Acidobacteriaceae > Terriglobus > Terriglobus sp. 2YAB30_2. The sequence continues at coordinate 403,522 of NZ_JBFRFJ010000002.1, forward strand.
AAGTCATTGCGGCTTGGTCTCGGATATGCCAAGGGACTAAGGAGGCACATTGCCGAAGCATTGGTGAAGGCCCGCATGGAGGGCGGAGCCTTCCGCTCGATAGAAGATTTGACCCTGCGTGTGCCATCCCTGAGTCGTGGGGAGCTGGCTCTGCTTGCTCGCATCGGAGCACTCAATCAACTGGAGGGAGTGGCACATCGCCGTGATGCGCTATGGCAGGTGGAGCGAGCGGGCAAACTCGAAGGGCCGCTCCTACGACAGCAGAGTGATTGGCTCAAAGAAGAGGACGCAACGTTGCCGCTCGATTCAATGAGTGATGAGGAGAGATTGGTCGCGGACTACGCGGGCATGGGACTCACGGTGGGCCACCACCCGATGCATTACCGACGCAAAGAGCTGCGATGCCGGGGCTTTCTGACAGCCACGGACCTGCAACGCAAACGAACGGGAGAATACGTGCGGACGGCTGGACTGGCGATTGTGAAGCAGAGACCCGGCACGGCGAATGGGATGGTCTTTATGTCCATCGCGGATGAGACGGGCATCTTCAATGTGATGGTCACGAAAGAGTTCTTTGAGCGTAATCGTGAGACGGTCGTCCTCTGCAAGTTCATTAGCCTGGAAGGTCCGCTCCAAAACGAAGGTGGAGTCGTCCACGTACGCTCCACGCGCATGTCTCCGTTGCCGCAGCGGGGATTGGAGGTCGAATCGCATGACTTCCACTAATGGATCGCGCGTGGGCGGCTTTCGGAAAGAAGTGGATCAGGAGCGATTAGGACCGACCCTAGCAATCGCCGCCAGTCTTGTTCTGGGAATCAGAACTGCGAAGTGGCCTGCAACCCATAGCGAGGGTTTGTCCGATTCAGATTGGGATAAGGAGATTGAGCACAGCGTGCGAATCGCGAGAACTGTGCTTTCGCATCTGACGACGAGGCATCCTGAGTTGTTTCGTGCCCGCGAAGTACCTTGGTATGTGGCGACGGATGAAGATGCCCCACGGTAATGAGGACAGGAGTAAAGGTAATTTACAGAGCAATGTCGAGATAAACATTTGCAATCTGATTAGACTCTTTCTCTATCAGAATGTGCCCATCACAACGTGTCGTAAGGACTCTCCTAAATTTGTTCCCCGGCCAAGTGACACCTCGGGCGTGCTTGGCGTAATCATGTTCTTGGCTCTGATGAACGAGATTCTTATCCGAGAGAAGGATCAAGTCGGGTGAGCAGTATCTAAATACAGTTTCGCAATAGCCTGCATGCCGTCCGTGATGAGATGCGATGAAGATCGACGTTCTCGAAAGACATGCGCGAAAAGACGCATCTTGTAAAAGAGCTTCCCACCCGTCTGACTCCAGATCGCCTGGGACCACAATGCCAAAGCCTTCGTACTCCATAAACGTGACAAGACTTAGATTGTTTGTATCCAGAAAGCGAGGATGCCGGTTATAAAAGTAGGTCAACCGCACGCCGCCGTAATCCATAGGTACTTGCAGAGGCGTTGTCCATCCTTCGTGCATCTCAAGTGCAGAGGTCATAGCAGCGGTGACAACACCGCCAGACATTTTCTCTTGACGGATAAACGCTGACGGAACCGATGGATTGCGAGTAATGGAACTGATGAATGCCTGCCGACGAATAGCAGGCAAATCGCACACATGATCTTGGTCGAAGTGACTCAGGACCAAATTGTGAATGTTTACAATTCCTCGGTCTTTGAAGTATCGAGAGGGATAGAACTGCAATTCATCATCGTAACCACAGTCGAAGAGAATTGAGGCCCCTGACGGTGTCACTGCATAAGCACAAAATCCATGGCCGACGTTGAAGATTAAGAAGCGAAGCATTACCAGTCTCCCTTCCGTACATGGTGTCCGTTAGACTGTGTTCCGTGAACTGGTACACCACAGATCACTGCGGAAACCTCCGACAGCTTGATCGACTATCTAATCTTGACTTTGTTGCGGGACTTCGGAAATAACCTTCGCGCTCTCCAACGCGAGGACATTTGAAACAAGATGCGTTGCAGCATTACGTGCGGCGAACATTACTATCAGGTATTCGACAATTAACAGCAGAACTCCGATGACGTCCCGTTTGACTGGAACGTCGAAGAAAGCACTACAGGCTATACCGACCACGATGAAAGCAGCAGCGAGTGTTGTCATCTCTCGAAATCGCAAATAAGCACCATGCGCGTCTTCGACGGAAGTGTCCGCAGTATGAGTTCGATAAATTCTGTACCATAGCGCGGTTTGCTCTGCACATTCAGTGGGGAATGGCCCATGCTTGGTCAGAAGTTGTTTCATGTCGACCCGCGGGTCACGGTGTCCAATAACAGTGAAAGCTCTGCTGGATGGCAAACAACGTCTGCCTGTCTTCCAGAAGACAATGGACTCTTTTGCAGTCCGGGGCATCGCCCAACCGATAGTGCCTGTGACCAGCGTCAGGAACGCCGGAACGGCGATCAGCTTTCCGACTATGGTCCAGTTGCCCTTTGAAAGCTCCTGGAGAAGATTGAGAAGCTGAGGAAGCCCCAACGCGATCACGCCTAATGCAATTGCATTTGAAACGACAAAGGTAATCAGTTGAGGTTGGTTCTTTTGTTTGAGAGACTTTGCCATACCGTCCTTTCACTTCTCGATGCCATGTTTTCGAAAGAAGGGCCGGAGAGCCTCGCGGTTTGCGAGAGCAAGATGTTTTCTAGGGTTCTCTGCTTTTTCTAGAAGGCCAAGGTGCTCCAAATGATAAAGAAGAAGCGCTTCTTGGACACGCAGGATCAAGCGTCCGCCTTCCATGCAGTAGTCGGCTTCGACAACCTTGCGCTGGTCAGTTGAGAGATCTGGATGAGGGACGATGATGGCCTCGACAAAATCGTGCCAATCGGCATCATCTTTAGGATCAATCGCAGAGACGTCTCCCAGATGGATCGCATACACGCGTCCTAATACAAAGTCCCGAAACTCATTGCGGGTGTGACAGAACGCCCTCACATGCCAGCGGCGCCCGTCGAATCCTAAAGCGTGCGGAGACACCAGGCGTGAAGAAGGGCCGGGATGGCTCATCGATTGGTACTTGATCCGAATCGACCTCCGCTCACGCAACGCCAACAACACAGTTTGGAGCACTAGTGAATCGACCGACCTCGCCGGGTCGCGGACGATACCGGTCACGGGTATCCAGCCAAGGAACGACGAGTTTGCGTTCATTGCGCCGGTCGATGTGGCCCAAAGGCGGGTCAAATACTCTTCTGAGGAATCCCGAATAAGAAGTGGCTTGAACGATTCGCTTGCTATATAGGTCCTCTGCAAGACGTCGTATACGGCGTTCGTTGGCGCAAGCTCCCTGTAGCGCGCGAAATCCAAAGACGCTTGTGGAGTCGAAATGGAGAAGTAATTTACCAAATCGGTGCGATTGACTCGTCCGTCCCACAGTAGGCGAAACTCAATGAATTCCAACCGCCGTTCTTGTCCCCACCTTGCCGGTAAGAGCTGATTTTCCGCCAAACCCACCCTCTTTTCCACGTTTGTTCGCCATCTAAAAACTAGATGGGATATAGTAATCTTGATTCTACTTCAAGGAGGGACGACCCCGCCAGAAATCGAGACGAGGCCAGTTCCGTGGGAGATTCCTGCAATGGCAACTTCGATTACCTTCTTCCCCGTAGATAACGGGGATATGACGCTTATCTGCCTGGGTGACAAGTCCGGGAAAACCATTCTGATCGACTGCAATATCCGCGCAGCTGCGGACGATGCGGATGACGAAACTCGCGATGTAGCAAAAGATCTTCGTGAACGGCTAAAGACAGACGTGAATGGACGCCCGTTCGTGGACGTCTTTCTTTTGAGTCATCCAGACCAAGACCATTGCCGGGGGCTGAAGAAGCACTTCCATCTCGGGTCGCCGGCGGACTACGCAGACGACAAAAAGTCCACCAATGAAAAGCGCATTCTGATCGGGGAGATGTGGTCCTCGCCTATGGTGTTCCGGCGTGCCAGCGTCGAACATAAGCTTTGTGACGATGCCAAAGAGTTCAACGCCGAGGCGAAACGACGGGTTGCCATTGCACGCGAAAAAAACTGCTCGGGCATTGACGACGGTGATCGCATTCTGATCTTGGGTGAAGATGAAGATGGGAAAACCGATGACATCCTAGCGATTGTCGTGAAGGTCGATGAGGACATCACAAAGGTAAATGGCTCCGAAAACGCCGTCTTCAAGGGACGTCTGCTCGCGCCCATGCCGAAGTCCGAGAGCGATGAAGAAGAAGAAGAACTGCGCAAGAACCACTCCAGCGTCATTTTGAATATGGAATTGGCAGATGACGAATCCCGCAAGACGGTCAAGAACTTCCTGAGCGGCGGGGACGCCGAAGTGACCATATGGGAAAAGCTTTGGACAAAGCACAAGCAAGCATCCGCTGTCCTGGAATACGATCTGTTGCAGACGCCGCATCACTGCTCTTGGCACTCGCTGTCCCATGACAGCCGTTCCGACCTCGGCGATAAGGCCAAGGCCTCACCTGATGCGAAGTCGGCGCTCTCACAAATTCGCGGCGCAGGACGAATTATCGCCAGTAGCTGCGCGATCAAGAATGATGATTGCGATCCGCCCTCCCATGCGGCAAAAACTGAATATGAATCCATCGCCAAAGGAGCAAAAGGAGAGTTCCTCTGCACGGGAGAGAATCCGACCGAGGCCAATCCTGCACCGATGGAGTTCACCATCTCCGAACAGGCCATCAAGAAGTCTGTGCGAAAGGCGGCCATCGAGGCACCCTATGTGATGAAGAAAGGCCTGATTGACGAAATTGCTCGGAAGGCCGCAGAGGCAGAAGCTGTCCAGAGGGGTGGCAATAGCCGCTATGCCTGAGCGGACTGGCATCGCGATGCGTCTACGTGAGGAAGGAATCTCGAAGGTCGATTCCTTCCTCACGTCGGTGTGTAACGCGCGGCGCTTATCTTTGGGGGAGATTGGGGCCTATGAAGGCCGTTCGTTGATTGCCGGTTGGGAGTTCCACGTTCAAACGGACTTGGTGGCTAGACGGCTGCGGGTGGTGCTTGATTCGCGATTTCCGTTTTCTCTCCCCAATTTTTTTCTAGTGGATCGACCGGAGTTTTTGACTTGGCCGCATATAGAAGAAGATGGCCGCCTCTGTCTACGCGCCGACAATAAAGTCAAAAGGCCAGATCACCCTGCGGAAATCGTCGGTGTTCTTCTCGGCCAAGCCGCAGACTTCCTGTGTGCCTGCGAGAACCGATCCAATGAAGGCGACTTTCGCACGGAGTTCTATTCATACTGGAATCGGAGTGTTGAACAGGACGCCGTGGAGGTGTATAGCCTTTTGAAAACGGAAGGTCCCAGCAGGTTCGTTAGAGTTTGGCGAGGTGAATCTCGGTCACTAGTGGGAGAATCTGAAGAAGACATCCTAGCCTGGCAGCGGCATCGCTACGGTAACCTTCCCCAGTTCCAATCAACTGACATTGCATGTTTTCTCTGGCTTCCCCAAGCTCTCGTTCCAAGTCAATATCCGCATACAGCCGGTGATATGTATCGTTTAGCTGAGATGACGCCGGGAGGCAAACAGCTAGTAGAGCAATTTAGCCGAAAAGGAAAGTCCCCCTTTCATTTCATTCTCGGGGCGGACAGCGGCAACGGTCCCTGCCTCGCCGCATTGAAGACACAGCCCTCCGTAACAGTGGATATTCGAGGCCAACGGCGAAATCGTCGGCTGAACGGATTTCGACCTGGGAAGATCCCGCCGTCCATTACGGCTTCTCGGCTGTTCTCTTCGAACAGCGCGGCTACGCGTTTGAAAGTGAATCGCGTCGATTCTGCTTGGATTCACGGCAGAGGATATGACCCGCACCACGCAAAGCTGTCTGGGAAGAAAGTTGTAATCGTAGGTTGTGGGTCTGTTGGAGCGCCGATCGTACAACAACTGATCATGTCAGGTGTTGGGCACCTGGATATCATAGACCCCGAGGTTCTGACTTCAGCCAACGTGGGCCGGCATCCGCTCGGCACCGAATACGTTGGCCAGAACAAGGCAATTGCACTTGCCGAAAATCTGCAACGGAACTACCCACACGCGACGATTCGAGGGTTTGGGATCTCCTACGAAGAGTTCGTTTTGCAGGAAGCTTCTTCGATGAGGGACGCCGATCTCATCGTCTGCGCTACTGCAGAATGGGAAATCGAAAAACTCTTGAATCTACAACACATTCTGGGGGAGGTTCCTCAAGCCATCCTGTACACCTGGACGGAGCCACACGCATGTGCTGGCCATGCCGTACTGCTCACATCGGCTAGCCCATGTTTCCAATGCGGTATGAGCTTGGAGGGAGAAGCACGCATGACCATGACAAAGTGGCCTGCAGGTACTAAGCAAGAACTCTTCGAGCCTGCATGCGGTGCGGTGTTCCAGCCATATGGTCCGGTGGAACTGCAAGGCACGATCTCACTAGCCTCATCTTTGGCGTTGGACAGTCTTCTAGGGAATCAAACAACATCAATCCATCGCGTTTGGGGCGGACCCCAGTCGTTATTGATGGATGCAGGCGGAAGGTGGACCGAAGCATGGCTGGAGGGGCACCCTGAGCGGCTGCGCGGAGGTTTCCAAGAGGAACTTGAATGGACGAGGGACGAACTTTGCCCGGCGTGTGGAAGAAACGATATTGGCGCAGTCTTCACTTCAGAATCGGAGATTCGGAGCAGCGACTTGTCCTCACCCCCAGGGTTCTTAACCACATAGCGAGATACCAGCAGTGCGAGCCCTCCTCTCCCGAAGCGGGCGGACAGCTCTTCGCACGATTCAAGAAAAATCAGATACATGTGGAACTAGCAACTGGACCGAGAGCGGCTGATCGACGGTCACGATATGGATATGCACCAAACCGTGCGGCAGAACAGCTTGAGATCAATGCATTGCACAAGCGCGGACTGCACTTCATCGGCGATTGGCATACGCATCCGGAGCGTCTACCGCATCCCTCTCAATCCGACGTGCGCAGCATCCGTGAAGCCTTCAGGCAATCGAAACATCATTTGAATGGCTTCATCTTGCTGATCGCCGGAACAGAGCCTTTTCCACCTGGCTTGTTTCTGTCCCTCTACTATTCTGACGGTGAAACGCCAATAATTTCGAATTCGCAACATTCGAGTGTCCCACCGGTTGCTCAATGATATTTCAAAGGCTGTGACCGAAGAGGTAGAGGCTTCTAAATAAGCAGGGTGTTTAACAAAGCGGAGATGGGCTCTCGATTCGTATATTTGTTACCTCTGCTCACATGCGATGCTCTAAGCGATGAGATATGGCATTGACGCTCTCGAAAGAGACAGCTGATGATTTCGTTGCGTCATGGCTGAGGTTGGATGCGAGTGTAGCCGCATCGTTGGTATAGATCCGCGCGTCGTGTGAGGCGCGAGAGACCGATACATAAGCGAATCTGCTGGACATCAACTCGGGATGAACTTCGGTGTCCATGTTGACAATCACTCGTTCGGAAGTGAGCCCCTGTGAGCTATGTGACGTGACGGCATAGCCGTGGTCGAGGTGTCGCATGGCGTTCGCGTCGAAGCGCACAATCCTGTCTTCTGTACCGTCCATACGCACGCTAATCTTGCCATCCTCGCCGATGTGCTGGATGGTGCCGAGGTCGCGATTGGCAACCTGCAAGTCTCTGGACGGAGCCGTAAATTGGATCTTGTCTCCAACCGCAAATTCACGCTCTATCTCGCGGTAGGCAGCGATGCCGCGCAACCGTGACGGGTCATAGGTCACCTGCTGGCCGTCGTCTCTCCGCACGGTCACGAGATTTTCAGCCGTTTTGGTCGTGACGACTTGAGCATAGGTTCTGGGCTCGATGCCGTGCTCTTTGCTGCCACGCACATAATGGAGAACATCTCCGGGCTGGTAGCGTGCGGCCCATTCGCGGTCAGCTCCGGTCATATCGTTGCGCGGCGTCAGCACGCGCATGGAATACTCTTTGCTGTCTACGACACCAAGTGCCTGCAACTCCCGCCGGACGGCCTGATTGATGGCGCGGCGCGAAGCGTTATCCGGCGAGACAATGAGTGTATTTTCGGGACTCGCAGCGTACTCTTTGGCGATGGCAGCGACACGTTCCTGCGCGTCAACGATCTCTCTGATGCGCCCCTGCCGCGAAAGCATCTCTACCCCGGCAGTTGTTTCGCTGTTGGACAGATGCTCGACAGCTTTCAGCAGTTCAGGGTCTTTCTGTCGCATGATCTGGTCAAGCTGCGTTGTCCTCATGCCAGCTTCCTGCAACTGCTCGAAGGGCTTTCCGGCGTCCACTCCCTGATGCTGGCGCGTATCGCCGATCAACAGCACCTTGTCGTGCGGAGCAATCTTATTCAAGAAGTCACGCATCTGCTGCGTCGATGCCAGAGAGGACTCATCGACCATGTAGAGATGTTTGTTCGCGGGATCGCCGGCGGCCTGCAGGCCGCCGCCCGCGAGGAAGCGTTGCAGCGTGTCCGCCTGAATTCCGGCATCTCGTAATTGCTTCGCAGCACGCGATGTCGGCGCAAATCCTTCCACGGCGTAGCCGTTGTTTTCAGCTCCTTCACGGATGGTTGCCAAGACTGAAGTTTTGCCACTGCCTGCCCGCCCCTGCAATCCTTGTACGCGGTCATAAGAAGTAAGCACTTCTTCGACAACCCGCTTCTGTGCGGAGTTGAAATGAGGACGCGAATCTACCAGCGGGACCGCGCTTTCAATCCCCATGATCTGTGGTGCGCGGCCCTGTCCGTCCCGCACCTTCTGCACGATCTCAGTTTCAGCATGGATGGTGGCCGCAGTGGTGAACCTGCGCCCGGCCTTGGAGCCATCGTCGGTGATTTGTTTGAACTCGCCGGAGGCGATGCGAGCCTCGAAGCTGGCACGGACCTCCGGGTATGTCATCTCTCCCATGCCTCGCCGCAACGCATCCACGTAGAGTTCTCGTTCATCTACAACCGCCTCACGCTCGAATCCCTTATCGCGGGCAAAGGTCACAGCTTCGCGCACCTGCTGTTGACGTTCCTTGGCGGGTGCTTCTTGCGCCTGTTCCTGTCTGCGCGTCCGCGCCTCGGCAACAACCCGGTCGGCTTGGTTGCCGAACTCAGCGGCAATCTGTTTGTGCGCGGCCAGGACTTGATCGGGAGAGAGGATGACTTTCTTGTCGCGGGTGTTATGTGCCGCGATCTGCGCGGCCTCCGGCCCGGCGAAGCCACTACGTGAAAGTGCTTCCTCGATCTGTTGGCGGCGTGGGCTGGATGCCTCAAGATAGGCCGCCGTGTAGCCTTTTACATCAGGTGCTCCACTCCTGCCCGCTTCGATTTCATAGCCAAGCTCGCGCAGCTTGTAGGTCAGGTGGGATTGATAAACGGCGGTCGCAAACTGCTGGCTCTCGAAGAGGGAGTGCGGCTGCAACGCTCGCATTTTCCCGCTGTCGCGTTCGGTCACGTTGAAGATGACGACATGCGTGTGAAGCTGTGGTGCAGCATACCCATCGACCGGACGAGCGGTGTCATGCTCGAACTTGGCGGCGGCAAACTTCCCGGTGGTTTCGGCGGGATTGTTGCCGCCGATGCGAGCCTGCGTGTACTTCTCCAATTCATTCAAGGCGACGTTCACGGCCTCGCGGTGTGCTTCGCGCACCCGGTCATCGCCACCGACAAGGGCGGTGAGCGAGATCGACTTTGGGGCGGAAAAGGTAGCATCCCAACCGGCGCGGTGCTCGACCGGAGAGATGACTTTGCCATCCGCGTTCTTGTATTCATGGACGACGCGATGCGATACCAACTGCTTGCCGGTTTCCGGGTGTTGACCTTCCGACAAACGGGCAAACTCTTCCGCGCCCACGGCTCCCGACAAACCAAACTCAGAGGCCAGCTTGCCATGCCATTCGCCCTGAATGGTGTCGCCCTGCTTCCAGTAGTTCTGCTCGGCGGCGGTGAACTCTTTGGCATGATAGGTCTGTGCCTGGGATGCGGAGAGCGGTTTCGAGATATTCAACATGGCAACTCCTTATCCCTTAAACGTGAGGGCCTGTTGCTCGCTGGTGTCGTCCTGCACAGCGGTTTCCTGTTGTACCTCGTGCGCTGCGACAGGCTCATTGGGTTGTGGCTGCGGTTCGACAGGAGCAGCGGAAGGCTGCGGCTCGTGTGCCAATTCCGCCGCACCGGCTTCCGTCTTCGGGATATACGGCAGCTTGTCATCCGGGCGTTCCCGCAGCTCGAATGGCTTCGCGACCTCCGGCATATCGAAGTACGGAAAGGAAAAGTACGTGACCTTGTTTTGATATTTCATAAATGCATGGAGGTCCGGCAGGCCGGAAATTTCCGACTCCAGCACAAGCGGCTCAACCTGCCTCTCGATGGTGAAGTTGTGGCCTGCGCGTGTCCCATCGAAGTGTGTCTCACGTAGGCGCTCGATCTCGACCTTGCCGATGAACTTGGACACCCATTCCCCGGCATTCGGTTCCTTGGTCGTGAGCCAAACGCTGGTCGCAGGCTGCGACAGCATCACCTCGGCGAGATGGCCGTACAGATACTCAAGCTGCGCCTTGCCCTGGAAGCCAAGCAGCACGGGATTCTGCCCCTTTCTTCCTTCGGTAATCGCCGTGTGAAGCTGCGGCAACTTCTGCAAGCTCGCCAACTCATCAATGACGAACCACACTCGTTTTTGCTCCTTCGTTGGCTCATTCAAGAGCCGCAAAACCAGCCAGTCAATCCATAGGCTCTGCAACGGACGGAGGGCTTCGCGCTCCGCCGGAAGCGACGTAATAAAGATCCAGCCTTTCCTTTTCTCAGCCCATTCCGTTGCGGTCCATGTGCCGTTGCCTTCGTCTCTCTTCGGGAGCAAACGCAGGCTGTCCGCCACGAGGCCGAGCGAGCCGAGAACACCGGCACGTTGTTGCTGGGCGCGCGGGTCAATCAGGTGTGCGTGCTCTGTTCCTTTTAACCTGCGGTCGATCTCATCCGGGTTGGACATCCACTGCACCAGCTCATCCGGCGTCGGTCTGTAAGCCATCAGGAAGGCAAAGATTTTCTGCGGCGACTCGATGAAAAACTCTCCCTTACGATCCTGGGGCGGTTGAAAGAGAGACGCAGCTAATGCCTTTGCTTCGGAGCGGCTGCGCAGGTCTTCGGCTGGCCCCCAATAGGGGCAGCGTGCGTCGAGTGGATTGAGAATGACATCGCCGCGTGTGGGATCGTAGAACCGCTTTACAAACTCGCGGGCCGGGTCATACACGATGGCCGAATCTCCGCGGCCCTGCACTTGCCGGAGCACCTGGAAAAGAAGGGCGGACTTGCCTGAGCCTGTGTCGCCGATGATCTGCATGTGCTGCGCTTCGGCCTTCGCCGGAATGCGAATCATCTCTTTCATGTCGTCGGTTTTGAAGCCGATGCCATCGCCCTTGACGGCTCTATTGAACTCCTGAGGTGTCAGCCGCTCCGGGCCTTTCAGTCGCCGCCCATACTTGAGAGTCTTCTGCCTGTTCACGTCTTTTGTGACAGCGAACGGTAACAGTACAAGGAAGATTCCGGCGCCGCAAAGCAGCGGGAGTTTCAACATCACCGACAGGTCACTCTTGTAGATGGCTACCTTAAGGTAATCGCACAACCGGGCATCCACGTAGCTCCGCACCGGGCCACGAAAGAGCAGGTCGTTGCCATGCTGGATGGCAGACGGAGAGAGCGCCAGTGGAATGATCTTCCCACCCGGCTCGATGGTCTTTCCATGCACCACGTCATTAGTCGTGACAGGGCTCGGCTTTACGCCCCGTCCCGTCAGAAAGAGCATCCGGTACTGGCTGCGATGCGTCCGGCTGAGTGATCCGAGGAAGGATGTACGCGCATAGACCGGCATATAAAACCGCTGCAACGGAGTACCGACAAACCGGAGTCGAGCATAGACAAACACGACCGTCAGAACGATGGCCGCGAAGATCGCGGCATAGGTATAAATGGGCCGGTGTTGCGGCCAGATGATCGTCTCTTTGCGACCCCACATTGTCTTTGCCATTGCCTTATCTCCTTCCTTCGGCCAGGAGTTTTCCGGCCAGCTCATGCTTGGCCGTGCCAATCTGGTCCAGTAGCTTGTCGAATGCTTCCGGTGTCATCGTTTGCCCGATAGCAACCGAGCGGAGCGCATTCACGAGCAGCAAACGAACTCCTACGATCTCCGGCAGGATGATCTTTTCTGACCCGCCTTCCGTTCGTGCGGCAACGGCGTCCAGCGCCAAGTCGCGCAGCCATTCGCCGGTCGTCTTGGCTTCCGCGCTTGCAGCATCCTCTACGGCGCGATATTCCGTCGCCGTGACTTTGGTCGTGAGCGTCTGGTTTCGGCTCTCACGGCCACGAATCTTGCCACGCTTTGTAGTCATCTGTGCATCAAGAATCGCCATGCCGCAATGCTCCAATTCTCGAAAACCGCAGGGAGCTAACTAGCTCCCCAATTTTCGTAAGTCCTGTACTTTGCCACGGAACCCATTAGCTCCCGCAGGGAGCTAAACAGCTCCCTACGAGGGGTGGAGTGTCGAAATACACCCGGTGCGCAGCACCGCTCTGGTACTGCCACGGATGTAGGTGGAGGATCATGCCTTCGATCCCGCCACAACTGACGGTGTTTGGGACGCTGAAGATGCTGCGGAAACCGGCTTCTTCACAGCCGGGTCCGGCGCCTCATTCGCGGCTGCCCTACGCACCCGCAATGTCGGTGTGACCCGTTGCGCCTCGGGAGTCCGAAGGAACTCTTGGAACTCACGATCTTTAGAGAACACATAAGCGAGTGCCTGTTCCACAACATCGTTCGCGGAAGCGTGAATGAAAGTGGCATATTGATCGACCTGAGTGGCGGTCGTATCCGTCAACCGAATAGAGGCGCTGAGGTGGCGGGTTTGGGTGACTTCTAGCAGGGGCATTGTGTTCTCCTTTGGGGTTGAAATCAGGCTGTCTTTCGATGAGCAATCATGCGCTGCGCCGTCGCCGCAATCTCCCGCGCACGAGTGGCACAAAGTGCTGCGGAAAGCTCGGCCCAGCGGCGGGACTCAAGCAGCGTGATCACGTCGTCAATAGCGATGCCCTCGATGAGCCAGAGGCGAGCCGAAGCAACATCGAGAGCTTCACGAACGAATACAGGAACTTGATATTGCTCTCAGTTGGCTCCAGAGCGAAGGGATTGACGCGCGGGCCGTCTTTTCCGACGCGGTCAACCCGCCCGCCGTATAATTCGACAACGCTCTCGTAGCTGCCGCCAATATCGAAAATGTAGGTAAAACCGCTGTATTTCTGCTCAAGGGCGATGATCTGGTTCCCGTGAACCGACTTCCCGGTCCCGGTCGGACCGATGATGAGCATGACGCGTACGCCATCCACATACACATCCTGAAAGAACGGTGTCCGGGTACGGGTCTCGAAGATATTCAGGTACTCCGAATCGAGGTCTTCGGAATGTGGGTGGCCGATGTGCGGAGCGAAGACAGAGGAGAGTCGCGCATGATGATCCTCCGCAAGCCACAGCGGGAAGACGTTGAACTTTTGATTACCGGGGAACATCGCGTAAAAGGCAGAGAGATTGCCAAGCGTCTCCTCCATCACTTGAGCGCGTGCATCGACGAAGATCCGATGCACGGCGGGCACGGTATCGCAGAGCTGCTCCGCGCTGCGTGCCGCCAGCAGCAAGCGGAGCGAGTATTCGCCCTGCGCTTTCTTATCCAACTCGCGGATGACCTGACTCAAGTCATCGACGTTACTGCTGGCGGCCTTCGCACCGGCACCTGTTTCGAGTGACGCGGTATCGCGCCCGCTCATCACGCGAGTCAGTACACCGACCTTGAAAAACGAGATGAACTTCTCCTGAGCGTCGATCTCGCTGCGGGCCGCGGTTGTGGACTTCACGCGCCATGTCGAGCACAGGACACTATCGCAATCGAGTGTGAGCAGGCTGGAGAACTGGCACGGCCTCGATGCTTCGGGCGTCGTCTTCAGGGAGAACATCTGCACATGGCGCTTGCCGACTTGCAGGTAATCGCTGTGCCACGCAACCGGGTTCTTCACGATCTGCCGGTCTACGCCGGTATCGCTGCGGAGCTGGTCAGCACTGGCCCAATCTTCAAGGTTGAACAGATAGCTGAAGAACTGAAAGACATCATTCTTCGGGAGCAACCGCAATCCAAGAGTGCTGCCGAGATGGCTTTCAAGGATGGTCGCTGTTTTCTGAAGCTCGGACAACATCCGCGATGTGTCAGCGGCGTTCTCTTGGGGCTCACGCTCAAACGCCTTCACCCTCGACGGCTCAAGCGTGAGGCACCAATGCAGGTCAATGCGGCGGAAGGCTGCCGTCTTCTCTAGGAATGCGAGCCGGTCGTCCACGAATACCTGCGTGGCGGCATTGATGTATGTGTTCTGACGTGGCAATTCAAAGCCGGACCTGACGCGGGCGTATTGATACAGGCAGGAACCTTCGGGCAGCCCACGTAGTGCGCCCTCAATCGACCGCATCCGCGCATCGAGTTCCTGGTCGGCCAAACCTTCTCCGTCGATGCCGGTGAGGGAGAACAGGCATCCGTAACCGCCGCCCTTGAGAGCAAAGACGTTCGGGCCGATGAAGCGCGAGATGGGCACAATCGAGCACGCGGCTCCAGCCTTCGTGAACCACGGCGTATGTTTGTGTTGCTCAGTGTTTGCGCGGGTCATAGTAGGACTTCTGGTTGAGGCTGAGGCCCCAGAGTTGAAACATCTTTGGGTGTTTGCGAACAATGAGCCATGCACTCACTGCAAGCGTGGGGAAGGCAATCATCGCCAGAAGACGAAACCCAACGAGGAAAACCGTCACGCAGACGAATACGATCGCCATCCATGCTGTAAGATCGAGACCAAGCTTGGCTCTCGGTCGATTCAGCGCTTGATTGATCGGTAACGGCTCTCCCCGCTTGGTCATAGCAGATGCACCTCCTACATCTGTTGCCCGGTTAAACTGCCTATCCAACCGGCACCCCAACCGAGCACTCCGGCACCGAACAGCGCGCCGAATAGTCCAGGAATTGCGTCCTGAAATCTCCCTGACATCATGCGGATTCCGGCGAAGATCAGGCCGCCGAAGCAGATAACAGCACCCGCATAAATACAGAAAGTTTTGAATGTTCCCATCAGGGTCGTTGCACCGGAGAAATCCATCGTTCCCTGAGCGTGAGCGACGCCGCTTCCGGCTCCCGCAAACAGGAGGGCAGCAAGCGTCGGTCCCATCACATGAAGAGCGTGGCGGAGGGATTGTTTTGAGAGGGAGATTGCCCACCGTTTGGCGGGCCGATTGATCGACCGATCGAGAGGCTTTCCCAACCGGATTGCGGGGCGGATTCTGAGCATCTTTGCACCTCCGCTGACCTCACTACGTCAGCATGGCGCAAAGCTAAGTGCCGTCTTCCAACCGAGTCCAATGACTTTTAGGGAAAGCGTTATTCCGTTTAGGAATAGCGGGGGCCGTTCGACTGAGATAGATTCGCTAAAGTTCGTATTCCCGAAGAACTTCGGGCGTGCCAACTCCACCCTGATACAGAGAGGCCGTCGCCGTAGGAGCATGGGACACGCAGCAGGAGAAAAAGGTGCCGTCCGTTATATCGATTTGAAGCTCGATTCCGCCGCTCCCGTCCTTGCAAATGCGGACCGTCTTGATGGTCTTCCCGGACAGTTCGGAGCATTCCACGTAATCTCGGTTCATGTTCTCAGACCTCGCTAGAGCTGGAAGCCAGGTCCATTATCACACTCATCGTGTGTAGACTCATAGTGGTCACGCTCCAAGTATGGAAGGGTGACCACTCGCTCCGTAAAGTCTCGATTTGGAACCGCGGTGCGAAGACTGCGCGCAGAACGGGGCTATTCCCAGGAGGAACTCGCGGAACGGGCCGGACTGCACCGAAACTATGTGGGCGGTGTAGAACGAGGCGAACGGAACGTAGCTTTAGAGAACATCGTAAAACTGGCGAAGGCACTTTCGGTTGGTCCCAAAGACTTGTTTGCCGACTTTTCATAGCTATCTGTGCAACACCCTGTTGCACGAATCCGGGTCAGAGGAGCCATCCCGAGGCAGCCACGGTATTCACGATGGCTGAAGCTTGCGCGAACCGGAAGTACCCCCGAATCCAGCCCCCGAGAGCAGGAGAGATCCAATCGCCACACTCTGCAAGCTGCGCCAAAGAGACCCTTCGTTGATGTCCGGCGTAGAGCGATCCGGCTGAGGTGAGGATCGGCTCATGATGGGCGACGCGATTCCGCAACCAGCGGATTGCTTCTAATCGTCGATGGATCACGGGGCGGGCGAGTCTGACGCCGGGAAAGGCCGCACTCAGGCAGGGCTGCCAGAGAGTCCAGTGATACCGTTGGGCAGCCAGATCTGTCCAGAAGCCAAACATGAGTTCGGCTACGACCTTGCCAGGGGAGGCGTTTGCCCCGCCCGCATCCCGAACGGCCGCGGCAATCTTGTCGCGCGCATAGGCCGACAAAGGAGCTACCGTGTACCAGCGCGGCGTGGCGAAATGGGCGGTGAGCTGATCGTGCATGCTATTGCGGATGGCGACTTCGAGGCCATGCAATAGGCCGAACGTCATCTCCGAGAGCGCCACATTCTGTTCGTAGAGAGAAACCGCGTCTCCAAGGTTTTGAGAGGTGGCGGCGAGATACCGCTTGAGCCTCTCCCTGGAGACGGCGCGCTCAATTTCGGTCAGAAGCTGCGCGGAATGGGGCAATGGAATCCTCCGAGGGACCGTGCTAGTATCAATTTGAGGCTTCCGGGAGCATCCCTGCCGCAAGGCATATTCCCAGGGCAAAGAGCGAGAAGGGGCCAGCGATGGCCCCTTCTTCTTTTGCGCCACGCTTTATCGTGGCCCCTCCATTCTGTTTTGTAAATACCTATGAATGAACAAGTTACCGACCTCTGCCGGAGTTCGGCAGAGGTCTCCTATAGGTCTATCCGCAACCTGTAGAAATGAATGATCTAGGGCCATCCGTTCAATTGCCATGGGTGCAGAAGGGTGCTCAACCGTGGGTCATTCCGTCAGCGCGGAGTGGAAATAGAAGGCGATCACGACCAGCGGAGCTTCATTATGCCGTCTGTTCTCCATGCCAAATCGGGAATCCAAGCAGAACCTGAAGATCGCAATCATTGCAGCTAATGGGTCTTCCCAGCTGAGCGAAGGAGGCCGGAATGCCTCTCTCCTGCAGTACCGCAAGCACAATCAAAGTCACGCCGTAGTCACAGGTCTACTGAACCTCGGGCTGCATTATGGCTGCGCATCGAGAAAATCCATGATCCCGCTGTAGGCAGTTGCCAACTGTGTCTTCAGTGCGTCCCGCTCCCGCGATTGAAGGTGCTTCGTCTGCTTGCCACCCTTGGTTTCGAACGGATGGCTGTCAGGAATGCGATTCCGGCGATCGTTCGCAGCCCTGAGCGCTGTCGCGATCGCGGTAAATTCACGCGCGAAGGCACCGTTAGCGTCTAAAAGCTGCCCAAATGTCCTGAGCCTCTGTCCGCTTCCGTCCACCAACGTCATGGCTCCAGCCAAGTTGTTGTCCGCCAAATACTTCTGGAAGGCACGAAAGACCGCATCGTTGAATGAGTTCTGGGATGCGAGCCATCCGGACTTATCCGAATAAAACTTGCTGTCGGCGTTCAGGAGCAGGTTGAGCGCGTGCTGAAAATTCGCATCGAGAAGTGGCTTCCAACCTCGCCAATAGCGCAGGCCGAACCTAGAACGGATCACGTCACCTATCTGGTCAAATTTGGTACTGCGAGTGGCGCCGATCAAACCGAGTCCCTTGAAGACGTTCTTCGTCTCTGGCGACATCCGGCTAACTCGCAGCCTCAAATCGTGCGTCGAGATATCGCGCTGCACTAACTCTTCGGCTAGCACCATCCCCGCAGCCGGTGCGTGCTGTTGAATAAGGTCAGCGACCACACCGCCCCGCTCGAAATCGCCATCAGCAAGGTGCGGTATAACGAGCGACTGAATATATGCGGTACTGGTACGAAGCTTGTTGAGGACGCGGGTTGCGGGGACAATTCCGGCATTCCTGCACGTCAGGAAGAAAGCAAGAAGTGCACGCTGGATGGAAAACGAGAGATGTCTGGCTCTGGCGCGCCGACGGGCGATCGGCAGCAACGCTGTAAGGTCGCTGTGATTCCCCAAGCGAGCAGCCAAAAGCCAGAGTTCGCCCTCGACATAGTCGTAAAGAACTCCTTGGGTCAGCATCGCTCGAACCTTGGTCATGATCGGCCGCGACTTGGCATAGTTCTGGAAATACGCTGCGAAGGCATCGATATGCTCTGGGTGCGAAGGAAGGAGCTTCAAGGTCGTGGCGAGTAGTTTCCGTGATGCACCCGCTCGGTAGAGGACGAAGCGAAGACGGCTCTTGTCCTTCACTCTTAGCGGTCGCCCCCCAACCGCGTCGTTGAACACCGCCACCGCCGAATCATCATCAAGCTCGGCTTCGTCGCCCGTCCTGCCCGTGGATTCGGCGATGCTGGGAAGCGTGCCTAGCGCATCTGCAAGCGTCGCCGCGTACATCACACTGAACTTCGAACTCTGCGGTATCAGGCTCCAGCGCCGGCACTCCATCTCGAGAATGATTGCGGCYCTGCGAACCTCCTCCTCGGTGTGAGCTAGAACGCGGATGTCGTCCACGTACCGGATATACGGGATTCCAGCCTTCGCCATCGCTTCGTCGAGTGGAAGGAGAAATACCTCCGCGAGAAAATCCGAAGCCACTGGCCCTTGCGGAATGCCATGGTCCACGGGGATGCCGCCGGCACCAGAGGTCCAAACGCACAGCCAATCCCGGATGAGTTTCCAAACTTCGCTGCTCCCACCAGATGGAGCCACGATGCTTTGTAGCGCACGGTGGGAGATAGTCTCGTAGAACGCAGCCAAGTCGAAATGTGCGATCCAGTGATTCCCGGCCATGAGGTGACGACCGAGGCGGGTCGAGAATCCGCTATAGGTGCGGCGCCAGTCCTGAAGGAAGAAGATCGACCTCGGATCAGGGTTCAGGCAATTGCTGAAGACGACGTTTCGTTCGACGGCGGCGCGCCGCGTCGCCATCTGCGCCGCGACCTCATTGGCAATTGCTTGAAGGACGATCTGATCGTCCAGGGAGAGGAGGGACAGCGGGCGAAGAAGCTTTGAAGCCTTCGGCATATAGAGCCGAATGGGACTCGTCGGTTTCCATGCGCCACGCAACTTCTCATGTAACAACCGAAGGTTCGGCTTCCGACCGGGCTCGTAAGCCTGGTACAGATGTCGGAACATCCGCTTGTGCTGCATATTCGTCGCCGTGGTTATGCGCGCCCAGGCGAGATCGAGATTCCGGATGGAAATCAATGAGGCTTTATTCATAGAAGATTGCCTGGCGCAGCGAAACGATTCTACGTCACGCGAAGCTTCTTCATGGAACAGCAGCTCAATTCTGCGAAGGCGTCGACTACCTTCGCTCAACCGGCCAGTCGAAGAAATCTAAATTGTGATCGGTCCGCCACCGCCGACGCCTCGCAGTACAGTGGCACACGCAAGTAAGCTCACATGGGTCGAACGGTGCTGTTCTCGGCCATGTCGTGCCAAACTGGGAGGAACCAGCGAGAACACAACTGATAAATAGCATGGATCGGTGTAAGTACGTAGAATAAAGCCACTTATATTTACCCGCGTCTATGAAAGACCAAGATGGAGGGTTTCTGCCGACTATCACTCCGACGGAATTGACGGCTGTGCTGACAGGAGATCCCGAAGCGCTCGAGATCCACCTTTCTTTAGTGGAGCGGGACGTTTCGATTGCTGGTCAGGCGGTAAAAATTCACTGTCACTGTCTGACAGTTGATGCGAATGGTCGAGTCCAACCGCAGAGGTTGGCCGAGTTCATGCGTAATGCGGTCGCGGACTACGCAATTCCGCGCGTTCAGCTTGCCAAAGCCAAGGAACGCGATGCTAAGTACAACAGCACCGAAGCCGTCGCTGCACTTGTCGAGCAGGCAAAACGCTCCTTCACTGACATCGCCCTGACGGGTGAGGGCGGGGAGATGCTACTGTTCCTCCTGGCCGAGCGCTTCCTCAAACTTCCGCAGATCCTCTGCAAAATGGACCTGAAGACCGACATTAGGATGCACTATCACGGTGCCGACGGTGTCTATGCCGGAGTGACTACTGACGGTATCCTCAAGCTCTACTGGGGCGAATCAAAAATCTATAAAGACCCAGGTGCGGCGATTCGGGAGTGTCTTAGCTCGCTCGCTCCGTTCCTCATCGAACTGGATCACGAAGGTGCGGAACGCGAACGCGATCTTATTCTGCTCGCTGACAAGGCTGATCTCAGTAAGCCGGAACTGACCGAGGCACTGAAGCGGTTTTTTGACAAGAACTCGACACAGTCCAAGCGCGTTCAATATTGCGGGGTTGCGCTCGTAGGGTTCGACGCAGAATTCTATCCTCTAGATCAGGTCAAGGTCGTCGCCGATTCCATCGCGAATGCGGCACGCCTCGAACTTGAGACATGGTGCACAACAATCGGCCAGAGACTGACAACTGAGAAGCTTGAGCAGGTGGAGATCGAGCTGTTTTGTCTGCCGCTGCCATCCGCCGAAGGATTTCGTTCTGCCTTTCTCACAGCGATGGGAGTCGCCAAATGAACCTTCCCGATTTGCAGAATTGGATGGTAGAGGAAGGGTTGCGCATTGAGCTTGACGCTCTCACTCGCCAAACGGTGAGAGCTGAACTCGACAATCTTGCTATTGAGTCTGCGGATGGTCAGGTCGGCGCAACTCCTGATTGGTCTCGCTTGCTGTTCGCTGGCAGTATTCTCGCCCGATCCCGTGAACGGTCGCAGCAAGAAGCTGCACTCAGGATCGCGACAGCTGCCATGACACTTTCCTCCCGCGATGCTGTCCGCGATACCGCCGCAGTGCTGCTAAGCAAGCTATCCAATTTCCGTGCGATTGCGCTCGCAACCCATCGCAATCTGCTCGTCGAAGGTCTTGAAGGGCGGCTAGGCATGACGTTGCGTATCGAAGCACAGCGACGGCAGATGGATCAGTCGGTGCTGATTCAGTCTAGTGGCCGCTGGCTTCCCGTGAATGAGTTCCAGCAGCGCTTTTGGACTAGCGCAGGTGATCCCGGCTGGCTGTCCGCCTCAGCGCCAACTGCCTCGGGGAAGACCTATGTCGTCTTGCTATGGCTTCTCGATCAGATGCGCTCGACCGACGCCAAAGTGGCGGTTTACCTCGCGCCGACCCGTGCACTTGTATCCGAGATCGAGGCTAGTCTCCAGCTTCTGATCGGCAAGAGTCCCGATATTGATGTGTCTTCCTTGCCGTTGCGCGCGAAGTATGACGCGGCGCTCGGAGATGGCGCAAAGCTCATTCTGGTGTTCACTCAAGAGCGCTTGCATCTGATTGCCAATGTTATTGGCGATGCGATTAAAATTGATCTCCTCATAGTCGATGAGGCGCATAAGATCGGCGACAACCAGCGCGGAGTCATTCTCCAAGACGCGATCGAACGAGTCAGCCGCGTGAATCCGGCCCTCAAACTGGTATTCATTAGCCCTGCAACGGAGAATCCGGAGGAGCTGCTCCTCGATGCGCCGGATGGCGTCCAGGTAGCCGCCATCGAGAGCGACGCACCAACTGTCCTCCAGAATCTAATTGTCGCCGAACAGGTGCCACGCACGCCGAAGCGCTGGGCCCTGTCGGTGCGCGGTCACGGTGCCTCGCTCCCCATTGGTGTGCTTGTGCTCGCCAATTCGCCAGCCGGACTCAAGAAACGGCTCGCTTTTATCGCCGCAGCGGTAGGCGAGCGTGGCGGAACCCTGGTTTACGCGAATGGCGCCGCCGAGGCCGAGGATGTCGCCGATCTCATCAGCCAATTGCAACCGCCGCCCGACAAGTTGGACACCGAACTCGCTGCATTGGCAGCCTTAGCTCGGGAGGGTGTGCACCCGCAGTTCCGGCTGGCGCCGCTCGTTGAGCGCGGAGTGGCATTTCATTATGGCAATATGCCCTCGTTGATTCGACTCGAGATCGAGCGGCTCTTTCGTTCAGGCAAGCTTCGGTTTCTCGTTTGTACGTCCACCCTTATCGAGGGAGTGAACCTGTCGTGCCGAACGATTGTACTGCGCGGCCCGCGTAAGGGTATGGGACACCCCATGGAGGCACATGATTTCTGGAACCTAGCAGGTCGCGCGGGCAGATGGGGCGATGAATTTCAGGGAAACATCATCTGCATCGATCCTTATGACACCTTTGCGTGGCCCGGTGGGGTGCCGTCCCGGGCCCGTTATCCAATCAAACGCGAGAGTGACGCCGTTATCGAGCTCGGCGACGGGTTGGCCGATTACTTGGATCGCCGCGCGAACACGGATCTCGCCAGCATCGGCGATGCGGAGCGTTTCGAGCAGGTGGGCGCCTATCTCCTCGCCACATATTTGCGGGTCGGATCGATCGCTCAGGCAAACCTGGCCAAGCGTCACGACCCAGCAGTTGTCAGCCGTCTCGACGAGAGCCTCGCCGCCATTGCTGCCAAAATCGAGATAGAACCCGACCTTGTCGGACGGCATCCCGGCGTCAGTGCATTCGGCCTCCAGAACCTGCTTGATGCTTTCCGTCGCTACGAAGGCGATATCGAAAACCTCCTGCCTGCGGCGGTCGACAGCCAAGATAGCTATGATCGATTCGTCACGATTATGCGACGAATAAATGAGAATCTCTTTCCAGCCTTCGTCCCCCAAGGCCGGGTTCGTCTCCACGCCCTAATCGTGGTGCAGTGGCTGAGAGGCCACTCATTGGCGAGGATAATCAGGGAGAACATTGACTATCATCTCGAAGTTAAGCGGTCATACAAGCTACCGGTATTGATCCGAGACACGATGGATCTGGTCGAGCAGATAGCTCGTTTCCGTGCGCCTAAATACCTTTCTGCATATGTAGACGTGCTTCACCTACACCTGCGCGAGACTGGACGCCCCGACCTGATCGAGGACGAACTCGACATTGGAACCCAGCTCGAGTTCGGCGTCTCATCTCGTACTCTGTTATCGCTGATGGAGCTTGGGCTTTCTCGTATGAGCGCGGTTGCACTTTACGAGAAAATCTCCCGTGACGATCTAAGCCAGCAGGATTGCATTGCCTGGGTTGCCGAGAGGAAAGCGCAGTTCGAAGGCATGGGAATTCCTGCTATCATCCTGCATGAAATC
Organism: Terriglobus sp. 2YAB30_2; assembly: GCF_052114765.1. Taxonomy (NCBI): domain Bacteria; kingdom Pseudomonadati; phylum Acidobacteriota; class Terriglobia; order Terriglobales; family Acidobacteriaceae; genus Terriglobus; species Terriglobus sp. 2YAB30_2. Next base: position 426,763 of record NZ_JBFRFJ010000002.1, read on the forward strand.
CTGGCGAAGCTAATGCCAGCGGATCCTGAATTCCAAGTTTCACCGCCATAGACGATCGAGGAGAGGGATGCCCGCAAAACCGATCACCATTGGTTCGACGCACTTTGCCAAAAAAGGGGATGCCATCGCCTTCTATAAGGGTATGCTCAACCGCTACGATGTTGGCGACAAGGTAAGCGCTGCCGACGAGAACTTGCTCCGGGCGGTGCTTGCGCTGCATCCCGAAGCCACCGAGAAGATCGGCTGCGGCGTAACGCACTTTAGCGTTAGGAGTGCCGACTTCGGTACGAAGTGCTTTTGGGTTAATCGCCCAGACGGAACGACGGAAAAGTTCTCATGTACGACGTGCATTCGCGGCTGAGGTTAACGACTTGATGTTTAGCGGATTCGCTTCTCACATGACATCCGACAGCCATCATGCAATCAAGAGCACAGCCTATGAATCGCTTGCGGAGTTTCTATCCTTTCCAAGGAACTGGAACTTCCATACCATTTCGCATTCGCACGGCGAAGCGACACAAATACAAAAGCCGTGCGGTAGAAGTCGAATGATGGTGACAGACCTGAAGATTTTCCTCCAACCCGCCGATGCGCCGAGTAGAACCCGCCGGTATTGGGCGAACGTGATGAATTTGACTGTCAGCATCGACAAAGGCGCTCGTCGTCATCGGCTTAGTTCGGTGTCTAGGTGGCTGGGAAACAATCGCTCCCACAACTGATTGAACCGGAATGAGTTGGACCAAAGCGAGGGTGCTCGAGCACCCTTCCGCACCCTCGAATTTCGGTCGCCTCGCAGAAAGAGCAGACTTCTGCCCAGGTCGACCTCTATGCCAATGCACGGCAGAGGTCAGGAGTTTTGAGACGGTTTTGAGTGAGGGTGCTGGCGAGGGTGCTGAATTTCGGTATCTGCGTTTTTCCCAGTGTTTTTGAGTGCTCAAGGGTGCTGTACTTAGCCATCAACGCCCATGAAATCATTTAGATACAATCAATTAGCGTAACTGTCACGGCAGAGGTCGCGGGTTCGAGCCCCGTCGTCCCCGCCATCAATCTAAGAAATTAGAGTTGGCGTGATTTCCTCGACATCTAAAGTAGAGCAACCGCGCGATAACAGTTCTGTACGTGCACGCGAGACTCCTCCATCCCTCTTCTGGTAGCATCCCTCCTGCGCCCCTTCCTGAGCGCTGCATAGAGGTCGCTAGGGCCCTAATGTCATATACGAGGTGACCCATGCCGACTCCTACTATCGAATTAGGCAAAGTTCCCACGCGCTCTATCTGCATGGCCGGTGATTTTGGCGTTATTGCCAAAACCATCTCTGGCTGAGCAGAAGACTTCATCTTCCAGTTCGCGATCCCAGCCGGCAGCAAAGTGCTCGACGTTGCCTGCCCTACCAATCGAGCAGGTTAAGGGCAGGACTGGCTACTTGATCGCATCTTAGCGACGCTCGGCCGCCCTAGCTTGCTCCGAACTGCCTGATGGTTGCAAAGGCAGATCGCCAGCGGACCTACAGAAGTTGTCGGGGCCTTCATCTCCAGTTTTACAGACCGCCGCACTCACTATCGGCCGAAGGATGATAGCTAAAATCCTTCATTCGATAACCAAATGTATTGGCCATACCAAGGTCCAATTGTTTTGCTTCCTGGTCCGATCCACCACATATTTCGCCTTGGCGAACACCGAATAGCAGTAAGGAGGAACACACCAACTGCCGCCGCTCTACAGGGGCGGCGATATTTCTTCACAAAACTCAATTCAGGAGAAAACGTATGAGCACGCTTACGGTGAAAGATGGTACGACGATCTACTACAAGGACTGGGGCAAGGGACCAGTCGTCACGTTCTCCCACGGTTGGCCGCTGAACTCAGATGCCTGGGACGGCCAGATGCTGTTCCTCGCTCAGCACGGGTACCGCTGCGTTGCAGTGGATCGGCGCGGCCATGGCCGATCAGGTCAGCCCTCCATAGGAAATGATATGGACGGATACGCGGATGATCTTGCAGCGGTGATCGAAGCTCTGGACCTCAAACATGCAACCCTGCTGGCTAGCACTCACGATAAGGTTGCAACTCTTAAGAGGCAGGGGCGATCCCTGGATGAAATTGTTGCCGCGAAGCCTACAGCCGCCTGGGATGACAAATGGGGAGGGGGATTTATGAGCCCACGAATGTTCACCGGACTAGGATTTGAAGGCGTGTAGCGGTTCCACTTTCTATGTTGTGGCTCCTCTATCAACGATGGGAGGAACACAGGGCTCGGAGACACCTGCGCTGCTCATCTGATACCATCCTGCTGCAAAGCGGGCCCTAATGTCATGTACGAGGTGAACCAATGTCCGCCCCCACCATTGAACAAATCAAAGCTTCCATGCGCTCTACCTGGATGGCCGGTGATTTTGGCGTTGTTGCTAAAACCATCTCTGGCGGAGCGGAAGACTTCATCTCCCGGCTTGCGATCCCTGCCGGCAGTAAGGTGCTCGACGTTGCCTGCGGTACCGGCAACACGGCTATCCCCCTGGCACGCCGCGGATGCATTGTTACCGGTGTCGACATCGCCACCAATCTTTTGGAACAAGGCCGCGAACGTGCGGCAGCCGAAGGGCTGGCGATTACCTTCGATGAAGGTGATGCTGAGGCACTTCCTTATCCCGACGCCAGCTTCGACGCAGTGACCACTATGTTCGGCGCAATGTTCGCTCCGCGGCCCGAACTGGTCGCCTTAGAGTCGGCACGCGTGCTGAAACCGGGAGGTCTGCTGGCCATGGGCAACTGGAATCCTGGCAGCTTTACTGGCGCGATGTTCAGAGCCGGTACTAAGCATGTGCCACCTCCACCCGGAGTGCAACCGCCCGTCCTGTGGGGCGATGAGGCTACGGTGAAGTCACGGCTGGATCCGTACTTTACCAATATTGAGACCGAACTGGTTTCCATCGATTTCGATATGCCGGTAAACCCGGCAGGTGCTGTTGACTTCTTCCGGAGCCACTTCGGTCCAACAAAAGTGATGTTCAGCAAGCTGGATGAAGCGGGGCAAGGGGCACTTTATAGCGACTTAGTAGCGCTCTGGTCAGGAGCCAATGTCGCTGCTGACACCGATACCCATACGCTGGTAAAGAACCAATACCTGAAAGTCACCGCGCGGAAGAAGTAACGGAAATAACAGAAATATTCGATGCGACAGAGCCCGGCCACCGCCGGGCTTTGTCGCGTTTGTGACACCTCTTTTCCACCTAAACGTTTTAATCAGTGAAAACTTTTCACCATCAGTGAAAAATTTCCTTGACAGGCTTTTTAACAGCTTTGTAGGATTCGCCCGCTTCAAAGCAGACCGATTCCCAGGTAGCGAGGCATGCCTATGCCAGCCATTGCAGCACTGAACCGACGCACATCTTCCCGCAAAAGAGTTCTGGCAGTGTTTTGCGGCGCCATCCTTTTCATCAGCGCCATTCTTGCCAGGGCGCAAAACTCTTCCTCCTCGGTGAACGGCAGCGTCACCGACCCCACCGGCGCGTCACTGCCAGGTGCTCGAGTCGTGCTGAGGAACGTCGAGACAAACGTTCTCCGTGAGAGTGTGACCAACGATTCAGGGGCCTATGTCTTCACGGCAATTCCTCCCGCGCGCTACACCCTCACCTTCACGGCGGCATCGTTTCAGACGCTGACCGTGGCGGCGTTTGACGTAGGTGTCGCCCAGGCGGTGACCATCAATACCGAGCTTCGCACCGGAAGCGTTACCGACACCATTACCGTTGAGGCAACCGGAGCGCAGGTGGAAAGTTCAACCGCGCAGCTTGGCACTGTTATCGACGAAAAGGCTGTCAATAACCTTCCGCTTAATGGCCGCAACTTTACGCAGCTTCTTACCTTGACGCCCGGAGTGACTCCCATCAGTACCGGTCAGAACAGCAGTGCGAGCAACACCGCGGTCACTGCAGCGGGAACGACGAGCTATTCTTTTCCATCCATCAACGGAGCCGGAAACCGCTCCACCATCTATCTTGTGGACGGGATGAACGATAACCAGGCCTGGTACAACACCTACGCTGTCCCGCCCATTATCGACACCATCCAGGAGTTCAAGATCAACTCTCACAACGATGCCGTCTATGGCGGTTCGCTTGGCGGCGTGGTTAACATCGTCACCAAGTCAGGCACAAACAGCTTTCATGGTTCTGCCTGGGAGTTCATCCGCAACAACAGCTTCGATGCCAAGCCCTATATTTCCGCCCCGCCGTCGTATCACCTCAACACCTTTGGAGGTCAGGTCGGTGCCCCCATACGCATTCCCTGGCTTTATGACGGTCGCGATAAGACATTCTTTCTTATTGGTATGGAGGGAACGCTTTATTCCAAAGCCGGATCCACCAATATCCTGATTCCCACGCAGGCACAGCTCAACGGAGATTTCTCCAGTGCTACCACCGGTGTCAACAAAGGTGGAACCTGTTCTGCCAGTGACACGAAGGCGCAGACGTATTCCTGCCAGCTCTACGATCCAACCGTTGCCAACAATGCAGCAGTTCCCTACCGCCCCGCATTCCTTGGTAACCAGATTCCGGTCAACAAGATGAATGGCTATTCCCTTGCTTTCGTCAAAGCAGTCTTCGGAAATGTCAGCCCGACCGTCATTCCGGGGATCGCCCCCACCACGTACAACTACCAGATCACCGAGCCGACCCGTCAAAAGGTCTACAACTATACCGGCCGCATCGATCAGCACATCGGCACGAAGGACTTCATCTTCTTCCGCTATTCCGGCATTCAGTGGAACCAGGAATCACCCAGCACATTACCGACACTCTTCACCTCGACGGATATTCCTGCCGAACAGTATGGAGTGAGCTGGATGCATGTCTTCAGCCCCGCAACCAGCATGCAGGTTCAATACGGTCGCACACATGTCGGGAATACCACCGTCACACAATTCAACGATCGCAATCTCTGGAAGACGTATGGTTGCTCAGGAGATATGTGCAACTCGTTCGTCGGTGGTGCAACTCTGCTTGTCACCCAGGCAGTCACCAACGGCTTCTCTGGAGGTGAAGTCAACAGCCCATCGAAAAACCTCTCCAGCATTCACGAATGGCTGGGAAGCGTGATGCACACCATCGGTAGTCATCAGCTACAAGCCGGCGGTGGATGGGACCAGGTGAACTACACCGCGCAACTGCGTCAAGGACAGGTCAGTTTCACTGGAGCTTCAACGGGCAACTTCGGCAATGTTCCAGGTCAGGCCGGAGCAAACCCCGGTTCCCCTTCGAATATCACTTCCGCCCAGATCGCCGCTCAGTCAGGTTTTGGACTGGCCGATTTCCTACTCGACTATCCAAACTCCGAGAACAAGCGCAATGTCTTTTTGACGGAGCGTCCCGGCGGTATCGCCAACATCTATCTTCAGGACAGTTGGAAGATCACTCACACCTTCACACTGAACATTGGCGTTCGTTACGACCGCAGTGTGATTCCAGCCTTCGGTACGGATGACTCGATCGGCCTGCAGGGCTCGCCTGAAACTGGAGACTTCGACTTCAATACTGGCGACTACATCATCCAGAAGCTGCCACCCCTGTGCAGTGACCGCAAGCATGCGCCATGCCTTCCCAGCGCAACGCTGCCAGCACACGTCCGGGTTGCCACCGGAGGAAAGATTCTCCACGGCAGCAAAGACAATGTCTCTCCTCGTATCGGCTTCGCTTATCGCGTCAACGATAAGATGTCGGTCCGCGGCGGCTTCGGCATGACCTATGACAACTGGGCAGCCATCATTCAGATGACCCAGAACTACCAGGGGTCGTGGCCCGATACCGGAACTCTGCAGATCAATGGAACCAATACTCCAGGAACGGTCTATACCTCGGCCCAAGACCCTTTCGCCGCCAACTCCGGCAATCTGCCGGCGGCGACTCCCTTTGGCTCGTCGAACGTCAACTACATGGTCGATCCACAGTGGAAGAATCCATATTCTGAGCAGTACAACTTCGGTATCGAGCAACAGTTCGGCGCTCATACCGTCCTCTCGCTCAACTACGTTGGATCTTCGTCACACCGCCTGGATATCGGCGGCTACTACAACACGGGAACTCCCTGCTCCACGTGTGTATCCTTCGCCGCACGCGGAACCAACACCGGCCAACCGTTCCCCTACACCGTTCCGCAGAAGTCCTGGGACCATTCGGGCGCGAATGCTTCTTACAACGCACTGCAGGCGTCGTTCCAGCGTCACTTCAGCGATGGTCTCGGATACACCGTCGCTTATACGTGGAGCAAGACATTGAATGAGGGCACTGACGGCTACTTCGGCGTCGAAAATGGAGTTCCCGAGGATCCATATAATCCGCGTGGCAGCCGGGGACCTGCGGGTTTCAACATCCCTCAAATTCTCGCCGCTAACTTCGTATACGAACTTCCCATCGGAAAGAACAAGCGATTCTCAACGGGAAATACGATGGGCGACTACGTCGTTGGAAACTGGCAGGTGAATGCCATCATCTCTGCCCGCTCCGGCCAGAACTTCAATGTGACTGCAGCGGGTGACATTGCCAACACCGGTAACGCCGGAACCTATGAACGTGCCGACCTTGTCGGTGATCCTTATAAATCCGGTCCGATCGACGGCAACCCATCCTGCACACCGCCCGGTGGGGCGACCCGTACCCGGACACAATGGTTCAACCCCTGCGCCTTCAAAACACCAGCGATCGGAACACTCGGAAATGCTCCTCGAAACTTCCTTCAGGGGCAACAGTCGTGGGGGCTGGATACCTCAATCCATCGGATCTTCCCCATTCATGAGAACCTTTCCTTCAAACTCGATGCCGAAGCTTTCAATATCCTGAACCATCCAGTTCTCGGCAATCCAGCGGCCACAGTAACGACTCCTTCGACCTTTGGCACCATCAGCGGTGTCGCTTCCGGAAACTCGCAACGCATCCTTCAATTCGCCGGCAAGTTCCAGTTCTAAGAAGACGCGGCTTTGAAAAGCAGAAGCCTGTCCGGAGGAATCTCCCGGACAGGCTTTCACTTTCTTTTCAGTTAGAGCGTTTTCCCTGTTGCCGGGTATCCCGGAAGGGGCGTGCAGCGGCGTTTTCATTGCGGAAAACGCCCATAGATGCGGAAGCCCTACTCTACACCCACAGGGAAAATGCTCTATCGCTTCATCTTCAGCTCTGCACCATAGAGTGGCAACAGCGGGTGGTGAATCACTGCACGAAACTCATAAGCGCCCTTGGGATCCAGTCCTTTGAGGTCTGCCGTAAACAGTCCTGGTTTAGAAACCGTTTGCGCCGGCGTTGCGGTCCAGGCAGCCGTGCGTGAATTCACATCCTCTCCAGAGACCGGTCGATATTCGAAGGTCACTTCAAGCGAGGGCTGGTCCCCCATATCAAGGACAGAACCTTCGAGTGTTTCTTCTCCCGATGTGCGAACGACTGAGCCGGTTGTCTGCACCTCCGGTGGCTTGAGGGCAGGCTCGACGTTTGTAATTCTGATCACGGCTGGATTCGGCCAGCGGAAATTATCCTGCAGCCGCTGTGCCTGCAGCACTCGCACATGGAGGCCGTCTTTCTCCTGATGCCATGTCGATTTCGGAGTAATTTCGGGGTGATACTCCACGACCTCGTCACTCTGTCCAAGGACACTTACCTCTGTCTTTTCCGTGGCTCGAACGGAATGAAGCGTGAATTCCTTCCATGTAGCGCGGGGCCATGGTGTGTTGGACTCGACGACGGCATAAAGCGCGCTGTTGTCTTTCTTTTTGGTAAACCAGACATCGCCTTCGTTGGTAATGACCCAGGGACGCACGGCATAGATCGCATCGGAGTTCACGAACATCCAGAGAGCCATCTCACGCAGGCGCTCCTCTTCTTCGATCGGAAGCTCACCATTCGGTTTAGGCCCGACGTTCAACAGGAAGTTGCCTCCCTTGGCGCGTGTCTGTACGAGCAGGCGAATCAGCTCTCCGCCTGACTTGTAGTGTTCGTTTTGAGGCTGGTACTGCCAGGCCGTTCCCATCGTCATGCAGGTCTCCCACGGCCCGGGAAGCGGCATGCCAGGAACGGTCAGCTCAGGTGTCTTAATGGCGCCGCGCGTCACAATGATGTTGGGGTCGAGCTTCCATGCAAGATCGCGTAGACCCATGGCCTCACCATCGAGGAAGAGTTCGTCGACTTTGCCATAGTTCGTCAGCAGCTCTTTGAGCTGACTCTGGTCGTACTGCATCAGGCCCGGGTTATTCCTCGGTTGAACGTCAGGCACGGAACGGCGGATGGTCTTGCCGTTCTGGTGCAGCCATGAGAAATCATCCGGCGAGAAATAAACGCCTGTCGAAATTCCCTCGGAACGAAAGGCGTCAAAGACCTCTCGCGTGATGTCGCGATGAAAGGGCGTATGCATCACACCGAACGACGTCGTTTTGCTATCGAACATGGTGAAGCCCGAATGATGTTTGGTGGTGAACATCATGTAGCGGATGCCTGCCAGATGTGCGAGACGAGCCCAGTCCTTCGGTTGAAAGCGGTCCGGGTCGAAGCTCTTCGGCAGCTCGTTGAAAAAGCGATCCGTGTACTCGGGTGAAGCACCCACCAGCGAGTGGCTGATCACCACACCGAGTTGGCTGTCGACGCTCCAGTGAATAAAGAGACCAAAACCCTGATCGCGAAACCATTCCAACCTGTCCGGCTTGTTCAGAGATCCCTTTTCCGGGTCATCCTCAGCAATCCCTGCCAAAGGACAGGAAACAAGGATCAGAGACAGAAGACTCAGAATATGGATGATTCGGCGCAGCGGTCGTACTTCCCTCACAGATTTCCTCCGATAAAACAACACGAAAACCATACATGAAAGAACAAGTTTGCGAGTGAAATCGAAATCACTCCTCGCAGCCGAGCCGTAGAGGCTCAAAGATGGATGGCGACGATTTATGTACTTATAAATCAATAGCTTGCATGGATCATGAAGATTAGAGAATCCTCTGGTTCAAGATAAGAGCCTTCCAACGAACTGTACCCCGGTGATGGTCATGGCATTGCTACATAGAGTCTTGACTCTCCCTGTCTATGCTGTGGGGCGGTCCATGGGCACGAATTCACGGAGGACTCCCCCTTTGAAATCCGCTTTTGCCGGCGCACAACCCCGCTCATCTCAAGCGCTTATTAGCTTTGGCGCGATCTCCTCCGAGGAGCTGCTGGCTCTGGAACAGTATTTCCTTCAAGGCCGTTTAGCTGAGGCTGAAGCCCTGGCTCGCAGTTTGAATGCGCGCAACCCGCAGCACCCTCTTGCCTGGAAGATCCTTGCCGCCACCATCGCTACCCGCGGTGATCTGAACACGGCCATTGCGCTCTATCAGCAGGCGCCTGCAAATCTGCATGACGATTGGCAGTATCAGAACAACTATGGCAATGCATTGAAGGGTGCCGGGCGCCAGGGTGAGGCGGTTCGTCACTACGAGCGGGCAATTGCCTTGCATCAGGACTCCATTGAGCCCTTTTACAATCTGGGCGTCACACTGCTTGAGATGGGTAACTTGACGGCAGCAGAGACCAGACTCCGCTTTGTTTTGACCATGGATCCGGATCATGCTCTGACGCACGTAAACCTGGCGAATATCCTCAACATGCGCGAGCAGTTGGAGGAAGCCGACCTGCACTATCAATGCGCCGTTCGAGTCATGCCGCAGGAAGTACGTCTGCTGAATAACTACGGACAACTTCTAAGCAAGCAGCACCGCTATCCTGAGGCAGAGGCGTATTACCGGCGAGCCATCGAGCTCGACGCCACCTTTGCTCCGCCGTTCGTCAATCTGGGAGAGCTGATGGGGCATCATGGATTTGTCGCCGAGACAGAGATGCTGCTGCGCCATGCTATCCGGCTGGATCCCAATTTGGCCCAGGGGCACAGTAATCTGCTGTTCACGCTTTCTCTACGGGATAACTGCACTTCCGCTGCAATCCTGGCGGAACACCGCATTTACGCAGAGCGTTTCGAAACACCGCTGAAGTCTCAATGGGGAAACTATCTCAATACGCGCGAGCCTGATCGGACTCTGCGGGTAGGCTTTGTCTCGGGCGATCTGCGCAATCATCCGGTCGTCCGCTATCTGATGCCTGCGCTCGAACGGCTTACACAGCATACGGACCTGCAGCTCTATGCCTACAACGTGAGCCGGCAGTACGACACAGTTACAGCGCAGTACCAGGAATTGTTCGATTACTGGCGCGGAGCCGCTTCGGCCTCAGATGAGGCGCTTACACGCGCCATACGAGCCGACGTTATCGACATCCTATTCGACCTCTCTGGTCATAGCGGTGACAACCGCATGCTGACCTTCGCACGCAAACCAGCTCCCCTGCAGATGAGTTGGATCGGATATGTCGCGACGACTGGTCTGGACGCAATGGACTACTTCATTGGCGATGCGAATCTGATCACTCCCAGTGAACAACCGCAGTTCTCCGAGAAGATTCTTTATCTACCTGCCACCACGACGTTCGCGCCCTATGAACCAGCGCCTGAGCGAAACGAACTTCCTGCGCTGACCAATGGCTACTTCACCTTCTGCTGCCTAGCGCGCGTCAACAAGCTTAACCAGCCTCTCATCGCATTATGGGCTCGGATCTTGAAGGCGGTTCCGGGTTCGCGGATGATCCTGGCAACCATGTCCAACGGCGCTCCCCCAGAGACCGTAAAGGCATGGTTCCTCGCTGAAGGTGTAGCGGAGGAACGGTTGCTCTTCCTGCATACGCGATCTGTGCTGGAACAACTGGAACAGTATCGGATGGCCGATCTCTGCCTGGACACCTTCCCCTATAACGGCAGCACCAGCACCAGCCATGCCTTGTGCATGGGAATCCCGACCCTCACCCTCTGCAGCGAACTCGTCTCCGGCCGCATCGGTACGTCGATCGCCTCCCATGTGGGTATTCCAGAGTTCATTACGTACAGTCAGAACGAATTTGTAGAGAAGGCCGTCTGGTGGACGCAAAAGCTGGAATTGCTGAATACATTACGACATGAACTGCCTTCCATGTTCGCCCGCAGCGCATTGCGTCAACATGACCAGGTTGTAGATGTGCTGGTGGAGAAGCTTCGCACAGCCTGGAAACGATGGTGCGCAGGACTTCCCGCCGAGACCTTCTAGATGCTGCCTCGACAAGGGCCTAGAGGTATTTTCCCTGTTACTCGATATCCCGGAAGAGGCGTGCAACGGCGTTTTCATCGCGACAGGGAAAATGCTCTATCCCTTTTTACTGCGAGTCCGCGCCGCCTTACGAGCTGCACTGCGAAGGCCTTCCTTACCCTTTGTTGTTACGGCCTTCATTGCTGCCTCATGCCGGCTCTTGGAAGTCCGCTTGCTCGAAGCTGTCTTTGCCTGCTTTGAGAGAGCACCGCGTGTCGCGGACCGATGAGATTCGCGCTGCAACACCCGCTCTCTGGCCCTGGAGAGTTTAGGAGAAACTGGTTCGGCTCCCTCCTGGCCTTTTTCGTATGCTTTTTCAGCGGACTTGCGGGTGCTCTCCTTCGCTTGTCCTTTCCCTGGAGGAGGAAGCGGAATTCCGGCTCTGCGTGCCTTGCTGAGACCAATTGCGATAGCCTGCTGCGGCGATCGCGCACCATGTTTCCCTTCGCGAATATGCTCGATCTCCTCATGCACAAACTCTCCAGCCGCGGTTGAAGGAGACTTTCCTTCACGAAGATCGTTCTTTGCGCGTTCGGTTGTTGCTTTCTCTGGCATGTCGTCCTCCTTTACGGTTGTCTACGACGGAGAAAGACGGCGGGAGGTTTTCCCTCCGGCGTTTTGCGTTCCATTCCGTCTCTCATAGTCGCCAAAGATGGCGTCCTTGGATGACTTGGTTGCATCTCTGCAAGCCAGCTTAGGTGTAACGGAAAAGAGCCTTGAAGCCGTAGTCCATGTGGTTCTGGATATGGCAGTGGAAGAGAGTCAGCCCAGGCTGGTCAGCAACAAAGTCTACGGAGGCGCGGCCGAAATACGGTACGACGACCGTGTCTTTGATCAGGCCGTGGGTCCATTTTCCGTTGAGCTCTACGAGTTCCGTCTGATGGCGATGCAGATGCATCGGGTGGGCATCATCGGTGCGATTTCGATAGATGAGACGGTAGCGCTTGCCTTGCTCTAACAGAAACTCGCGCTCGTGCGGATACGGTTTGCCGTTGATGAGCCAGGCGTTGAACTTGCCCATACCCGACGGCATCTTTTCGAAGACCATGTCGATCACCGCATCGGGTTTCTGCGCCGGTGCTCCCGGCTTACCGAAGAGGGTGTAGTCCCAACTCGCCGGTCCGGGCTTGGTCCATGCTGCTTTTTTGTGCTGATTGGCGTACTCCACGATGACGCCAAGACCGGCATTGCGGATCATGTCATTCGTCGCGCCGAGGATCCATACACCCGGATTGTTCATCTCCACGATGGCACAGACACGTTCCCCGGCTCCCAGGAAGATCGCATCCACCTCCACTGGCGTAGGGACGGGATTGCCGTCCAAGGCGATGATCCGAAATTTGTGACCGGCGAAGGCGACACGCCGGTTCTCGATCGCGGATGCATTCAACAGATGGAAGAGAACCCGGTCTCCCTGTTTTACCCGAATGGGCTGGCCTGCCCCTAATGCCTTGTCGTTAATGGAGTAGGTCATGGAACTGACCTCGAGCCCTGGCGAGCCAGGCAGGTCCCTGGTCGGCTTTTCCGGCTGAAGCGCCGGTTTGCCGTCTTCATCGTCATCGTCTTCCATGGTCGAGGAGAAGAACGGCTCCCAGTCGCGGAGGGCGAGAAAGTGTTCCTGGTCGTAATGGCCCGGGTCACCCGATGCCGGGTCGATGTACACGAAGCCGAATTGCCCGGTATAGGTGCCTTTGTGCAGGTCAGATTCCGCCATGGCGTGGGTGTGATACCACCGGGAACCGAAAAGGGCTGGCGTAAATTGCAGGCGGCGCGTTCCCTGCGGCGGAATGGGACGAGCCCCCTGCTCTTCGACACCGTCCGTCTCCGGCGAGATCAGAAAGCCATGCCAGTGAACGAGTTCCGGAGTATCCGTCCGGTTGACGACGTCTACCGTGACTGGTTTTCCCTGTTTCATACGGAGGATCGGTCCAGGCGAGGTTCCGTTATAGCCAATGGTCGACAAGATGCGATCCGGGGCGAGCTCCACAGTCACGGGTTCGATGCGGAGGGTAATATCGGCAGGCGGTCCTGAATGCGATTCCAGGCCGGGAGGGGCAGACGTTTGCCCCTGAGAAGGCATCGCCATCTGTCCCATCTGGGACAGGCCATACAGGCCCGCATCTCGCAGACCGGGAGCAGCCAGCGCCATGGCGCCGGAACGTAAAAAATCTCGCCGTTTCACCTGGGGCCTCGCGTGAAGGTGATGGTCTCACGGTAAGAATTTCTCAGGCAAGCAGTTGCCGGCATACCGGTAAGACGCAGTGCATGGAAAAAAGACGAAACTTTCGTGGAAACAACTCCTTGAGTCGCTTCGTCTATCCTGCAAGCCTTATACGCACGTAGACTGAGTACCTTCTCAGGAGGTCGCACGATGAAGCTGCTTGCCGCTACCGCAGTTGCCGCCGTCGCCCTTGCCTGCTGCTCGGTTGTTCGGGCTTACCAGCGGACGGCCTACTTCGGGTTCGACGACTCGGAACAGCGCCAGGCTCAGAAAGCCGAATTCGTCTGGTCGCGCCTCGCCTATACCTCTCGCTCCGGCGGTAACGGATACGGCTGGGGGTGGGGGCGCGCCGCCTGGTCCCGCGATTACCCAAAGGCAGATCGACAGCTTCTGGTCGCGATGAAGCGCCTTACCCGTATTGAAGGCCGCCCGTATGAGCAGGTCGTCGACCTGGATTCAGACGCTATCTTCGAATATCCCTGGGTCTACGCCGTGCAGGTACAAGCCTGGACCTTCTCTGATACGGAGGCAAAGCGGCTGCGTGACTACCTCAATAAAGGTGGATTTCTGATGGTCGACGACTTCCACGGAAGCCAGGACTGGGAAGACTTTATGGAAGGCATGCGCCAGGTTCTTCCGGACCGCCCCGTAGAAGACCTGCAGAGCGGAGATGAGATCTTCCATGTTTTGTATGACATGGATGACCGCATCCAGGTTCCGGGCGAACACTATATCCGTACCCACAGAACGTATGAGAAAGACGGCTTCACCCCGAAGTGGCGGGCCATCCGTGATGACAAGGGGCGCATCATGGTTGCGATCTGTCACAACATGCATCTGGGTGATGCATGGGAGTGGGCTGACGATCCCGACTATCCGGAAAAGTTTGCCGCGCAGGCATTTCGTGTCGGCCTGAACTACATCGTGTATGGCATGACGCATTGATCAACGAACCATAGACAGGAAACCAGGCTCCGCGGCACATGTTCGAGTTCTTCTTCAAGTATCCCTACACGGCCTTCGCCCGCGGACGGCTGATCCTGCTCAGCTCTTGGCCACGCTGGATGCTCGTGCTCGCCGTCGTTCTGGGCATCCTGGGTCTGGCAGGGTTGATCTGGTTTCGCTGGAGTACAGCGGCGCCGAAGTTGAAGTCATGGAGATCTGCCGTGATCTGGGTCCTGCAGACCGCGATGTTGGTGTTGCTACTGCTCCTGTTGTGGGAGCCGGCGCTCAACGTTGCTGAACTGCGTTCCCAACAGAACATCATCGCCATCCTGGTGGATGACTCGCACAGCATGGCGCAAAGTGACGCGGGCACTCAGCAGACGCGCGAACAGGCTGCCGTTGCCGCGCTGAAGAATGGCGTTCTGGATGGCCTGAAGCAGCGTTTTCAGACCCGGCTCTATCACGTCGGTGCTTCCATGGGCGAAGTCGACAGTCCGGATAAGCTGCAATCCGCTGGACGATCCACGCACCTCAGCGACGGCCTGCGGCAGTTCCTCACCCAGACACAGGATCTGCCAATCGGCGCGATCGTGCTGATGAGTGACGGCGCAGAGAACGCTTCCGGCAGTGACGAAGGCGGAGGCGGCGTCGACATTGCCGCGCTCGATGCTCTTCGCAACCGTCACCTTCCGGTGCACACCATCGGCTTCGGCAGTGAGACCGCAGAGCACGATGTGGAGATGGAAGGCGTCAGCGTCGCCGCCCGCGCCCTGGCATCATCGCGCATGGTGGCAACAGTCCGGTTTCATCAGCGTGGATTCTCAGGGCAGAAGGCGATGTTGACCGTGCGCGAGAGCGGCAAAGCGCTCGCCGGGCATGAGCTTGTCTTGCCGGCAAATGGTGAGACGCACACCGACACCCTCTATTTCGATGCAGGCGATGCGGGCGCCAAGAGCTTTGAGTTTTCCGTTTCGCCGATGCCCGGCGAAACGAATGTCATCAACAACAGCCTCAGCCGCATGGTGAACGTGAGCGGCGACAAACGCAGGATTCTCTTCGTAGAGGGTGAGCCGCGTTGGGAGTTCAAGTTCATCCGTCGCGCGTCCGATGATGACCAGCAACTGCAGATGGTCTCCATGCTGCGAACGACGGAGAACAAGATCTATCGTCAGGGCATCAGCGATCCGAGTGAACTCGCTGAAGGCTTCCCGACACGACCGGAGGATCTCTTCGGCTACTCCGGCATCATCATTGGTTCGGTCGAGAGCGGATACTTTACGCCCTCACAACAGGAGCTGTTGCGTGAGTTCGTCGATCGCCGCGGCGGTGGAGTGCTTTTTCTTGGCGGCCGCTTTTCTCTCGCCGATGGCGGATGGACAAGTTCCGGAGCCTCGGACCTTATTCCTACCTTTCTGCCAAAAACAAAAGAGACCTTCCATCGCGACCCAGCCTATCCGCTTCTGACACAGGTTGGCGCCGAATCGCCTGTGACGCGCCTAGCCGACGACGCGGCGGTCAACTCTGCACGATGGAAGAAGCTTCCCTACACCGCCGACTACCAGGATGCCGGCTCTCCTAAGCCCGGAGCCACGGTGCTGTTAGAGATGAGCGATACGCACCGCAAGATGCCGATGCTCATCACGGAGCCATATGGCCGTGGACGTACGGCCTTGATGGCCACCGCCGGTACGTGGCGCTGGCAGATGAGTATGCCGGTCGGCGACGGATCGCACGATCAGTTCTGGAGACAGCTTCTGCGTTATGTCGCGGCGGAGTCGCCAGGACCTGTTACGGCGAGCGTTCCGGCGCAGACACTGCTGGATGAGGGGCACGTCGTTCTCTCTGCTACCGTTCGTGACAAACAGTATCAGCCCGCTCCCGATGCTGATGTAATGGCTCGCATCGTCGGCCCGGATGGCACTTCGTCCATGGTGCAGCTCGCGGCTGTTCCTGGTGAGTCAGGAAGCTTCCGCACGGAATGGACTGCCGATAAACCCGGCTCGTATGCGGTGGAGGTTACAGGATCGCGCGCGGGAGAGGTTCTCGGCTCTGACATTGTCACGCTTGAGCGGAAGGACGGCATAGCAGAGAACTTCCATACGGAGCAGAACCGTGAGTTGCTCGAGCGACTGGCAAACAGCACCGGCGGCCGTTATTGGCGACCCTCGGAGCTCAGCACCCTGCCGCGTGACATCTCCTACTCTGAGGCCGGCATCTCAGTTCGTGACACCAAGCCTCTTTGGGATATGCCCATCAACTACCTCCTGCTACTCGGGCTTGTCAGCGCACAGTGGCTGCTACGGAGAAAGTGGGGTGTGGTATGAAGCGCATGGTTCTTGGTCTGCTGCTCGCGATGGCCGGCCTCCGCTGCCATGCCGCCGTCTACTACATCACGGTAGCGGGCCTGGGCGGTGAACCAGACTACGAACAGCGCTTTACCGCCAACGCTAAAGATCTCGAGAAGGTCTACCACGGTTCGGCTGCTGCTCATGTTGTCACGCTGACCGGCAACGACGCGACCCGGGCAAAGTTGACGGATGCACTGAGTGATGTAGCTCGCAACGCGAAACCTGAGGATGACCTGGTACTTATCCTTA
The DNA here is from genome assembly GCF_052114765.1 of Terriglobus sp. 2YAB30_2. Classification (NCBI taxonomy): domain Bacteria; kingdom Pseudomonadati; phylum Acidobacteriota; class Terriglobia; order Terriglobales; family Acidobacteriaceae; genus Terriglobus; species Terriglobus sp. 2YAB30_2. The sequence continues at coordinate 443,696 of NZ_JBFRFJ010000002.1, forward strand.
TCGGCCATGGATCGTTCGATGGCGAGGAGTACAAGTTCAATCTCGTCGGTCCCGATCTCTCGGCGACAGAGCTCGCCGCCGTTCTCGACAAGATCCCTGCGAAGCGGCAGCTTGTCGTGAATACGACCAGCGCCAGCGGAGGCTCGGTTGTGGCGCTCCAACATCCGGGCCGTGCTGTGATTACAGCAACCAAAACCGGCACCGAGAAAAACGCCACCGTCTTTGCACGCTACTGGCTGCAGGCGATGCAGGACCCTGCCGCCGATACCGATAAGAGTGGCAGCGTCTCCGCAATGGAAGCATTTGTCTATGCGGATCGCAAGACTGCTGAGTTCTACAGCTCGCAAAAACGCCTGGCCACGGAACATCCTGTCTTCGAAGATACCGGCAAGGGGGAGGCCGTTCGTACCATTGCCCAAGGTTCTCGGGAGGGCGCACTGCTCTCAACCTTCACGGTACTGCGGCTCGATGGAGGCAACGCGGCTATTGCCAACGATCCGGAACATCAAGCGCTGCTCGCAAAGAAGGAAGAGCTGGAGCGCAAGATCGATCAGTTGAAGTATGAGAAGGCAGCCATGGAGCCTGGCGAGTATAAACAGGCTCTCACCGCTGCCTTGCTGGAACTGGCCAAGGTTCAGCAGGAGATGGAGAAATGAGATACCTCCTGCTTACGGTCGCGCTTACGCTTTCGTCGCATGCGGCGACGTGGCAGGAGTGTCGTGGTCTGGAGAAACATGGCAAGGATGCCACGGCCTGTTACACACAGCTCACACATACGAATGACCCTGCGTTGCGCGCCGAGGGGTTCTGGGGGCTGGAGAACTACCCGCAGGCCAATGCCGAGTTCCGTGACGCAGTCGCTTCTCCGAGCAGCAGCGCAGCCGTGCGCGTCCGCTGGGGCCTGCTCTTTCACGAACGCTTTAATAATCCTGAGGCAGTCAACTTATTCAACGAAGCCCTGGCCAAGGATCCTAACTGCGCGCCTGCATTCTATGGATTGGCTCTGGTCAGCGCCGATGGCTTTGATGGACGTGCTCCACAGTACATAGCGAAGGCATTGACGCTCGATCCTAAATCGGCGGAGAGCCGCGAACTGGCTGCCGATATGGCCTTTGAAAACTCCGACTTCGATACTGCAATCCAGGAAGCCGATCAGGCCATCGCTCTCGCGCCTGACGCCCTGGACGCCATGGCGATCCATGCAGCTATCGAGTTGTTGAATGACCGTTCGCCCGATGCTTGGCTGGCGAAGATCATTGCGATTAATCCAAAGTATGGAGAAGGATATGCTCGCATCGGCTATCACATGGTACAGAATCGCCGTTACAACGATGGCGTGAACTACTACCGTAAAGCCGTAGAGGTCCAACCCGGTCTATGGTCGGCGCACGCGCAGCTCGGCATTAACCTGATGCGGCTTGGCCAGCAGGATGAGCCGGAGAAAGAGCTGCAGCTTGCCTACGACAACGGATATCGCGATGCCGCCACCGTCAACAGTCTGCGGCTGCTGGACAGCTACAAGAACTTCCAGACCTTTACCGACGACACCACCATCCTGAAGCTCAACAAGAAGGAAGCAGAGCTGCTGCAACCCTACTTCTCTGCTGAGCTGCACCGTGCCATGGGGGCTTACGAAAAGAAGTATCAGATGAAGTTGAAGGGACCGGTGCAGCTTGAGGTCTATCCCGACCATGAAGACTTTGCCGTACGGACCATGGGCATGCCCGGGCTGGGAGCTCTGGGTGTGACCTTTGGCCAGGTGGTCGCCATGGACAGCCCATCAGGCAGGAAACCTGGTGAGTTTCACTGGGCCAGCACGCTTCGGCACGAGCTTAGCCACGTGTATGTGCTGTCTGCCACGAACCATCGTGTACCGCGCTGGTTTACGGAAGGTCTCGCGGTCCATGAAGAGACGCAGGCCTCGCCGGAGTGGGGCGATCGCGTCACACCGGAGATCCTTATTGCGATCCGCGATAAGAAGCTGTTGCCGGTTGCAGAGCTGGATCGCGGCTTTATCTACCCGCAGTACCCAGCGCAGGTTATCGTGAGCTACTTCCAGGGCGGAAGCATCTGCGACTATATCGGTGAGCGCTGGGGAGAAGGCAAGCTACTTGAGATCGTGCACGCCTATGCCAAACTCACGCCGACGCCGGAGGTTATCCAGACGACCCTCGGTATCTCCGCGGAGCAGTTCGATAAGGACTATACGTCATGGCTCGACAAGCAGTTGGGAGAAGTCGTCAAGAACTTCGATCCCTGGCGGAAGCAGCTGACCGAGCTCGCGCAACATGCAAAGTCGAAGGACTATGCTTTCGTTCTCGCTAACGGAGAAAAGGTAAAGGCTCTTTATCCGCAGTACATCGGCGATGCCAATGCTTACCAGATGATTGCCGATGCTCAGCTAGGCGGCAGCAACAAACAAGCAGCAACCAAAATTCTGGTGGAGTACGAAAAGATGGGCGGGCACGAACCTGCCACGCTGAAACAACTGGCGACGCTGGAAGAACAAGCTGGCGATAAGGCCGCAGCGGCAGCGACACTTGACCGGTTGAACTATGTGTATCCCACGGGTGACGAAGAGCTGCATCGCCGGCTCGGAACGCTCTTTCTTGATCTGAAGAACTACGACGGAGCCGTGCGGGAATATAACGCCGTTGTCGCACTGCATCCGCTCGACGTCGCGGGGGCGCAATACAACCTGGCCCAGGCATACATGGCGAAGGGCGACCGAACCAAGGCGGAAGAGGCTGTTCTTGCAGCGCTTGAAGCTGCACCCGGCTACCGGCCTGCACAGACATTGTTACTGCAACTGCATAACGGCAGCGCACCGGCGCCGCCCAAGACCAACTGAAGACGAGGGACTGGATGGAGACCGCACTTAACAACCTGGATGCAGTAGAGCTCGAACAGCGGATACAGCGATTCCACGCCGTGCGCGATGGCATTCTGGCGCAGGTCCGCAAGGTGATCGTCGGACAGGATGAGGTTCTGGACCAGATCCTCACCGCTCTGTTTGTCGGTGGCCACTGCCTTCTCACCGGCATGCCAGGAACGGCAAAGACGCTGACAGTGAGGGCCATCGCGGAAGCTTTGGGGCTCTCGTTCAAGCGCATTCAATTCACGCCGGACCTCATGCCGTCAGACATTACCGGCACGGACATCATTGAAGAAAATCCCGCCACCGGGCATCGCACCTGGACCTTTGTGCCGGGACCGATCTTCGGCAATATCGTACTGGCCGACGAGATCAACCGCACTCCGCCGAAGACACAGGCTGCACTGCTCGAGGCGATGCAGGAACGGTCTTGTACGGTTCGCGGGCATGTCTACCCGCTGCCCTCTCCCTTCTTTGTGCTTGCCACTCAGAATCCAATCGAGTTGGAAGGAACGTATCCTCTGCCCGAAGCACAGCTTGACCGGTTCCTCTTCAATACGGTGCTGGACTATCTCTCTGCCGATGATGAGGTGAGGGTCATCGACATGACCACCGCAACTTTGAATCCAACCATTGATGCCGTTACCTCGGCGGAAGAACTTCTTGACCTGCAGCAGCTCGTTCGCATGGTGCCGATTGCGGACTCGCTGGCTCGCTGGGCCGTCAACATGATACGGGCGACACGCTTCAAGAGCGATAACGCTCCGGACTTCGTGAAGAAGTACGTCAACTACGGAGGCAGTGTCCGCGCGGCACAGTTCCTGGTGTTAGCAGCCAAAGCGCGCGCCCTGGCGCACAAGCGCTACCACGTCACCTATGACGATCTGAAGGCGCTGGCCATACCCGTGCTCCGTCACCGCATCCTCCTCAACTTTCATGCCGAGAGCGAGCGCATCGACACCGATGAGATTCTGCGCCGCCTGATCGCCCATCTTCCCGCACCGAAGGAAATCTGATGCAACGATTCCTCGATCCCGCGATTCTGGCAAGCATCGGCAATCTTGAATTGCTGGCGCGCACAGTGGTAGACGGCTTTGTTGCCGGCCTGCACCGGTCTGCCGATTTCGGCTTCAGCCAGGAGTTCGCCGAGTACCGTGCCTATACGCCGGGAGAGGACCCGCGCCATATCGACTGGAATCTCTTTGCACGTACGGAACGAACCTACCTGAAGCGATATCGCGGCGAGACCAACAGCCAGGTGACTGTACTTCTGGATGCCAGCAACTCTATGAAGTACACCTCGCACGCCGTCAATAAGATGGACTACGCACGCTACGCGGCCGCGGCACTGATGTACATGGCCATCAAGTACCAGCGTGATGCTGCAGGCATTGTTGTCTTTGATGACGACGTCCGAGAGGCGGTGCGGCCCTCGACGCGGCAGGGGCAGCTCTATCGTGTGCTGGCGGCCCTGGACCGCGCCGAGCCCTCGGCAAGAACGAACTTTGCCAACCCGATGCGCCATGCCCATGAGCTGCTACGCCGGCGCGGCATGGTGATGGTCTTCTCGGACTTCTTCGGTGATCCGGAAGAGATGGTGGAGGCGATTGAACCGCTCCGCTATCACGGCAGCGAGGTCACACTCTTCCAGGTACTCGATCCGAAAGAGATCAAACCGGAGCTTCGTGGACCCTCTGTTTTGGAAGACATGGAGACCGGTCAGGTGATGGAGGTCATTCCCGACTACGCGAAGAATGAATACCGCCGCCGGCTGCAGGCTCATCTTGCCGCCATTGAGGCACGGGCTCGCGCAGCAGGAATGGACTATCGTCTTCTGGTTACCGATCAGCCGTTGGATGCCACCTTGCAGGCATACCTCTCGCTGAGAAAGGCGGTGGCAGCCTGATGGGATTCCTTGCGCCATGGTTTCTTGCTGGAGCGCTAGCCATAGGCCTGCCGGTCTACGTGCATCTGCTGCGCCGCCACAAATCCATACCGCTTCCCTTCAGCTCGCTGATGTTCTTCGAACGCGGCACGCAGAGTTCCACCAAACATCGGCGCCTGAAGTACCTGCTGCTCTTCGCGCTCCGCACCCTCATCGTCCTGTTGCTCACACTCGCTTTCGCCTCGCCATTCATCCGTCGACCGGCTTCCAAAGCGCATGGCCGCCTTCTGTTGCTGGTTGTCGATCGCTCCCTCAGCATGCGTAGCAGTACACGGTTTACCGAAGCCAAGCAGCAGGCGCTTAGTGCGCTGAGTGGACGGCACTCGGGACAGAAGGCACAGGTGATGGCCCTGGGCGGTCAGCTCGAAGCATTGACACAGCCAATCGAAGACGACGAAACGCTGCGTTCGGCCATCAACGGACTTCAGCCCGGCGACGGTCGCTCTAACTTCGGCGATCTTGGCCGCAGCGTGCGTGCGCTGGATGAGGCGAACCATACGCCCATCGACCTTCATCTCTTCAGCGATATGCAGCGGTCCAGCGTTCCCGGCAATTTCGCCGAGATGGTGCTGCCCGAGAGTACGAAACTTATTCTGCATCCGACCATCAATCGCACTGAAGAGAACTTCACCGTGGTGAGTGTAGACGCTCCCTCGCAGATAGCCGATACGAAGGCTGCTCGCGTTCGCGCTGTTCTTGCCGGCTACAACAGTAAGGCTGCGGCGAAGAAAGTCTCCTTAGTCATCGACGGCAAGATCATCACCACGAAAACCGTGAATCTGGCAGAGAATGGAACGGCTACGGTTGAGTTCACCGGCCTGGATGTTCCCTATGGCCTTAGCCGCTGTGCAGTTGCCATCGAGGGGGGTGATGCACTTCCGTCGGATGATCAATGGCGCTTCGCCGTACGTCGCAGCGACCCTGAGCACATCCTGCTGGTCCGTCCGGCGAACGATACTCGCTCGCCGTTGTATGTCAGCGCTGCCATCGCTGCAGCCAGCCAGGGAGCCTATCTGTTGCAACCGATGAGCTCCGATACGGTCACGGAATCCGATCCAACGAAGTACGCCTATGTCATCTTGTCGGATGTGCCTTCCCTGCCAATCGCATTTGAGAACGCATTGAAGAAATACGTTCAGGGCGGCGGAAACGTGCTGATGGCGGTCGGTACGAACGCCGGACGCCAGGGCAAGCTTCCTTTGCTTGGAAGCGGCACCGGACAGCCGCATCTCTATACCCGAGAAGGCGATCCGATGAGCGTCGGTGATCTTGACCGCACGCACGCGGCACTTCGCGAGACCACCGGCTGGACCGACACGCACTTCTCGTTCGCTGCCAACGTCGACACGAACGGGATGCGCATTCTCGCAAAGCTGACGGACGGGACACCGCTGCTTATGGACAAGCAGCTAGGCGAGGGACATGTGCTTATCCTGGCCTCGGGCTTCGACAATCTGACGAATGATCTTCCACTCTCTCCGGCCTTCGTCCCCTTCCTTGATCTGGCGACACGCTATCTTTCCGGTACAGAACGTCTAAGCGGAGCCCGGCTGGTGGACGAATTTGTTCCTCTGCGCTCTGCAACGACTGGGAACGGCCCGGGAGCGAGCGTTGACGTGATTGCGCCTGACGGTCGCCGCCCGCTGACATTGGCCGAAGCGGAGACCGCGCAGACGCTGCGGCTCAGCTCCGCGGGCTTCTACCAGGTGCGGTTCGCGAACGGCCGCGACGGCCTGATCGGCGTAAATGCCGACACGCGTGAGAGTAACCTCGAAATCCTTCCGCCCGATGTGCAACAGCTCTGGGCGGGCAGCGCCAACGGCAATGGCGGCAGCACCGCCGGCGCCGTGCAAAATGACACCGTACGCGTCAGCTTATGGTGGTACGCTATGCTCGTCCTCTTCCTGGTGGCTCTGGCGGAGTCCATCGTGGCCGGGCAGTACCTGGGTACGCAAAGGGAGGAAGCATGAGCCGTCAACAACAGCTCAACGCCTACATCGACAGCGTCGAACGCCGGCTTCGGCTGGCAGCTACTCTGCGCGGTTCGGCTGTCATTGCAGCCACCGCTCTTATCGTGACTGTCGTCGCCGTCCTGATTCTGAATGCCTACGCCTTTCCGTTGCGCGGCCTTACTCTGACACGTCTGGCCATGCTGCTGGCGATCATCGTCGCCGCGACCATCGCGCTGGTGATCCCGCTGCTCCGGCTGACACGCGCAGCCAGTGTGAAACATGCAGAACGCGCCTTCCCTGCCTTCGATGACCGTCTGTTGACCTTCTCTGAGCGGCAGGAGACACAGTCAGGTCCGTTCCTCGAACTGCTTGCAGGAGACACACTGGCCGTTGCCGAGAATGCCAGCCCACACGACCTGGTGCCGCAGCGCACCTTTTACGCATTGATGGCTGGAGGCGTAGTTTCACTCGGCATCCTGCTGTGGATGATCGCCGCAGGCCCCGGCTACCTCGGATACGGCGCCTCCCTCCTCTGGACCGGACCCAAAAAGGATGTCCCACCGCTCTATGACATCCGCGTAAGTCCAGGGAACGCCGCTTTACGCCGTAATACCGATCAGCTTGTTACCGCACAGATTACCGGCGTGCAGACCGACAAGGTGCAGCTCTTTGCCCGTTACCAGAGTGCGGGACGTTGGGAACCTGTGCCGATGAAGCCGCTGGAAGGAGCTCCCGGTTATCAGTTCCTTTTCACCGCACTGCCTGAGAATGTGGAGTACTACGTCAACGCTGGTCCGTTGACCAGCAGCCACTACACGCTGCGTGTTGTGGATATGCCGCAAATTACCGCCATCAAGGTAACGTACAACTACCCCAAATGGACCGGCATGAAGCCGCAGGTGGATGATCACGGTGGTGATCTACGCGCGATTGAAGGCACCGAGGCTGAACTCGAGATTCACACAGACCGGCCGCTTCGAGATGGCCTTCTAGCCCTCGACGATGGCACAACGCTGAAGCTCAGCGGAGGTCAGGGCAATACCTACACCACCACGCTGAAGATGCAGAAGGACGGCGCTTATCATATCGCCGGTATCGACCAGGGCCAGCCGGTTCGCCTGACGGAGGATTACTTCGTCGCAACCAACAAGGCAGAGCCTCCGACCATTGCCATCGAGAAGCCTTCGAACGATTACCGGGCCAGTCCGATTGAAGAGGTCACCGTAAAGGTGAAGGGCTCGGCGGAGTTTGGCCTGAATGCAATGGCCCTGCACTACTCCGTCAACGGTGCGCCTGAGCAGACCGTGCCCATGCTGAAAGCTCCGGGGCTGCGCCAGGCGGACGGTTCACAGATGTTGAGTCTTGAGAGCTTCAAGATGCAGCCGGGCGACGTCATCAGTCTCTACGCTACAGCCCGTGACGGGCATGCTGAATCGAAGACCGAGATCAGCTTCATCCAGGCCGATCCATTTGAGCGCGAATTCTCGCAATCGCAGGCAGGCGGTGGAGGAGGCGGTGGTGGCGGTGGAGGACGACAGGACCAGGGAGAGATCTCCCGCCGCGAGAAAGAGCTAATCGCGCAGACGTGGAAGCAGCAGAACGACAAGACGACCACGCACAAGTCCGGTGAGGACCAGGCGAAGTTTCTATCGGATGTGCAGAGCAAACTGCGTCAGCAGGTCGATGCGCTCTCCGGTCGCCTGAACAGCCGCGATATGACGGCAATGAATGAGAGCTTCAACTCCTTCGAGAAAGATATGCAGGAAGCCTCGAAGGCTATGATTCCCGCGACCGATAAGCTGCGTCAGATGCAGTGGAAGGATGCGATCGCCAATGAGCAGAAGGCGCTGCAGTATCTGCTGCGCGCCGAGGCGACCTTCCGCCAGATTCAGGTTGYCTTTGGCCAGCGTGGTGGAGGAGGCGGCGGTGGCGGTGGATCCATGGGACGCGACCTGGCCACACTGCTTGATCTCGAGCTCGATACCGCAAAGAATCAGTACGAGAGCGCGCAGACAGGGTCTCCGCAGGAAGAGAAAGAGAAGAAGATCGACGACGCGCTGCAGAAGCTCGATGCCCTGGCGCGGCGCCAGGAGGAGCTGGCACAGCAGCAGCGCAATAATCCACAACAGAGCTTCCAGGAGCGTTGGCAGCAGGAGATGCTGCGCCGCGAGGCTGAACAACTGCAGAAGCAGATGGAGCAACTAGCCCAGAACCAGAACGGACAGCAGGGCCAGCAGAATGGGCAACAATCCGGCCAACAAGGAAGCCAGTCCGGTTCGCAATCAGGTTCTTCTCAATCCGGTTCCCAGTCGGGGTCTCAATCCGGATCGCAATCAGGCTCCCGCTCCGCTTCAGCTTCCGGATCCTCAGGAAGCCAGTCCGGCAATCAACGTGGCGATGATCCTCGCGTACAGCAGGCGCTCGATCGTCTGCGCCGCGCCAATGATGAGATGAAGCGTGCCGCCAGTCCACAGGCCGGCCAGCAGAACTCGCAGCAGGCGGCCAATGAGGCAGCACGACGTGCCGCGGAGTCTCTCCGCCAGGCAACCGGTCTTATGGGAGGCGCGCAACAGCAGCAGGCCAGCGGCAAGCTCGATGGCCTTTCGCAGGAGGCCGACCGCATTGCGAAGGAAGAACGCAATCAGGCCGATCGCATCCGTCAGTTCGTCGATGAGCAGAACCGGAAGGGCCCTGCAACCACGATGCAGGAGATGGTAGATCGATCGACTGCGCGAAACCGTATCGCCGACGACCGCCAGAAGCTCTCCGAAGACTTCTCGCGGCTGCAGAACAATCTTCGCAACACGGCTCGCCAGCTTGCACCGACGCAGCCCGGAGTCTCCGGCAAGTTGCGCGATGCCTTGAATGCCGCCGACCAGGATGGGCTGGATAACCGCGTTCAGCGCACAGCCGATTGGCTGCGCCGCGGCATCAATCCTGAATCGAACGGCACAGAAGAAGGCATTCGTGCCGGCATGGACAAGTTGAACCAGCAGGTGCGCCAGGCCGCAAATGGTATTGGCAGCGGGAATGATGCCCGACAGCAGCAACGCCAGAATTCCGGAGACCAGACGGCGGCTCTTAGCGCGCTCGATCGCTTCCGCAGCCGCATCGAATCCCTCAACCGCGGCAACGGTCAACAGCCCGGCAATAACCAGCAGCGGGGACAGAATGGCCAACCCAACGGTCAGAATGGCAGCCGCAACGGACAGGGACAGCCAGGACAACAAGGGCAACAGGGGCAGCCCGGCCAACAGGGGCAACAAGGGCAGCAGGCCGGAAATGGTCAGCAGCCGGGAGGGCAGCAAGGCGGCAATCAGCGCGGTGGTGGACAGCAGATAGCCGGCAATGGTGGTGGCGGTGGACGCGCCGAAGCTGCCGGTGGCGATCTGGGTAATACCGTGAACCGCGGTGGCGGCTATGACAATGGCACCGTATGGGGGAACGTCAATACCGGGAACAACCAGTTCGACCGCTCGCGCCGTGCCGGCGACCCCGGCAATCCAAATAACCCGGCGGATATGCAGCAGATCATCTCTCAGGGCATTCGCGATCTCAACAATCTGCGTCAGGCTGCGGGCAACGATTCGCAGGCGAAGAAGGATATCGAAGACCTGCAGCGCCAGATGCAGAACCTCGATCCACGGCGCTTCCCGGGCAATCCGCAGATGGTGGAGCACATGAGCGCCGAGGTACTGGCACAGGCAGACAAGCTGGAGCTACGGCTCCGTCAGAATGGAGCGCTCGATCAGGGACAGGTCCGCAGTCCCAAGCCGAAGTCGGCAGCGCCCGCCTACCAGGATGCTGTCGCCGACTACTACCGGCGGCTCAGCAAGACACCACAGTAACGGCTAGAGCATTTTCACTGTAGACGTGATGTAGGGCTTCCGCATCTAGGGGCGTTTTCCGCAATGAAAACGCCGCTGCACGCCTCTTGCGGGCTACCCAGTAACAGGGAAAACGCTCTACACTCAGGCTTGATGCCGCAACTGATCATCAACGCCGACGATTTTGGTCAGGCGCCTGGAATTTGTCGTGCCGTCGCCGAGTTGCATGACGCCGGCGCATTAACCTCTGCAACCCTGATGGCCGGCGGCGTGGCTTTCGATGAGGCTGTATCCATCGCAAAACAACGCCCGAATCTTGGCGTCGGATGCCATATTGTTCTTCTCGACGGTCAACCGATGTTGCCGGCGGGCGAGGTGGCTTCCCTGCTTGGCCCCGACGGCCACAACTTTCGGCCGACACTCGGTAGCTTTGTGTGGGCTCTGGCCGCGGGCAAGGTGCGGGAGGACGAGATCGAGCGCGAGGCGACCGCCCAGATCCGCAGGCTGCAGGACGCTGGTATCACCGTCACCCACGTCGACACACACAAACACACGCACATGTTTCCCTCTGTCCTGCGTCCGGTACTTGCGGCGGCGAAAATCTGTGGAGTCTATCGAGTCCGCAACTCCTTCGAACAGCCCTGGAGCCTGCACGCCTCACAGGCCGATGCCTTCCGGGCGTTTGAGGTGCGTGGCCTGCGCACGCGCTTCCTTTCTCGTTTTCGCAGACAAGCCCAGCAGAGTCATGTTTTCGCTCCCGACGGCTGCATTGGCGTCGCAGCTACGGGCCGGGTCAACGCTCCCATGATCGAAGCCTGGATAAAGGCTATGCCGCCGGGTGTCTGGGAGATCGCCTGTCATCCCGGCTATCGTGACAGCGTTCTCGCTTCGCAGCGAACCCGGCTGCAGGCATCACGCGAGGAAGAGTTGTGTGGCCTTCTCGCCATACTTCCCCGCATCCAAGCCCTTCGCCCGGACATCGAACTCACACACTTCGGCAACATCGCCGTCCAGTAAGGAAACGAGTCGTTCATGAAGATCGGCATTACCTGTTATCCCACCTACGGCGGCAGCGGCGTCGTCGCGACGGAGCTCGGCATTGAACTCGCCGCCCGTGGGCACGAGATTCATTTCATCACCTACGCGGAGCCCTTCCGCCTGACCGGTCGTGAGGCCAACATCCGTTATCACGAAGTTCCGGTCACCAACTATCCGCTCTTCCAATTCCCTCCGTATGATCTGGCGTTGGCAACGCGTATGGCCGAGGTAGCGGAGTTCTACCAGCTCGATCTGCTGCATGTGCACTACGCCATTCCACACTCTGTCTGTGCGCTGTTGGCCCGGCAGATGCTGGCTGCGCGCGGAATCAGGCTGCCGTTCATCACCACGCTACACGGCACCGATATCACGCTCGTTGGGCAGGATCACTCCTTTCTGCCAATCACCAAGTTCGGCATCGAGCAGTCCGACGGCATTACGTCGATCTCGCAGTATCTGAAGGAAGAGACGGAACGCGCGTTCTCGATCACACGTCATATCGAGGTGATCCGCAACTTCGTCAACTGCGACGTCTACATGCGCCGTCCCGAAGTCTACGAACGTGACCGGCAGAAGTACGCTGCTCCGGAAGAAGCCCTGTTCGTCCATCTCTCAAACTTCCGCTCTGTGAAGCGCGCTACCGATGTAGTCCACACCTTTGCCAAGGTCACCCGCGAGCTCCCGGCGCGGCTCATGCTGATCGGCGATGGGCCCGACTGCAGCGAGGCCGAGCGGCTTGCCGTGAGCTACGGCATCAAGAACCGCATCCACTTTCTCGGCAAGCAGAACAGCGTGGAGGACCTGCTGTCGCTGGCGGACCTGATGCTGATGCCCTCCGAGATGGAGTCCTTCGGCCTGGCTGCGTTGGAAGCGATGGCCTGCAGTGTGCCGTCGATCGCAACCCGCGTTGGCGGCGTACCAGAACTTGTCGACGACGGAGTTACGGGCATGCTCTTTCCCGTAGGAGACACCGACGGCATGGCTGCGGCCGCCATCGATCTGCTCACCCACAAGAACCGGCTGGCGGAGATGTCATACGCGGCCAGGCAAACCGCGCAGAAGCTCTTCTGCAGCTCTAACGTCATTCCCCTTTATGAACGCTTCTATGACGGCGTTCTGGCTCGGCCGGCGATGTAAGGACGCCAGGGATGTGATACCTTCAGAGATGTTGCATCCCCGCAACGGAGAGATGGCCGAGTGGCTGAAGGCGCACGCTTGGAAAGCGTGTATACCGCAAGGTATCCAGGGTTCGAATCCCTGTCTCTCCGCCATACTTCCCCCCCCCCAATAATTTAATGACAGGTCCAACAAGGGCAAAGTTCTGGCCTTCTTCAGCCTTCCCTTCCTGACATCTTTCACGACCAAGGATGCTGCGACCAACATCCTGAATCCCGACGTAAACATTCTGCTGGCTAGTGGAAACTATCGTATTCACCTGCCGCTCGACGTTATGCATTATCTTGCGATGCCCAATGACTCTCGAGCTCGCCTTCAGGATTCCTCGCTCGCAAATTACTCAAAATAAATAACTTATAAATATGCTGGCAATTTGGCTTCCAAGTTGCCTAAACTAATGCGCCACTGCGCACTGCACCACTGTCTTTTGTGCTTGACCAGGACGATGAACGGCGCCAAGGGAGGGAGCCTGTGCCTTCGGATCTCAAGATCAGAGGGAGCTTTGCAATTGCTGCCGCTTTTCTCTTCGCAGTGATATGCGTTGGTTTGGTCACGCCACTGGTCCGCAGCTTCGTAACCATTCCACGTGTCATGGTTACCAGCCCTTACGCCGGCGAGGTAGGTGTCGAGCCCCAGGAACCGATCACATTGACCTTCAATAAGGCGATGTCGCCTGAAACGATACTTCCGGTAACCTTCAGCTTGCGTGATGAACAAGACAGGATCATTCCCGCTACAGTCTCTTACGACGATGCAGCGAATAAGGCGGTTCTCACGCCGCTTGCCGCATTGAGCCAGGGTTCCACCTATAAGGTGACACTGCGGGGAGGCAAACAAGGCATCCTCGATCAGCACAATCGTTCCCTGGCGGAGGATATGAAATGGCAGTTCACGACCGGTGTTGAGACTGCCGCATCGCCGGAACAAGGCCCAGACGGCCCCATCCTGCTGGTCACGAGTAAGGCAAATGGCTTCAGCCAATACTATGCGGAGATTCTTCGCAATGAAGGATTGAATGAGTTCGATGTCGCAGATATAGATCAGATTTCTGCACAGGAACTCGCCAGGCATGACATCGTGCTTCTGGGTGAAATGCCTGTTGATAGCAATCAAATCCGGGTCTTTGTCGACTGGGTACGAAGCGGTGGAACCCTGATCGCAATGCGGCCGCTCCGAAAGCTGGCGGAGAACTTCGGGTTTAGCTCGCCAACTTCCGAAGCTGACAAGGCCGTTCAGCATAGCGGCTATTTGAGGATCAACTCGAAGACCCCAGCGGGCGCTGGATTGATTCAGCAAGCGATCCAGTTTCACGGCGACGCCGATCTATTCGCCGCTGACAAGGCCACCGTATTTGCCACGTTGTATACGGATGCCAAAACTGCGACTCCATTCCCTGCGGTCAGCGCTCTAACGTTTGGCTCGGGCAACGTCATCGTATTCAGCTACGATCTGGCAAAGTCCGTTGTCTATACGCGCCAAGGCAATCCCGAGTGGTCGGGGCATGAGCGAGATGGAATCCCTCCGATACGGTCAGACGACCTGTTTTATGGACCGAGCGAAAAGGACCCCCAACCAGATTGGGTGGCCCGGGAAGCAATTGCGATTCCCCAAGCGGACATTCAACAACGGCTGCTGGCCAACTTAATCATCACTTTTAACGCGAGCAAAACACCGCTTCCACACTTCTGGTATTTGCCCCACGGCTTCAAGGCCGTCATCGTTATGACCGGTGATGATCATGGACATGGAGGAACCGCGGGACGCTTCCGTGAGTATCAACGTAAAAGCGCCAGCAACTGTTCGCTCGAAAAATGGGAGTGCATCCGCGCTACCTCGCACATTTTTGTCGGATCGATCTCCTCTGAACAAGCTGAGGACTTCGTGAAACAGGGATTCGAGATCGGATTGCACGTTTATACAGCATGCACAGATTGGCCGGTCCACCAGGTTCGAGAGGACGACGGTGTTGTAAGACGAGAAATCGATCGTGAATTTGTAAACGATCTCTATTTGCAGCAACTCCAAGGTTTTGCCGCAAAGTATCCTAATCTTCCGCCTCCTGTCAGCAACCGGACTGATTGCATCACCTGGGGCGATTACGATACGCAGCCACAGGTAGAGTTCAACCATAGGATTCGGCTCGATACGAACTACTACTACTGGCCTGCAAAGTGGGTCAAAGATACTCCGGGGTTATTTACCGGCTCCGGGCTCCCGATGCGTTTTGCCCGCCGCGATGGGAGTCTGATCGACGTCTATCAAGCTCCGACTCAGATGACGGACGAATCAAAACAGAGCTATCCATTCACGATTGATACGCTCCTCGCGAATGCTCTGGGAAGCGCGGAGTACTTTGGCGTATTTACCGCCAATATGCATAACGATGACGTAAAGTCTTCCGGCGCTGACGCGATCATCGCATCGGCTCAAAAACATCATGTCCCGGTCATTACCGCTGCACAGCTATTGAAATGGCTCGACGGGCGGAATGCTTCCCGGTTTCGGAATCTCAAATGGTCAAACTGCCAGCTTTCTTTTTCAATCGACGTTGGAATCGGAGGAAGTGGCATCGAAGCGATGCTGCCGATCCACTCTGCCGCTGGTGACCTGACTGCCGTTTCGCTCAACGGAGCTACCGTGCAGTGGCAAAAGCGAACCGTAGCAGGACTTTCTTATGCGGTTATTCCAGCCGGGCCGGGAACATTTCTGGCAAGTTACGGTCACACAGCGGCAGGTAGCATTGCGAGTCGCTGAAGATCCAGTAGGTCCTTATCGAAAAGATCCTGCAAACCCCCATCCGAGATATGGGGCACCCACCGGTAGTGAAGAAATCTATCTGGAGATCTTTGCAGCCGTACGCTTTTCGGCATGCCTTGAGGTCGGGAATTCTTCTTTTGTTTGGTAGACAACCCAACCGGGAAAGCGCTCCTGCGAAATACAGACGACTTCAGGACGCTTATCGCGCTTTGCAGGCTCGGGCTTCTCTCCCCGCAATCGGGCAGAAAGCATCGCGGGAAGCCGCATGACGAAAAACAGAGACATGAACAGCGATGAAAATACTTTTGCCGCAACCGTGACAAGGCCACTGACAGCGTAATCCACTACGAGCGGGGGGCCGAACGACGTACGAAGGGAAGATGAAGGCTTACCCATCTGAACATTCCTAAACGAGGCAAATCGCAATAGCCGCTGGATGGGTGCGGTTTTTGAAGATCCGCACCGATACTTAACCGTAGCCCGAATCGGTGCTGCCAACGCCAGGCCCCGACCGTCAGACTTTGGTTGCGGACCCAAAATGGAACCGTATTTTCGCCGTACGCGGTATCTCGCGGGGCCAGCAGCCGGAAACCTCGGACGGGCAAAAGAACCAGGATTTTATTGTGGCCTCGTAGAAATCGGCACTCCCGGTTCGACGTTTAGGTAGAACGACCAATTTGGTTGGAATCGATAATAGGAGAAAGCTATGCGTTTCATGATGATCGTGATCCCAAAGGGCTATGAAAGTGCAGCTCCAAATGCTATCCCAAGCGCCGAAGCAGTGGCCAAGATGATGGAGTACAACAGGAGTCTGCAGAAGGCCGGCGTGCTGTTGGCGCTCGATGGGCTCCTGCCTCCTTCGACCGGGGCACGTATTTCCTACACCGACGGCAAAGCTACGGTTACAGATGGACCTTTCGCCGAAGCTAAAGAGGTCGTTGGGGGCTACTGGATCATTCAGGTGCGGTCGCGGGAGGAAGCGATTGAATGGGCCAGGCGCGCGCCGATGGCAAACAACGAGATCATCGAAGTGCGTCAAATTCAAGAGATGAGCGATTTTCCCGAGGACATTCAGAAGGCAGCGGAAGGCTTCGAGACTCTGACGAATACCGTGGCCGTCAAAGCATGAGCAAAATCCATCAGACGATTGAGGCGGTGTGGAAGATTGAATCCACCCGCCTTATCGCGGGGATTGCACGCGTTACCCGCGACGTCGGCCTTGCGGAGGAATTGGCGCAGGATGCGCTCGTCGCGGCTCTCGAGCAATGGCCGGAAGAAGGTATCCCGGAAAAGCCTGGGGCATGGCTGATGACGGCAGCCAAACGTCGCGCCATTGACTATTTACGTCGCGGACAAATGCTCGACCAGAAACACGGAGAGATCGCCCGGGAAATTGAGTTCCAACAACAACAGTTGTCGGACGCATTGGACAGAGCCCTGGACCAGGTCATCGACGACGATGTCCTGCGCCTTATCTTTACTGCCTGCCATCCGGTTCTCGCAATGGAAGGCCGTGTCGCACTTACGTTGCGGCTGATCTGCGGACTCACCACAGCCGAGATTGCCCGGGCTTTCCTGGTGCCGGAGAAGACTCTGGGCCAGCGGATCTTTCGCGCCAAGAGGACTCTCACCGAAGCCCATGTTCCCTTTGAGACTCCGCGTGGAGATGAGCTGCGCAGAAGAGTGGAGTCCGTACTTTCGGTCGTCTACCTGATCTTCAATGAGGGATATACGGCAACCTCAGGCGAGGAGTGGATGCGGGTCGCACTCTGTGACGACGCATTGCGGCTCGGGCGAATACTCGTGGAACTTCTGCCCGGGGAGTCTGAGATCCATGGTCTTCTGGCGCTTATGGAACTACAGGCATCACGTACCGCTGCTCGTAGAGGACGGAATGGGCAAGCGATTCTCTTGCTGGAACAAGATCGATCACTCTGGGACTACGCGCAGATCAGGCGAGGAATGACGGCACTCGAGCAGGCGAAGAAGTTAGGAGGCGGCGCCGGCAACTACGCGCTGCAGGCGGCGATCTCCGCCTGTCATGCACGCGCCCGCACGCCCCAGGAAACCAATTGGGAACAGATCGTCCTCCTCTATGACGCGCTACTCCAGATCAGTCCGTCCCCAATTGTGGCGCTGAATCGGGCGGTAGCTGTAGGGATGGAACGAGGGCCAGCCGCCGGGTTGGCCGAGCTGGATACTCTGGGCGCTGAACCTGCGTTAGCCGGCTATCATCTGCTTCCCAGTATCCGTGGCGATCTGCTTATCAAGCTGGGCAGATTCACCGAAGCCCGTGAAGAGATCCAGCACGCGATAGACATGACACAAAACAGCAGAGAGAAAGAATTACTGATGGAACGGCTAGAGCGAATGCCTAAGGCTCACTCGTAGACCTCCCAGGGCTTGAAGGTGTGTTCATGCCGTTCCATATTCACCTTCTCTCCGATGAAGCGGACGCCTTCCAGCTTCAGGCGTGAGCGCTGCTCTAGTGCGGCTTCTCCATGCAGCTTGATTGCGCCTCCGGCGCCAAGCACGCGATGCCATGGCAGATCATCTGGCGGATCTGTACGAAGAAGCCTTGCCACGGCACGATGGTAGCGTAGATAGCCGGCTGCCGCGGCGACTCTGCCATAGGTGCTGACCTTGCCAGGCGGAATAGAGAGAATCATCAGCCGAAACGCGCGGTCGCGCTGCTCTTCCGGACGTGATGCGTCCCACAGAAGTCTCTTTTTAGCTTGCTGTATGGACAGTTGATCGATCCCAGATGATCTTGTCGGTCTTCGAGTTGGCTTTCCACCAGAGTGCATGTTTCCTCTCTGCCAGGCATTAGGCATTGGCTGTTTCTGCTGCGAAATTAAGCCGACTGCAGAGTCGGTTATGAAGCCGACAAATGCAGTCTTGAGTCGCCTGATAAACATCTTATTTACTTTGAGATAGATAGCAACCACGGGCACATCCCTGGATTTATTTCGCTTGCCTTCCACAGCCGGCAAAGGCGAATATAAGGCGAAACAATATGCCGCTCGCCTCCACAATCCGACTGCAGGTTGAGTCAGCTCTAGCACGGAAGATTCCCTCTGCTTTGACGCCGGCTCCCAGGCTTATCCGGCCCCAGATACCCACGGGCCTGGCTGAGTTAGATGAGTTGTCGGGAGGAGGATTTCCCCTGGGAGCTTTGACGGAACTGGTCGGAGCTGAATGTAGCGGACGAACTTCAGTGGCTCTCTCGTTCCTGGCGCAGTTGACCGCGGCAAATAAGGTGTGCGCCTGGGTCGACTCGGCGAATGCCCTTGACCCTGCCTCTGCTGCTGCCATCGGAGTGGACTTAGGCCGCCTGCTGTGGGTCCGTTGCGCTGACGTTGCAGACGTCTCTACGAAGACTACAAAGTCGGTAACGTTGCCGCCGGAGTATTTCATCCCTGGCTCTCCGAAAAAAGGACTGCATGGTGGAGGATTTGGTCCACACCCAAGAACCGAGGTCCGCGGACTCTCCGAAGCGATGTCCGGGCTTTTCACGGGAAAAACTCCATTGCCCAAACCTGTGGAGACCTCTGAGGCAAAGACAAATCGTTCGGCTTCAGGCGAATCTGTGGCGGCAAACCCCATCACGTACAGAAAGCGCCGTGCCAGGCATTACGATGCGATTGAGCGCGCTCTTCGCACCACTGATCTGCTTTTGCAGACTGGAGGTTTCAGCGCCATTGTTCTCGATCTTGCAGGTATCGCGCCGCAATACGTGGCACGTATTGAACTATCGACGTGGCACCGCTATCGTGTTGCCGCGGAAAAGACGCAAGCCTGCATTCTGTTGCTGACCCAGTATCCATGCGCGAAAAGTGGATCGGAGCTGCAACTGCGCTTGCTGAATGCCGAACCGATCCTTGAAGCCCGCACAGTCTTCAGCGGGATGCGGCCGCGCATCGAGGCATTGCGTCAACGCTTCCCGCAACCGGCAAACAATGTCGTGTCGATGCGGAAACCACCGCAAACGGCTCGCATGGCTTCCTGGCAGAGCCGAACTCCATGGGCAGGTGCACAGTGAACTCCGGTGCGTTGTATGCCTGCCTGCTGGTCAAGGAATTCTCTGCGCAGGCATTGCTACGTCTGCGTCCGGAACTGCGCGAGAAGCCGTGTGTGATTCTGGACGGCGAGCCGCCAGCCGAAACTGTGTCCTCGTTAAACACCAGGGCACGGTTATTAGGTGTGCAACGAGGAATGACGAAGGTTGAAGTGGATACCTTCGGAAACATAACAATGCTGTCCCGTTCCAGATCTGCCGAAGCGGCATCGAGGACCGCGCTTCTGGAGTGTGCAGGAGCCCATTCTCCGCGCGTTGAACTACAGGAAGCGGAGAATGTCTTTCTCTGCTGCCTGGACATCACCGGAACCGAAGCACTCTTTGGTCCGCCTGAAGTTCTTGCCAGGACGTTGCGGCAGCGGGTGGCATTGCTTGGTATCTCTGCCCAGGTTGCGGTAAGCGGAAACTTCCATGCGAGCATGCTGCTTGCGAAGGGGCTTCCTGCCAGGACAGCTATCGTTGTCGTTCCAGCCGCTAAAGAATCAGCGGCATTGGCTTCCCTTCCCTTATCGGTCCTAGGCATCTCGGAAGCGCATGCCGAGACGTTGTCTCGATGGGGCATCCGTACGCTTGGCATGTTGGCAGGCTTACCGCAGACAGATCTCATTGCCCGCCTGGGACAGGATGGCAAACGTCTGCAACAGATGGCCACCGGAACCTTGCCTCATCTCTTCCAGCCTATCGATATCCCGTTTGTACTTGAAGAAACAGCGGAGCTGGACTATCCACTCGACAACCTTGAATCCCTGCTTTTCGGTGTAGCCATCATGCTGGAACAACTCATCGTTCGCGCAGCCATGCGTGTCTACGCACTCGCATCGGTGACGATTGAGCTTCATCTGGAGGGGGGTGGAACGCACTGCCGCACAGTATCTCCCCGTGTTCCTGGCGTCGACAAACACCTATGGCTGAAGCTGCTTCATCTCGATCTTGAAGCTCATCCTGCAAATGCTCCCATCTATAAAGTCTGTCTTCGCGCCGAGCCGGGAGTTACCAGCAAAGTTCAACTTGGGTTGTTCTCTCCACAGCTTCCCGAACCCGGACGGCTGGACGTCACGCTCGCGCGAATTACGGCATTGGTCGGCGATGACAACATCGGCCGCGCCGTGCTCGATGACACGCACACTTCACCCGGTTTCCATATGGAGCCATTCGTTATTCCCTCAGGCAACTCGGCTACGCAGATCTCCCGTACGGCATACGGTTGCCTTCGGCGCGTATGTCCACCGGAACAGCTCGCTATCACACTCGAATACGGCAGACCCTCAGGCTTTTTCTTTCGGGGACATCGCTATACCGTTCGGAATGCCTATGGGCCGTGGCTTGCCGGCGGTGAATGGTGGAATGAACAGACCTGGCGGCAGGAGCAATGGGATCTGATTGCACGAGGCGATGACGAATCGATGCTGTACGGCTGCGTGCTCCAGGATCTTGTTCGCAGATCCTGGCTTCTTGTAGGGCTTTATGACTAGCGGTTATGTAGAACTCCATGCCGCGAGCGCATTTTCTTTCCTCGAAGGCGGATCTTCGCCAGAGGTAATGGCGAAGCGCGCCTTTGAAGTCGATATGCCGGCAATGGCATTACTCGATAGAAACGGATTCTATGGATCGGCGCGCTTTCATAAGATCGCCAGCGAGAACCATATCCATGCGCATGTAGGGGCGGAGATCTCCTCGGCCGCCTTCGGACAGCGGCTCGCGCCTCCAACCTGGTTGCCACATCAGCATCGTTCAGAGCCGGCACGTCTACCTTTGTTGTGCGAAACACGCCAGGGTTATCAGAACCTCTGCCAACTCATCACCCGATTCAAGATGCGTGAGAAGAAAAAACAGGAAGGCATGGCTACGCTATCGGATCTGGAAGAGCATGCCGCAGGTCTTATCTGTCTTACGGGCGGGGATGAGGGGCCGCTGGCTTCAGCCTTACAGCGAGGAGGAGAAGAAGCCGGCCGGGGTCTCCTTGAGAGACTGGTTCATATATTCGGACAAAGCAATGTCTACATCGAGTTGCAGCGCCATGGTGAACGCGAGGAAGAGTGGCGTAACCAAGCCGCCATTCGCATCGCACAGTCACTGAAGCTTCCTCTTCTTGCGACCAATGGAGTACGGTATGCGACCAAACAGGATCGGGAGATCCTGGACCTGTTTACAGCGATTCGCAACCACACGGAACTGGACCGGGCAGGTCGTCTGCTTTCCATCAACAGTCAACGTTATATTCGTGATGCGAAGCAGATGTCGGCTTTGTTCCGGGATATCCCGGGGGCAATCGAGAACACACTTGAGTTGTCCGCGCGCTTGACCTTCCAGCTTTCAGACCTTGGCTATGAGTTCCCTCGCTATCCAGTCCCTGAAGGTGAAACGATGGACAGCTTTCTTCGCAAGCGGGTCGACGAAGGGGTGATCTGTCGTTATGGTCCGAAGCGAAATGCCGCTCTATTGGAGCGGGCAAAGAAGCAGGTAGACCATGAATTGAAGCTTATTGCGAAGCTTGGTTTCGCCGGCTACTTTCTTATCGTCTGGGACATCATCCGGTTCTGTAAAAGTAATGACATTCTGATCCAGGGACGTGGCAGCGCGGCGAACTCCGCCGTTTGCTATGCCCTTGAGATCACAGCCATCGACCCGGTCGGCATGGAACTGCTCTTTGAGCGGTTTCTCTCCGAAAGCCGCGGTGAGTGGCCCGACATCGATCTGGATCTGCCATCGGAGGAAAAGCGCGAAGAGGCGATTCAATATATCTATCGCCGATATGGCGAGCTTGGCGCAGCGATGACAGCGAATGTCATCACGTATCGCGGTAAGTCCGCCACACGCGAGGTTGGAAAGGCTCTGGGATTCGATGCGGAGTCGCTTCAGAGGCTCTCTTCCATCGTGGCGAACTTTGAGTGGAAGGGACCTACGGACACGATGGCACACTCCTTCCAGAATGCAGGGTTCGATCTTCGCCATCCTCGGATCGCAAAATATCTGGAACTCTGTATGCGGATTCAGGACTTACCGCGTCACCTGGGGCAACATTCGGGCGGGATGGTAATTTGCCAGGGACAACTGGATCACATCGTCCCGTTGGAGCGCGCCTCAATGCCTGGCCGGACCGTTGTGCAATGGGATAAGGAAGACTGTGCCGATCTTGGCATCATCAAGGTGGATCTACTCGGGCTCGGTATGATGGCCGTCTTGAAAGACTGCCTCGAACTGATTCCAGAACACTATGGAGAGCAGGTGGATCTGGCACAACTTCCGGAAGATGACGAGGTGTACCGTGCGCTGCGGCGTGCAGACACGGTGGGAATGTTTCAAGTAGAAAGCCGTGCACAAATGGCATCACTGCCCCGCAACAATCCGGAGAAGTTCTATGACCTTGTGGTGCAGGTTGCCATCATCCGCCCCGGACCGATTGTGGGAAAGATGATGCATCCGTATATGAGGAGACGGCAGAAGCAGGAACCGGTCAGCTATCCGCATCCCTTGCTGGAGTCGACGCTCAAGCGGACATTGGGTGTCCCACTCTTTCAGGAGCAACTGCTGCGTATGGCCATGGTCGTCGCCAACTTCACGGGGGCTGAAGCCGAGGAGTTACGCCGTGCTGTCGGGATGCGGCGATCGTGGGAACGCATGAAGAATCTTGAAGGCCGGTTACGTTCGGGCATGACGGCGAATGGCATTGACGCAAAGACGCAGGACGATATTGTTCAGCACATCAGCTCGTTCGCCTTATATGGATTCCCTGAATCTCATGCGGCCAGCTTCGCTCTGATCGCCTATGCATCTGCTTATTTCAAGGTCAAATACCTGGCTGCGTTTACCTGCGCCATACTCAATTGCCAGCCGATGGGCTTTTACATGCCGGCTGTTCTAGTGAAAGACGCACAACGGCACGGACTACGTATAAAACCTATCGATGTTCAACGCTCGCAATGGGCCTGCACCATTGAGCATGAAGAGGATGGGGCACTGTCCTTGCGCCTGGGACTTGGGTATGCAAAAGGATTCAGAAAGCAGACAGCCGAGGCGCTCGTCATAGAACGTGAAGGACACGGCTTATTTCGTTCTGTCGATGATTTTGTGACGCGAATGACGACAATCAACCGCAAAGAACTAACCCTTCTCTCGAGTGTGGGAGCCCTGAATGTTATTGATGGGGTGCAGCATAGGAGGGATGCTCTCTGGCAAGTAGAACGCGCGGGACGGCCGGAAGGTCCCCTGCTTTCGCAGGTATCTGCACTACGAGAGGAAGATCCTTCCTCTCCACTCAACAAGATGACAATAGAAGAGAGGCTGGTGGCAGATTATGCGGGCACCGGCTTAACGGTCGGCCAGCATCCGATGGCTTACCGGCGACAGGAACTCCATCGTCGCAGTATTCTTTCCGCCGAAGAACTCAGACACCATCAACACGGAGATTTCGTAAAGGCTGCAGGTTGCGTCATTGCGCGCCAACGTCCAGGCACAGCACATGGTTTTGTCTTTCTGTCGATGGAAGATGAAACCGGTATCGCCAATGTGATTGTGACACCCGATCTCTTCGAGAGAGAACGTCTTATTGTCACGCGGAGCAAGTTCGTTTTTGTCGAAGGTCTGCTCCAAAATCAAGATGGAGTGATTCACGTCAAGGCTACCCGGATACGAACACTGAGCGATCTGTCGCTGGAGGTTCGATCACATGACTTCCACTAGTGGACGGGTAGGAGGGGTTCGTAAAGAAGTTGATGCTCAAAAGCTTGGTCCGGCGCTCTTGATTGCGTCGAGCCTTGTACTCGCAATTCGTACCGCCCGTTGGCCGGCGACCTCCGAGGAGGGTCTAGCCAATGTGGATTGGCAAAAAGAGGTGGAGCATAGCGGGCATATTGCAAAAGCCATGCTGAGCCACCTGATCTCCCGTTATCCGAGTCTCTTTCTTTTGAAGGATGTTCCCTGGTATGTCCCTACAGATGAGGATGTCCCCGAATGAAGCTACTGTCGGCTGATCACCTTCAGCTCCACTTGAGTATTTTTGGGGAACTCCACCGGATGTCCCTGAGAGAGAAACCGGAAGTAAATCGACTTCGCAAAGGCGTACGCTCCGAAACCGGTAGCGACATTGCGGTCGTTAACGGTCAGCGCGACAATGCGCGCAACAACGCCGAAACCATTCGCGGCAACGGTTTGTCTTCCTAACCCATTTCCATCCCGGTCGCGATCATGCCCTGCGACCGCCAGCACCCCCAGTAATGCGGGAGCCAGAAAACGATTCTTGTCGGCCGACGCCTTAACGCCACCCTCATTGTCGATAGAAAGATTGTCCGACTTGGAGCCGTCTACCCCACTAATAACCGCCGAGACGGGCTTTGCTTCCCGGTTGAGCGGCTTCAATGTTTGAAAGACAAAACGCAATTGCCCGTTCCTTCCGAAGCTTCGCGAGTGCTTTGACTGCAGTACCGTCCCATCCAGTGAGTCTCCTTCTGCAAGGATGAGATGCTTTGCGTCATCGAAGACAGGCACAGTGACGATAGCGTGCACCGTGTCGCCCTTCCTCGCCGTCTCTGAGCTCAACCGGTCCGCCAGCCTGGCTGTTACCGAAATCCCTTCCGGTCCAATCGTGGACGAGGACAGCTCCGGCGATACGGCAGCCGGCATGGGGATCACCAGGGGCCGGCTAAGGTCCGCAACAAACCTGGTTCCAGACCAGATCCGTTGCGGGTGGTACGGCAACTGGCTGAACAGGAGCTGCAGGGCACGATCGGAGCGTCCCGGACCGAAGACTGCATCCTTGGTGTCGTTGATCTGTCCACGGACATAGCCACTAGCCTGTTTCATCAACGACGGACTCTTCTGCGCCGTAGTAAACCGGATGGGCTGTGCGGTCGAAACAGTCGCCACTGCATCGATCGCGATCTCTTTGCCATCCAGATCGAGCAACTGAAAATGCACGATCGGCTCATGCAGAGGAGTCAGATCTCCGTCGAGTCTGGCTTGCAGGCGAGTCTTGAAAGCGATAGGAGCGAAGTCCTGAACGGTGCCGGTAACGCGGGTTCCCTCGGGCAGGACCAGCCTTTCGCGTACATAGACCGGCGAAACCAGAAAACCCTCGACAGCAGTTCCACGAGCGAGCGGTATGGTCTTTCGGATCTGGATGCGAAGCGGTACTCCAGCATCGACGGTCGCCCCACTCTCGTCAAGAGCCTGGGCTTTGGCGACCACACACAATAGAGACAACAGTACTGCAGGAAGCAGCGAAAATACTCTCCGCATCATTCGTCGTGGCATCCATTCCGGCCTGGGATAGTCCTGGTGAAGAGACTACCCGGTATTTTGGTTGTTCTCCAACCAAAGTGACGATTGCGGCTTAAGTCTCCATGAAGGTAAGGCGGCGCCAGCATTACAGGCGTGTAAACAAAAGAGCCACATCCCAAACTTGGCCCTTTGTTCTCGTCAGTACTCTCTATTTTATCGCTGCCCCGCAATGGCTTCCACTTCACGCCATTCCGCCTCGCTCAGTTGTACATCTGCAGCTTTCATATTCTCTTCCAGATGTGGGATAGAACTTGTTCCGGGAATTGGCAGAATAACCGGCGAGCGGTGCAGCAGCCATGCGATCGAAAGCTGCGAGAGCGTTATGCCGTGACGCTGTGCAAAGACGTCGAGTTTTCCTCCCGGCTGAGTCAGCTTGCCCGCAGCCACCGGGAACCAAGGAATAAAAGCCAGGCCTTCGTTGTGGCAATACTCCAGCACCGCTTCACTCTTGCGGTCGGCGATGTTGTAGAGATTCTGCACACTGACGATCTCAATAACCTTGCGCGCCTGTTTAATCTGCTCGACCGAAACCTCGCTTAGGCCAACATGACGGATCTTTCCCTGCTCCTGCAGCTTCTTAATCGCGCCCAGCGACTCCTCTACCGGCACCTTTGGATCGATGCGATGGAGCTGCCACAGATCGATCTGCTGCAGCTTCAGGCGCCGCAAGCTCAGCTCGACCTGCTGGACCAGGTACTCCGGCCGTCCAAGCGGTACCCATACATCCGGTCCCGTCCGGGCAAGACCGGATTTGGTCGCGATTACGACGCCCGGCTTGTACGGAGCCAGGGCCTGGCCGATGAGTTCTTCGCTGATGGTGGGCCCATAGCTATCAGCCGTATCGATAAAGTTCACGCCCAGTTCTACCGCCCGACGCAACACCGCCTTCATTGCCTCACGGTCTGCAGGCTCTCCCCACACGCCCTTGCCCACAATGCGCATTGCGCCGTAACCCAGGCGGGCAATTTCCAGGTCTCCGCCCAAATGGAAGGTCTTCACGATCGATGCCATATCTGTCTCCCTCGTTCCGCTTAGATGTCCCGCAGATTCAACAGGATTCGAGGAGATACAAACGTTTCTAGAGCGTTTTTTCCTGTTGCTGGGTATCCCGGAAAGAGCGTGCAGCGGCGTTTTCATTGCGGAAAACGCCCATAGATAGATAAGCCCTGTGCTACCCCTACAGGAAAAATGCTCTACCGGCCTAACGCACAGAAAAAATGAGCGAATCAGCCTTCCGCAATCGATTGACTTCTCTATCGATACGTTGAGCAAGTATCATGTGGGGCAATCCCACTTGCGCAGGAGTTCGTCGGCGAAATGATCCAGAAGAAGTCTGCAGGCTTGTCTTTCCTTACCCGCCTTGTACCTACCCGTCGTCTCTTCTTCCTCGCAGGCGCTGCCTGTACCGCTGCGGTGACACTTCTTACGGTCACGCATATGGGACGTGTAGGTGCCCAGCAAGCCAAGCCCAAAACTCCCGGCAATGACTGGATTCAGCTCTTCAATGGAAAAGACCTCACCGGCTGGGTTCCCGTCGGCGCCGAAAGCTGGACGGTGGAAGACGACGGTGTACTTCACGGCAAGGGTTTGACTAAAGCCTACGGTTACCTGGAGACCGATAAGGACTACAAAGACTTCCAGCTTTCGCTGCGTTTCAAATGCGTAGGCGACGGCAACAGCGGCGTCTTCTTCCATACCGGTTTCAAACCGAACTCCGTCGACACCACGCAAGGCATGCAGTTTGAGATCGACTGCACCATGATGCACCACACCGCCGGCGTCTACGCTGAAGATGGCCGCGGATGGGTTGTCTGGCCTGCGCCTGAGAATGAAGGTGTGGTCCGCCACGGCGAGTGGAACGATTACCTGGTGGAAGTCGTTGGCAATCGCTACCGGTCGCGCCTGAACGGCGTGCCGATGGTGGACTTTACCGATCCTAAGCCCGGCGCTCCGGATGGCCGTATCGCGCTGCAGTTGCATGCCG
Organism: Terriglobus sp. 2YAB30_2; assembly: GCF_052114765.1. Lineage (NCBI taxonomy): Bacteria > Pseudomonadati > Acidobacteriota > Terriglobia > Terriglobales > Acidobacteriaceae > Terriglobus > Terriglobus sp. 2YAB30_2. The sequence goes on from NZ_JBFRFJ010000002.1 coordinate 471,604, forward strand.
GCGGCGAAGGCAACATGCAGTTCAAAGACATCTGGATCCGCGATCTGTCGAAACGCTGATCACAAACCTATATAGCTCAGCTTGCCTGAAGCCCAGCTTCAACCTTGCACCTAGGATTCCTTCATGCCCGAAAGCAAATGGAGCCGTAGTTCGTCCCGCCGCATCGCCGCGGCGATGTTGTTGCTCATTCCCGCGGGGATCACGCTGTACAGCGTGGCGCAGCATATTGAGACGTCGAAGTTCAACGAAGCACCCATGCGTCCGGTCGATCCGCCTCAGATCGTCGCCGCAGGCAAGGCGTTGTACGAAAAGAAGTGTGAGAGCTGCCATAGCGCGGATCTACGCGGTAAGGAGAACGTTGGGCCCAATATCCTTCGTTCCCAGGACGCGCTTGTGGACATGCACGGTGAGTCTCTTGAACCTATTATCCGTGGCGAGAAGCAGGGGCTTGCGAATCACCACATCCTGACAGAAAAAGACGATGTCGCTGCGGTCGCAGCGTATGTCCGCAGCATCCTGAGCGAGATCGGCAGCCAGGGACGCGCGCCAGGGGATGCTCTGCGGTCGCCAAATATCCTCGTTGGCGACGCCGCCAGCGGCCAGCATTACTTTGAAGCAAAGTGCACACGCTGCCACTCCGCCGAGGGCGATATGAAGGGCATCGGCAAGAAGATCTCGAGCCCGAAGACGCTGCAATCGGCATGGATCCGTGGCAACCACTTCGGGGTGCCTGTTCCCACCATCACCGCCACGGTGCAGGAACCAGGCAAACCAGCAGTCGAGGGTACAGCGATTCACGTCGATGACTTCCTGGTAACGGTGAAGCTGCAGGACGGCACGCTACAAACCGTTCGCCGCACATCGCAGACCAAAGTCGAGGTGCATGATCCATTAGAGGCTCATCGCAACCTGCTTCCGACGTACACCGACAAAGATATTCACGACGTAACCGCATACCTGGTGACACTCAAGTGATGAAGCTTCGGATCTTCTCGTTTACTGCGGCGCTCCTGCTCGGCCCTCTATCGCATGCACAGTCCGTCTCGCATGAGGACCTGATGCGTCCGCTCAAGGATTCATGGCTCACCTACAACGGTGATTACACCTCGAAGCGCTATAGCTCGCTGACCTCGGTAAATCGCAAGACCGTGAAAAACCTCGGCCTTGCCTGGATCGCCAAGATGGTGCCTGGGAATGAGCCGGCGCCGTTGACCGGCTACAGCCGCGTCAACGCACCGGTCGTTGTGGGAGGAGAAGGTACAGAGCAGCGCAGTGCGCGCGGCGGTTCGATTAAGGGCACCTTCCTGGAGAACAACGGAGTGCTCTATGTCACGATGCCAGACAATGTCTGGGCTGTAGACGCTCGAAGCGGCGAAGTACTGTGGCACTACTTCTGGAAGACTCGCGGCGGCACACACATCGGCAATCGCGGTGTTGCCCTGTGGCATGACTACGTCTTCTTCGAGACGCCGGACAACTATCTCGTCTCGCTCGAAGCCAAGACCGGGAAAGAGCGCTGGCATCGCAAGATCGCCAACGTCGAAGGCGGCTACTTCTCTACCCCCGCGCCTACCATCATCAAAAACCATGTGCTCGCCGGTGTGGGCAATGACATTGATGCCCCCATGTTCCTGAAGTCATACGATCCCGAGACAGGCGACCTGCAGTGGACCTGGTACGTCACGCCGCAGAACCCTGGCGATCCCGGACTCGATACCTGGAAGAACCTTGACGCTGCACGTCATGGCGGTGGTGGAACATGGGTCGCCGGCGCCTACGATCCTGAGACCAATCTCTATATCCTCGGAACCGGCAATCCCACGCCTTCCTGGCAGACCGGTCTTCGCGGAGATGGCGATAACCTCTATACCTGTTCGCTGGTTGCCCTGGACGTGGATACCGGCAAGCTGAAGTGGAATTACTCCACTTCGCCGCATGATACACACGACTACGACTCCGCACAGGTTCCGGTGCTGGTGAATGGTAAGTTCAAGGGCCGCGAGCGCAAGCTGGTGATGACTGCTTCCCGTAACGGCTACTTCTTCGTACTCGATCGCGTGACCGGAGAGCATCTGCTGACCAGAAAGTTGAGCGATGCAACAAACTGGGCCGAAGGCTACACCGAGAAGGGCGGCCCGAAGACAAATCCCGCGAAGGACGCCTCGATTGGCGGAGCACTGATCTCGCCTGCCTCAGGAGGCACGGTCAACTGGCAGCCGCCTGCCTTCTCGCCGCAGACAGGTCTTTTCTACCAGTACCACGTCGATAGCTACTCGATGGCCTATCTCACTGATCCTGATCCTCGTGGCGCGATGGGCCTCGGTGGTAAGGAAGAAGTTGCCATGGGATCTACCGGCAGCTACGTGCTTGGTATCGACTACAAGACTGGCCAGCCACGCTGGCGCCGCAAGCTCTATGGGACTGGCTTTGGCGGAGGAGGCCTGCTCGCGACGGCCGGAGGTCTTGTCTTCACCGGTGACGGCTCAGGCAGCCTGGTTGCCTTCGATGCTGCCAATGGCAATCCGTTGTGGAGCACACGCATCGGCGCTGTATCTAACGCTCCGCAAACCTTTGAGCTCGACGGACATCAGTACGTTATCTCCGCGGTAGGAGACACGGTGTATGCGTTCGAACTGAAGTAGACCGATGCATGAAACGAAGAAGGCGCGCCTAATCTGGGCGCGCCTTCTTATTTGTGAACCATTCTCTACAGCGCGGCCATGACCTCATGATAGAGATACTTTGCGCCTTCGATGCCGTCCCATGGGCCATCCTCGTACTCCAGGGCAAAGACACCGATGTAATTGTTGTTCAGCATAATGCGCACGTTCCGCTGCACATCGGGTTGTCCCCAGCGGTCCCAGAACTTGGCATGGCAGGTCGTGTGCGCATAGGGCGCCAGGTCTTCCAGTGCGTGATAGAGCAGGTACTTGTGTTCCCAGTTGCAGAAGTCCGGTGAGGCCTCGCAGTAGGGATTGTTTACCTCTTCGATGATGGTCCGGATGTTGATGGGATTGGCGGTAAGCCCCCAGTGGTTCTCAAGCGTTACCTTCACACCCACCTGGGCGCCATACTCGGCCATCTCCTTGAATGACTCGATGCACTTGTCCATGTACTTTTCGAGATCAGGATTCTTGGGGTAGCTGGTCTCATTCGGCTGTGGCGACGGAGCAATGCGGGGACCTCCGCTGTTGACGCGCATACTCTTAGCGCCAAGAATCGCCGCTCCGTCCAGCCACTTCTTCGCTACGTCGATTCCTGCGCGACGCTTCGCTTCATCCAGATCGCAGATATCGCGCGGAGCATTATTGGAGATGTGGTGACACGCAACGCCTTCGGCATGTTGCTTCGCAGCCATCTTTTCGAGCCACTTTTTGCCGTTGTCGCTTGCGGGATTGAACTCGGTGATCTGGCGAGGCTTCCCGTCGTAGCCGGTGATGGTCATCGGCTCGTATTGGCTTTGATCGTCCACATCACCAAAGAGACTGGACCAGATATCCATCTTCGTTACGCCGGGAAAGGTCGCCTTGGTGAACGCCGGAAAGTCCAGCAGTGTAATCTCGCCGTATTTTTTCTTCATCTCGGCAACGGTCTTCTTGTCGCCGACATTGCCTCGATTCTTAAATATCCAGCGGATGGGATAGCTGTTGGAGGCGATGCGCGCAACCTTCTCCTTATCGGTAAGCTCGCGCTTCACGCCGGCATGTGTGATGGGCTCTGGAGTCGCAGCCTGTTGTGCATCGAGCGCTGATGGAGCAAGCAAACCGGCAGCCAGCCCCGTGCCTGCACCGCGAAGAAAGTTGCGGCGGTTGTACTGCTTTGTGAAGCCAGATGCCGTGTTGCTCATCGTTCCAATCTCCTTCAAGGAAATTCCTGTGGTGCTCCGTTACTCAGAGGGCCTGTTTCCAATCCTTCAACCGCTGCACAGCAAGCCGGATATCTGCAGACCGCTGGGCTGCATCGGGCTCTTCGCGCTCAATTGTCAGCAGGCCGGTGTAGTGGATCTGCTGCAGGAGCTTGAGAAATCCAGGAAAATCGACTTCACCCTCCCCAAGCGCTACCTCGTTTCCAAGCTGACCAGGGCCTGCTGGAGAACGGCCGTCCTTGCAATGCACAGAGAGGACGTGATCCTTCAGAAGCGCAAGCGCCTCCAGCGGATCGCCGGAACCGTAGAGCACCATATTGGCTGGATCGAAGTTCACCTTGATGTTCGGCCGTTGCACATCACCCAGAAAACGCAGAAGCGTCCGGGCGCTCTCCTGGCCGGTCTCAAGCACAAAGTTCTGGCCGTTGGCGGCGCAGATATCGCAGAGTTCCCGCGCAATGCCGAGTAGCTCCTGGTACAAGGGCGCGGAAGCATCTTCGGGGATAAAGCCGATGTGGCAGGAGAGAGCCTTCAAGCCAAGCTGCGCTGCAAAGTCAGAGACCTGATGTGTGCGTTCGATGCGCTCAGCAGCATAGCCCGGAGCCGTGAATCCAACCGTCTGGTGCACACGCTGCAGATCGGCATAGTCTTCTCCTGCGTACGCAGCCACGGCGCTGGAGAAGTAGACCTCTCCGCTTGCCAGGGCTTCTTTCCAGCCGGCAAGCGCTGCTGTTGTATCCAGACTGGGCGGTACACCAAGCTGTCCAGCGCTCAGACCGAACTCCTTCAATGCGGCAAGGTGAACTGCCGGTTCCTTCTCTGCCCAGAAAACAAGTCCTAGCTGCATCGGTGTTACTGCCATTGCATCTCTCTTCCCTGCTCCTCGCGGGAGCGTTTTACAAGTTCAGACAGGCGCACCACGCGAGCGGAGTCCGCCGGAGGACAGCGGAGGGGAGCCACACCGCGCGTTGCGCAATCGACAAAATAAGCAATCTCATCGGCGTAGGCGTCATGCTCAAGGATAGTGATCTCTTCAGCGACACCGCCGTGCAACTGCTTGAGTACGCTGCCATCGTAGTGCAACTCGCTTTCTGCTGCACTTACCCGGAAACTCGCTGAAAACGGCGTCTCCGGTGCTAACCAGCCTCCGGTAACTTGCACCTTTAGATCATTCGGATAGCGCAGTGTAATCTCCGCGGTATCGACCTCACCGATGCTTACCGCGGAGACCGAGACAGGAGTTCCAAACCAGAGCAGCACCTGATCAAGATCGTGGCTTAACAGGTCGAGAATCGCTCCGCCGCTGCGAGCTTCGTCCGAAAGCCATGTACTCCACTGCGGAAAGCCGGTGCTGCGCTGCAGCTGGCAGGAACGAATGCTGCCCGCTCCCAGTTTCCGCACATACTCCATGGCATAGACGTAGGGCTGCATGAAGCGAAGCACCTGGGCAACCATGAAGACTTTGCCTGCCTTTTCGGCAGCAGCCATCAGCTCCTCGCACTCGGTTGCGTGCAGCGACATTGGCTTCTCGCAGAGAACGTGCTTCCCTGCCTGCAACGCCGCCGTGATGACTTCTTGATGAAGATGGGTTGGCAAACAAATATCGACCGCATCGACGGCCGGATCGTTGATCACATCGCGCCAATCCGGAGTCCATTTCACGGACTCATCAATCGTAGCTGTCTTCAGTGCAAGGTTGCCGCGCGTCGGGCTATCGGCGGAAGGACGTGTGTTGGATGCAAGGGCATACAGGGTCATGCCCGGAAGACTCTGAATAGCGGCCGCATGGGCTCCACCCATGAAACCGTATCCGATAAGACCGATCTTCATTTACAACTCCGCATTCATTATTTCCGTCAGGGATGTATCAGACACGGCTCAGGAATGGCTTCGGGCCGAAGTGTAAACCGTGGGTGTGAACGTCAGGTCATCCACAAATGGGAAGGTTGGTTTGCGGTACTTATTCGCTGGCAGATGGACGATGTCCTGATTGATAGAGCCATCCGTCAACGCCATCAGATTAGGATTGGCGATGGCTTTGATCTGTGGTTCGAGATAGCCGGATTTCACGACGACAATCTTCGCTGACTTTGGATCGATGCCCATCTTCGTGAAGTCGACGATCTCGTGATACGGCCTACGGTACGCACTGAGAATCAGCGTGATGCCCTGGATTTGAACGGCTGCTTCCCGCTTCGCCGGATCGGCGATATCAAGCAGCGACTTCACCGTCGCTTGTACCTTTACTGGTTTGCTGGCATAAGGGTCGAGCGTAGCTCCGATCGACAGCGGAATCGTCTTGCCTACGCCTGCCTGATAGCAGGCTTCAACTGCCGGCCGGTCCGCTATACCACCGAAGACAACATCCTTGGCTCCCGCCTTCAGAAGGGCTTCCAATACGGTTGCCTGATCGCCATTGCCTCCGCCGGTAGGGTTATCGCCGGAATCAGCAAGGACGACGGGAGAGGTCTTCGAGGCCATCGCCTTCTGAATGCACGCGTCGAGCGAGCAGACCTCGGTACCGAAGTCGAACTCACGTCGAGCGTCCCAATACTGTTGCGCCAGATTCTTCGCGACCTTTTCTTCTTCTGCAGGATTGGTTCCGGTCACGACTACCGATGCGGCGCCGCGCGGTTCGTCTGCCCAGACATATCCCACCAGCATCGAGACATCGAGCACTCCAGGCGTCTTATTCAACTCCGGTAACTGGGACCACAAGCGCTTGCCGGGATTCCACTCCGTTGAGCTCCGCTCACCGGGCATCAGCACTGGGATGCTGGCCCACATCAGCGTTGTACGGATGTTCCCCTGGATGCACTTCACCAGCATGTCGCAGGCGCGGCTCATGGTCTCTTCGCGATCGATATGCGGCGCGGTTCGGAAGGCGGACATCATGTCCAGCGTGTCGATAATGCGCTTGCTGATATTGCCGTGAAGATCATAACTTGCCGACATCAGGCACTTCGAGCCAACGACCTTGCGAGCCGACTCATACCAGTCGGCTTCTGCGTCCTGCATCCCTTCCACGAACATGGCTCCGTGCATGGGAAGGTAGAGACCATCCAGTGGCAGCAGGATCTGCAGGCGCTCCAGAAACTCTGTTTTGATCTTGTCGTACGTATCTCGCGCTATCGGTCCTCCTGGGACGGCGGTAGCGACGAGTGTCGGCATAAATGGAACTTTGGGATAACGCTTCTTCAGAAATGCAAAGCGGGCGTTCTCATCCGCTTCTTTCCCACGCAGGATGGTGAAGTCTTCCATGCGTGCACGGATGTGGCCATAGGTGCTGCTCTCAATCCCAATGCCGCCGTATGCAATACGCGGCGTTGTTCCTGCGGACCATCCGCGGTTTGAGGCTGCAAGAGCAAAGGCAGACGCCGACGCGGTCTTCAAAAACTCTCTACGTTGCATGAATGCAGATGCTCCTGGAAAGATGAAGCGTAGGTCAAGAATTTGGGGCGGCCATGAAGGCCGCCCCATGTGTTGTTCGTTAGAACTTCACGCGCGCCGCGAACTGAATGAGACGCGGGTTGTAGGCATTCGCCGTTGAAGTGATGGTGCCGAAGGTCGATACGGGAGCGCCTGCCGAGAGCGACAACGATGAGAGCGGGTTCACAAACTGCGCTGTGTTCAAGACATTGAAGGCCTCAGTGCGGAACTCAAGCTTCACACGTTCGGTCAGATCGAAGTTCTTGAACAAGGACAAGTCCACGCGCTGGAGCCCGGGACCGTAGAGCTGGTTACGACGCTGATTGCTCACCGTTCCAGCAGGTTGGAAAGAGAAGGCGCTGGTATCGAACCACTTGCCAATAGTTGGATGGCTGACCTTACCGCTTCCCGTCATGTTTGCCCGATCACTGTTGCCAGCCGTCGGACGTGTACCACTGCGGTTCGTCACGTTCGTGACCGAAAACGGCATGCCCGTATTCCACACCACAACTCCGTTTGCCTGCCATCCCCGGGCGAGGACGCCAGTGAAACCGTGCAGGCCCTGACCGAATGGGAGAGTGTAGTTGAATGTACCGGTCACACGCTGACGGACATCCAGATTGCCGTTGCCATACTCAAGAGTGGGAATCAGATCCGCGGAAGATCCGAAACCATTGCCACCGTTGTTGCTGATCGACTCTGAGTTATCCAACAGACGTGCCCACGTGTAGCCAACCTGCAGATCCAGTCCCTTGCTGAAGCGCCGCTTCAGCACGGCCTGCATTGCATGGTAGCTGCTGGCCCCGTTACTGCGATAAAGCGGGATCGATGTGACGTTTGGCACAGTGGCGTTGAACCGACGACGGGTGTTGAAATCGGTTGAGGTTGCTGGAGAATTTGTCGTTGTATCGCCTCGTGCTGTCTGAGTGAACGACAGCGCACTCACCGCCACTGGAACCGTGTTGTAGTCCGAGAGGTAGTAGGCATTGTGGCGACCTAACTCACCCACGTAGGACAAGGTTCCCACAAAGCCAGCGACCTCACGTTCTACGGTCAGGTTGAACTGTTCGATGTAGGTTGAGCGGAAGTTCGGATCCAGAGCTGCGGTAATGCTGCCACTTGGAAATTTCCCATCCGCGCTGACGTAAGGGTTCGGAGTTGGCGTGGGTAGACCGCTGCCAAACTTCCTATATTGATTTGGGTTCTGAAGGCCAAGCTGTTGCGCCTGTGCGGCCGCTTGATCCGGCGTATAGGCACCCCATGTTGCGATGAATGGTTGATTGACGAGCGCCGAACCTGAAGTAGTGTTTTCCGGAGCAAAGGTCAAACCGAAGCCGCCACGGATTACGGTACGGGGCATAGGTGTATAGGCGAAACCGAAGCGGGGAGCGAAGTTGCTATAGTCGGTCTTCACACCGCCATGTGAGTCGGCATTGACTCCCGCGACCAGTATCCGGCCTTGGTTGATATCGAAGTTGGACAGAACATTGTTGATTTCCGTGTACGGTGTGAACAGGTCGTAACGGACACCCACATTCAGAGTCAGGTTCGGCAACAAGTGAATATCATCCTGCACAAACACATGCGGCTCCCATGTGCGGTTGCGCGGCGTGTACAAGATCCAGTTACGGCCCTCAGTCAGATAGTCGCCAGTTAACAGCGTGGAGAAATCCGTAAACGCCCAGTTGCCGTTCGCCGTATCTGTTTGTGTGGTGGAGTCCTGCCTACGGATCAAGCCAGCACCGATCTTGATGGTCTGCTTGTGCCGAATGTAGTTAACGACTCCCTCATACTGCCAGGTGTTCTCGTGATAGATAATCGGCGGGCGGTTGCCGAGCGTCGGAGCGGTTCCCTGGTTAACAGTGACCGCAGAAAGCTCTGCGGTACGCGCATCGACGTTCATATTGGCCTGCCCCATTGCCGTGTTGATCGCCTTCCCATAATTCAACGGGAATTGAGCATTGTTCAACAGCGTATAACCGGCCTTCAATTCGAGAAGTAGATTGGGAGTGAAGGTGTGGATATAGTTGAGGTGTGCCTGATGCGCGCGCGTCTGCGCCGGTCCGGGATAGCTCCCCAGGTTACCGCCCGGCTCGATGACACCGGCCGCGGTGTTCACGGCCGGAAACAGCGAGCCAATTTTGGTATCCACGCGATTGTAGGTGTAGCGCAGGTAAGTCAAATCGCCATTGTTGAAGCGATGATCGACACGTCCGTCACCCGTTTTTGAGAACTGGTTATCAGCACGAGCTCCTACGTAATTTCCGGAGACCGCGTTATTCGTCGGCAGCGGAAACAGATTGAGGTACTGCTGGCCGACCTTGTCGAAGGAGGCCGCTGGAATAACCTTGTTAATCGCCGCATTGTCCGTAAAGTTGCCCGGATTCTGACGTTCGAACAGTGTTGGCACGGTCGTGGTCGTCGGATTCTGGTTCTTGATGATATCCAGGCCCTCATAATCCGCAAAGAAGAAGCTACGGTCCTTAACGATACGGCCACCAATGCTACCGCCGTACTGGTTTTGGCGATACTTCGGCTTCGGAATATTGGCGCCGAACTTGAACGGATTCGCATTCAGTACGTCGTTACGGAAGAACTCGTACACCGATCCATGCAGGGTGTTCGTACCGGACTTGGTGATCACGTTCACAATCGCACCCGCCGCACGGCCTACTTCTGCCGTAAAGACGTTTGCCTGAACGCTGACTTCCTGGATGGCATCGACTGAAGGACGAACACCGATCGAGCCGATCACGCGCTCGTTATTATCGATGCCATCGATGGTCTGGTTGTTCATCATATCTGCCTGACCGTTCATCGAAACAGATGACGTCTGGCGGCGATCGTCAGGCCGGTTGCCGCTCGCAAGGCCATTGTTCAGCCCTTCCGTCGCTCCCGGGGTCACCTGGACAAGATTGATGAAGTTACGGCCATTGAGCGGAAGCTCCTGGGTCGCCTTTTCCGTAACCGTTGTAATCAGCGCTGAGGAGTCCGTATGCAGTGCCGGAGGCGTCGCCTCGACGTTTACGATCTCGCCTTGGGAACCCACGACCATGTGCGAGTCTTCACGGGCACGGTCACCTGCTGCCAGGTTGAACGAATCAATCTTAAAGACCTTGAATCCTGTCGCTGTCACCGCCAGCGAGTAACGGCTTGGCTTGAGCAGCGTGAAGACAAACTCACCGCCGTCTCCCGAGGTCAAGACACGGGTCTCGTGCGTTTCGATGTTTGTCAGCTCAACCTTTGCATTCGGGATAACGGCGCCGCTTTCGTCCGTCACCGTACCGACGACATCAGCAGTCGTGTTCTGCGCCAGGAGCGGCGACCCGGTAAACAACAGGACAGAGCCGGCAAGCAGGGCTCCGCGAAGAACGGAACGCGTTAAACAAAGAGAACTCGCCGGGGACCATCTTCCCGGCCTACGTTGACTGGTACTCCTGAAACCAAACTTCATTTGCGGCCTCCCACAATCTCGATTGGTTGTGTGTGTGATGCGGGGCTGCCCACCATAACGCAGGGAGAAGACCCGCGGAGTAGGAATGCGCTGTGTTTTATATTGTCTTCTTATTCTTTCAGTCACCGAAATTATTCGGCACCAGGATTAGCGTCATTCGTTGTACGATCTACAGGAAAGCAGGAATGCAATGTTTCGGTGACTGGATGATATCCGTGCACCGTCAGGCGGTCAAGGCGATTTGTAACCCTGGTTTGGTCGTCCTGTAACCGCATGATGGAGTACGACGTCCCGTGCCGTTTTGTTCCACCTGCTGTCCGGGAGAAGCTGTCGTTGAAGGTGCCGTTTCAATCCGCGAAGACCTCGATCATCGCAGCCTTGCTGCAACACGACCGCCTCTCAAGGCTCGAGCTGAGTGAGCTTACCGGGGTCAGCCCAGCCGGCATCACCGAGGTGACCCAGAAGCTTCTTCAGCAGGAACTGCTGGCGGAGACTCCATCCATTGATCCTCCGGGCCGGGGCAAGCGTCGCGGACGGCCGCCGGTAGAGCTCTCTCTTCAACCAGGACATTCCTGCTTTGCAGGCATCAATATCGGCGAAGGCGAGATGGTGCTCGCGATTACGGACCTGAAGGGAGAGGTTCTGGAACAACGCCACGTTCCGGCAGTTGATTCCCTCTCAGAGATTCCCGAAGCAATACGCACGACGTTCCTCGCCGCGCTGAGTCATGCCTCGATTCCGCGCACCAGAGTGCGTGGCGCTGGTATCGCCGTATCAGGAATCGTCGATGCCGACCAGGGCGTGTGCCGTTACTCCGCCGCACTGGACTGGCGTGATGTTCCCATCGCCCGCATCATCGGAGAGGCTCTGGAGCTGCAGGCGTGGGCCGACAACGATGCCAACGCAATTGCCATTGGGGAACATATCTTCGGCAATGCGAGGGAGTACGACCACTTCTCTTCCATCGTGTTGGGACGTACGATTGGCTCCGCCCACTACATGCACGGCATTCTCTATCGCGGACACGATGGCAGCGCCGGCGAGATTGGGCACATCTCGGTCGATCCACATGGAATACTTTGCCGCTGCGGCCGCAACGGATGTCTCGATACCATTGCCGGCGGTTCCGCACTGCGGCAGGCCGCTCACGAGAAAGGCCTAGTGATTGAGAGCATGCGCGACCTGGAAGACCTGGCGATGCATGGCGAGCGTAACGCCGTGCAGCTACTGCGCTGTGCAGGCAAGGCTCTCGGTTCGGCCATTGCATCGCTGGTGCACATCAATAATCCGCAGGCGGTTCTCTTCACCGATCTGGAGGGCTTTGAGAACGGAGTCTTCCGCACCGCCATTCGCCAGGGAATCGAAAACAGTATCCTTCCCCGTTATCTCGGCTCCACCGAGATTCGTTTCACCACCGCCGACCCGGTGTCGTTACCGAGGAGCGCGGCTTCCATCGCAGCTTTCAACTACCTGATGTCGTTATAGAACTTCGTACACGGAGGTCCTGAGATGTTTGCAACACAGCAGAAACAGGAAGAGATGCCGACCGAACGCCGTACCTTTCTCAAGCAGGCCGCTGCTGCTGCCATCGGTGTAGCAGCTGGTGGAATGACTCCGCCGGCACTCTTCGCAGAGAGTGCAACGCGGAAACAACCCACGCATGCTCCTATGGAGCTTGGCCTGCTTATCAAGCCTTCTCCGGACCCCGAAGCGAAGATTCGCCTGGTTCGCGATCTCGGCTTTAAAACCTGCTTCCTCTCGCTCGACGGCTACCTGAACAATTTCACGCCCGCGCTGACGAAGCAGATGGCAGACCTCCTGGATAAGTATCAGGTCATTGCGACGACAGCCGAAGTCGTGAATCCCCAACCGCTCAAATGGAACTTCACGGAAGGCCCCGCCACCATTGGCCTGGTCCCGCGAGCCTATCGCCAGGCCAGGCTTGATGCGCTGAAGCAGTGTTCCGACTTTGCCAAAACCCTTGGCATCGACAAAGTTCAGACACACTGTGGGTTTATTCCTGAGGATCCCAAGGACCCTCTCTACCCTGAAACGGTAGCCGCCATCCGTGAGATCACCGAGCACTGCGCTGCCAATGGCCAAAGCTTCCTGATGGAGACCGGACAGGAGACACCCACCACCATGCTGCGCATGTTGAAGGACGTAAACAATCCTGCGCTTGGTGTGGGCCTTGATACCGCCAATCTGATTCTTTACGGCAAGGCCAACCCGGTAGATGCATTGAAGGTTCTTGGACCCCACGTTCGCGCTATGCACGCCAAGGACGGCAAATGGCCAACCGACCCGGACCAGCTCGGCAAAGAGGTTCTTATCGGTAAGGGCGAAGTGGACTTCCCGAAGGTTTTGTCCATGCTGCATGAGGTTGGCTATAAAGGTGCTGTCAGCATCGAACGTGAGACCTCCGGACCGCAGCAGGTCGAGGACGTAAAAGCTGAAAAGCTGTATCTCGAAGACATCCTCAACAAGATCAAGAAGGCATAACCAGACGGAGGAAGATGATGAATCGCAGAAAGTTTTTGCAGGGTGCAGGAGCTCTGGGCGGCCTGATGATTGTGAAGCCCAGTGTCGCTTTCAGTTACGCAGCAAATTCAACCGTGCAGTATGCTCTGCTGGGCTGCGGCAAACGCGGTACGTCGGTTGCGACCTCGTTTGCGAAGAATACCCAGGCGCGCATCGTCGCCCTCGGTGATATCTTCCCCGACCAGCTTGCAAAGGGTAAACAGCATTTTGACGAGATCAATGCATCGCTTGGCTTCCCGGCAATCGACGACAAGATGACCTTCCACGGGTGGGAGGCCTATAAGGCGCTGGCCGCTAATCCGAACGTCGATGCGGTACAGATCTCCACGCCGCCATTCTTCCATGTCGAGCACATGGACGCCCTCACCACTGGTGGCAAGCACGTCTACTGCGAAAAGCCTGTCGGTGTCGATATTCCCCAGACCCGGCGTGCTCTTGAGATCGCGAAGCGAGTTGGCACCAAGGTGAGCGTCTCTGTTGGTTTCCAGATTCGTTCCGCTCCTCCGTTTGTTGAGGTCGTTAAGCGCATCCACGATGGGCAGATCGGAAAGATCGCTTCCCTCAGCGGGCACTACAACGCACCGGCTGCCAGCTATCCAGACCGTGGCGCGATGCCGCAGGATGAGCAACGGCTACGGAACTGGCTGTGGGATAAGACCCTCTCCGGCGATATTCTGCTCGAACAGAACATTCACGTCATCGACGTCTGCAACTGGGTGATGCAGGCTCATCCGGTAAAGGCTACCGCGCGAGCCAGCCGCAAGGTCCTTCAGAACTTCGGCAATATCAATGACAACTATGAGGTGATCTTCACGTATCCCAATGGAGCCGAGTTTGTCTTCAGCTCCACTCAGTTCAACTCCGCCGGCTACTTCGATGTGAAGGAGACGATCTTCGGCTCTGAAGGCCTTGCCGAGATGCCGTATAAGGGCGCGCTCGGTATTCAAGGATTGAAGCCGTGGACCTGGGCCGGCAGCGATCAGACAACGAACACCAAGTTCGCAGCCGATGGCGCCTTCAGCGACAACCTGGCTGAAGCGGACAAGAAGAAAGACCAGAGCTTTATTGAGAGCATCACCGAAAACAAGTTCCAGAACCAGATCGCTGCCGGCGTAGAGAGCGCCCGCAGTTGCATGTTGGCGCGCAAAGCTGCTGAGACAGGCCGCAGTGTGACCTGGGACGAGATCGAGGCTGACAAAGAAGAGTACAAGCTCGGTCTTGATCTTCGAAAGTACGTCTAACTACGGATTCAATCACGAATGCCCGGCACATCGCCGGGCATTCGTGTATTTACCGTCAGGATGCCGATGACAACGGCCACCAGGCACACGACATCTAATCTCCGGCAAGGAGAGATGCCCGATGCCGAAGATTACTACCGAAGGTGCTGCTGCGTTCGTTCCCGAAGATCGCAGCCTGCCTGTGCTTCGTCAGGCGGTACAACAATGCCACGGATGCGATCTCTATCGCCATGCGACCCAGGCCGTATTCGGCGAGCTGGAAACTCGCGAGGACGCCACGCGACCGAAGGTGGCGATGATGATGATCGGCGAACAGCCGGGCGATCAGGAGGACAGGCAAGGACGTCCGTTTGTTGGCCCTGCCGGCAAATTGCTCGATCAGTGTCTCGATGAGGCACGGATCGATCGCCACGCCGTATACGTCACCAATACCGTCAAGCACTTCAAGTGGGAGCCTCGCGGAAAGCTTCGCATCCACAAGAAGCCCGGCATGCAGGAGATCCGGGCCTGCCGGCCATGGCTACAGGCCGAACTGGAGACGGTGCAGCCGCGATTGATTGTCTGCCTGGGCGCCGTTGCCGCGCAGTCGTTACTCGGCTCAAAGTTCAGGCTCACACAGGCGCATGGAGAGATTGAACAGGTAAAGGGGCTACCTCCGATTATCGCGACCTTACATCCCTCGGCAGTCCTTCGAGCGCGAACGGATGAAGACCGGCATCGCAGCCGGGAGATCCTTGTTGCGGACCTCAAACGGGCCGCAGACTATTTGAAGCATCCCCAACGTCACAGCAATGCAGCATGATCAAGGCGCCGCGATAGCAGCTGCCTGCATTGCGGGCAGCTCCGCAAACAGCATAGCCCGGGGATTATCCCGGGCTATGCTGTCACAACAGAGGTTCTGTTAGAAGATCTGGAAGTTCACGGCGACCGCCAGCTCTACCGCAACGGGTACACCGTTCTCGGTAGCAGGCTTGAAGCGGTATTGCCGTACAGCTTCGATTGCCTTGTCGTCCAGTCCCATGCCAACCGGACGCGGCACACGGACGCGTTGCGGGCGTCCCTGAGTATCAACGATCAGGCTAACAATGACTTCGCCCTGGAACTTGGCCTTACGGGCTTCTTCGCTGAACTCAGGTTCCGGGCCGTAGATCAACTGCGGTGCGAGAACACCATTGCCGATCCTTTTGACACCGCCACCGTAGTTTCCACCCGATCCCGGTCCGAGACCCGATCCGTTGCCGGACCCAATGCCGGTTCCGGAGCCGTTGCCGAGCGAGGAGACTCCGACTGCCGGAGCGTTCGGCATACCGAAGTTCGGCATATTCACATTCGACATCTTTAGGTCCTTCTGGACTTCAATTGTCGGCTCGATCTTGATCTTTGGCTCTACGAGAGGAGGCTTGTTCGGCGGAACAATCTGCTGGTCGGCAAACTTCGGAAGAGCGCCTTTAGTGACCGGCGTTGGGCCACGCTGACCGCCGCCGCCGCCCATGCGTTCCGCTGCCTTCAGCGAGACGGGCGGAGGCACCTTCGACATGTCGACGTTGCTGACGAGGGGCTTCGCCATGATCTGGACGACCTTGTTTTTCACAATCCAGACGATGGCAAGGATCACCAGCACATGCACCACCGCTGCTATAGCTGTGGACTTGGGATCACGTTTGACCTTCATGCGGTCGACGACCGCAATCGGCTTTGATTGCAATTGGAGCGGAGGCAGCTTCTCAGGGAAGAAGACGTCCTTCAGACTCGCCCATAGCGAGGTAAACACGTTTTCTTCCGTATTCTGGAGTTCTGTCCCGAAAATAGGCTCGGCGCTCTTACGGGCGTCGAACTGACCATCGTTCTTAGGATCGAGTCCCGGTGGCGTCAAAACAGTATTCGCCATAAGCTGCTTCGCAAACCTGGCCTGCGGGCCGTATTGCGCCCACACCCTTCTTCCAAATTCTCGCGCCGTTGGTGGACTACATCTCCCGGTCTGTTGCCGGTTCCTGCCACGTCGCGTTCAGCGTCTGGCTCCGCTCCTAGTTTACAGAGGTTTTCCCAGGCGCGCAGTCACTTTCTTTGACGCATGGAACCACATCCGGGTATACGGCTGCAATGCCCTGACAAAGTAAAATGATCTTTTGGTGACCTCGCGTACCAACTCAGGAAAAAGCATGTCAGATTCGCCCGCGCAGAAGCCGTTGAAGTCTACCCTGAACCTGCCCCAGACCGCCTTCCCCATGAAGGCCGGCCTTCCGCAGAACGAACCAGCACGCCTCCAGAAGTGGAACGAAAACGACCTCTATGGACAGATTCGTGCCGCCCGCGCCGGCGCGCCGAAGTACATTCTGCATGACGGCCCGCCATACGCCAATGGCGCTATCCATCTGGGCCATGCGCTGAATAAGTGCATCAAGGACTTCGTCGTTAAATCCAAGACGATGACGGGTTTCGACTCCCCCTATGTGCCCGGCTGGGACTGTCACGGCCTGCCCATCGAGATCAAGGTCGATGAGCAGCTTGGCCGTAAGAAGTTGGAAATGGATGCTGTTACCGTCCGCCAGCAGTGCCGCGACTACGCGCAGAAGTACGTGGATCTGCAACGCTCACAGTTCCGCCGCATGGGAGTCCTCGGCCGCTGGGATGATCCTTACCTGACGATGAGCTTCCCCTACGAAGCCCGCATCGTCGAGACCTTCTATGAGTTCTTCGAGCACGGCTACGTCTACAAAGGCCTGAAACCCGTCTACTGGTGCTGGCATGACAAGACGGCCCTGGCCGAGGCCGAGGTGGAGTACGAGCAGCACACCTCGCCTTCCATCTACGTCCGCTACCGGCTCCTCAGCGACCCCGCCGATCTGGCGCCGGAGCTGGCCGGCCGCGAGGTCTACACCATCATCTACACCACCACTCCATGGACGCTTCCCTCCTCGCTGGCGGTGGCCTTCAATCCGGAGTTCGACTACGTCGCCCTCGAAAACACCGATGGCGCCATCTACCTGGTTGCGGAAGCGCTCGCCGACGCCGTCCGCGAGTCCTGCAAGATGCCGGAAGCAAAGGTACTCACGCACCTGAAAGGCACGGCGCTGGAGAACACCACCTTCGCGCATCCTTTTCTGCATGGACGCACGATCCTGGGAGTGCTGGGCGATCACGTCACCGCCGAACAGGGTACGGGTGCGGTCCACACCGCCCCGGCACACGGTCCAGATGACTTCTACACTGGCGCAAAATACGGCCTGCCGCAGACCACGAATGTCGACGATGCGGGACGGATACGCAACGGCCTGCCGGAGTACGACGGCTTGCACATCTATAAGGCCAACCCCATCATTCTGGACATCATCCGGAAGAACGGATCATTGCTCTCCGAAGCCGAGGTCAAGCACAGCTACCCGCACTGCTGGCGCTGCCACAGGCCGGTGATCTACCGCGCCACGGAACAGTGGTTTATCGGAATGGAGACGCCGGTCAAGGACCAGCAAGGCAACGAGACCACCTTCCGCCAACGCGCGCTGGATGAGATCAAGAAGGTGACCTGGGATCCATCCTGGGGCGAAGAGCGTATCTCGAACATGATCGCCACCCGCCCTGACTGGTGCATCTCGCGCCAGCGCATCTGGGGTGTGCCCATCGCCGTCTTCCTGTGCCAGAGCTGCGATCACCCCCTCAGCGATAAGGCACTCAATCAGAGCATCGTGAAGCTCTTCGAGAAGGAAGGGGCCGACGCCTGGTACAAGTACCCAGCCGAGCAACTGTTGGCGGCTGGAACGGCCTGTACCAAGTGCGGGCACTCCGCCTTCCGTAAGGAGATGGACATCCTCGACGTCTGGTTTGAGTCCGGCTCGTCCTGGCATGCCGTGCTGGAGACTGAGCCCGAGCTCAGCTTCCCCGCCGATATGTACACCGAGGGCGGCGACCAGCATCGTGGCTGGTTCCACTCGTCGCTGCTGGCTTCTGTCGGCATCCGCAACGCCGCACCCTACAAGTACGTTGCTACCAGTGGCTGGACACTGGACGAGCAGCGCCGTGCCTTCTCCAAGTCGCTCGGCAACGGTGTCGATCCTGTCCTGGTGATGGATCAGCTCGGCGGCGATATCGTCCGCCTCTGGGTCGCCTCGGTCGACTTCCGCGAAGACGTCATCGCCTCAGTCCCGCTGATGAAGCGCCTCGCTGAAGAGATCTACCGCAAGCTGCGCAACACCTTCCGTATCCTGCTGGCGAATCTGTATGACTTCAACCCCGCGGAACACGCGGTGAAGGAGTTCAGCGCCCTCGAACCGCTCGACCAGTACATGCTGGCCAAGGGGGCCGAGATCGTCGCCAAGGTGCGCAAGGCCTACGACGAGTTCGAGTTCCATCGGGCGTATCACGCCATCAATGAGTTCTGTAACTCTGACCTGAGCGCGTTTTATATCGATGTTCTGAAGGACCGTCTCTACACCTTCGCGCCCAATGCCCCGGGACGCCGCAGCGCCCAGACCGCGATCTGGAAGATCACGGAAGCCCTGGTTCGCCTGGTCGCACCGGTGCTCTCATTCACCGCGGATGAGGTGTGGGAGTATCTGCCGAAGGTCGAGGGCCGCGAAGCCAGCGTCCACATCGCGCATTTCCCCGCTCCGGAAGACCTCGCTCCTGCCAATACTGAAAGCCTGGTTGCGAACTGGGACAAGTTGCTCGCTGTTCGTGACACGGTTCTGCTGTCGCTCGAAGAGGCAAGAAAGAACAAGCAGATCGGTAAAGCGCTCGATGCCAGCGTAGCCGTAACCATTCCGGCGCCGTTGAAAGAAAGCTTTGATAGCTTCGGTTCTCACTTCGCTGAGCTGTGCAATGTATCTGCATTCCGGTTCTCGGTGAATGGCGATCAGACACCGTCGGTAGAAGTAACACCGTGCGAGACGCTCTCCGAGATCACAAAGTGCGAACGCTGCTGGCGCTACACCAATGACGTTGCATCCGATAGCCGTTATCCGACCGTCTGCGCTCGCTGCGCAACGGCACTCGACGAGATCGGCTACGAACCGTATACCGTGACTCAGGAGCAGCCTGTCTAATGCCCGACACCGTTGTTTCTCCGGTCACCAACTCCAGTCGTACACGCGATCTTCGCCTGTGGCTGCTTGTCATTACCGCGTTGGTAGTGACTGCCGACCGCCTGTCGAAGCTATGGATTGAAGCGCATATCGACCTGGGTTCGACCATCCCCATCATGCCGCGGTTTTTCCGGTTGAGTCATGTCTTGAACACGGGTGCAGCGTTCTCCATATTCGCTGACTCCACCTCGCCCGAACGTGTGCGCATTGTGCTAATCGCGTTTTCGGTCTGCGTTACGGTGGTGATTGCCGCCATGATCTACAGAGTTGGCCGCACCCTGTCACTGACCAGCTTCGGGCTGGCCCTGATTCTCGGTGGAGCGCTCGGCAATCTGTACGATCGCATCCGCTTTGATCATGTGGTCGACTTTCTGCAAGTTCACGTCGGCACCTATTACTGGCCTGATTTCAATCTGGCTGACTCTGCTATCTGTGTCGGTGCATGTCTGCTACTGCTGGAGATATTCCGGCCGCAGCCAAAGGAATCAGCAAACGTCCAGGAATGAGAAAAGAATCATCGGGGATGAGAAAAGGGCTGCCAGACCGGGCAGCCCTTTCCACGTATCAGTGGCTCCGGCCCCGACGGCGGCACAGAGTCTACGTTGACGAAAACCTTACTCCTCTTTGTCCCCTGCTGTCACCTTCACCGCTTCTTCGCGGGGGCCTTTTTCGCAGGGGCCTTCTTGGCAGGCTTCGCTGCGGGTTTAGCCGGCTTATGGGCAACGGGTTTCTTTGCCGGAGCCGCCTTCTTTGCTGGGTGAACCGGCTTTTTGGCAGCGACAGCATGCTTGACCGGAGCCGCCTTCTTTGCCGGAACGGCGGCTTTCTTCGCGGGCGCCGGAGCCGGCTTCTTGGCCTCGGGCTTTGCAGGAGCCTTCTTCGCCGGAACAGGCGCCGGCTTCTTGGCTGCAGCCTTTGCCGGAGGAGCCGGAGCTGCCTTCTTGGCAGGGGTAGCAGGAGCTACTGCCGGCTTTTTCGAAGGCGCAGGCGCGGCGGCAGCCTTCTTCGCAGGGGCATGTTCCGCAGCCTTCACTTCCGCAGGTGCGGTCCTCTTCGCAGGGGCCACCTTCACTGGCTCTAGAGCGGCCGCTGTATCGATCAGATCCTCGTCTCCAATCTCGATACCCGCATCACCCGAGGCGATTAGCTCGTCTGCCGGCGCCTCGACGACAGGAGCAGCCTTCTTCGCACGCTTCGACTCCTTCTTGGCGGCGCGCGGACGGCGCAGGTTGACAGGCGGAGGCGGCGCCGGCGGCGAGTAAGGTTCGAGGTATGCCTTCATCTCCTCAACGGTCGACAATTTGCCGTCCATCAGCTCAAAGAAGAGCTTCTCGACCAGCTCTTCATAGCCAGGAAGATCCGGTGTGATCCGCATCTCCAGCATCAACGCATAGGGGATCTTGAGGCGAGCCTGTGGCCACTCCGAGGTAAAGGCCTTGAACTTGTTCTGCACGGAACTGGACTTCGTCGCGAAGACCATCTGCAGTACGGCCTCGGGCCTGGCTGCGTGCAACAGCTTCCACGCCGCGGACGGCGCCGCGGCCGACTTGCCGGTAAATTCAGCGGCAAGCGCTTTGCCCTGAGCCTCCATGCCGTCAATCGCTTCCACGAATGCCTGACGTGGGAAGCCGTGCTTCAGTGTGGCGACATCTTTTGGCGTCAGCTTGGCCGTCAGCAGCGGGAAGGCAATGGCTGAGGCATCCGGGAAGATTCCCTGCAACTGCAGCAGGCCCACCTTGTCCCGCAGATCGTCCAGGGCGGCTGCATTTACTACCTTCGCTCCCCAGGCCGGCATAAGGGCCTTCATCCACCCATCGTTCTCCAGATGGCGCAGGACGCGCAGGCCGTCTTCCTCATACGCAATCTCTTCCAATTCGTAACCGCGATACCAGGCCGGAAGGTTAGCGATATAGTCTTCTTCCTTTGCCGTCTCGTAACGGGCGCGAGTACGCTCTTCCAACTGCCAGCCCAGGCGCGCAGACAGCCGGGCGGCGCGGATGAGGCGGGACGGATCTTCAATAAATCCATAGTTCGAGACCAGGCGAAGCTCCCTGTTCTCGATATCGGCAACGCCGTTCAGCGGATCCATCAGGAGGCCCCAGGAGCCCTCATTGAGCGACAACGCCATAGCATTGGCCGTGAAGTCACGACGGCGCAGGTCTTCCAGAATGTTCGCCGGCTTGTAAACCGGCTTGGCCGGTTTGGGGTAGCTCACGCCCAGCGTACTGCTGATTTCCACCCGTACAGAGCCTGGGAAGTCGAAGAAAAGCGACTGGGTCGGCTCATACTCGCCGGAGAAGGTGCCGCCGGCTTTCTGTATATCTTTCTTCAACTTGAGAGCATTTCCCTGAACTGCCACATCAAGATCGCGTACGGAGGTGCCGGCCGTGAGGTCGCGCACAGCTCCTCCGACCAGGAACAGCGTCATTCCGCGTTCCCGGACGACGGTCCTGATCTTCTCCAGCGCATCCTTCTGGTTAGCAGATAGTCGATTTTCGAGCAGGTAGATGTAGTCGGCCATAGATAGGCGGGCAGCGCTCCGGACTTCGGATTCGTCGCTAACTCTCGCCGTATCAATCGCTTAGCACCGGCAAGCAAGACGACACAAAAGCCAAATGTAACATATAGGTACCGCTTTTGCTACATTCCTGCTGCTTTTTATGAACCCGATGAGACAATGCCGTGTATGCCTGCGGGACGAAAAAAAGTTCTCATCCGAAGATTTAGCCGCGACACCATAGCCGGCTACCTGCCGGCTGCAGGCTTTGTTCAGGACGATGCACTGGAGCTCCTGGATCTCTCCGGAAGGGTAATGCCGATTCCCCTCTCCGAGATCAAGATGGTGCTCTACGTCCGCGACTTCAACCTTACGGAGAAAGATCCGGAGCGGACACTGCGGAAGACCTTTCTCTCCAAGCCGCGAACAGAGGGTCTCTTTATCCGCCTGAAGCTCCGCGACGAAGATGTGCTGGAAGGACTGGCCCCGTTAGATATCAGCCTGATGGATTCCGCAGCGGAGGACAAGGGGGTCCAGTTCACACCTCCCGATGTCCGGTCCAATGTGCAGCGGATCTTCGTCCCTCGCCGGGCCATTGAGAGCATGGACCTTCTGGCGGTGATCACCACGCCGTCCAAGAAGAAACCCGTCGCCGCGACCTCCTCAGACAAATCCCTCCAGGAACAGCTCTTCGCCACCGAGCTGCCGCCGAACTCGCGGCCCAATTAAGCTCGAAAAATGCTTTAGGCATCTCATCCAATACGAAAGGGCGGCCGAAGCCGCCCTTTTCATATTCTGCCCCTTAGTTCAGTCGGCTGCGACTTCTCTCTCGACCTGAGCCTGCACCTTCGAGTTGAAGCGAGAGTAGGTGAAGTAGACGATCAGGCCGATTACGAGCCAAACGATCAGCCGGGCCCAGTTCTGCCAGCCGAGCTTGTACATCATGTATCCGTTGAAGATCACGCCGAGAACCGGTACCACCGGGATGGGCCATACCAGCGGAGCACGGAAGGGGCGCTCGCGACTCGGATCGGTCTTGCGCAGCACCACGACCGCGATGCAGACGATCACGAAGGCCAGCAGCGTGCCGATGTTCACCATCTTGCCGATATCGTCGATCGGCGTAATGGAACCGACGATGGCGGCCAGAAAGCCCGCCAGGATGGTCCCCTTCCACGGAGTACGGAACTTCGGATGAATCGCGCCAAAGAACTTCTGCGGCAGCAGGCCATCCTTGGCCATGGCATACAGCACACGCGACTGGCCGAGCAACATCACCAGCATGACTGAGGTGAGACCGGCCAGGGCGCCTATGGTGATGATATCCGCCGCCCATCCCAGGTTATGGGAGAGGAAGGCGCGGGCCACTGGGGCCTCGATGTTGATGTCCTTCCAATAGACCATGCCGGTGAGAACACCGGCGACACCGATATAGAGCACGGTGCAGATCAGCAGCGAGAGGATGATACCGATCGGCAGATCGCGCTGCGGATTCTTAGCCTCCTGCGCGGTCGTGGAGACGGCGTCAAAACCGATATAGCTGAAGAAGACCAGCCCCGCCGCCAGACCAATACCGCCACTGCCAAAGGGTGCGAAGGTTGACCAGTCATGACCCCAGTTCGCCTTGTCCACATACTTGATACCAAGTGTGATGACGAAGAGAACCACGGCTACCTTCATCACAACGATGCCGGAGTTGAACTTGGCCGACTCCGAGATACCGATGACCAGAATCGTCGTGATGATCAGAGCGATGATGAAGGCCGGAAGGTTGAACCCAATCTCCATGCCAAAGAGATGTGGAGCCCCGAGAAGCGCGTGCGCCTGAGACGTCAGATCGGAGGGAGCAGCAGCCTTGAGTGCATCCAGAGCGCTCGAAAACGCCTGCGTTCCAGGAATCAGTTCGGGATGTTGTACAGCCAGCATCTTGCGGGCGATGACATCGGTCGCCGTACGCAGCCCGGTCCAGTGGTCGTAGGAGAGCCACAGCGGGAACTTCAGTCCGAAGATCGATAGGAACTCGATGAAGTGATTCGACCAGCCGGAGGAGACGGTGCTGGCGCCCATGGCGTACTCAAGCGTCAGATCCCAGCCGATGATCCAGGCAAAGATCTCGCCCAGCGTGGCATAGGCATAGGTATAGGCAGAGCCGGCCAGCGGAATCATAGCTGCGAACTCGGCATAGCAGAGACCGGCAAAGACGCAGCCGAGGCCAGAAAGTACATAGGCCAGCGTAAGAGCTGGCCCTGCGGAGTGTGCGCCTATACCGGCTAGAACAAAAATGCCGGCTCCAATGACCGCGCCAATACCGAGCGTAGTGAGTTCAAACGGTCCGAGCGCCCGGACGAGTGTGTCGGAGCCTTCCTCTTGTGCTTCTTTGAGGAGAGCATCCATTGATTTCGTGGCGAGTAGTTTGGCCATGTAGCGGCGACGGCTCCTTAGTGCCTCAGTATTGCTGGGATGTGAAGAGAATACCCGAAGGCGGGCAGTTTCGGGGGGAAACTCTCCGCCACTCGCCTTCGCGGTCAAATCCAATTACATGCCCTGCTGGAGCATCTCCCTGTAGGTGTGATGTGGGCTTCGGCATCTATGGGCGTTTTCCGCAATGAAAACGCCGCTACACGCCTATTCCGGGACACCCAGCAACAGGGAGAATGCTCTAAACGTACAACGACCCGAGCTTTCTGCCAATCTCCTGAAAGACCAGATTGCTCTGTTCCGTCTCCAGTTTGCTGCCGGTGTAATACACGGTGATCAGAACCGGTTTCCGGTTTGGCGGATACAGGACCGAGATGTCGTTCGTCGTGTTGTAGTCGCCCGATCCTGTTTTGTCGCCTTCCTTCCAGTCACCGGGCAGGCCCGCCTTAATCTTCTTCAGACCTGTCTGTGTCGCCAACATCCAATCGTTCAACTGTTTACGCGATGCGGAGCTGAGCACATTGCCGAGAGTCAGCTTCTGGAGTGTCGCCAACATCGCCGATGGCGAAGTTGTGTCGCGCGGGTCGCCGGGGATTCCGGAGTTCAGGCTCGGCTCATTCCGGTCAAGGCGCGTAGTCGTGTCGCCGATGCTCCGCAACCACTTCGTAAACCCGGCAGGCCCACCGACCGTAACCAGCAACAGGTTCGCCGCCGTATTGTCCGAAAGCGTAATCGCTGCCTCACATAGCGCGCCTACCGTCATTCCGGTCGCAACGTGCTCCTTCGTGACCGGAGCATACGAAAGCACCTCCGCCTGGGTATACGTCACCAGGCGATCGAGCTTCTCTTCCCCTCGATCCACCCGGCTAAGCACCTGGGCTGTCAGCGCGAGTTTGAAGGTGCTGCACATCGGGAAGGCTTCGCCGGCGCGATAGCCGACACGGGTTCCGGTCTGCGTATCAAGAACAGACACGCCCAGACGGCCGCCTTTTTCCTTCTCCAGTTGCGTGAGAAAGGGTTCCAGTGATTTGAGGTCAGGCGTAGAGGAAGCAGCAAAAAGCCTGTTGCCAGAGGCAAGAACAGCGGTAGTGGATGCGAGAAAGGCGCGGCGTGTCGGCATGATGCGTTCAGGGTAGATGGAGATCTTCCTGTGGACGGGGCCGCAGGAATTCAATCAGTAACGCCCACACCGTCCAAACTCTCAGACTTCTCGCTGCGGCTCTTCCAGATCAGGTACACCGGAACTCCCAGCAGCACCAGGATCAGCCCCGGCCAGGTGTACTGCGGCTTATACCGCAGCAGGACGTAGCTTACCCATGCCGCCATCACGATGTAGATTGCCGGCAACACCGGATATCCAATCGCCTTATAAGGACGAGGCGCATCGGGCTGTTTCCGCCGCAGGATGAAGATCCCGGCGATGGTCAGGATGTAGAAGACCAATGCGGCAAAGATCACGTAGTCCAGCAACTGCCCGTACGATCCGGAGAGGCAGAGCAGGCACGTCCACAGGCACTGCACCCAGAGCGACACTGTCGGCGTGTTCGTCTTGTGCGAGAGCTTGCCGACGGACTTGAAGAAGAGACCGTCCTGGCTCATGGCGTAGTACACGCGCGCCCCGGCGAGCAGCATGCCATTGGCGCAACCGAAGGTCGAGATCAGAATGGCGAGTGCCATGATGCGCGATCCATATCCCGAAAACGCCTGCTCCATCACCGCGGTCGCCACGCGGTCCTGACTCGCATACTGAATGCCGCGGGCAACGATGGTGGTTCCCTGCGGATCGCCATGCAGCGGAAGCACCGCCAGGTAGATGAAGTTGCAAAGGATGTACAACAGCAGCACGGTACCCGTGCCCAGCACCAGCGAAAGCGGCAGGTTGCGTTTGGGGTTCCGAACCTCACCCGCGGTGAAGGTGACGTTATTCCAGGCGTCAGCCGAAAACAGTGAACCCACCTGCACCACCGCCAGAACGGTCAAGAGACCGACCCATACCGTAGGGCCGCCTGCACCCTGCTGCACCGGATGCAGATCGCTCCAGCCGGCGCCCTTCCAGAAGTTGCCATTGGAGAAGTTGGCAGCGATCGCCGTCGCATTGCGGGCCAGCAGGCCCAGGAGGACGACCATAGCCAAAGCAAAGATCTTCGCCGAGGTGAAGATGTTCTGCACCAGGGCTCCCAGCCGCACGCCCATCGAGTTGAGCGCGGTGAGCAGAACGATGATGACGATCGCCGCCAGATTGGCCGTGGACAAGCCGATATCCATGTTGCCAAGCACCATCGGACCAACCGCGATCGGTGGAACATGCGCGATATGGATCAACCAGTGATCGGCGGCCACCGATGGGAAGAAGACCCCGAGAAACTTGCCAAAGGCAACACCCACTGCGGCGATGGTGCCTGTCTGAATCACCAGGAACAGCGTCCATCCATACAGAAAGCCCCAGAGCGGGCCGATCGCTTCGCGGAGATAGACATACTGCCCGCCGGCCTTCGGCATCATGGCAGCAAGCTCTCCATAGCTGAGCGCGCCGATGATGGTCATTAGCGCGGTTACCAGCCATGCTCCGATCAAAAGCGCGGGTGAACTGGTACCGCGAGCGATATCCGCTGCAACGATGAAGATGCCGGATCCAATCATGGATCCCATGACGATGGCAGTGGCAGAGAAAAGGCCGAGGCCCTGAACAAATTTAGGCTGCGAGGTTTCTGGCGTGGACACGTTGGCACTGTTTTACCAGTTGACGTGGAAGGTTGCCAGTTCGGAATCTTGCAAAGAGCTCCCGCCGAAATACGAAAAGATTCGTCGTTATCGGAACTTCCCTAACCAGAGCAACGTAGCCATGTCTAAGAGCTTTGTCCCTGTTGCTGGGTACTCCGAAAGTAGCGTGCAGTGGCGTTTTCATCGCGGAAAACGCCCGTAGGATGCTGAAGCCCTGGGATATACCGACAGGGAAAACGCTCTAATCGAAACCGGTTTTCAGTCTTCACAAGGAGAGCAGTCATATGAAGGGTCTGGCAGTGACGGTGTGCTGGTTAGCGTGCGCGGCGTTTGGAATGGCGCAGGAGCAGAGTCTAACGGGCAAATGGATGGCGACGGTAGATTTTTATGGCTCACCTCTTTACTGGAAGATGGAGCTCAAACAGGACGGGGAGAAGATCGCCGGGGATTTTTCTGGCGATAAAGTCGAGGGAACCTATGCCGGCGGTAAACTCCACTTTCTGGCGAAGGACACGCAGGGCGGCTCAGAAGAGCTGACAGCGACCGTAGTGAATGGCCAGATCACCGGCACCGTGATCTGGATCGACCGCTCCGACAAGGAGCATCCAGAGACGCGCACCTTTCTGGCGGACCGGATGCCGGAGCGTCCCCAGGGTCCGGCAAAGACACATGAGTTTATCCCCACCGTCTTCCATCGTCAGTTCTCTGCCCTGAACAAGCCTGTGCTGACGATCAACCCAGGCGACACCATCCATACGACCACGGTCGATGCCGGAGGTGCGGATGCGACCGGCGTAAGGCGCTCGCTTGGAGGCAATCCCGAGACCGGTCCGTTCTATGTAAGCAGCGCTATGCCGGGTGACACGCTGGTTGTCCATATCAAGTCACTCCAGCTCAATCGTGACTACGCCATCAGCACCGACGGCATCGTGCCCCGAGCACAAAGCCAGGGCATGGCTGTAACGATGAAGGACACGGGCAAAGGGGCGAAGTGGAAGCTCGATCTGGCCAAAGGCATTGCGACCCCGGAAAGCCCCGGCGAGCACATGAAGAACTATAGCGTTCCGGTTCGACCCATGCTTGGGTGCATCGCCGTAGCAGTACGGCCATCCAATGCCGCCCCGGGGACAGGAGACGACGGGAGCTATGGCGGCAATATGGATTTCAATGAGATCACCGAAGGCGCCACTGTTTATTTGCCAGTCATGGTTCCAGGAGCACTGCTGTACTTCGGCGACGGCCACGCCGTGCAGGGTGACGGAGAGACCACGGGCGATGCACTGGAGACCTCCATGGATGTGACCGTGACCGTCGATGTCATTCCCGGCAAGCGTCCGATGGAGCCTCGGATCGAGAATGCGACCCACATCATGGCGATGGGAGAAAACGGATCGATCGACGATGCTCTCAAGGAAGCCACGGAGAACATGGCGACCTGGCTCAAGGATGAGTACCACCTCACCCCAAGCGAGATCGGCATGGTCATCGGCACGGCGGCCGAATATCGCATCAGTGAAGTGGCAGACCGGAATGCAGGCGTTGTGCTCAAGATCAACAAAGAAAGGCTGAAAGGCCTGTCGAAATAAGCCTGTTCGAGCGTTGCCGCCGGTGGCGGGGTGCAGGGGGAGTTTCCCTCAAGGGCCCGCTCCGGCGACAATAGAAGACTGGCCATGAACGAGCAGATCGTCATTCGCGGAGCGCGCACCCACAATCTGAAAAACATTGACGTCGACATCCCCCATAACGCCCTGACGGTAGTCTCCGGCGTTTCTGGCTCGGGAAAGTCGTCGCTTGCCTTCGATACGGTCTACGCCGAAGGCCAGCGTCGCTATGTCGAATCGCTTTCGGCGTACGCCCGTCAGTTTCTGGAGCGGATTGAGAAGCCTGATGTCGACCACATGGAGGGACTTGCTCCAGCCATCGCCATCAAGCAGAAGAACACCACCCGGAATCCGCGTTCTACAGTTGCGACCGCGACGGAAATCTATGACTACATGCGGCTTCTGTATGCCCGTTGCGGCACGGTAACCTGCCTGCATTGCGGAGGCATCGTCCGCCGCGACACGGTCGACGAGATCGCTGCCGCCGTCCTCGGCCTGGGCGAAGGCACCCGGCTGCACGCGCTGTTCCCGATCCAGCGCCGCGACGTCCTGCTGGAACCGATGCAGGAGTTTGCCCCGGCTGCGGAAGAAGAGGCGACGGCCGCCCCAAAGCCCGTGAAAAAGGCAGCGAAGAAAAGCGCGAAGTCGAAGCCCGTCGAGGCGCCAGTCCTGGTGGATCCTACCGATGCCCAGAAGGAGCGCCTCTTCGAGCTCCGCAAGCGGGGCTACAACCGGCTCTTCCAGAACGGCAATATTGTTGAATTCTCTACCCCTGAGTCGTTGCTGGAGCTCGACTTCACCAAACCGATCTATGTGCTTGTCGACAGGCTCTCCGTCTCCTCTGACGTCCGTGCACGTATCGTCGACGCCATTGAGACGGGCTATCGCGAATCCAACGAGATCTACTTCCAGACCGCTCCGCGTGACGGCTCCGCCCCGCAGATTTTGCATTTCTCTGCAGCCTTTGAGTGCGTGAACTGCCATCGTGCTTATCGCGAGCCGGAGCCGCGTCTCTTCAGCTTCAATAACCCCTTCGGCGCCTGCCCTCGCTGTCAGGGCTTCGGAAACACCATCGACTTCGATCCAGGCCTCATCATCCCCGATCCGTCGAAGACCCTTGCAGGCGGAGCCATCGATCCGTGGGAGCGTCCCAAGTACCGCGCCTTCCACGGTGAGCTGAAGCGCTTTGCCAAGGCCAATGACATTCCCGTCGACGTTCCCTGGTACGACTTGACTCCGGCGCAGCAGGAGATGGTGCGGCAGGGTGGAAGCGGTTTCCCGGGCATCCGGGGTTTCTTCGACCAGCTTGAGAAGAAGAAGTACAAGCTCCACGTCCGTGTCTTCCTCGCAAAGTACCGGGGTTACGCTCCCTGCCCGGTGTGCCATGGACAACGGCTCCGCGCCGAAGCACGCGCTGTTCTGTTGAACGAAAAGAACATCTGCGAGGCATCGTCGCTCACTATCACCGCAGCCCGCGAGTTCTTTGACAGCCTGAGTCTCACGCCGGCGCAGGCAGAGATCGCCGGGAAGATCCTGGAAGAGGTTCGCCAGCGTATCGGCTTCCTGGAGCAGGTTGGCCTCGATTACCTTACCCTCGACCGGCTCTCCTCTACGCTCTCCGGCGGCGAGGCCCAACGCATTCAGCTTGCCACCTCACTGGGGTCGCGTCTGGTTGGCGCGCTCTATGTCCTCGACGAGCCGTCGATCGGTCTGCACACGCGGGACACCGCGAAGCTGATCCACATCCTCGAAGAGCTTCGTGACCTGGGTAACACCATCTTGGTCGTCGAGCATGATCCCGATGTCATCCGCTCCGCCAACCACCTTATTGACATGGGCCCGGGCGCCGGGGAACTCGGCGGCAAATTGCTGGCCTCCGGGACCGTTGCCGAAGTCGCAAAGCATCCGGATTCCACCACTGGACGCTATCTCTCCGGGCGCGCTCATATTCCGGTACCCTCAAACCGCCGTGAACCCGGCCGCACCAAGTTGAAGCTCACAGGCGCCCGCATCCACAACCTTCGCGGCGTGGATGTCGAGATCCCGCTTAACCTTCTCTGCGTTGTCACGGGTGTCAGCGGATCGGGTAAGTCAACCCTGATCCACCAGGTCCTGTACCGCGCCCTCATGCAGCAGATGGGGCAGACCGAAGGCGGCGATCCTACGGGACTTTACCGTGAACTCACCGGCGCCCAGAACCTGAGCGAAGTGGTACTCGTCGACCAGTCGCCCATTGGCCGTACACCGCGCTCCAACCCTGTTACCTACATCAAGGCCTTCGACGCCATCCGCGATCTCTTCGCCGCGCAGCCCGACTCCAAGCGCAAGGGCTACACTGCCGGAAGCTTCAGCTTCAACGTCCCAGGCGGACGATGCGACGTCTGCGAAGGAGATGGCACAGTCACGGTCGAGATGCAGTTCCTCGCCGATGTCGAACTCCCTTGCGATGAGTGCCACGCAACCCGCTATAAAGCCGGCATCCTCGAGATCAAGTACAAGGGCAAGAACATCCATGACGTGCTGAATATGACCGTCCGCGATGCCCTGAGCTACTTCGCCGGACATCCAAAGATCGTCGACCGGCTCGCTGTCCTGGATGAGGTCGGCCTCGGCTACGTGCGTCTCGGCCAGTCGGCCACAACTCTCAGCGGCGGCGAGGCGCAACGGGTCAAGCTGGCCGCTCACCTGGCAACGGCGCGCGCCGCCATTGCGGCGCAACGCGGTGAGAGTGCGGCGAATAAGAAGGCCTCGTCCCGTACCCTTTACATTCTCGACGAGCCTACGACGGGCCTGCACTTTGACGATGTCGCGAAGCTGCTTGCAGCCTTCCGTAAGCTGATCGAAGGTGGCGGTTCCCTGCTGGTGATCGAGCACAATCTTGACGTGATCAAGAGCGCCGATTGGGTCATCGATCTCGGCCCCGAAGGTGGCTCCCGCGGCGGGCAAATTGTCGCCATCGGAACTCCCGAAGAGATTGCTGCCAACCCAGACAGCATTACCGGGAAGTGGCTTGCGCCGGTGCTCGACGTCAAACATTAAGAGGAACATCCATGGCATCGAAGACTTTTCCGGCGTCTCTGCGCCTTTTCACCTTCGGCGGAGCCCTTCTGGCCGCCACCTCCGGCCCATGGGCGCTCCCAGCTGCAGGTCAGCAACTGCCGGCCGGAACACGCTCCGTCGCCGACGAAGACCAGGACCGGGCCGAACAGTACAAGAAGGCCCAGGCTGCGCTTGACCAGCAAAACTATGCCGAAGCTGAACGGCTGCTGATCGGGCTCGTCAAGGCAGATCCGAAGAATGCCGGAATGCTTTACCAACTCGCCTTCGCACAGGAGGCACAGGAGAAGGACGATGCAGCGGAAGCCAGCTATAAAGCCGCGATCGCTGTCGATCCAAAGCAGTTCGAGTCCACCCTGGCGCTTGGTCTTATACAGGCCCGGAAGGGGCATTTGGATAGCGCGAGAGAGACGCTGCAGAAGGCAGTCGCCTTACAGCCGGGGGACGCTGCCCAGGCAAGGGTATTGAAAGCGCGGGCTTACCGGGCGCTCGCTCAGATCGACCAGGCCAAAGATCCTGCCGCGGCGCGCGACTGGCTGGTAGCAGCGCTCAAGCTTACGCCGGAAACACCCGAAGATACCCTTATGGTTGCCGAGCTTGCCGATGCTGCCGGAGATACCGTTGACGCCGAAGCCCAGTACAAAAAGCTGATGGCGAAAGGCCCCATTAGCCCCGAAATTGCTGTAAGTTACGCCCGTTACCTGCTGCGCCATGGCCAGGCCGCCGCGGCGACTCCACTGTTGGAGCAGTTGCTGGCGGCGAATCCCGATGATGCCAATCTGAAGCGTCTGCTCGCGCACCTTTATACCCAGGCAAACGATCCGGCGAAGGCCGAACCGATGTTGCGTGCTGCGCTTGCCGCGACCCCCGATGATCCATCGTTGCTGGACGATCTTGGTTCTGCACTGGTTCTGGAGAAGAAGTTCGACGAAGCGCAGCAGGTGTTCACCAAAGCCGTAACATTACCTTTGGATCGCTGGGAACGACCGCAGGATCTGGGTGAAACGCTCGGTCATCTCGCTTTTGCAGCGTCAGAGAATCATCAGCCCAGAATTGTGTTGCAGGCGCTGACACAGAGAGCTACACTCCTTCCAAATTCGCCGTCAACTCTATTTCTGGAGGCAACGGCGAACGATAGCCTGCATCAGACGGAACGAGCTGTTCTGTTGTATCACCAGTTCTTATCAGCCGCTGCAGGAAAGTATCCGGACCAGGAGTGGCAGGCTCGCCACCGACTTGCTGCTCTCGAACACAGGTGAGCACTTCCGAAAGGGGTGCGGTATGCCGTTCGCAGTACGCAGTGCATGTAACGCTTTACTTCGCCCTGGTTTCCGCCACGCCGCTCTTTCCTTTTTCGCGGTGGGCGTCCTGCTGCTGCCTCCAGCAGCGCAGGCAGCAGGCGCCGCAGACGTAGACCTGACAGTCATTCAACAACTCGAAACCAAAGCCCTACTCGCAGCTCCACGAGAACAGTGCTTCCTATACACGGAGCTGGTGGGCCGTATGACGGAGCTGGCCAGCCGTCAATTGGCAATGGGTGACACCGACAAAGCCGCGAACACAATCAAGAAAATCTCCGAGTACGCCGAGCGCATCCACATGGGCGTAGCCGATGATTCCAAGAAACTGAAGAAGGCAGAGATCCTGCTCCGCGAGACCGACCACCGGTTGAACGACATCATGCATGCCTCCTCCGGCGATGACCGTGGCATGGTTCAAGCCACCCTGAAACGCCTGCAGACCGTTCACACGGAACTGCTGGCCGTCATCTTCCGACACTAAAACAAGCCATACCCGCGTGTCCTATGCCCCATTGCGGACATAGGACACCGCCGGGCAGCTAGTCTAGTGCGCACCGTCCGTCAGTTTCGTCAGCGAATCGAGGAAGGTGAAGCGCACCATGGCGGTGGCCTTTTTGGCTTCTTCAATCGTGTTCTTCCGCGACTGCCAGGCCGCATCACTGGAGACGGCGGTTCCCTTCTCAAACGACTCGGCGGCCTTCTCTCCAAGCGCCGTCAAAATGCTCAATTGATCGAGTTTCGGCAGCACATCCTGCATCTGGGAAGAAGCCTGCACCTGCTGTTTTGCGTGTGGGATCGCCTGCGCGATCCCGGCGTACCAGGAGCGAAGCTTGCCGCAGGCATCCATGTCCTTCTGCAGACAGCGATCGACCATTACGTTGCTCCAGTGACGCGAGGGCGGATCAGGCCGTACGGCATCCACGAAGCGATCGAAGGGTGTCAGTTGGTCGGTGTGCTGGGCCTTGTAGCGCTCGCCGAAGCTGACCGGCTCCAGCACGGAGGCAATCGTGCGAAGATCTCCGATCTGTTCTGTGTGAGCTATCGCACGTAGTCGGGCGTCGCCGCTCTGCAGGTGGTTAAGTCCCAGCGATTCCAGCTCCAGAGAAACAACCTCCAGCCGGTCATACATGCTGTTGACGTCAGTAACGCTTTGCGGCGACCAAAGGCGCTCGGCAATTGCGGCGGCGCGAGGCCAGATACGGGAGTCGATGTCGACCTCGTTCAGATGCTCGCCCCACATAGGCGTTTCGCCGCCAAGGATGCGCTTCTGTTCTTCGGCGGTAAGCGTCGCGTTCTGCGGGATGGGGTCGGCGAGGTAGTGATCGGCTGCCGTCTTCATGCCGTCAAGGTAGTACGGCGCGGAGAGAATGCCTTCGTAGCCCATCTGTGCACCCTTGGCCAGCGAGGCGACACCCCGCCAGGATTGCACCACGATGTCCTTCGGGAGCTCGGGTGTCAGGATCTCGTCCCATCCCATCATCCGCTTATGCAGCGAAGTCAGAATCGCCAGCACCCTCGTATTGAAGTAAGCCTGCAGCGCCTCGTTGTCCTTGAGATGGTGCGTCTCTTTGAACTTCAGGATGCGCGGATTGTTCTTCCAGTCGGGTGCGGACGTTTCATCGCCACCGATGTGAACGTATGCGTCTGGAAACAACGCCGTTACCTCGGTGAGGAACTTCCGCAGGAAGACATAGGTCTCTTCACGCGTGGGATCGATGGCGACGTCGCTCACGCCGAACTCGCGGCGTATGTCATCAGGCACCGTGCCGCTGGCCAGTTCCGGATAGGCGTAGAGCCATGCAGCGGAGTGGCCGGGCATCTCAATCTCCGGCACAACGCGGATGCCGCGCGCCCGGGCGTAGGCGACAATCTCCTTCACATCTTCCTGCGAGTAATACAGGCCATCCGATCCCTTGCCGGTGAGTTTGGGAAACAGCTTGCTCTCCAGACGGAATCCCTGATCCTCCGTCATGTGCCAGTGAAAGACATTCATCTTCACCGCTGCCATGGCATCGATATTGCGCTTCAACACCGGTACCGGTTGAAAATGGCGGCCGCAGTCGATCATCAGACCGCGCCAGGGGAAACGCGGTGAATCATGTACCGTGACTGCCGGAATCACATAGCCCTGCGGCGTCGGCTGTACAAGCTGGATCAACGTCTCCAGCCCATGCATTGCACCCACGTCGGTATTAGCCTCAATGACGGCCTTCTCGCTCGTCACTGTCAGCGAATAGCTCTCGTCCTCGCTGAGGCTCTGCACCGCCTCGCCGGGCGAGACGACGCTTACCTCCAGCGGCGTCGTTCCAAAGACACCTCTTCCTTCATGACGAAGGTCAGCCGCGACCTCGATCCGCCGGAGAGTGCGGGCAATCGCAGCTTCCAGACGGGCGTCATGCGAGCGAGGCGTGGTGACTTTGAACGTGGACTGCAGCGCCAGCGCCCCGGAGCCTCTCGTCAGCTCCGCCGGCAAGGGCATCAAACCGGTCTGGGCTCCTGTTTGGGCTCTGGTCTGGGCTCTGGCGGCAGCAGAAAGAGTGAGGGCGAGGGCAACAAAGAGGACCGGACGAAAGCGATCGATATTCATGACTTATGGGTTCCCGGATGGCCGGGAACAGACAGTATAGGTTTCCAAGGCGACAGAGATCACGGCTATATGACCTAGAAGACGGCGCCTTCCCTTCCTCAAATTGCTGACAAATTCTCTGGTTTGCCCCTACAATCCCGTCATGCTTCGCCGCCTGGTCTGCCTTCTGCTGCTTGGTTCCGCCTTTTGCGCCTTCGCGCAGAAGCGCGACGAGACTGCTCTTTCCGACGCCGAGGTGGAGGAGATCCGCGAAGCCGCCATCGACCCCGCCGCGCGCATCACCATCTTCCAGAAAGCTCTGGAGACCAGGATCAACAGGATCGAGGAGATTCTGAAAAAGCCGAAAGCGCCAGGAGCAACTGAGGACATCCACGACTACATGGAGCAGTTCCGAGCGATTGCCGACGAACTCGACGACAACCTGGACGACTACCAGCCAAAGCACCCGGACCTGCGTAAGATTCTTCCGAAACTGTTGGCAGCAACCGAGCGCTGGACGACGGTTCTGAAGACTCCACAGGACAATGCTGCCTACACGCTCGCCCGTAAGCTGGCGCTTGAAGCAGCGAAGGATCTTCACGACTCCGCCAAGGAGATGATTGACGAGCAGGCGGAGTGGTGGAAGACCCACAAGCCGCCACAGAAGAAAGGCGAGGCCCCCGAACCTATCGTGGTGCCCCGGTAGCAGATCTCAACGCTCATTTGCGCCAGAGCATTTTCCCTATAGAGCGGGGCTTCCGCATCTGTGCGCGTTTTCCGCAATGAAAACGCCGCTGCACGACTCTTCCGGGATACCCAGGAACAGGGAAAATGCTTTACGTTGAATGTAGTGTCTCCCGAGCTCCGCCAACTGTTTCACGAGGAATACCGCGAGCTGCGGCCCCGTGCCCCCATGCCGGAGCTCCATGTCCGGTTCCGGCGATTTACGTCGCTGAACACGACCATCCGCCTGCGCGACGGCAAACTTTACGTCTCCCTCTCCGATCTTCTGGAGGCCGCTCCCGAGAGCGTGCTGCGGGCCATTGCCCACATCCTGATTGCAAAGCTGTACCGTAAGCCGATCCTTCGCCTGCACGCCGACCGCTACCGCCGCTACACCCAGTCGGAGCCGGTCTCAAAGATGGCGGAGCATATCCGCCAGACCCGCGGCCGAAAACGTATCCTCACCGCTAAAGGGCGCCACTATGACCTCGACGAGGTCTTCGAGACGCTGAACCGCAGGTTCTTCCACGGGCTGATGGGACGTCCTGTACTCACCTGGAGCGGACATAACGCACGCCGCCTCCTAGGCCACTACGACGCCGCTCACAATACCATCATGATCAGCCGAGTCTTTGACCGGCCAGACACACCGCGCTGCGCCATCGAATACCTGCTTTATCACGAGATGCTCCACCTCAAGCACCCCGTCCGTGTGAAGTCAGGCCGCCGCTGCGTACATTCGCGTGAGTTCCAGGCAGAAGAACGCCTCTTCCCTGAGCTGGAAGAGGCGAAGGCTTATCTGAAGAGACTCTGATTTATTCAATGATTCAATCATTGAATCATTGACTTAATTTGCGACCGCTTCAGCCTCCGCGACCCATTTCTTCGATCGCGTCTTCGACCAGAGAATCAGCACGATACCAGCCAGGATTGAGCCAAGTGCAGCTACCTGGGCGTTGCTCATGCCCCAGTGGACACGGGGGTTGATGCGGATGAGCTCGACAAACCAGCGCGCGATCCCTGTCAGCACCAGGTACTCGCCCGTCAGCTGGCCGATAGGCAGGTTCTTCTTGGCGCGATGCCAGAGCCAGAGACCGAAGACCAGCGAGTAGCCCAGCTCGTAGACCGGCGTGGGATGGACCTTTAGATCGGGAGGATTCGGTACCGGCGGATCGAGCGCGTCGTTGCGGATGTGCACGCCCCAGGGCAACTTTGTGCTCTTGCCGTAGTCGCCGTCTCCCGAGAGCAGGCATCCGAGGCGGCCAACGCCGTAACCGATGGCAGCGGCAGGAGCAGCAAGATCCAGCATACGCAGGCCTCCCACTCGGGCTCCGTTCCGGAACTTCGCCTGGCGTCCCTGCCATAGCAGCATGGCGATGCCGGCGCAGAGACCGCCGAACCACGCAAAGCCTGCCTGGAACCACTTGAGCAGATAGAGGAGGATCTCGCCCGGATGATGCCAGCCCGGCAGCATGATGCGGCGCATCGAGTCGGCCAGTTCCGCGGGGTCCTGCAGCTCGTGATATGCCTTCGCGCCCAGCACGCCGGCGATGGTGACGAACGCGACGACATTCAGGGCGTCGGCATCGATGGAAAAACGCTGAAAGTTGTTGTGGAGGATAACCGTGGCTACAACGGCACCCAGCCAGAGAAGGATTCCGAAGGTGCCCAGCGTGAACGGGCCAAGATGCAGGTACGGATACATGTTTCCTTCAAGTATACGGTTCCAGCCGCTTGATTCCCCGCCCCGAGGCTCGATAAGCTCGGATTCATCTATGTCCACACCCAATCCCGTCGAGCCCGCATTCATTCCTCCTGACCAGATGGAGGTCCTGATCTCGGAACAGCAGATCAAAGACCGTATCGCCGCAGTCGGCCAACAGATCTCCGAGGAGTATGCGGGCAAGTCGATCGTTCTGATCGGCGTGCTCAAAGGCGCGGCCATGTTCCTTGCCGATCTCGCCCGATCGATCACGGTCGACAATACCTTCGACTTCGTCGCCGTATCGAGCTACGGACGCGCCCGCGTCTCCTCCGGCGCCGTCAAGCTGATTAAAGACATCGACAACCCCATCGAGGGCAAGCATGTCATCATCGTCGAAGACATCCTCGACACCGGCCTTACGCTGAGCTACCTGCACAAGCTTATGCTGCAGCACAAACCGGCAAGCCTGAAGATTGCGACCTGTATCGACAAACCGTCGCGTCGTGTTGCGCAGATCGAAGCTGACTATGTCTGCTTCAAGATTCCAAACCACTTCATCATCGGCTATGGCATGGATTTCGCCGAACGCTACCGTGGTGTTCCCGATATCCGCCTCTACCCGGAAGATGCCGGTCACTAAGAGTGAATGCAGAAAAGGCCCTGCCGGGGGCAGGGCCTTTTCGTTAGTGGCCCATCGACACAAAGGCCGAATTGGTCGTGTGCTTCGGCCGCTTCCGGTCAGCCTTCAATTCGATAAAGCCCAACACGAGCACCACGGCGGCGATCGCCGCCGCCAGATATCCAAGCTGCCCGTAGCCGAGGCCCATCGTTAGAGCGACGCCACCTACGCTTGCCCCTAAAGCGTTGCCGAGGTTGTAGGCTCCCTGGTTCATCGTCGCCGCCAGGTTTGGGGCACTCCTGGCCTGATCCACAACACGTGACTGCAACGGGCTTCCCATGGCGAAGTGCACCATACCCCACAGGGGCACCATCGCAATCGAGGTCAGCGGATACCGCTGCGTCATCGGCATCACCAGCAGCAGGCAGATCAGCACAGCGCAGCATCCAAGAAAACTTGGCAACTGCTTCCAGTCGCTTAGTTTGGCTCCGATCAGATTGCCGACCGTGATCCCGACACCGAAGAGCACCAGGACCATCGCCACCGCGTGCGGCGACAGCCCGGTAACATCTCGCAGGATCGGCGCAATGTAAGTAAAGACAGCAAACAGCGAAGTCGAAGAGATGGTGCTGAGGACGAGCACCATCAGCACCTGCGGCTTCAACAGAGTCCGCACCTCATCCTTCACATGTACGCGAGCCGGCATCTGCGACGGCACCAGGCTCCACAAGCCGGCGCCTGCTACAAGTCCGATCGGGATAAGAGCCCAGAAGGTCGACCGCCAGCCGAAGGCTTGTCCCAACGCGGTTCCCGCCGGCACACCCAGCACATTCGCCAGCGTCAGGCCGCTGAACATCAGTGCGATGGCCTGCGCGCGTTCACTGCGGTGCACCATCGTCGATGCCACCACGCTGCCGATACCGAAGAAGGTTCCGTGACAGAGAGCAGTAATGATGCGGGCGATCAGCAGAAGCTGGAAATTCGGCGCCAGTGCGCACCCCACATTACCCAGCAGGAATAGCGCCATCAGCCACATCAGCGCTAACTTGCGATCCATGCGGGCCATCAGCACCGCCAGGATCGGCGAGCCGATGGTCACGCTCAGCGCGTAGCCGGAGACCAGGATGCCCGCGCGCGGAATCGAAACATGGAAATCTGCCGCCAGCTCCGGCAACAGACCCATGATGACGTATTCGGTCGTCCCGATTCCGAAGGCCGAGACAGCCAGAGCCAGCAGCGACTTACGTATTGCCATAGCTAGAGCATTTCTCCTGTTGCTGGGTATCCCGGGAGGAGCGTGCAGCGGCGTTTTCATTGCGGAAAACGCCCATAGATGCATCAGCCCTGCACTACACCTACAGGAGAAATGCTCTAGGCTGCGCGGTGCTCTGTGGCGCTGTGATCGCCGCGCAACCCGAAGACCACGATGTACACGTAGCAGACAGCCGCCACCATCAGCGCATGCTGCACGCCGATCTTATCGGCCACGAAGCCCGAGAAGAGTGGGATCACCGCTCCACCAACGATGGCGCAGACCATGAGGCTCGATCCCTTGCTCGTCAACTCGCCCAGGTTGGCGATACCGAGCGTGAAGATGCTTGGGAACATGATGGAATTGAACAGGCCTACCGACAGAATCGACCACATCGCCGTATGACCCGAACTCAACATGCTCAGCAGCACCAGCAGGCATGCCGCCGTCGCTGCCAACGCAAGCAGCTTGGAGGTCTTTACCTTCTGCAGCACCGCTGAACCGACGAACCGCCCGATCATCGCGCCGAACCAGTAGATCGATACATACCTCGCCGCCACCGTTTCGGTGAATCCGCTGATCTCCGGCAGGTGCATATAGTTCACCAAAAAGCTTCCTATCGTCACTTCTGCGCCGACATAGAGGAAGATGCCAACCGCTCCCAGCAGAAGCTGCGGATGCCCCAACAGCGCTCCCCACGAGGAACCGCGCGCGTCAGGACGGAAGTCCTGCGTTAACCCGCCCATCGGCGGCAGCTTAATCACTGCCAGCGCTACCGCAAGCAGCATCAGCAAACCGGCTATCCCGAGATATGGCAAACGCACGGTGGAAGCCTGCTGCGCGCGGAACTGCTGCAATGCCGCCTGTGTCAGGCTGCCAAGCTTTGGCGCTTCGACTGCGGCTCCCAGAATCAGGGCGCTACCCAGGTACGGAGCCACCGTCGTTCCGAGCGAATTGAAGGCCTGTGCCAGGTTCAACCGGCTGCTGGCTGTGCGCTGTGGTCCAAGGTTGGCTACATACGGATTGGCGGCGACCTGCAAGGCGGTGATACCGGCGGCAAGCACGACCAAAGCAGCGAGAAAGAGCGGAAAAGCCGCCAGCGAAGCCGCGGGAAGAAACAACAGTGCACCTACGGCCATCGTCAGCAGGCCGGCAATCATGGTGCGCTTGTATCCGATGAAGTCCACCAGCTTGCCGGACGGAATTGCGAAGACGAAGTAGGACGAGAAGAAGGCAAACTGTATCAGCATGGCCTGGGCATAGCTCAGCTCGAAGACCATCTTCAGGTGAGGAATCAGAATGTCATTCAGACAAGTTAGAAAACCCCACATAAAGAACAGCACGGTCGCTGTCGAAAGGGCTTTCATGTTTGTCGTCTCTGGCCCACCCGAGATCGACTGCGTTGTTGTAAGCTCCATCCAAACCTCTTCGTGTTAACAAACCAACAAGGGTGATTGTAAGCCAGCAAAAATCATCGATTGGTCCATCCACTTTTGTCTCTGCCTCTATTTTTCGGGCATAGAATATGCTCTTGGGCCCAACATGGGCCATACGCAGGAGCAATATGAGTATCTCGGTCCCTGACCCGACCACCTTCGACGCCGCCAGCTTTGCTGCGCAGGCACTCTCTTCTCCCGCAGCCCTGGCTGCAGTACTGGATCACACCCTATTAAAGCCAGACGCCACGCGGGCCCAGGTACTGGCTATCTGCGAGGAGGCCGCGAAGTACAAGTTCGCCTGCGCCATGGTGAATCCCTTCTGGACAGGGACTGCAGCAGCAGCATTAAAGGGCACCGGAGTTCCTGTCGGTGTCGTCATCGGCTTCCCTTTGGGCGCCACTTTGACCGCCAGCAAGAAGGAAGAAGCGGGGCGTGTCCTCGCCCTGGGCGCGCATGACGTCGATATGGTGCTGAATATTGGTCTTCTTAAGTCCGGCGAATTCGACGCTGTCAAGCACGACATCCACATCGTCGCCGAGGTTGTCCACGCCCACGGCGGCATTCTGAAGGTCATTCTGGAAACCTGCCTTCTGAGCTTTGAAGACAAGATGCGTGCCAGCGAGCTTGCTATCGAAGCCGGCGCCGACTTCATCAAGACCTCGACCGGCTTCTCGACAGGCGGAGCCACGATCGACGATATCCAACTCATGCGCGGCGTCGCCGGAATCCGCTGTGGCGTCAAGGCCTCCGGCGGTATTCGCAGCCTGGCCGACGCCCAGGCAATGCTTTTTGCTGGAGCCACCCGAATCGGGGCCTCCGCGTCGGTGCGCATCGTGAATGAGTTGGCGAATCCTATGGATGCAGTCGGAGTTCCCACCGGCGGCTACTAAGGAAGACGCTACCGCATATCCCCGCCGTCACCTGTGATGGCGGGATATGACGTTTTGAGCATTTTTCCCTGTTACTGGGTATCCCGAAAGAAGCGTGCGGCGGCGTTTTCATTGCGGAAAACGCCCATAGATGCGGAAGCCCTACACCACACCTACAGGGAAAATGCTCTAAGGCAGGTAATAGAACGGGTTTGGCAGCTTTACGCTCGTCTCGGCCTGCGGCTCTCCGAACAGGTCGCTGTACTGATCTCCGATATTGAGGATCAGCCGATATCCAGCCGCAACCACCTTCGCTCTCTGCGCTGATTTGTAGGCAATCGTCGAGGGATACTTTCCCGGCTCCCGCAGATAAAGCTGCTTCCATCCATGAAAGCCCGCTGTCTCGAGATTGCGGGCCGTCGCCTCGCGCTGTTCTTCCGGACGGCCGGTAATGAAAACGACCTCCACACCCGCAGCCTGCGCCTTTGTCACCAGGCGTAGCGTTCCCGGAATCGGTAGCGATGCCTCCGGAGAAATCACCCACTGATTGAACATACTTCCGATGTAGCCGAAGTCCTCGCGCTTTTCTTCGCAGTAGGCTGAAAGCGTTGTCTCATCGATATCCAACACGATCGCGAGCTTTTCGCCCTGCCTGCGTGTCGCAGTGGCATGCTCCAGCACCGCAATCGCACGGTCGTACTGCGCATCGATATCGGCCCAGTAGCAGCCCGCTCCGGGAACACAGTCGTAGTAGTCTGCGAGTTTGTAGCGCTCCTGTGCGAAGTTCGGCACCGGTTCCGCGGAGAGAAGATAGAGCGGATCGTGCGCTGCTTGTTGCTGGGTCTCGATAAGCTGCTGCGTTGTCGGATGGGTGAAAGGTGCTCTTCCCGGACAGGCAGGAGGCTTCAGCGGATCAGATTGTGT
The DNA here is from genome assembly GCF_052114765.1 of Terriglobus sp. 2YAB30_2. Taxonomy (NCBI): domain Bacteria; kingdom Pseudomonadati; phylum Acidobacteriota; class Terriglobia; order Terriglobales; family Acidobacteriaceae; genus Terriglobus; species Terriglobus sp. 2YAB30_2. The sequence goes on from NZ_JBFRFJ010000002.1 coordinate 514,904, forward strand.
TGGGCGCTGGGCCAGCAGTGAGGTAGCCAGAAGAAAAGGCAGAACGGCACGGAATCGCATGCAGGGATTCTAATTCCCGAAGGTGCATTCATTTTCTTGCTGACATGATGAAGCCCCATTCTTCGCGATCAAACCGCGAAGATGGGGCAACGGAATATCCGACCATCCCTCGTGCCTCAGCGAAGCGGGTCCTTCGCTAATCATCCCAGCGAACAAGTCCGCTGGGGAGCCGAACGCTCAGGATGACAGCAATTAAATGCTGGGACGCGTCGACTCCTTACTCGGCGTCGACGGAGTAGATATCGTTGATAACGTCCTTGTACTTGTCGTTGATCACTCGCCGCTTGAGCTTCATGCTCGGCGTCAGTTCGCCCGACTCGGGTGTCCACTCATCGACAACCACGCGGTACTTCTTGATCTTCTCGAATGGCGCCAGGGTGCTGTTCACATCAGCAATTACGGCCTTGTAGAGCGACTGGGCCGCCGGGCTCTCCAAGGCTGCTTTGCGATCGGAGGGCAGTTCCGTTCCCTGCTGTTTGGCCGCCAGCGTGAGGTTGGCAAAGTTGGGCGAGATGAGCGCCGATACGAACTTCCGTTTATCTCCCAACAGCGCTACATTGCCTACGAGATTCGATGCCTTCAGCTTGCCCTCAACAAACGACGGGGCAATGAACTTTCCGGCCGACAGCTTGATCAGCTCCTTCTTGCGATCGGTGATAAAGATGAACCCGTCATCATCGCTGTGGCCGATATCCCCAGTCTTGAAGAAGCCGTCCTCGGTAAAGACCTCTTTGGTTGCCTCCGGCTTATTCCAGTAGCCCTGGAAGACCGACGGCCCCTTCACTTCCAGTTCACCATCGTCGGCGAATCGCACGACAATATTGGTAAGTGGCTTGCCGATAGAGCCAACGCGGTTGTAGATGGGGTGGTTCAGTCCAATCACCGGAGATGTCTCCGTCAGGCCGTACCCCTCCAGAATCCTGATATTCGCTGCGGCAAACCAGTTGGCATTGTCCAGGCCAAGCGGGGCGCCACCTGAGATATAAAGGCGTACACGTCCGCCGAAGGCTTCCTTGATCTTCGAAAAAACCAGCTTGTTGGCGAGCTTCCAGAGAGGGCTTGCCGGTGTTTTCCCAGCCAGCACTGTCTCCCGATGCTTCTTCCCTTCGCCGATAGCCCAGGCAAAGATCTTCGCCTTCACCGGAGAGGCCAGCGACTTGGTCTCTGCCGAGTGCCGGATGCGCTCAAAGACGCGTGGCACGGCCACCAGGATCGTCGGTTTAACCGTCTGCATCGCAGGTGGCAATCGGTCCAGACGAGACACATAGGCCAGTACGCAGCCATTGGCGTACATCTCGTAATCGAGAATACGGGCGGTGATGTGCGAGAGCGGGAGGAAGCTGATGCAGGAGTCAGCCGGATTGAAATCAATAAACTCGACCGTGTAGTTGATGTTCTGCGCAATGTTGTTGTGCGTCAGCATCACGCCTTTGGGCTCGCCCGTCGTACCCGAGGTGTAGACGATGGTGGCCAGGTCCTCAGGCTTTGCTTCGGCCAGTTTGGCGTCGAAAGCGGCATCACGAGCCAGATCTTTGTCCGCATCGGCCAGCAGGCTGCTAAAGCTTTCGGCGCCCGGAAACTCCCCGGCGTCCATTACGATAACCCTCTCAATGCCGGATGTCTTCTCGTGAATCGACGCCAATTTCTCATACTGATCCTTCGTGGAGACGACTGCGATCCGCGCTCCGGAATCGTTGAGCATATAGGTGGTCTGCTCGGCGGTCAGCGTCGGGAACAACGGAACGCCGACCGCTCCTATGGCGAGCGCGGCAAAGTCCGTCACCGCCCACTCCCATCGGTTTTCACTGATGAGAGCCACGCGGTCGCCCTTCTTGATACCCCACGACTCCAGCGCCTTCGCAAAGGCGCGTACGCGGGCATAGAGCTGGGCGGAGGTAAGGGGGCGCCACGAGTGATCGGCTGCCTGGGTAAGAACAACCGTGGTGTCGCCCTTGGAGGCGGCGCGGAGGAAGAGGTCGTTTAGGGTACGGAGGTCGAGGATCATCGCCGAAAGAATGATACCGAAGACAGGTTTCAGGAATTCGTCATCCTGGCTGAATCCTCTCAATTTTCAGCAAATATGGAATCCGGCGCGATACTCTCGGTCCTGGAGGTTCCTCCTCCGCTCGTAACAGGACGACGAAACAGAAAGCCACCTGCGCCCCAATCAAGGGACGGGCTTCGGAAGCACAGAGATCCGGACAGCCGCCGCATTCTGGAGATGTCGGTCAAGTATCAGTTCTAAGAAACGCAAAGCGGGGCAAGACATAGCCTTGCCCCGCTTTGTCTCGCTGAACTAATTTGTGCCACAGCCAGGGCTTCCGGGGAGATCGGCTGTCTTCTTCGCGACGACTGCTCCAGGAGGAAGCCAGAACTCTACGCCTCCGCCTGGTTGGTCGAAGGCCGGAGCGACAACTCCCATATATGCGATGATTCCGCTTCGCACGTTGTCAGCATATGCGAGACAGGAAGGCTCATTCGGAAGTGCAAGCTTCTGCCGGATCGACGCGGCATCGAGCAGTTTTCCATTGCTTGTAACTGTGGACAGAGTCGTCCACCAGGATCCATTCCGTGCCGACACAGCCTTTCCGGAGACGCGCACAAGTCCTGTTGCGCCGTGGAACGACTGATTGAACTTGTCCTCGGTCAGGAAGGTCACGACCTCTGTACCTGGCAGAAATGCGGGATACAGAACGCCATCCATCTCCCCATTGAGACGCCGCGCCGAAACCAGCTCGATCCTGGTGACGCCGCTGGTCAGCAACTGATCGTAGAGAGGACAGACGGGCGAACTGAAGTCGGTTGATCCCGGAGTCGAGATGGAAGGATCCGAGAGGCATCCAGGAATTGCCGGCCACGCCCACCCTGTCTGGGCGGCCTGCGGCTGCGTTGCTGCGTTGACTTGAGTGTGGGGTAGGCCGCCCATCCAACCAGCAGAAATGAGCGTGAAAAAAGCAGTGAACAGAACTCGCATCCTGAATATCTCCTCAGCGTCGGAAGCATCGTGACTGTTTGCTGTCAATGGACGTAGAACGTACGTCCACATCAGATTTTGAACTGCGATGGCGACTGTATCACGTCCCCGGATACAGTCCAACGAAATTCCTCTACCCCAGGCTGCTCTTGCCCTCATTCACTTCTGAGAGCCACCATCGGGTCGACGCTGGCTGCCCGGCGTGCTGGGATCAGTGATGCCAACAGCGCTGCCACCGCAAGCAGGACAACCGCTGCCGTAATCATCACCGGATCCCAGGGCTTTACACCGAAGAGCTGGTCGGTCATCAACTTGCCTGCTCCAATGGCCGCTGGAATGCCGAGCGCTAGTCCCACTGCGATCTGTAGGAAGGCATTGTGCAGCACCATGCGCACCACGTCACCGCGGTTAGCGCCAAGTGCCATCCGCACGCCGATCTCGCTTGTCCGCTGCTCCACCATATACGCCATCACGCCATACAGGCCCACGGCCGCCAACGTAAGACCGAGGACGCCGAAGAGCGTAGTTAGGGTCGCGATCATGTTCTCTTGTTGGAAGTCGGCACTTACGACCTTCTTGTACGGATCGACACCGTAAAGCACAAGGTCGGGATCGATACTGACCAGCGCCTTCCTCACCTGCTCTTCCATACCAGTAGGAGCTCCCGGAGCCCAGATCACGATGTTGTAGAGATAGTGAGACCAGGTCTCGCCGGCCATGAACGCCGTATCGTCGTACTGCACCGTCTGCGTCTCCGGCACCCAGAACATCGGACGTACCGGATCTTTGTAGTCGTAAGTCATGTAGCGCATATCGCGCACAACACCGACAATCTCAAGCGTGCCCGCATATTTGATCTTGTCGATGCCGAAGTGCTGACCGATGGGATTCTGATTCTTGAAGAATCGTTTGGCGAAGGCTTCGTTGATCACGGCAACCTTACGTGTCGTCGAGGTATCTTCTTCACCGATCGAGCGGCCGAGAACCATCTGTGCACCGACAGTTTCAAAGAAGCCGGGCATCACGCGAGACCAGCCCGCTCCGGTGTCTTCCTTCGCTCCTGGCTCCGGCCTGCCCTGAATGCGTATACCATCATTCCAGCTATCGCCCGTCATCGGAGCATAGAGAGCCGGCGCGACCATGTGCACACCTGGAATCTGCATCAGGCGGGTGTCGATCTTTCGGAACATCGGTTCCAACTGGTCTGGCTTATAGTTGCCCAGCATCGGGTTGATCCACACGATATACCGGTTCTCTGTCTCGAACCCGAAGTTCTGGTGCTCCAGATTTCGCAGGCTTCGGCCCAGCAGAGCCGCCGTCGAAAGCAGCACCAGGGACATCGCCGCCTGGCCGATAACGAGCGACTTCTGCGTCCAGGAGCTTCTTCCACCCACGGAACGATTCGCTCCGCGCAATGCGTCTACAGGGTTGGCGTGTGAGGTCATCCAAGCAGGTGCGATGCCGAAGAGGATTCCCGTCAGTACAGAGATACCCAGCGTAAATAACAGCGCCGGAATCGATGGGGTCGCACTGATGGGCACGAAGTTGTTGGAGTTTCCACGCTCCAGAGCCAGATACAGAATCAGCCTGGTTCCGGCATAGGCTACAGCGACTCCAGAGATACCTCCAATCAAAGCCAGAGTAACGGCCTCGACCATCGCTCTGCGTACCAGGCGCCGCCGGGATGCTCCCAGGGCCGTCCGGATAGAGGTCTGTGCTCTGTCTTTCAGGCCGCGCGCCAGCATCAGATTTGCCAGGTTCCCACAAGCAACCAGCAGGACACACCCGGCCGCGATCAGCAGCAGCCTCAACCCAGCCTTGTACTGATCCCGCATAGCAGCGACTCCCGACCCGCCAGGAATCAGGTGCAGCGTCTGTTGCTGCCAAAGCTGTTTTTCACCAGGCTCCATATCGGGTACATGACTTGCCAGCCAGTCATGAAACTCCACGCGCAGCTTCGCTTCGAGCGTCCTCGAATCGACACCGTGGCGAACTCTTCCGATCAGATCGAGGAAGTTGCCATTGGGCCGTTTCAACCGCGACGTGGCGCCGTCGATCATGATCTCAGTCGTCAAAGGAAGCCAGAAGTCCGGCATGCCTCCGCCGGCGAGCTTGGCGCCATAAAATCCGGGCGGAGCCACGCCGATCACCGTAAAGGAATGTCCATTGATCTGATAATTTGCGCCGACGACAGAAGGATCGGAGCCGTACTTCTCCTGCCAGACGTGATAGCTCATCACCGCCACAGGCGATGCGGACTCCTGGTCATCCGCGTCTGTCATCAGGCGACCGATCCATGGCTGCACGCCGAGAGTGCGGAAGAAGTTCCCGGAGACATACTCTCCGTTGCGTGTATCCGCCTGCGCCTGGGAGCCGGCTCTGCGCACACCGAGCGCGGCATTCCCGGCCTGCAGCGCCGCAAGATCACTGAACTCCGGCGTATGCGCGCGAAAGTTCTTGTATGCCTCCCAGGAAAAGAGAGAGAAATCTCCATCGCTGCCCTGCGTATATCCGCCCCAGTTGCAGCAGCGGATCTTGTCACCGATCCTCCAGAGCTCTTCCGGCTTGGCAACCGGCAGCGACTTCAACATGACCTGGTGCACCAGGGTGAAGATTGCGGTGGTCGCACCGATTCCAAGGGCCAGGGTCACCACGGCCGTCACCGCAAATGCCGGTGCCTTCTTTAACTGCCGAAACGCGTCCCGCAGGTCTGCCAGCATCATCCCCTCCAAAACCGCTTAGGAGTCTCTAAAGTCTCTTTGCAGTGGCTATACGGAAGGAATTGCCTTCCGGTTCCCTTGAACCAGACAAAGAAGCCGGCTGATGACGAAGGCATTTCAACGGTGCTATATCACTGAGAAAACAGAACGGCCCACGACGAATCCAACGGCATCCAGCGTGGCTCTGAAAACCACGTCGTCGGCATATCCGGTATATGTGCCATGCCATGCCCTTGAGCGCAGAGCAGTTCCGTGCCATACCAGTTCAGGAAGGCGGCGGAAGGCTGCCCAACTCGAGCCGGATGTCCCAGCTTTCGCAAACAGCATGGGCAGCGATGCCGGTTGCTGCGCAGTGTCAGCCGTATCGTTGGCAGTAACAGCAGGAAGGCAGCAAACGCCTGTGACGCAGTTGCATCTTCCGGCCGCGAAAAAGTCATGCTCATCGCGATCGCCAGTGAACCGAGATAGGCGGAGGCAAGCAACAGAAGGACCTGTACGCCTACAAATATTGCCGGACGCCAGCGCAGGCGCATTGGCATCCGCAAAGCATTTTCACGAGCGAGAGGCCGCGTTCCGGCCAACGCGAATAGCAAGATCACACACGCAAACAGAAATGCTCTGCCAGGCATGAGAACACGTTCTTCCAGCGGCTTAACGTCAATATGGACAGGAGGCCGCCTGCTCTGTGTCACGGCAAAACCCAAATTGATATTGGGTGCACCAGGAGCCACGGCGGCCAACACACGCCCGTGCATACCCGCCGGAAGCCGATCTGCCAGAACAATCGCCTCCGGATCGTCCCACAACTGCAGCGTCGTGCGTGGAAGTATTCCCTGGACGCGGACCATGCTCGCACCGAGACGCACCTGTGACGGATACCCTAACCGTTTCGCAGCCGCATAACTTAGATACATTCCACCCGCGGCAGAGTGACCCAGCCCTAGCATCCGTATCAGGTTGGATGAGGCGGTCGCGACACGCAAGTGCTCACCGTTGACATACCGTTTCTGGACCACATAGAACGCAAACTCGTCGAAGAGCGACTGCCGCCGCCGCGTCCATTCGGCGTACGTCGCGTAGGAGATTGCGGGATGCTCCGCATCCTTCAGCAGCACAATGGATGATGGGGCGTTATAACTCCGGCTCAGCAAGACATCCCGGGAACCTGGAACATACACAGCGGCACACGCCATGACCAGGAACGCCGCCAACGGAAAAGCAAGAGGCTGAATCCAGGTTTGCGTCCAAATCCGGGATTGCAGCCAGGGCAGCGTCACGGACCACCCTGCCGGCGATTCCATTTCAGGCAGCGTGCGTATTTCCCGAACGTCGGCCAAGGCTCCGCGGAGTAGATGGAGAGCCGAAACCCACCCGCACTCACTCCGTACATGCCACAGCTCGGCATTCCATTCGGACAGCCACGTGTATCTCCGCTGGGCGGGCAGGAACAGAGAAAGCAATCGCAGGTAGACATTCATACGCGCTCCTTCTCCTCTGCCGGCGCGGTGAGTGCTGCCAGCAATGGATACCGACTGCGCGAAGCCTCCAAAACAGGACGCGCGGCCGCGGTCGTCTTGTAATACTTGCGTGGCGGACGCTGCTCTTTTTCGGCAATCGCTTCCGCTTCCCACTGTGATCGGATCAGCCCCTCCGCTTCGAGCCGCCGCAACGCCGGATATACGGTACCCGACGGCAACCCGGTGCTCTCCATGATGGAGAAGCCATAACGATAGCCGACCGCAATCGCATGCAGAATCAGGGCGGCGGTGTGCGAAAGCTTTCCGGTCTCAGCCATGCGCAAAAGCATACCTATGTAGCGATCTACTTGACAAGTGGGGCGGCTTCCCCTTACAAGTTATGCAGTTTGCTACATAGGGGTACCGACATGCTTGAGGTCAGAAACCTGACGAAGATCTACCGGGGCCTTCCCGCGATTGAATCCATCAATTTCACCATCCGCCCGGGTGAGGTGGTCGGTTATCTGGGCCCCAACGGCTCTGGCAAGTCCACCACCGTAAAGATCATCACCGGGCTGGTACAGCCTACGGAAGGCGGCGTGTTCTTCCAGGGCGGAAATATTCGGCATCAGTTGGAGCGATACCGGGCCACGCTGGGATACGTCCCCGAAGAGGCCCATGTCTACACGCACCTGACCGGTCTTGAGTATCTGCAACTTGTCGGCCGCCTGCGCGGGATGTCCGAATCCCTGATTGATGCCCGCGCTCATGTGCTGCTGCGTCTCTGGGGACTCGAAAGCTGGCGTCACAGCCCGATTGCGCTCTACTCCAAGGGGATGAAACAGCGCATCCTGCTCTCCGCTGCCCTGCTGCATAACCCGTCACTTCTTGTCTTTGACGAGCCCCTCAGCGGCCTCGACGTCGTCTCTGCCCGCATCTTCAAAGACCTGCTCGAGGAACTTGCAGCACGCGGCAAGGCGATCCTGTACATCTCTCACGTGCTGGAAGTGGTGGAGCAGGTCTGCAGCCGCGTGATTGTCCTTGGAAAAGGCAAAGTCATCGCAGACGAAACACCCGCCGGCCTGAAACTTGCCATGCAGCGCGGATCTCTCGAAGAAGTCTTTGCCGAGCTGGTGCGTCAGCACGATACACGTTCCACCGCACGCGAACTCGCGGAGGCCATTGCCCATGCCTGAGAGCACAGTTCTCGATCTACGCCACGATCCGGTCTCGCCCACGGCACGTATGCCTGGCCGGCTGGAGATTCTCATCCGCCACCTTCTCGCCCGCCTTTGTCAGAACGAGATGCTTTCGATCGATGGCGATATGAGCCGTGCGTTACAAACAGCATGGGCGATGGCATTGCCACAACTTCTCGCTTCACTCATCAGCTTCCCTGTCTATCACCAACCCCATGGATCTGCGACACGAGGCTATTGGCCACAGGCTGGTGATCACTACTTTTTCATTGCTTACGCACTCTTTGTGATGGGGGCGATCGCCGTCTATAGCTGGGACGTTCTCTTCCCCGATGCGATCGATGTCTTTGTCCTGGCGCCGTTACCTCTACCGGCGCAGCAACTCCTTAGTTCCCGTATCCTCGCTGTTGCTATTTTCCTGGCCGCGACCTTGCTTGCCACCAACGCACTCGGGATCATCTTCTTCCCGCTTGCCGCCGGTCAACCGCAGATTGTGCATCACATTTTCGCGCATTTCGCCTCCGTCCTTTTCGCCGGAGTCTTTGCCTGCACACTGGTGCTCTCTCTTCAGGGCATCCTTCTCACGTTCCTATCAGAACGACTCTTCCAAAAGATCACGCCTGTCCTGCAGACACTGGGAATGCTGATTCTCTTCGCCTTACTGTCAACCTTTCCATTGGTGGTGGGCGCCCTGAAAGCTCTGCTTACAAGTTCCTCCCACTGGTCCCTGTGGTTTCCACCTTTCTGGTTCCTTGGCATCTATCAGCGCATCATGTACGGCGCTGCTCCGCCCTTCGACCTACTTGCGATGCGCGGCATCATAGCAACCCTTATTACGATCACCATCAGCTGCGTTACATATCCAATCGCCTATCGCCGTAAAGTTCGTCTCGTCATGGAAGGCTCTGCTGCTACAGCACAGCGCAGAGGCCTCTTCAACACCATCACGGACATCATTGTCCCTTTTATCGTGCGTAACCCTATCCAGCGCGGCGTCTTCCGGTTTATCGGACAGACACTATGGCGATCGCGCCGTCCGAGAGCGATGATTGCTATCTTCCTGAGCATCGGCATCGCGCTAGCATTCGCCAGCATGATCACAATCGAGCCGTCCGGCATTGGGTTCCGCTACGACGGAGCACTCGTCTCGATTGCCATCGTCGCTTTCTGGCTCACATTCGCTCTGCGTGCGGCGTTTGCTTCCCCCGTCGATCAGCGTGGGAGCTGGATCTTTCGCTCCATCCTCGGCCGGGAAAAATCTCTCGTTCTCGATGTCCAAAAGCACTGGACCGTCTATGCGGTCCTGTTCGTTTCGACTGTGCTCTCAGCAACATTCTTAGCCTGTGGCGCTATCTCCATCTCCCAGTTTCTCCTGGCTGTTCTGATCTGCACGGCCGTCGCCATCCTTGCGACCGACTTCTACGGACGCCACGCCAGCGCTATTCCATTCACGCAGGCGATGAAGACGACGCAGCACGAACGCCCTCTGGCCGCAGTTCGTTATCTGGTGGTCTTTCCTTTTCTTATGAAATGGGAGGTGCGCTGGATGCAGATGAACCTTATCTGGCTGTCATTCCTCCTGCTCGATATGTATATCCTTCACCGCTATCTCGTCCGTGTAGCCGAAGATTGGCGAGCCAATGACTTCGACGGAAACCTCGATGACAGCGATCCCGACGAGTTCCCTACGAGCCTCGGGCTTCGCGAATAGTTTCAAGCGGCGGAGGATGCGAGACGCGCTCGCATCCTCCATATCGCAATTGCACGTCTTACAGAACTCGCATTTCCGCCGTTAGTTTGATGGTCTTACCCGGAATAACAAAGATGTCTCGTTTGTACGACTCTCGTCCAAAAGCACGAAGTTCGACGGTGTAGTTACCGGGAAGCATCGTCATGGTCTTCAGTTTGCTCACCGTGCCCGCATAGCTTCCATTGATAAACACTTCGGCATCCTTTACGGATGTATCTAATTTCACGGTGCCTGCTGTGGGGGTTAAACCTGCCCCGTAGTAGGAATAGAAGCCGTAATACGGATCGTACCAACCCCAAGGGCCGACGCGTCCGCCATAAACGACACCTACTCTCGGCCCAACAAACCTCCCAGGAGGTGCTGCAAGGACGGGAGCTGCAAGAGCAATGAGGGATATTGCGAAAAGGAATAAACGTTTCATGGATACCGCCTTTCACCACCCGAACCGAAGTTCGGTTATAGGAGTAGACGAGGCTCCAGAAGCACGAAGGTTACTTCCTCACGGTATAGCGGAGTAATACTGACATCACTGAGACATTTCGATGATTTCGTAGCCTCGCCGGGGCTATTGCATGTCTGATCCGTCGCTGCGCTCAGGATGACACCATCTTGATACGAACTCCAAAGCCCCTCGTACTAAAAGTGAATGCCTGCTCCAAAACTCAGGCGGAAGTTGTTCTGCACGTTATCCGCGCCATTGGGCAGCGTGGAATGCACCCAGCCAAGTTGTAGCGCACGTACATCAATGTGGTGATCCAAGCGGATATCGAGACCGGCGTCGATCAGCATGGAGAAGCTGGTTGCCCGATAAGTCGTCCCCGCTGAGGATGGAAAGGCGCTGTTCGAGCCATGCACGAATCCAAACAAAGCTTCACCGAACGGGGAATACTTTGATTGTGAGTGCCAACGATATCGCGGACCAAAGGTCAGCGCGGTGGTTGTTAAGGAGGCTCCGCTGGAGCCGATAGACCCTGCGTGGCCAACGCTCAGATCTGCGGCTGGCCCCAGGCCTCTCCATAAATCAGTGCCGTAGCTGACAGAGCCACCCTGCTTCCAGAAGCTCTGTCCGGAACTTGTACGTAGCGCTCTTTCCGTGGTGTAGGTGACAACGATATCGGTTCGAGCGGGCTGCGTACTCTGCTGCGCAGACACCATCATCGTAGACACAAGAGTTGCGAGAGTAAGAAGCGTACGAAATCGACTCATCACAAGAGTACTTTCAACTCCTTACTGCACCGTCAATACGACGATGGAGGAATGTTGCAACGTGGTTCCATTCGGGCCACTTGCGGTTCCGGTAATAGTGACCGAATACGTTTGCGGGTTCTGTCCGAAATATCCGGTGCCTGTACCGCATCCAGCCAGTCCGCCCACAGCCGCCAGGCTCAGTCCTAGTACCACAATCAATACCCCGGGCCTCCATCTGCGCACCGTGCGCCGCAGACAAGAGGAGAACGGCAGCAGGAGGAGCGCCAATACCGCAGCGCCGCCTCCGGTGCTCCTAACCGGATGGGCCATCGCAGTGGTAGCTACCGTCTGAATCGTCAGCGTAAAGCTGGCACTGCCCGAACCCAGCGAGAGGGTTGATGGCGAGAAGGTGGCCGTCGCTCCCGCCGGCAGGCCGGAAACGGAGAGGGTCACAGGGAAACTGAAAAAGCCATTCAGAGGGGAGGCGACCAGGTTATACGTCGCGGTGTGTCCAGGAACCACGGTCTGCGTTGCGCCGCCCGTTGCATTCAGCGAGAAGCTGAAATCACTCGCCTGCTGTACAAGCACCGAAGAAACACTCGCGTTGAAGTTCGTGTCCCCGCTGTAAGCTACCGTCAGATTGTGAGAGCCGGCGGTGAGAGAGGAAATCGTAACCGATGCGACGCCTGAGCTCAGGGCCTGAGCAGTTCCTAGAGCTGTTGTTCCATCCAGGAAGGTGACCGTACCAGTCGGCTGCCCTGAAGTCGTCGTAGCTACCGTAGCCCTTAGGGTCACGGGAGAACCGACCAGTGTATTAGCGACACTGGATAACAAACTGGTAAGCGAAGCAGCCTTCGAGATCGTGATACCGCCCGTTACAGATGACAACGTGTAGTTCGCAGAGGCACTGCCTGAAAGCGCGCCAGTCACCGCATATGATCCCGGAGAAGATGTAGAGATGGCGCCCGTACTGAACGCCACCTCTACATTGCCGCTGTCCTGCGCAAGCACACCTGAGAGCGATCCCGTAATTGCTGGAATCGCTTGGCCGTACTGCACCGAGATTGGCGTAATCGAAGCGGTAATCGACAGAGGACTCACCGCCACCACCATGACACCACTCACCGAGGCTGGATTCGTACCGTCACCTGCGAAGGAGGCGCTGAGGTTATGCGTGCCGACTTTGAGCGAACCGAGGTTCAAGACAGCGACGCCACTGGACAGAGTCACCGTCGAGACAGGCGAACCAGAGTCATAGAAGACGACGCTTCCGCTTGAGGAAGCGGAAGTGGTCAGAGTAGCAGTAAGTACTCCCTGACCATAGGTAATGGCTTGCGAAGGAATGGAGAGCGCTAACACGCTGGTCGCCTGGTCTCCACCTGCGGTCGTCACAACTGTGCCGCCGAAAATGGCACGGACAAGATCATTGTCTGTATCTGCTATGGCAATAGTCCCTTGTGGCCCAATAGCCACACCAAGAGGCGAATCCAACGAAGCAGCCGTTGCGCTCCCATTCAACTGATCTTCTCCCTCTTGGCCATTCCCGGCGATGGTCGAGAGGAGATTAGAACTATTGATCTGCCGAATCCGTTGATTGTCCGTATCAGCGATGTAAAGTGTTGTTCCACTAGCGTTGACAGCAATGCCGTGCGGAGATGCGAAGGAGCCTGAGGTGGCAGTGCTTCCGTCGCCCGCGAAGTTAAAGGAGCCGTCTCCCGCAATCGTCGTGATCACACCACCGGAGACCTTACGGATGCGATTATTGTGCGTATCGCTTAGGTAAAGATTGCCCGAAGCATCGACTGAGATTCCCTCAGGCGAGTCAAGAGAAGCGCCGGTCGCCGCACCTCCATCACCTGAGTACCCCTGTTCGCCATTTCCGGCCACAGTTTGGATCGTCCCTGAAGCAGTCACGATCTCACGCACACGGTTATTATTCGAGTCCGCAAAGAAGATATTCCCGCTGCTATCGACCGCTATCGCGGTCGGAAGAGAGATCATTGCCAAGGTTGCGGCAGCTCCGTCGCCCGAGAAACCAGCCATGCCTGTACCGGCGATCGTGCTGATTGTGCCGTTAGAACTCACCTTACGGATACGCTGGTTCTTTGTGTCGGAGATATAGAGATTTCCCGATGCATCAATAGCAACTCCCGCCGGGGTGTCAAGCGTTGCCTGGGTCGCAGCTCCGCCATCACCATCGAACCCCTGCTCTCCTGTGCCGGCTGCGGTAGTAATCGTCCCGGCCGTATCGACCTTACGGATGATGTTGTTGTTCTGGTCCGCGATATAGAAATTGCCGGCGGAGTCATAACAGAGTGCTGCAGGAGAATTCAGTGGCGCTGTGACAGCCAGTTGACCATTCGTTTGCGCAGCCTGAACGGCGCTTACATGTATCCCGGCCTTGTCCAACGACTTCAGTTGAGCGGGTGTCTGCGCCGCCCCGATAGCCGCCGCCATGCATACACCGGCACAAGCCAGTTTTCGAATGATCATACCGGGATGGGACATCATGATGATTCTGCCTCAACTCCTTTGAAATGCCGGCCGTGTCATAACATCTCGCATCGGTTGACATGACCGGCATTCCCTTACGTTAGCCACGCGATGGGAAGACTCCCTGCAGTGCAATGATGAACGTTACTGCCAGATAGGGGGGCATGGTAGAGATCGGAAGAGACTGTCCGGTGTTTCCCGACGGAAAAGGCAGAGCAGTCCCGGTACCGGTAGTCTTGGTATACGACGAGATGGTGTTTCCACTGGAAGGATCGTTCGGTAGCGCCTCAATTGCTCCAGTTGGATCCGAAAGGTCCGCCGCTGCATTGCACACCGGAATAGCAATCGCGTGACTGTGCGCGGGAAGGTTACTGGGAAGTATGTTTACATTTGGGCTGCCGCTGAACTCTCCCAGCACGTAGGAATTTCCCTGATTCGACGTACCCCAATGAAGCGGCACTCGCCCCTGTAGATTCGGCAAAGCAAAGGTGCTAATGCCGTCACCGCCGTAGTAGGTTCCGAGAAGACTGAATAACGCGCTATTTTGTGCGATGGACATGAGCTGCCCGTTGCACAGAGCCCAGCCGTTGGGGTTGAAACTTCCGGCGAACATCCGAATCTCTCCGAGAAATGGCTCCATAACGTAATTCCTTCCTGAGGTGTACTCCACACGGACCCGGGATTAATTGCGTACTAGATCGTCAGTCCAACCGTTGATTGTGCTTGCTTGACCCCATCCAACTTTCTTGTGGGATTCGATGAGAACAAAACTATCCACCGCCGCTTCCGTATTTTCGGCAAACGGCGGTGTCACACCTGTTACTGACAAGAAAATGCTGTCGTGAAGTTTGCAGTGGTTGCGCTTGTTTCATTGAGCCAGAGCGCAGTACCAGCACTGACTGTTCCCCCATCGATCGTGCAACTGTAACTATTGCCGCTACTGGTTGAACACGACGTGGATGATGGCGTACCGAAGGTGGAACCGCCGCTGTATGTCGCCGCGAAGAGATTCCAGGTGATCGCGTTCGAAGGAGAGTAGATGGTTACGTACGCATGACAGGAACTCGGCGCCAGCGTAGCGACGATGTAGTAGTTACTCGTCGACGATGTTGTCGCCGCACTGGACGTAACCGAGAAGTTCGCCTGCGCCGCAGTGGCGCCGTGACCGACAACGGCGAGTGGAAGACTTGTCAATGTCTGTCCGTCGCCGGCCGTACCCGCCGGCCCGGTCGCTCCAGTTGCGCCGGTAGCGCCCTGAGCTCCAGTTGCACCCGCGGGGCCCACGTTACCTTGCAGTCCCTGTGCTCCCTGCGATGCCAGACGAGCCCAGAAGGCCGTAGGCGTATTTCCAACTGGGAGCGCGTTTCCAACGTTGCCGTTCGCCAGCGAAATATAGCTGTTGTAGTAGTTGGAGTCAGAAACGACATCACCCAGCGAATAGGTTGCACCTGCCGAGTACACGCTTTGATAGGCGACGGTACCCGAAGCTCCGGTCGCACCGGTTGCCCCTGTAGCACCTGTGACACCAGTTGCTCCAGCAGAGCCCTGCGCTCCGGTTACGCCCTGAATCCCCTGAATGCCCTGCGCTCCGGTTGCACCAGTGGCTCCCGTCGCACCCGTCGCTCCGGTTGCACCCTGTTGTGCCAGCAATGCCCACACCGTGCCGTCAGTGCCAGGCGTTACGTTGAAGTTTCCCGTCAGAGCAATCCAGGAGCTGCCGTTATAGAACACAGCATCTCCAGTGTTGTAGACGGTCGTACTGCTCCAATTGCCCTGGAAGCTCACGGGTGAACCGGTCGCTCCAGTTGCTCCCGTCGCACCGGTTGATCCTGTCACACCCGCGGCACCCTGGGCGCCCGTTGCGCCTGTGGCACCCGCGATACCTTGAATACCCTGTATGCCTTGAGCTCCCGTCGCTCCGGTTGCACCGGTCGCGCCTTGCTGCGCCAACAACGCCCACACCGTGCCGTCAGTGCCAGGCGTTACGTTGAAGTTATTCGTCAAGGCGATCCAGGAGCTGCCGTTGTAAAACACCGCGTCTCCGGTCGAGTAGACGGTTGAACTACTCCAGGTGTTCTTGAAGCTAATGGGAGCACCCGTTGCTCCGGTCGCGCCAGTAGCTCCGGTTGCACCGGTAGCCCCTGCGGCGCCTGCAATGCCCTGCGGCCCCACGGCGCCAGTCACACCTTGAATACCTTGAATCCCCTGCGGTCCTTGCGGCCCGATGGCGCCGGTCGCTCCAGTGGCTCCGGTGGCACCCATGGAAGTTACGACAACATCCAATGAACTCGCATGAGATGTCTGATCGTTCTCCTTTGCATCCAACAGCACGTTCGCCGCATTCGTCGTAAGCGCGATACCGAAGTTCGTTCCCGGACTTGAAAGCCAAGACTGCACCTGGCTGGTCACGTCGATTACGACATACTGACCGGGAATCGTAGCTGTAAAGCTGGTAATTGCTGTACCGATGGCAGGCGCAGTTGCGTAGCTAACCGAGTATTCGTTCCATGACGCATTCACTGGCGCCACGCTGATCAGACCAGGCGTATTGACGCGGTTCACATACAGGCTAACCGTCGCACGCGCAATCTGACTGGCTGTCGTTCCGGCAGGAAGCGCGGAAAGATCGAACTGCACGAGCGTCTTCTGGCTGGCGCTCACGTAAAGATTTGAGAGCGAACCGTAGTTGAATGTCGGGTGATTACTGTTCAGGGTTGTATCGCCGGACACGATCAACTGTCCATGAGCAGCGGAGACACACGCAAAGGCAGCCAAGCCTGCAAGCAGGCGCACAAGGGGGACACTCTTCAAAACGCACTCTCCTTCTCAAGCGAGATCGTTACGAACTCGTCGAGAACCAAGCAAAATCTAACTCAGCAATGCTTTGAGCAGAGATCTGTGCCAAGTTGCTAACACAACTAGAAACGGACACCGGAGACGTTACCGCTATCATCCCCATCTTGTCAAAAGAATTTTTAATTATTCATTTCGTCAGAAAGGTCAGGGGGCGACATGAGGACTGACTGGAGATTGACGATCGCACGTTGAGCGAACCGAAGATCTGCTATGGAACAAACCTTTGTCGCCCCCGGAGATCCTACTCACTACACGCACCAGCATCATCTTTTGTGCAGTGATGTAATCAGACTGCATGCTAAAAGCTCTCCCGTCGAGGAGAGCTTTTCGCATGCACCTATTTCGTATCTATTGCGCGAATGCACTTCCGGTAAACGCCTGCACCACCTTCGGCTGAGGACGTAGAAGTCAATAGAGCGCAGTCACATGAGTGATCATCAGCACGGGCACATAGATAACAGAACTTCTGACGGCATAGAGACCTCCCTATGCGCTATAGAGTTATTTGCATCATCCTATCGATGCAGCTTTCTACAATCCGCCTCGAGGCTGTCACCAAAGTTAGATGATGCGCGAAATCCTATAATGAGGCGATGCGCTACCCGGCGGAACACAAAGCTGAAATCCATCAGAAGATTGTGAAAGACGCCTCACGGCGAATTCGCACCGAAGGCCTGACCGGCGCTGCCGTTTCCGCGGTAATGCGAGACACAGGTCTGACCCATGGCGGCTTCTATAAACATTTCGAGAGCAAGGACGAGTTACTCCTCGAGTCGTTAAACGAGGCCTTCCGGGAGATTACCGACCGTCTTTTGAAGGCCGCGAAAGAATCTCGTCCTAAGGTTGCGTGGAAGGCGATCGTAACAACCTATCTCCAGCCGGAACACTGCTCTCAGGCTGAGAACTGGTGCCCTCTGACCGCCCTCGCGCCCGAGATGGTGCGCACCAGCGAGGAGATGAAGAGCCGGATCTTCGACGAGCTCAGGAACTATAAGGACCTCATGCAGCCGTTTATGCCGGGCCGAAGGGCTGTCGACAAAGAGCGCGCGTTTTTTTTGATCTTTTCTACGATGATCGGGACAGTCCAGATTGCCCGCTTGCTTCCGGACCCCGCGTTGCGAAGGAAGATACTGGCAAATACGAGGGATTTTCTACTGGGCAACTTCTAATTCCCCGGTGACCGAGACGAAGCTGCCGGAAGACCATTACCATCTTTGGCACGATCGCGCGGTCTTCCCCTTCCTGGTAGAACAGGTGCGCCGGAAGCGCTACGTCAACCAGGTGAGACGTGCACTCAAAACAGGTGGCCGAATTTTGATTTCGACCTTCGGCCCAGAAGGTCCCACTCGCTGCAGCGGCCTCGAAGTACATCGCCACGACAAGGAGTCTCTTGTTGCTGCCTTTGGTGAGGGCTTCGCGCTCGAAGACTCAGAGCTTCTGGTGCATGAGACTCCCACAGGCAAGCTGCAGCAGTTCCTCTGTGCTCGATTCAACTTCTCCGGCCCTGGTCATCCCTAGCAGACAAACCGGCTGGCAGCGTGGGCTGCCAGCCGGCTTCTACTGTTAGGTTCTCCTCTTACGCCTGCGGCTTGGGCACCAGGCGGACGAACTTCTGCGATGCATTTGCCCAGTCGGCCAACAGAGTCTTCGCCAGCGAGCTGTTCGACCTTTCCACGTGTGCTTCGATCAGCTCGTGCAGCTGCATCTGCGCATGCTCACCAGCCTGCTCGAAGGTCTCGGGAGCCAGGAACTCTTCATGGCAACGCTTCGTTGCCATGAAGCTACCGTCGGCGTCGTACACCCAGGCAATACCGCCGGTCATACCGGCGCCGAAGTTGATGCCGGTCTTACCGAGAATGACAGCCATACCGCCCGTCATGTACTCGCAGCCGTGATCGCCGATACCTTCCACCACCGCAGTGGCGCCGGAGTTGCGGACCGCAAAGCGCTCGCCTGCGCGGCCGGCGGCGAAGAGCGTGCCGCTGGTAGCGCCGTAGAGAGCCACATTGCCGAGGATGACGTGATGACCGGAGTCCTGTGCCGCCAGACCGCGCGCGCGCAGAATGATCTCACCACCCGCAAGGCCCTTACCGACGAAGTCGTTGGCCTGGCCTTCCAGGATGAGTTTCATGCCGTCGACCGCAAAACAGCCAAAGGACTGACCGGCTGTGCCGTTCAGGTTCAGCGTGATGTCGGGACGAGGCAGCGGAGCTTCGGCGCGCGACTTCAGCAGCGCCAGCTCACCGGCGATACGGGCGCCGATGGCGCGGTCGCGATTGGCCACATCAGAGTGCACACGGTACGGCATACCCTGCTTTGCAGCGTCGATCGCCGGAGCAACCCAGGCTTCGTCGACAGCAGGACGCGAGACCGGACGATCATTGCGGCCCCCCTGCCAGCGAACTGCACCTTCTTCGGTGGCAACGGCCAGCATCGGCTTCAGATCCAGACCGCCATCGAAGCGGACCTGCTCCAACAGATCGGCACGTCCGATTGCGGCTTCCAGCGAAGGCAGACCGTAACGGGCGAGAAGCTGCTGGACTTCCGAAGCGAGCTGCTGGAAAAACTGCACCACATGCTCAGGCTTGCCGCGGAACTTCGCGCGGAGCTCAGGCTTTTGCGTGGCAATGCCGGTCGGGCAGGAGTTCAGGTGGCACTGGCGGGCCATATCGCAGCCCAGAGTCACCAGCACTGCCGTTCCGAAGGCAAACTCGTCCGCTCCCAGCAGCGCAGCGACCAGGATGTCGCGGGCCGTCGAGAGACCACCGTCAGTACGCAGACGGACACGTCCACGCATGCCGTTTTCGATCAGCACCTGCTGAGCTTCGGCCAGACCAAGCTCCCACGGATTACCCGCGTACTTGATCGACGACAGCGCCGCTGCACCAGTACCGCCAGTGTTGCCGGCGATCACGATGTAATCGGCATACGCCTTGGCGACACCCGCGGCAACCGTTCCCACGCCGCAGGAGGAGACCAGTTTCACACCCACCGCCGCACGCGGATTGACGTGCTTCAGGTCGTGGATAAGCTGTGCGAGGTCTTCGATCGAGTAGATGTCGTGGTGCGGCGGCGGAGAGATCAGCGGCACACCCGGCTGAGCGTGACGCAGACGAGCGATAAGGCCGGAGACCTTGTGTCCGGGCAACTGTCCACCTTCGCCCGGTTTGGCGCCCTGGGCGACCTTGATCTCAATCTCCTCAGCGTTGGCCAGATACTCGGCTGTAACACCAAAGCGTCCGCTGGCGACCTGCTTGATCTTGTTGTTCAGTTTGCCGTGGATCGCCGGGGCTTCAACAATCGGCTCAGCGACAGCGACGCTGCCCTCGCTCTCGTTGCGGGCCATGGTCACGACACCACCGCCAGGCGTACGGAAGCTGGAGACAGCCGGGCTCGGCTTGTAGACCCCAGGGTCTTCTCCGCCCTCGCCCGTGTTGGACTTGCCGCCGAGGGTGTTCATGGCGAGCGTGATGGTCGAGTGGGCCTCAGGGCTCAGCGAGCCGAGCGACATGGCCGACGCGATGAAGCGGCGGTACATCTTCTCCGGCGCTTCCACTGCACTGACAGGCAGCTCCTGTCCTGCAGGACGAATCTCCAGCAGGTCACGAAGGAAGGCCGGTTCGCGACTGGCAACGTTCTGCGTATAGATCTGGAAGGCGGCAGCAGGGTCAGCAGCAGCGGGAACGTTACGGGCCGAGCCCACAACCGTCTGCAGCTCCTTTACCAGCGGAGGAGCCCAGCCGTGCGGCTCGGTGCCGTCGGCGCGGCGGAACTTAACCCAGCCCGGATCGGTGAGATCTGTTCCAAGCTCTGTACCCCAAAGCTTGCGAAGCTGCTGCTCGATCTCCGTAAAACCGATGCCCGAGATAGGAGCCGGCGTCGCCGGGAAGCACTTATCGACGACACTGAGGTGCAGACCGAGGATGTCGAAGAGGTGGGCCGAGCGGTAGGAGTCGACGACGGAGACACCCATCTTCGACATGATCTTGGCGAGACCCGTATCGAGCGCCTTGAGCATCTTCTTCTCGGACTCGTAGGGGTCGGTTCCGGCGGGAGTAAGAGCGCGGCCGCTTTCGAGAGCCAGCCAGGGACAGACCGCACCTGCGCCGTAGCCGATGAGGACGGCGGCGTGGTGAATGTCGCGACAGTCTCCTGCCTCTACAGCGATACCTACGTTAGCGCGCAGGCCTGCCTTGATCAGAACCTCATTGACATAGGCAGTGGCCATCGCCATGGGGATCGGCAGCGAGGCCGCGGAAGCTCCACGGTCGGTCAGCAGAAGAATGCCGGCGCCGTTGTGCACCAGGCTCACAGCCTGCTCGCCGACTGCTTCGAGCCCTGCTTCAAGGGTCGTAGTTGCATCGAAGAGACACGGCAGCTCAACCGTCTTCAGGTTGGCGGCGTGATCGTACTTGTGCTCACGCAGCGCAGCAGCCTGTCCCAGCGAGAGGAACGGCGAGAACAGCGAGAGACCCGGCAACGGAGCATGCTTGTCCAGCATGTGCGACCACGGACCGAGGCGCGTATGCAGTGAAACCACGCAGGCCTCGCGCAGCGGATCGATCGCCGGATTGGTTACCTGAGCGAAGCGCTGACGGAAGTAGGCATACAGCGGACGCGGAGCCTTTGCCAGAAACGCGAGCGGCGTATCGTCGCCCATCGACCACACCGGATCCTTACCCTCGGTCGCCATTGGCGCGAGGATCATGCGGACCTCTTCCTTGGTGTAGCCAAAGGCAAGGTGAATCGGCAGCAGCGACTTCAGATCGGGTGTGTCGGCGATATCGGCCTTGAGCAGCGGGGTCTGCTCGGCGAGAAGCTGCTGGTAGGTCGGGTCTGCATCGAACAGGTCGAAGAGCTCGTCGTTGTGCAGCACCTTGTGCTCGATCAGATCGACAACGAACATCTCACCCGGGCCAAGACGTCCGGACTCAATCACCGTGTTGGGATCGAGATCGACCAGGCCTGCCTCCGATCCAGCCACGACGACACCGGTATTGGTGACGGCATAGCGCGAGGGGCGCAGACCGTTACGGTCAAGGGCCGCACCAACCACCTTGCCGTCGGCAAAGCCGAGCGCAGCAGGGCCATCCCAGGGCTCAGCCATATCGACGTGGTACTGCAGGAAGGAAGAGGGCTTCGCGGTGTAGGCCGGTGGCACCAGCATGCGGAGTGACTCAGGCAGCGTACGGCCGTTGTAGCGAAGCAGCTCGACGGTCTCGTCGAGAGAGGTGGAATCGGAACCGCCCTGCGTCAGAATCGGCTTGCACTCATCAGGCAGAGTGGCATCGCGGGCAGCCATGCGGGCGCGGTTGCCCCAGACAGTGTTGATCTCGCCGTTATGCGCCAGGGCACGACAAGGCTGCGCGCGGTGCCAGGTCGGCGTGGTGTTGGTGGCGTAACGCTGGTGGAAGAGTGCGAACGACGTCACGAAGGCCTGATTGGCCAGGTCGGGAAAGAATTCGGGCAACAGACGGCCGGCGCACATCGACTTGTAGACAATGGTCTGGGTCGAGAGCGAACAAAGGTATCCGTCGGCCTCACCCGAAGCCAGGAAGCCGTCAAACTTCTTGCGCGCCAGGTACAGGCGACGCTCCACGTCCGTGGAGGTGTCGTCGGTTGTGGCGATCACCTGCTTGATGACAGGCATGGTGGAGAGGGCGATCTCACCCAGCGTCTCCGGACGGGTCGGCACCGTACGCCACGCCAGGACCTTAAACGACTGAAGCTCCAGCGAGCGGACAATGGCGGCCTCGGTTTTGGCTGAATCCACCGGCAGGAAGCACATACCGACGGCCAGCGGCTTGCCCGCCGGAAGGTCCAGTTTCAGCTCTTCCAGCAGCAACGCGCGCGGTACTGCCGCCATAATGCCTACGCCATCCGACGATTTGCCATCGGCCGCAACTGCGCCGCGATGGGCGAGACGGGCAAGGGCGGTCAGGGCTTTGGCCAGAATGTCATACGACGGCGTGGCAGACACCTGAGCGACGAAACCAACGCCGCAGGAGTCATGGTCAAAGCGAGAGTCGAGAAGCGAGGGCACTGACATCTTCATAGCGATGAACCTGGGTAAAGCCTTCCTGTCATTCGGGGACACCTGCAGGTAGACGCTCGCGATGGCGCATACACATTCGCCTGAAAAGCGGTACTACTGGGAGTCCGGTCTTTATTCTACGCCGATTTCCCCGCCCCGAAACACCGTCCAGAGGCATGGATCTCGACCTGAGAGCGACACCGCCAGGCACTTGACATAGCGGCTGTGAATATTTATACATGATCTTGTATTTTTATGCATCACCAACGTAGTGCCGGCCGTCAAAAGCAGGTGCTGCGTTTTTCTGCTGTTCAAAGCGGCAGAGGA
Organism: Terriglobus sp. 2YAB30_2; assembly: GCF_052114765.1. Taxonomy (NCBI): domain Bacteria; kingdom Pseudomonadati; phylum Acidobacteriota; class Terriglobia; order Terriglobales; family Acidobacteriaceae; genus Terriglobus; species Terriglobus sp. 2YAB30_2. Next base: position 537,962 of record NZ_JBFRFJ010000002.1, read on the forward strand.
TGCAGGACGGGTGAATAGAAATTCAGTATGAAACAGCAACGGCACAGTGCAATTCGAGAGCTCCTGGTGACGACGACGGTCACCAGCCAGGATGAGCTGCGCAGAAAGCTGGCCAAGCGCGGTTTCAACGTCACGCAGGCGACCCTGTCCCGGGACATGCGCGAGTTAAACCTCTACAAGGGCCCGAACGGGTATACGCTCGCCAATTCCGCCGTAGCCGAGGATGACCGGTCTCCGGAGATCAATGACCTGTTGAAGAGCTTCGGTCTGGAGGTACGGCAGGCGATGAACCAGGTCGTCATCATCACGACGACTGGTGGAGCCCAGCCCGTAGCTGCCGGCCTGGATTATGAAGACTGGGATGAAATTGTAGGAACGATTGCCGGGGACGATACGGTGCTGGTGATTTGCGGCGATATCGAACAGGCCAAAACCATAACCGCGCGGATTGCGGAGCTGATTAGATAAGAAGATGACGACGGCGACAGAGGTAAAGACGGAGTTGACGGCAACGACGGGCAGCGTACGCACGGCACTTGCGGGCGTTAGCGGCTATGCCGGCGGAGAGCTGGCGCGGTTGCTACTGAAGCACCCCCGGTTACAGGAGACCAGGCCCATTTTCATTGGCCGCGAGGCCACCACACTGAGCGAGCTGCAGCCGCATCTTTACACCATTGACGAACAGGAATTGCCTGTAGTTCCCTACCCCACCTGGAGCGAGCTGAAGGCCGCCGGCGTGGACATTATCTTTCTGGCGACTCCGCATGAGCAGTCGCGGGAGTGGGTACCGCAGATTCTGAACGCCGGTCTCCGCGTGGTGGATCTGAGCGGAGCCTGGAGGCTGAAGTCGGCGTCCAATCGGGCTGTCTATAAGCTGCACGATGCCGATGCGGAGCTGGCGGCGAAGCTGGATGCCGAAGCGGTCTTCGGCTGCCCGGAGCTGCATCATGACGCTATCCGCAACGCGCGGCTGGTCGCCAACCCTGGCTGCTACGCCACCAGCGTCATTCTAGCGCTACGGCCTCTGGTCGCCGCGGGGCTGGTAGATATCGAACATGGCATCGTCTGCGACGCCAAGAGCGGCGTGAGCGGCGCCGGCAAGGCTCCGACAGCAAAGACACACTTTATGCATGCCGCCGACAACCTCAGCGCTTATGCCGTCTTCGGGCACCGGCACACAGGCGAGGTCCTTGAGCAGGTGGGCCTGCCGGCCGAGGCGCTGCAGTTCACGCCGCACCTGCTGCCGATTCCCCGCGGCATTCTGTCGACGATCTATCTGCGGCTGAAGTCCCGGATGGACAAGGCTGCCGTGGAACAGGTCTTCCGGGAGTTCTATGCCGGCCATCCGCTGGTGCGGATCTTCAAGGCCGGGAGCCTGCCGCAGATCCAGTACATCGTGCGGACGAACTACTGCGATCTGGGATTCGAACTTGCGGCAGATGGCCGGCGCATGGTGCTGGTGAGCTGTCTCGATAATTTGCTGAAGGGCGCGGCCGGACAAGCCGTGGAGAACATGAACGTAATGTGCGGATGGAAGGAAGAGGAGGGCCTGCTGTGAAGTACGTCGTGAAATTGGGCGGTGCGGGCCTGGAGAACGAGAAATTGCGGATGGATTGCGCGCGCGCCATCGTGGAACTAGCCAAGGATGGCCACCAGGTGGCCGTGGTGCATGGCGGCGGTGTACAGCTAACCAAGACGCTGGCGGCTCTGGGCAAGAAGAGTGAATTTATCCATGGACTGCGCGTTACCGACGCCGAGACCCGAGATGCGGCCTTGATGGTCTTGGCAGGCCGTGTCAACAAGTCGCTGGTGGCGGCTCTGGGACAGCTTGGCCAACAGGCCGTCGGCCTCGCCGGCGGTGATGGCAATGTCTTCCGTGCACGGAAGAAGAAGACCAACCCGGATCTGGGTTTTGTCGGCGAGATTGCCGCGACCGATCCGACGTGGCTGGATGCAATCTGGAAGATGGGAGCCATCCCGGTCATCTCGTCCATTGCTTTAGGTTTTGACGGTGAGTACTACAACGTAAACGCAGATGAGATGGCCTCGGCTGCAGCCGTTGCCACTCGGGCTGATGCCTTGGTCTTCCTGACCGACGTTCCCGGAGTGAAGGGAGCGGACGGAGCAGTAATGCGATGGCTCTCGTTGAAGGAGATTCCTCAGCTCGAGAAGAGCCAGATAATCTCCGGTGGCATGCTGCCCAAGCTGAAGGCGTGCAAGGATGCGCTTCTGGGCGGTGTAAAGCGGGTTCGAATTTTGCCGGCGGAGGCAGCATCCGTGCTGCCGGACCTCGTCCATACACGAGTCAACGACGGTACAGAAGTGATGGTGGCGTAGAGATGAATAACCAGGAAAGGGTGAAAAAAATGGACCTTGCATCGATTCAGGCAGCGGAGAAGAAGTTCCTGCTTGAGACCTACGAACGCAACCCGGTGATGTTTGTAAGCGGCAAGGGCTTCTACCTGCGCGACAGCGAAGGCAACGACTACCTGGACCTGTTGAGCGGTATCGGTGTTTCGGCCCTCGGGTACGGACATCCGGCGATTGAGAATGCGATCGCGGAACAGTCAAAGAAGCTGCTGCACACCTCCAATCTGTTCTTTCACGAAGGTACGGCCACACTCGCGCTCAAACTGACGGAGCTGACCGGTATGGACCGGGTCTTCTTTTGCAACTCGGGTACCGAGGCCTGGGAGGCGGCGCTGAAGCTCGCTCGTGCCCACGCCGGCGTACTGCGCGAAGAGGGCAAGACGGTCGGAACGAAGTTCCTCGCCCTGGAGCACAGCTTCCATGGCCGGACGATGGGATCGGTCGCCACGACGCATAAGGACAAGTACCGCGAGCCCTTTGCCCCGGTGATGCCCGATGTCGAGTTCGTGCGCTTCAATGACATCGAGGATCTGAAGGCAAAGTTCTCCAACGATGTCTGCGGCATCTGCATCGAGGTGCTGCAGGGCGAGGGTGGCATTCACCCTGTCTCCAACGAGTTCTTCGCGGCGGCACGTGCGCTATGCGACTCGACCGGCGCCCTGCTGCTGGCCGACGAGATTCAGAGCGGCATGGGCCGGACCGGCAAGTGGACGGCGTATCAGCACTTCGGTATTCAGCCCGACATTACGACCCTGGCAAAGCCGCTGGCAGGCGGCCTGCCGATGGGCGCCATGCTTTGCAACGAGGAAGCTGCCCGCGCCATGAAGCCTGGTCTGCACGGAACCACTTTTGGTGGTGGCCCGCTGGCCTGCGCCGTGGCTACGGCAGTAATCGATGAGATCCAGAACGAAGGTTTGCTGGCGCATGTAACCGAGGTCGGCAACTACTTCATGGAGCAATTGCAGGGCCTTGCGGCAAAGCATCCTGAAATCATCTCGGTACGTGGTATCGGTATGATGATCGGCGCGGAGATCAACGATGCGGAGCTGGCAAAGCAGGTTGCCAGGCAGATGATGGACCGTCGCATTCTAATCAACCGCACCAGCGAGACAGTATTGCGGTTCCTTCCGCCTTACCTGATCGAAAAGAAACATGTAAACATTGCAGTAAGCGCTCTGGACGAGATTTTGAGGCAGGCTAAGGAGGCAACGTCTCCCGCGCTTGCAGGTGAGGTAGCCCATGGATAGCAAAACCATTGTCATGAGCCCGAGGAATGAAGGAGTAGCAGTGCCGAAAGTATCATTGGGAATTCAAAGCGATAGCGCATTCAGCGAGGCCGCAAAGCGCTTGAAAGGCCGCGATCTGTGTTCGATCGCCGATCTGACTGTGGAAGAGATGGCAGCCATCATGGAGCTGGCGCACGCCGTCAAAAACCATCCGGAAGATTTCAAGACAGCCCTCGACGGCAAGCAGATGGTGATGTTCTTCGAGAAGGCATCGTTGCGTACGCGCCTGACCTTCGAGGCCGCCATCAATACCATGGGCGGCAATGCCATCTTCGTCGACCAGACGCAGAGCCCCCTGGGTGAGCGCGAAAGCCTGGCGGATATGGCGCATAACCTCGAACGCTGGATGAGCGTGATTGTCCTGCGCACCTACTCGCACGACACCATCACAGAGATGGCCGCCTGCGCCAAGGTGCCGGTAGTCAATGCCCTGTCGGATTATGAGCATCCGTGCCAGGCGATTGCCGACTTCCTTACGCTGGAAGAGAAGTTCTCAACCTGCGAAGGTCTGAAGTTCACCTACGTCGGTGACGGCAATAACGTCTGCCACTCCCTGATGCTGGCCGCGGCACAGCTCGGAGCGCATTGCACCATCGCGACGCCGAAGAACTACGGGCCGAAGCTGGACGTGATTCACAAGGCCATCGAGATCGCAGAGCAGACCGGTGGAAGCATTACGCTGACGCAGGACCCGATCAAGGCCGTAACCGGCGCCGATGCGATCTATACCGACGTCTGCACCTCCATGGGCTTCGAGCACGAGGCGACCAAGCGCGCACCGATCTTCAAGCCTTACCAGGTCAACGACGAGCTCATGTCCCATGCCAACGATCAGGCCGTCTTCATGCACTGCCTGCCGGCACACCGCAACGCCGAGGTGACCGACGCCGTACTGGATGGTCCGCAGTCGATCGTCTTCGACCAGGCGGAGAACCGTATGCATGCGCAGAAGGCCATCCTGCTGATGCTGCTCGGAGGCGCCAAGCGCATTCCGAAGGCGAAGAAGCGGTTCGTCTAACTAGAATCACCGCACTCTGTCCGGTCACCTGCAAACAGGTGGCCGGACGCAAGGAAAAGAGGTTGTGACGTGAAAATGTGGTCTGGGCGGTTCCGGGAACCGCTCAATCGCAAATTCGAGATGTGGCAGCGGTCGTTCCCCTTTGACTGGCAGCTGATCCCCCAGGAGATCCGTGCGTCAAAGGCCCATGCGAGGATGATCGCGGCTGCCGGCATTTTGACCGATACCGAGCTAGCGGAGATTCTCGCCGGGCTGGACCGCATCGGCGCGGACTTCGCCGCGGATACGCTGGATCTCGCTTCCGAGACGCCGGAGGACGTGCATCACTTCGTCGAGCTGGAGCTGACGAAGCACATCGGCACGCTTGCGCTCAAGCTGCATACAGGCCGCTCCCGTAACGAGCAGATCGCGACCGATCTGCGCCTCTTTATTCGCGATGCCATCGACCAGGTGTTGACCGATCTGGCCTCGTGGGCAGATGCCCTGCTGGACCAGGCTGTTAGATCCGGCGACGCCGTGATGCCTGGCTACACGCATCTGCAGCGCGCCGAGCCGGTTCTTTTGGCTCATTGGCTGCAGGCCTATGTGCAGATGATCCTGCGGGACGCCTCACGCTTTGCCGATGCCCGCAAGCGGATGAACCTATGTCCGCTCGGTTCAGGCGCCATCGCCGGTGCGACGCTTGCACTCGATCGCACCATCGCTTCCGAGGCCCTGGGCTTCGATGCGCCGACGGCGAACAGCATGGACGCCACCAGCGACCGTGACTTTGCCCTGGAGTTCTCTCAGTGCGCTGCCGGACTGGGTTTGCATCTCTCTCGCTTCGCCGAGGAGATCACGCTCTACGCCACCCAGGAGTTTGGATTCATTGAGCTGCCGGAGGCGTTTTCAACCGGATCCTCGGCTATGCCACAAAAGAAGAATCCGGATCTGACCGAATTGGTGCGTGGCAAGAGCGGCCGTCTGCTGGGCGCGGCGACGACCTTCGCGACCATCGTCAAAGGGCTTCCGCTGGCTTACAACAAAGACATGCAGGAGACCCAGGAGGCTACCTTCGAGGTCGCTGCCACACTGGCCGGAATGCTGCCCCTGATGGCGCCGTTCACCGCCGCCCTCCAGTTCCGGCTGGACCGGATGGAGACGGCAGCCTCTACCGGCTACCTGAACGCCATGGCCGCCGCTACCTATCTGGTACACAAGGGAGTTCCCTTCCGCAAAGCGCACGAAAAGATCGGGAACGCTGTCCGCTATGCTTTAGATAAGGGCTGCGAACTGAACGAACTGACCTTGGACGAGCTGAAACAATTCGGAGACGAATTTGGCGCGGACTTCCACGATGCCATCACGCTGCGGGCAACCGTGGACTGTCATGATGTCATCGGCGGCACAGCGACTGCGCAGGTGGCAGCATCGCTGGCGCTGGCGCGCGAGAAGGTCGCGGCCCTGACTCCGCAGCAGGAGCAGGTCCATGTCTAGTGTGATCAGTGAATCGACTGTGTCAACGCGTCCCCGCGTCAACGGCGCCCAGGTGCGTAAAGCCCGCCTGCAGGATGCGAATAACATCTTCGACATCGTCAATTCCCTGTCTGGCGACGGCACGCTGCTTCGCCGCAGCTATGCCGAGGTCTGCGAGAACGTTCGCGATTTCACCGTTGCCGAATCCGAAAGTGGCGTCTTTCTTGGCTGCGGTGCCCTGCATCTCTATGGCCCGCATCTTGCCGAAGTCCGTTCCATCGTCGTGAAGCCTGAGGCGAAAGGCCAGGGGGCGGGCGGCAGAATCCTGCGTGCCCTCCTTGAGGAGGCCGACGACCACGGAGTCCCTTCGGTGTGTCTCTTCACCCGGATTCCCGACTTCTTCTTCCACTTCGGCTTCCGCATCACGATGGATCGCGCGGCCCTGCCGGACAAGATCTACAAAGATTGCCAGAACTGCCCTCGCCTGCACGCCTGCGATGAGGTAGCCATGGTGCGCGGCCCAATTCCCCGTGTCGCTGTACTTGGTCCCAGTCGCGTGCAGGACTCAGATCTGGTTCCCATCCAGATTCCATTTAGCGGCGAGCGGCACTAAGCCCTGAACAGATAGAAATAGAAGAGGCAGAGCTCGCGCTCTGCCTCTTTCATTGACACGATAACTTCAGGGACGCCACACTAGGCCATGGAATAAAAGCCGTCGCGCTCGCGAAGCTCAACCTCCGTATCGAAGAGCTGCGAGAGCTTCTCACCGGTCAATAGGTCACGTTTTGCGCCATCCGCAACGATGCGTCCATCCCGCATCATGATGACGCGGTCGATCTCCGGCAGAATGTCTTCGATGTGATGCGTGATCAGCAGAATGCCGGTTCCCCGCTGCGCTAGGCGCCGCAGCGTCAATCGCAGGCTGCGCTGTGCGGAGATATCCAGCGCATTCGAAGGCTCGTCCAACAGCAGCATCTCGTTGCTGCGCACGAGGGCACGCGCGATCATGACGCGACGCTGCTGACCGGCAGACATCTGTCCGACCAACTTTTCACCCAGCACTTCGCCTTCGACCAGGCGCAACGCATCTTCTGCTTTGGATCGCATCTCGTCCGTGATGGTGAGATTGGGCCAAAGAGTCGAACTTGAAAAGAAGCCGGAGACCACAGCGTCCAGGCCGGTCGTCTTGAGCGTTGGCTTGCCTGGCAGCTCCGGAGAGACCACACCCAGACGGCGCCGCAGCTCCTGCAGGTCCCAGCGTTCGCGACCAAAGATACGGACGCGCATCCCAGGCTCGACCAGCGGATAGATCTCACAGGTCATCGCTTTGATGAGTGTGGACTTGCCGCAGCCGTTCGGCCCGAGAATCACGACGTTCTCACCTGGGCGAATGCTGAGGTTGATATCATGCAGCACCCGCTGGGAACCGCGTGCAACATTCACATGTTCGAACAGGAGAAATGGCTCAATGCTGGCTTCGCACATCAGGCCTTCAGAATATCGTTCTGAAGGCCTGAAAATCCTTATGCACTTTGAAGAAGTCGTTATACCGCGATGGTGAAGCTGTCTTCACTGCGAGTGACCGCGCGGTACATGGTGTCGCGCTCAAACGGAACCCGGCCGGCCTCGCGGATCAGGCGTTCCAATTCAGCGCGACGCATGCCCTGAGGTGTGGTAGCACCGGCATCGTGATAGATCTTCTCTTCTACTACGGTGCCGTCGATATCGTCCGCGCCAAAGCGCAGCGAGATCTGGGCCATCTTCGGCGTCACCATCTGCCAGTAGCTCTTGATATGCGGGAAGTTGTCCAGCATCAGACGGCCGACCGCAATCTGCTTGACGTCGAGCATGCCGGTCGTGCGCGGTAGATGTCCCAATGGCGTGTTATCAGGATGGAAAGCCAGCGGAATGAAGGTCTGGAAGCCACTGGTCTCATCCTGCACGGCACGCAGCTTCAATAGGTGATCGACACGATCCTCTTCGTTCTCGATATGCCCATAGAGCATGGTGGCATTGGAACGAAGGCCAGCCTTATGGGCCAGACGCGCGGTATCCAGCCACTCGGAGCCATCGATCTTGTGGTCGCAGATGATGTGACGAACGCGGTCAGCGAAGATCTCCGCTCCGCCGCCCGGGCAGGAATCGACACCAGCAGCCTTCATGCGCTCCAGCACTTCAGGAATCGTGAGCTTGGCGCGCTTGGCAAGGAATGCGACCTCCACCATGGTGAAGGCTTTGATATGCACTTTTGGGAAGCGCTCTTTTAAGCCGCTGACCAGATCCATGAAGTACTGAAATGGCAGATCCGGATGGAGACCACCGACGATATGAAACTCGGTTACAGCTTCGGTATAACCCGCGCCCGCAGCCTCCCAGGCCTCTTCCAGAGCCATGGTGTAAGTGCCGGGAGCATCTTTCTTGCGGCCGAAGGCACACAGGCGGCAACTTGCGACACAGACATTGGTCGGATTGATGTGCCGGTTGACATTGAAGTACGCCACATCTCCGTGCAGTTTTTCGCGTACCCAGTTGGCCAGCCAGCCTACGGCCAGGATGTCCGGACTGCGGTAGAGAGCGAGACCATCCTCATAGTCCAGCCGCGTGCCGGAGAGGACCTTGTCCGCAATGGGCGCAAGGCGTGGGTCGTCTGTCTGAAATGCATGGCGCGGCCGCGAGGAGATTGAGGTAGCTGTCATCGCACTTCTATTCTAATCCTCGCTGCGGCCGGTTATCTCACTGCAGATTCGACCATCCGGGGCTGAAGTACTATGCCATCGTAGAGGGTAGCCCCAATCAGGTGATCTCCCACCGGACGGACGAAGCGAAGGTGCCATCCTGTGTCCCAGAAGGCAACATGGTCATCCGCGAGGCTCACAGCGAAGGTGAGGGTCGTCGAGCTGTTTGCCGAAATCAGCATCCGCTTTCCCGCGCCGTCGTAGAAGATGCTATTGACGTCTGCTACGTGGAGATCCGGGAGGCCCTGCCAGCTTGTCCCGGTATTAGAACGGAAGACTCCCTCGCGCCCTCCGGCCCAGAGACGTCCTTTGTCATCGATTCCAATCGCGGTGATCTGGGCAAGTCCACCAGGCATCGAAGCCTCAGTCCACTGCTGCGTCGCCGGGTTCAGGATTGCAATCCGGTGAAGACCGGCAACCACAACATTTCCACCCGGCRCAGCTCCGGAATAACGGAAATCATCACTGGTAAGTGACGTGATCCGCCATGTGATTCCGGAGTCGTTGCTCTGCAATATCCCAAGAGCAGTTGTGGCATAGAGCATGTTGCCGGAGCGGACCATGGAAGAGGTAAGGGCATTCAGAGCGCGGCTCGGCCCGGAAGGACGCGCCACAACAAACCGTGCAGGGACGGGATGTCGCGTCTTAGCTGCGTTTGGACCACCAACACTCCGCGTATTTCCAGCACTCCGCGTCGGAGCCACTGCCGGTTTCGTCGCTGTATTGCCGACAATTGTTCCGCTGGGAACCCAGACAGCCCCCTGCAGTCGGAAGATACCATGTGAGGTTCCGGCGATGAGGGTGCCGTCAGGAGCCTGCACCAACGCCAGAACATCCAATCCATTCAGCCCGGAACTAAGTTGATCCCATGTCAGCCCGCCGTTGGCACTGGCGAAGACACCGCCGGAATCCTTGTCGTTGACTACGCCGATATAAAGCTTCGCGGGATTGACGTAATCCGCGGCATACGCCGTTATCTGACGCGAGGAGAAGCCGGAGTTCGATGAGCGGAACGAGAAACCGCCATCATCACTCATCAAAACGCCGCTATAGTCAGTCGCCAGCAGTACACGATCTGGATTCTCTGGATCGACAAAAACGTCATTCACAACGGTTGTAGGATCGGTCGTGCGTCGCCAGGTTGCTCCGCCATCTGCGGTACGCCATAAACCTTCTGTCGTTCCCGCAAAAACCGTATCCAGATGCTTTGGGTCTTGTGTAAGAACTCGAGTACGGCGAGCCGTCGACGGAATTCCCTGAATTTTGTCAAAGGTGTCGCCGCCATTCCGGCTCTTGTAGATACCGGAACATGCGCTGGCATAGACAATCTCAGGAGTTTTCGGATGGACGATAATGGAAAAGACGTCGGAATCATCGATCATTCCGTCCTTGATGTTCTTCCAATTCACCCCGCCATCGGTTGTCTTCCAAGGCAGATGCCAGGTTCCTGCATAAATCGTCTTGGGATCCTTCGGATCGATCGCAATGGACTCGACCTCATGAATCTCGGTACTGCCCGCTGGGCTGATCAGCGTCCAATGCTGTCCACCATCGGAGCTCCGGAAGATACCATCGAGCGTTCCGGCAACTAATGTCTTGGGAGACGACGGCGACTCCGAAAGAGACCGAATCGACTGACCATGCATTGAGGGCGATTCCACCCATGTCATGCCGGCATCGCGGCTGATATAGAAAGCACCATCCGTACTACCGAGCACCCATGCGCCGGCATAGAGCACGTTGGGCTCCGCGGCATCGACCACAATATTGTCGATCACCAGATCATCGCGATTTCCCAGACGCGCAAGGCGCTTCCATGTCCGACCGCCGTCATGGCTGTCGTACATCCAGCCGATGGCTGTTCCCAGATATACATGCTTATGATCGTGTGGATCTTCCGCGAAGGCGCGGGCCGAACCCCCATCCGGACCGAACGGGAACCATGTCACGGCGTGCAGCCATGAAGACACCAGAAACGGAATGGCGAGTGCAGCAACGCGGATTGCTCCGCCAAGGAATTTTCTCATTGACTTATTTTCTCTTAAATAGACCAAGGGCCGACTGGCATATCGCCAGTCGGCCCTGAGCCTTTATAGGTTCGTGTTACTTCTTCTTGGCAGCGTGCTTGCGAACCGGCTTCGCAGGCTTGACCGGCTCAGTCACTTCCGTCAGACCGCTGGTGCTGAAGGTAGCGCCAGCAGGGATCAGAGTGGTGGTGACGGTCTTGCCTTCGGTGGTGGAGGTATAGGTGGCAACGCGGGAAGCGTCGATACCCTTGTCCTTCACCAGGTACTCCTTGGCGTTAAGAGCACGCTCAGAAGATACCGTATCGCCATGCTTCTCCTTGCTGTCAGCGGAGCCGGCCAGAGCAACCTTGGCATCGGACGAGCGCTGCAGGTTCAGAGCGACGTCGTCGAGGCAGGCCTTGCCCTCGTTGTCAACACGGGACGGACGCTTCTTATCGCGCTCGAAGTTGACCGTGCAGAGGCTCGAGGTCTTCGGAGCCGGTGGCGGCGGCGGAGCAACAACGCTGACCGAGGTAGTGGCCGATGCGGTCTGGCCCTTATCGTCAACTACGTTGCAGGTGACGGTAACGGTGCCAGGCGCAGCGCCGGCGGTGCTCAGGGTAGCGGAGGTTCCGTTGCCGGAGACCGAACCGGAGGTCGAGCTATAGCTGTAGGTCAGAGGACGGTTCTGCGGGCTAACACCGTTTGCAGTGATCGTCGCAGACTCACCCGGGCGAAGGCTGGATGGGCTGGCCGAGCAGCTGATGGTCGGCGGCTCGAAGGCCTTGACCGTGAACGGAGCCGAGCAGTCGGCAAACTGACCGACCTTCTTGCCCTCTTCCACATGACCCTTGACGGTATAGCTGCCAGGGTTCAGCGACTTGGTGTCAACGTTCGCGGTGCTGGAAGTACCGGAAACAGAGCCGGCATCAGAGGTCCAGCTATAGGTCGCGGTCTTCTTCGGGTTCAGGTTTGCGGCAGTGCCGGTCACCGTGACGGGATCACCCGGGAAGACAGTCGCAGGCGACGCAACGCAGGAGTAGGTCACAGGAGGCGGCGGAATGATGCTGCCAATGTGCCACAGGAGACCGCTGCTCAACTGAGCAGCGCTGATATTCGCGCGTCCACCGACCACTCCGCCGCCGGGGTTCGCGGGACCAAAGTTGTCGTGAATGTATTGGTAGTCCGCCTGGAAGAGGCGAATGCCCAGCTTGTGATTGAACAGCGGCGTGTCATAGTCCATACCGCCGCCGGCCGTCAAAGCAGTGCCCCACATTGTCGGGTTGTAGCCCGCAATAGTGTTCGGGCCGCCGAGTTTCGCACCACCAACCAGGCCGTGTGCGAAGACGGTAAAGTTCTGGGCGGGATAACGGAAGATCGGACCGGCTGAAATGGTATAGAGAGAATCGTTCTTACCATCCGGATGGGCCGCGAAAACAACTTCGCCGCCAACATACTTATTGAAGTAATAGGCACCGCTACCGATCGCACCAAGGTCGATGGAGCTGTACTGGATGTTGGCAGGCTTGATGGGGCTATGCGTACCGAAGTACGAGTATCCCAGGAAAATATCAGCGCGCGACGGGTTGGGTTCCGACGGGGCCGCCGGAGCCGTCTGCGCTTGCAGCCCGGTGACCCCAAGGCTGACGGCGCAGGCAGCGAGTAGAAGTCTACCGAAACTGCGAACTGGGCGTTCGAACATTTATTTCCTCCGCGAATACTTACATGTTGTGCTCTGAGCTCAAATGCTTACAGACTCAGTGGCTTACGAATTCCCTCAAAAGTGTAGCGCACCTGAGTTTCGGTTCAGCTACAAATTCCGGGCGGTACTCAACTTACTACCCCGTTTTACGGGATTTTTACCCCATGAAACGAGTTTCTCAGGCAAGGTTCAACGCTTTCTTCAACGTTCCCCTCTCCTTTTGAATCTTTTCCTGCAATAAGGTGATGGCATAGATGAGCTGTTCTGGACGGGGTGGGCACCCAGGCACGTAGACGTCAACCGGAATAACCTGGTTTACGCCCTGCATCAGTGCGTAGTTGTTGAAGACGCCTCCCGAGGTTGCGCACGCGCCCATCGAGATAACCCACTTTGGCTCTGGCATCTGCTCATACAAGCGGCGAATCACGGGAGCCATCTTCTGGGAGACACGGCCTGCGATCACCATCAAATCGCTTTGCCGCGGTGAAGGACGGAAGACCTCAGCGCCAAAACGCGCGATGTCATACCGCGAGCCGCCCATGGACATCATCTCGATCGCACAGCAAGCCAGACCAAAGGTCATAGGCCACACCGAATTCTTTCGAACCCAGTTAATGGCCGCGTCCATAGAGGCCAAAACGACGCCCTCTGGCTGATCGTAGCCCCAGGACACCTCTTCCAGCTTTTCGCGATTCTTGCCAAAGCTGTCCAAGCTGCCAAAGAGATAGCGATCATTCTTTTCGGGCCCGTTCATCGGGCGACCATTGCTCGAGGTTTCCTGCGCCGGAGTGCTCATACTCTCAATATATAGAACGGATTACGCGGATGTGGAACCAGCCGGAATCTTCCCTATCTGTCATGATGCCTGTGGAACCCGAGATGTTGCCTGTTTTATCTGCAGAACACCGTATTTCCTGTGCTCTTTTCCGGCAGCCTGAGCGATATTCGGAATCGAAACCATGTAATGCGCCCCAAGGGAGAAACCGTTTCACCGTGTGTAGCTACCACTGAATGGGCGGTTTCACTCAGATGCGAGGCGACCATTGCCGCCAAGCCAGCCTGATCTGCCGTGCCTGCAACGATCCTGGCGTCCAGAATACGAAGTTCTCCGGACTGCGTCTGCTGCACCAAGGACGTCAACCGCCCTTCTGCCGAACGACGTGAAACAGAATCCTGAGCCCCGATGTAATTGTTATAAGCCATTACGAGCCTGTTGAAAGCATCAGACGCTGTAACAAAACGGAAGTTGCGTGGATTCCAGGCAATCGCATCCTGGGCTCGAAAGCTGAAGTCCGTCGAGACGGCCAACGCTGTTACCGACTGATACGGGGGCGTCGCAAGTTCGGCATAGTCATGCTGCGGACGAGGTTTGCCTATCGGCAGCACACGCAATAGCCACCCAGAAGGCAACGGGTCGAGTACGAGCTCCAGATCGCTGTTGATCGCATGACGATAGGGCTGGCCAAACGAGACTTCCCCCTCAAAGCTGGAGACGGTGCACTGCTGGTTCTGCCCCCAGACTGTTAACGAAATGCAAAACAGCGCAAGGATACTGAAGTGCCTAGCTCGCATTATCCCTGACCGCCTTGAGCAACGTTTCCTTCAGCTGGGCCTGATCGGTCTGGCTGAGCTTGCCCCCTTCTTGCGTCAGATAAAACACGTCGATGGCGGTATCTCCCTCGGTATCGATCAATGCAACCTCAATGCTGCAGCCAAACGTGGCCAGAGCCTCACTGAGCGCATGAAGCAGGCCTGGGACATCCTGCGCGACCACCTGCAGCAGTGTGCAGTGCGTGGAGGCGATGTCGTCGAAACTGATAGCCGTCTCTACGGTGACCAACGGCGCACGTCTCCTGGTGCGGCGCCTGCCGGCAAGAAACTTCTCCAGAGGAATCTCTCCGCCGGCTACCTTCCGCACGCTCTCCAGGAACGGCTCACGCTCGCTGGGATTGAGCTCCAGGGTCCGAAAGCTATCGGTAAAGTGAAAACTGTCGACGACGATACCGCTGGCGTCCGAGAAAGCGTCCGCGGTCACAATGTTCATGCCCCAGCCCGTGAGAGCGCCTGTCATGGCTGCAAAGAGCATCGGACGGTCTTTGGCGATCAGCGTTATCTCCCAGTCAGCGCTGCTCTGCTGAAGACTGAGCTGAATGGAACCGTCCTGAGCTTTCTCCGCCATCTGAAAGTGCACGCGGATCTCGTCCGGAGTCCTTGTGTGCAGGTAACGCTGGGGAAATCCATCAAGAAACTCACGGATAGATTCGGCCTTGGCGGGCTGCAGTGCGGTGACACGGCGGACGAGCTCACGCTCCATCTTCGTGTCCACACGATCTTCATCCACGCTGCGATCCAGATAGTTGGAGGTTGCCATATACAACCGCCACAGGTTCTCGGCCTTCCATGGAGTCAACGCATCAGGATGGACGGCATTGATGTCAGCGTAGGTGAAGACAACCAGCATGCGGAGCTGCTCATGTGTCTGCACCTTGGAGGCAAAGATGCGCACCGTCTCCAAGTCAAAGATATCGCGGCGGAGAGCATTCGACATCTCCAGATGATTCCGGATGAGCGACAGGACCAGGCCGGTCTCATGCAAATCGAACTCCAGGCGTGAGCAGACGCTTTGCGCCATGCGCGAACTCTCGACCGCATGGTCGTCGCCGCTGCGTCCTTTGCCGGTATCGTGCAGCAACGCTGCCAGATACAGCAGTGCGGTGTGCTCGATCTCATCGCGGATGATGCCGAACTTCCTTGCCCAGTCCGCCAGTGGACCTTCCACGACCCGCGGCAGGCCATGCAGGGTGTCAATCAGAAGGAAGGTGTGCTCATCCACGGTATACCGATGGTAGGCATCACGAATCACCAGGGCGTCGATACCGTGAAACTCCGGCAACATCAGTTCCAGGATGCCCAGGGCATGCATGGTACGCAGAGCCTGGCCGGCAAATGGACCGGTCAGGATGGCGCTTAGGTGCCTCCACAGCGCGGGCCCATCTTCAAGGCTGGAAGAGAGCATCGGGAGCGCATCCGCAAGACGCATCTCCGCATTGCGGCTGAGGCGCAGACCCTGGGCGGCGATCGCTTCAAAGATAGCGAGCACCGTCTCCATCTCATGCGCGGGGTCCATCCCCTTTTCTGCCTTGTCGAGAAGGACAATCCCCCGCTCCACACGAAAGCCGAGGGGCGCCTGCTTCCCGCCGGGCTTTAGACCGAATGCACGCGCCGCGAGGCTCTTCTTCTGCGGAATCTCATCGAGCAATTGCAACGTACGGCGCTCAATGCTGCGTGCATGGCGGAAATAGTTCCGCATCCAGTAAGCAGCATCTGCCTTCCCTCGTCCGCTGAGACCGATGCGGGCGGAGGCGGCGCCATCCTGAGCCTGCCAGTCCAATACGTTGTCATCCCGGTCATGACGGTAGTGCAGGTACGCCCGCACGGTCTTCAGAAAGTCAACCGCTTCAGAAAATTCGGCATCGTCCGCGATCGGAAACTCGGGTACGGGCTTCCCCTTGCCATCTGCCGCCAGCTTGAGAATCTGGGGCAGCCAGCCGCAGACATGCGCATCACGAAGGCCGCCCGGGCATTCCTTGATATTGGGTTCGAGATGAAAGAGTGTATTGCCGTAACGGGTATGGCGCTCTGCGGTCATCTGCTGCAGTTGGGCCAGAAGCCCAGTGCTTTCCTTTGCCAGAAGACGCGGCAACAGCCTCTCACTGAGTGCTGCGTAGAGTTCCTGGCTGCCCGTAAGAAAACGATGATCGAGCATGGCGATGGCAAACTCGACATTAGTCGGGTCGAACCGTTCGCATTCCAGTAAGGACCGTGTTACCGGAGCCAGACGAATGCCGCAGTCCCACATCTGCTGCGAGAGGGTCCGCACCCCATCGGTCAATGCCTTGGCCGGTCTGGCGTCATTCAGCAGGACCAACAGGTCGACATCCGAGCAGGGATAGAGCTCCTGACGACCATAGCCACCAATCGCAATCAGTGCAGCAGCATCTCCCAGGCCGGTGGATTGCCATAACCCTCGTATGACTTCGTCGACGGCAATCGACCGGGCGGCAACCATCCGCGATCCGTCGGGCAACTTTTCAAAGACCTGCCGGACTGTCTCCATCTGATGCTCGTAAATCTCGCGCACCGGAGATGTGACCTTACTTGCGGGCTGTGACTTTAAAGACATTCGCTGTATGCCGTGTGTGAAGCTCCAGCATACAGCGAAGAGAGGGGAATATTGTGGAAGGAGTTAGATGGCAATCTCGCCGCGTTCTTCATTACGAATCCGGATCACCTCGTCCACGCGAGAGACGAAGATCTTGCCATCGCCGATCTTGCCGGTCTGGGCGGCCGCAATGATGGCATTAATCGCCTTCTCGGCAATATCGTCAGCAACAACGGTTTCGATCTTAATCTTTGGGAGCAGGTCCACGGAGTATTCGCGACCGCGATAGAACTCCGTGTGGCCCTTCTGGCGGCCGTGGCCGCGTGCTTCCAGGATAGTCATTCCCTGCACGCCAATCTCGACCAGAGCGTCTTTTACTGCATCCAGTTTTCCGGGTTGAATCACCGCTTCAATCTTCAGCATCGTTTCAGTCCTTTTTCCGTGCGGCGCGTGCTTAGTGCGCCGAAGCCTCTGCGTGGTAGCCCTCTTCTCCGTGTTGCGACAGGTCAAGGCCAATCGCCTCATCTTCCGGCGAAACCCGCAGACCAATCAGCTTATCAACAATGAAGAGCAGGATGAGTGTTCCGACGATAGAGATACCCCACGCCAGCCCCACACCGATGGCCTGGTTAAGAACCTGCGTGTGGTTGCCCTCGAAGAAGCCAGTCGCCTTCCCTGGTCCGAGAAGCGGATTGATGGAGCTGTTGGCGAAGATACCGGTCAAAATAGCGCCCAGCGTTCCACCCGCGCCATGGACACCGAAGGCATCCAGAGAGTCGTCGTAACCGAAGATGGCCTTGACCGTCACAACCATGTAGAAGCAGAAGACACCGGCAATCGCACCGATAACCAGGGCGCTCATCGGGGTCACAAAGCCAGCTGCCGGAGTAATGGCGACCAGGCCGGCGACTGCGCCGGAGATACCACCCAGAGCGGAAGGTTTACCGTTACGAATCCACTCCGCTGCCAGCCAGCCCAGCGCTGCAGTCGCCGCGCCGAAGTGAGTTGCTACAAACGCGGAAGTTGCCAGGGTACCGGAGGCCAGAGCGGAACCGGCGTTGAAGCCAAACCAACCCACCCACAGAAGACAGGCGCCGATGAAGCTGAGGACCACGGAGTGCGGCGGCATGGGCTCCTTGGGGTAACCGATGCGCTTGCCAAGATAGATAGCTGTCACCAGCGCTGAAACGCCTGACGTGACGTGCACCACGGTGCCGCCGGCAAAGTCCAGGCATGGGAACTTGCCACCGAGAGCCGCGTTCAGCAGACCACCTTCACCCCAGACCATATGTGCCATCGGCGAGTAGATAAAGAGTGCCCACAGAACACTGAAGACCAGCATGGCCGAGAACTTCATACGCTCGGCAAAGGCGCCCGTGATAAGCGCCGGCGTAATGATGGCGAACATGAGC
This sequence comes from Terriglobus sp. 2YAB30_2, assembly GCF_052114765.1. Taxonomy (NCBI): domain Bacteria; kingdom Pseudomonadati; phylum Acidobacteriota; class Terriglobia; order Terriglobales; family Acidobacteriaceae; genus Terriglobus; species Terriglobus sp. 2YAB30_2. The sequence continues at coordinate 556,108 of NZ_JBFRFJ010000002.1, forward strand.
TGATAGACCATGAAGGTCTGCTCGGGAATCGTTGCCGCATAGGTCGGATTCGGAGTCAGGCCAACACCTTTGAGAAACAGATGATGGAAGCCGCCAATGAACGCATTTCCATGGCCGAAAGCGAGAGAGTACATCACTACGGCCCACAGAACCGTGATGACCGCCATCATGGCGAAGGTCTGCATGAACGTACCGAGTACATTCTTCTTACGCACCAGACCGCCATAAAAGAGTGCAAGTCCGGGACCGCTCATCATCAGCACCAGAGCGGAGCTGACCAGCATCCAGCTATTGTCGCCGGAGTCGACTTTAGGAGTGCCTGCTGCTTGTCCAAATGCAGGAGCGGTCGCCAGAACCAGCCCCAGAAGTACAGCTAGATACACTTTCACACTACGAAGACGCATGCACATTTCACCTGTTCTTCTACTGAAGGCCCTACGGGCTACCGAAAGCTCTGCAGACGAGGGCTGACGCCCACCGAAAGCATGCAGATGTTCCGTGGATGGCTCTACTTTACACAATTGTGAACACACCACAAAGGCTTTCTCTAGGGCATGTCATCCAATTTCTGCCGTCAGAAATTGGAGGCGCGCCCTACGCCAGCAGCGACTCGGCGATAAACCGCCATTCCTCCTCAAGAGATCCCCGAAAAACGGACTTCCCCGCCCGGCCGTACCAGTAACCGGCGTTTCCCTCATCGCCTTCCTTACGATGCAGGTAGGCGTGGACCCAGGCGCAGTCACCAAATTCCTCCACCTGGGCTGTCTCATGCGCCGCATTCCAGTCGCCATGGGCATCGTGCCACAAGGCACGCAGAGCTCGCGGCAAGCCTTCGGGCCTGCCGGCCATCATCTCCTCAACCGTCATGGCCTGGCCGCCCATCCATTGGCCTGGAGCCAGTGCAGCAGCAGGTTTGGCCACTCCCGTAGCGCCGGATCTGCCTGGGCAAGACCGCTGCCATGTGAACCATGTTGGAAGGCATGCAGCTCTACTGGAATCCCAGCCTTCACCAGTGCCTCGTACCACAAGACACTATTCATGACCGGCACGGTCTTATCATCGGTTGTGGTGTAGAGGAAGGTTGGCGGCGTTTTCGAGTTCACCAGGCCGGTCAGCGACATTTTTTCTACGAGCGCATCGTCCGGAGTCTCTCCAAGAAGCATCTTGCGCGAACCGGAGTGCATATAGGGCGCGTCCAGACGAATAACGGGGTAACACAGAATAACGAAGTCCGGACGGCTGTTCTCGTGGTCGATGGCGTCACCAGTTGCGAGACCCTCGTCAAACAAAACGCTGGTAGACGCCGCCAGGTGGCCCCCGGCGGACGATCCCATCATGCCGACCTTTTCTTTGTCGATGCCCCATTCTGCGGCGCGCGCGCGCACCGTACGGATCGCACGCTGCGCATCACCAATCTCAATGGGATGGTGATACTTCGGCCCCAGACGGTACTTCAGTACAAATGCGGCTACCCCTTGCGCATTGAGCCACTGCGCAAACATAGTTCCCTCTTTTTCAGTCGCCAGGTGTGTATAGCCCCCACCGGGAGCAACGACAACCGCAGCCTTGGTAGGGTTCTGTGCCGGAATATAGGCCGTGAGCGTTGGTTTATCGTCGTCGGCCTCTCCCTGCGCTCCAGGAGCACCGTTCGGCCAAAGCAACATCGGTGCCGGAGCCGTTGTGGGAGTTGAGGGGCCACCAGGAGAATAGGCAACCGCAGGAGGAGGGGTTTGAGCATGCATGGAGACAGCCGCTGCAGACAGGACAAAACTCACAAGGGCGGAACGGAGCATCGACGAAGATCACCTCTCGCCTACACCATGCCCGTTTGGATGCATGGCTTGCAACTGGAAATGGCTGTCATATCGGGAACCGTCTCATTTCGCGAGATGGATGTCCATAACAAGCCGGTTCAATGGGTACACATACCAGGTTCAGAGGCATTTTCCCTGTAGGTGTGGTGCAGGGATTCCACGCCTATGGGCGTTTCCGCAATGAAAACGCCGCTGCATGCCTCTTCCGGGATACTCAGCAACAGGGAAGATGCTCTAAACCCCGGCCGTAAGTTTTCGCCAGTCAGTGATCGGCTTTCTAAGTGCTTTGGTCATCACACAGCCATTTCAAACCGGCGTCTGCAACATCCCCCATCGCAGGCTGGTCTGTTCCGCGATGATTCATGACGATAACCGCTTCTCCCGAGCCGCGAACACGCACCGCAAGCATTCGGAAGCTGCGGTTGGAGCCATCCTCCCAGATCACCGTGCGCTCCTTTCCGTGCAGAGTTCGTGTTCGCACGCGCCCGCCGAGAGCATAGTGCTGCTCCGGCATCCGCAGAGTAAAGAGCCGTTCGGTCGATGCCTTGCTCAGAATCTCTTCCTTGTCCACGGCGTCGAGAATGCGCAGCATCTCTGGGGCATTGCTATAAAACCCACCGACCATCGCCATAAAGCTTGGCATCGTGGAAGGGTCCGGTGTGCCGTCTGCCTTTCGGCTTTCTGCCATGCCCGGAATCGCGAGCGATTCTCCGTAAAAGATGCCGCTGTGTTTCAGGCCCAGCGGCTTCCATAGAGTCTCGGCGGCAAGCTCTTCGTAGGTCCGACTGGTCGCATGCTCCACAGCGGCACGGACGAGCAGCCAATTGGAATGGGAGTAGTCCCAAGTTGATCCCGGCTCAAATTGCAGATCGCCGCTCGCCCAGCGAGCCACGGCCTCATCGGCCGTGGCCTGCAGCCTACGATCCGCACGCAGTGCAGGAATCACCTGATTCGGTACACCACTCTGGTGGCTCATCAGATGAGCCATGGTCAGCTTCGCCCCATTATCTTTGCGAAACGCTGGAAGATAGGTCGAGATCGGGACATCCAGCGAGAGTTTGCCTTTGTCAACCTGTTTCAGAACGACGATCGATGCGATCCATTTGGAGATGGAACCACCTTCAAAGACCGTCTCCAGCGTGACCGGTGTCCCTGGCTCCGTCCGGGCATCTCCGAAGACATATTGTTCGACGATACTGTCCTGTTTGCCGAGCAGAATCACTCCGCTGAAATGCTGCGCCTGCGCATAATGCTTCACGGTATCGCGAAACGAAGATCCTGTCTGTGCACGAAGCGAGGACGCCATGCAGACGAGAGCGGAGTTTGTGAGGAAGGAACGGCGAGTCCATGCGGACGTTCGAGACATAAGAGCCTCATACGGCGACGAGTCCCCATCGGTTCCGTGCAACGAAAAGGCTGCCATCAATGGCAGCCTTTTCGGTACGGCGGAAATGCTTATTTCATGACGGCATTGCAGAAGAGACCGGACCAGTCGACAACGCTCTCGGCAAAGACACCGGTGATCTTGTCTCCCATGCCTTCCAGGCACGCCATCTGCACAGCGAAGTTGCCGATCGTAGAACTCTCGACCGCGCCGCGATGCACGTCGAGGCCAGTAGCCTCCGCGGTGAGACGGTTGAGAAACTCATTCTGACTGGCCCCGCCGACAATGTAGAGCCGCCTGAATTTCTTGCCGCTATGGAGCGAGATACGATCCAGCACCTTGGCATATCGCGCAGCGAGCGAGTAGAAGATCAGATTCGCGATAACCGGGGCTCCTGCTGACGAAGTATCGAGAGCCGGCAGTCCTTTCTTCGCACGCTGTGCGTTAATGCGCTCGGGCATCCGCTCGGGCAGCAGCAGGTCTTCATCATCCACATCGAGCAGGGCGTCGGGCTTGCCAATCTGCTCTGCAGCCTTTATCAGGTCCGCAATGTTCCATGATTTCCCTTCTGCCGCCCAGTACGCCATGGATTGCTCCATCAGCCACATGCCGTTGACGTTCTTATGGAAGCAGATCCGGCTTCCCACGGCTCCGAGGTTGGTGAAATTGTCGGCCTTAACGGCGTCGCTGTTCCGGGGCTGCTCCAGCAGCGTACCAACCAGGGACCATGTTCCCGAGCTGATGTAAGCCCAATCACGGCCGGAGGCAGGAATGCCCGCGATGGCCGAGGCAGTGTCGTGGCATCCGGGAGCAATGAGCCTGGTTCCCTTGAAGGCCGGCAACTCGGCGAGCGGGCCGCGGACTTCGCCGAGATCCGATCCCGGAGGAACGATCTTCGGTGCGGAAGCAAGATCCAGGCCGACGGCGGTAAAGATCTCATGGCACCACTGCGGACGGTACAGCTCCACCAGTTGTGTGTGCGTAGCGTTGGTCAGCTCGGCAACACGAGCTCCTCCCCATCGCGAGAGGAAGTACTCCGGCAGATTCATCCACTGATCGCCTTCAGGAAGGCCGGCGAGTTGATCGGCATGAAGCTGGTAGAGGGTATTGATGCGGATGAGCTGAATACCCGTCAGCTCACGCATGCGATCGGGACTGCAGCGACGATGCACAGACTTCTCGGACTTGATCGTCCGCTCATCGCGATAGCAGTATGGATCACCAAGAGGATTGCCCGACGTGTCTACACGCACGTAGTCGACGGCCCAGCCGTCCACAGCGATGGCGCGCACACCTTCGGTAGCGATCTCAGCCGCCTTGCGTAAACCGGCTTCGAGTCCCTCGGTAATCATTGTCAGGTCCCAGAACAGGCCGCCGTTGACCTCACGCGGCGCATTGGCGAAGCGATGCACCAGGGAGATCTGCGGTTTGTTCTCAACCCACCGAAGCAGAGAGACCCTACAGCTACCCGCGCCAAGGTCAACTGCAACCAAGGCGCGGGTATCGGAAGGGCGAAGGGTTTTAGGTGCGGTGCGTCTCAACGGAGATAAGCCTCCACCAGACCGCCATCGACCGGAATCAGATGGCCAGTGGTTACCGGAGTCTTTGGACCAGCCAGGAAGAGGATCGCCTCGGCGCAGTCCTTCGGATCGATCGGGACGTGAGTCAACGTGCGCTTCGCATAGAAACCAGCCAACTTGTTGCGCAGGCCGTCATCCGTCTCGTTCTCTTCGAAAGCGATGTTGTACTTGGCGAGCGACGCCTTCACGCGATCGCGCGGGAACATCGTTGATCCCTTCACAACCGTTGCCGGGCTGATGCCGTTGACACGGATCTTCGGCGAGTAGGTAACAGCAAGCTCACGCACCAGGTGGCTGAGCGCCGCCTTGGAAACGTCATACGCTTCCGTTCCCTTCTTGGCAACGACTGCATTGGCAGAGCTGGTCAGCACCATGCTGCCATCCAGTCCCTGCTTCGCCAGGACCTTCTGCGCCTCATCGGTGAGCAGATAGTTCGCCGTGACATTGATCTCCAGCGTCAGAGCCCACTGTGCATCGCTGACGACGCCATCAGGCGAGGACGGGAAGATAGCCGCGGTGTTGATCAGGATATCGAGACCGCCGAACTTCTCGATGGTGACATCGAGAGCTGCGCGAATGGCATTGCGGTCGCGAATATCAATGGAAGCGAAGGTGACGACTTCCTTACCGGCGATAGCCTTGCACTCTTCAGCAACCTTCTCAGCTCCGGTGACATCTCGGTCAGCGACGACGACGTGTGCTCCGCGCTCGGCAGCCAGCAGCGCGACCTCACGGCCAATACCCGAACCACCACCGACCACCAGAGCGACGCGGCGGCTCAGCTCCTTCTCAGGAGGCATGCGGCGAATCTTGGCTTCTTCCAGGGCCCAGTACTCGATGCGGAAAGCCTCGCTGGGCGGCAGAGCCACGTAGTTCTCATAGACGGTGAACTCAGCGGCTCCGGCCGCCGGACCAGCCTGCGGAACATCGATGCAGTCGATTCCCGAACCGAGAGCGCCCGCACCCTGCATCACATGGATGGCATTGGTATAGAACTCACCGGTAAGGCGGGATTCAGTCTTGTTCTTACCGAAGGTAAACATACCGACGCCGGGAACCAGCACCACTGTGGGGCTGGCATCGCGCATCGCAGGCGACTCAGGCAGAGCATGCTTCTTGTAGTACTCGGCATACTCATCACGATAGGTCGCAAGCGTGGAGTCGACCAGAGCTTCCAACTCCTTCGGGTCGCCTGCGGGATTCCACTCGAGATACATCGGTCGGATCTTGGTGCGGATGAAGTGATCGGGGCAGCTCGTACCCAGATGAGCCAACTTCTTGGCCTGCGAGGAGTTCACAAACTCCAGCACGTCCGCGCCCTCAAAGTAGGTACCGATCCAGCGCTGCTTGCGCGAAACGGCGCCGCGGATCACCGGGAAGATCTTCTTCGCGATGTCAGCGCGATCATCACGGCTCTGGAACGTTGCTCCGCCGAAGGCCGGAACGTTTTTCGCAACAGCGTGCTTCTCGATGAACTGGCCGATCTGATCGATGATCGTGATGGTGTTCAGGTAGCTCTCACGCTGTGTGTTACCCCAGGTGAACAGACCGTGCCCGCCGAGGATGATGCCGTCGCAGCCGGGATTTGCTTCCACAGCGCGCTTCAGCATCATGGCCAGCTCAAAGCCAGGACGCTGCCACGGAACCCACGCCAGCTTGTGACCAAACTCCTTATTGAACTGCTCCATCTTCTCTTTGCCGTTGGATGAGGCAGCGAGAGCAATTCCCCAGTCGGGATGCAGGTGGTCGACGTGCGGGAAAGGCAGATAACCGTGCAACGGGGTGTCAATGGAGGCGGCGACAGGATTGTTGCCAAAGGTGATCAGCGGATACATCGCGACCATCTCGTCTTCGCGAGCAACGCCGGGATAGATCTTCTCCATGCTGAGCAGGCGATCCATGTAGAGCGTGGCGAAGCCGGCGCGCTTGATGCTGCCCAGGTCGCCGCCCGAACCCTTCACCCACAGCACCTTGACCGTCTGGCCGGTCAGCGGGTCTACCTGATCGATCTTCGAGCTGGTATTGCCACCGCCAAAGTTGGTGATGCGCAGGTCCGAGCCCAACAGGTTGGAGCGGTAACGGAGCAGCTCCGGTTCATCCAATTTCGACGCGATTGAGTCGTCCCAACGATCTTCCAAGAACTTTAGACCTGACATCTTTCCCTCTGTTTCGATTCGCTTTTGTGGATTGCGCGCCTGGCGCGACACGGTGATTCTACACGCGAAAATACAGGTAAATCCTTGCGATGGGCCAATCTACACCCGTCCCCGGCAGCGTGTCATGCGAGTGGTTTGCAATCGTCAGCCCTTGCCTGAAAAATGCCCAACATTGGTCAGACCACAGACAGAAAGATATGACAGGGTGGCCGCGGTGGTATTTTTTCGGATTGCTCCGTGTCCGTGCCGCCGAGACCGATAAACGCGCAGATCTCTTCGACAGAGGAATTGTTCCTGAAATCCCGGATAGCTTGTAGAGGAGAGCTGCGGCTGGTCAACCAGTGATGAGGAAAAGATTTTTCGAAAAAATTCTCGAAGCGGTGCTGTGATCCGATCTTCGCGGCAGAGATTCGCGAAAACGCGAATGCCCGCTCACGCCGTGCATGAGCGGGCATCGACTGCTTCGGGACAAGGAAAATGCGCTAGTCGAGCACCAGTACGACATCCAGGAAGCGTGGACCGTGGACACCCTTGATGCGGGTCATCTCGATATCGGCCGTAGCAGACGGACCGGAAAAGAACGTAATGGGAGCGGTGTTCCAGGTTTGCAGCAGGCGCATCGCCTCCGGCACCGTCTTCACCACAGCACTCGCGAAGACAACGCAGAGGTGATAATCCGGCACCAGTGTGATGGCGCGGCGCCCCTGCCCTGAAGTGTTGCGGACAACGATGCTGCCGGTATCGGCAATAGCGACAGTACAACCGGTCATCACACCGTCTACGAGATCCAGTTCGCTGAAGGGCAATTCGCGATCGACAACGAAGTCGACTCCCTCATTGGGCAGCCATGCAGGCTCCATCCCCTCAGGAATCGCCATCCTCGACTTACCGCGCTTTTCAAGAAGAGCTTTGACAACACCAGCGATCTCGCCGGGAACACAGCGCTCGACGGTTGCATCGTAGTCCAGCAGCCGGTCTTCCAGAAGATGAAGGATCTCCTCACGGCCAAGCGTCGAGCCGACAAGGAAGCTGCGTGGAATCTGCTGCCAGGCAGTCGCCTTGTCTCCGAAGCCCGCTGGTTTCACGGCACGGATCTTCTCAAGAATCGCAGAGCGGGCATCAGCCATTGCGGCCCTCCTTCTTGTCGCGCTTTTCCCACCACTCGCGGAAAGTCTCATCGGGCATGGCCTGCAGATCGCGGGCCTGTGTCCATCCACCCAGCATGCCGGGCAGCCAACCGATCCAGCCTTCCCGGTTCACCAGCGGCTTCTCGGCGGTACGGCCGAACTTCTGTGCCGCGCGGAAACGTGCTTCGCTGCGGAAGATGTTGGCCATCACGCGCATCGCAACCGCTTCGGGGTTGAGCGTGCCGAGACCTTTGGTCTGCTTCTCCACCACCTTGTGGCGCAGGTGGATCAGCACCTCAGGAATGTTGATCTTGACCGGGCAGACCTCGTAGCAGGCGCCGCAGAGAGACGACGCATAAGGCAGGCTCTCGGCATGATGCAACTCCTGCAACTGGGGAGTCAGGATGGCGCCGATCGGGCCTGCATACACACTGCCGTAAGCGTGGCCGCCGGTCTGGCGATAGACCGGGCAGGCATTCTGGCACGCTCCGCAACGGATGCAGTGGAGCGTCTGACGTCCCTCTTCGTCGGCAAGAACCTCGGTACGAGCGTTGTCCATGATGACGACGTGGAAGTTCTTGGGTCCATCACCCGCGTGCACGCCCGTCCAGATCGAGTTGTACGGGTTCATACGCTCGCCGGTGGCGGAACGTGGCAGCGTCTGCAGAAAGACCTCGAGATCCTGGAAACGCGGAATCACCTTGTCGATGCCGGCAATGGTAATCAGCGTTTCCGGCAGTGTAAGGCACATACGGCCATTGCCTTCACTCTCGACGATACAGACACCGCCGGTCTCGGCAATCAGATAGTTAGCACCGCTCACCGCCGTCGGCACCGTAAGGAACTTATGGCGCAGATAGGAACGTGCGGCTTCGGCAAGATCGGCGGGAGTATCGCCGAGGTCTTTGAGCCCCATTTTCTGCTTGAAGATTTCACGGACCTGGTGCCGGTTTTTATGCAGCGCTGGGACGACAATATGCGACGGCTGATCCTCACCGAGTTGAATGATCAGTTCAGCGAGATCGGTCTCAACCGGCATGATGCCGGCGGTTTCCAGCGCATTGTTGAGGTGGATCTCCTCCGAGGTCATCGTCTTGATCTTGATGACCTCCTTTGCACCAGCCTCCCGCGCAAGGCGGGTTACGATCTCGCAGGCCTCTTTGCCGTCGCGAGCCCAATGCACGTGACCGCCGGCTTTGGTGCAGTTTCGTTCGAACTCTTCCAGGTACTGATCCAGATAGCGAAGTGTGTGCTGACGAATCTGGCTGCCGCTCTCGCGCAGGTCCTGCCAGTCATCGCGCTCTTCGACCATCCGCTTGCGCTTCGCCTGAATGACATCGGTAGCGTGACGCACATTACGGCGCAACTGCTGGTCACCAAGAGACTTCTTTGCCGCCTTCGGGAAGGCCGGCGACGTTGCCGGGTCGAGCGGAATACGGCTCATTGCCCTGCCTCCTCACCGGCGAGAATCTCTGCCAGATGAATGGTATGCACGCCGGCCTTCTGGCGGTGCAGCGAGCCCTCCATGTGCATCAGGCACGAGTTGTCGCATGCGGTACAGACCTCGGCGCCGGTCTTCAACACGGAACCGAGCTTCTCTTCCAGCATGGCCATCGAAGTCTCGGGATTTTTGACGGCGAAGGTTCCTCCGAAGCCGCAGCAGCGATCGAGGTTCTCGATCTCGACGAGTTCCAGGCCCTTCACGTTGCGAAGCAGGTCCATCGGACCGTCCTTGATTCCGAGATTACGGAGACCGTGACAGCTTGCGTGATAGGTGACCTTGTGCGGATAGTAAGCGCCGACATCTTTCAGACCGAGACAGTCGGTAAGGAACTGCGAGAACTCCCACACCTTCGGCAGTAACTGCTTCAGCTCTGCCTTCAGCGTCTCGTCCTTTAATTGCTCCGCCATCAGCGGATAGTGATCTTTCATCATCGCAACGCAACTGCTCGAAGGCACTACTACAGCTTCCGCATCACGAAACTGATCGACAAAACGCTGCACCAGCGGAAGAGCTTCCTTCTGATAGCCGGTATTCCAATGCATCTGCCCACAGCAGGTCTGGCCGGCAGGAAACTCCACCGTATGCCCCAACCGCTCGAGCACGCGTACAACCGCCTTCCCTGTTCCGGGAAAGAGCGTGTCGTTATAACAAGTGATAAAGAGTGAGACCCGCAGAACGCCTCTCCTTGTTCCAACGGCATATGCTCCAAGGGTTCATGCAGTGCATGGCACCGATCGCCAACACTGTCTTGTCCTGGAACCAGTCGATAGGAACGAGTCAATCTTACTTGCAGTGACTACTTTTTGGCAGGCGCAGCAGGCAGTGTGTAGATGACTTCCCCGGGACGTGTGTAGTGAAGTTCTTCCCTTGCCTGGTGCTCAATCGCACTTGGATCATTCTGCAGACGCTCGATGTGACCAGACATCTGCTCGTTCTCTTTTTGCAGACGCTTAAGCTCTACATCCAGCTCCCTGGCTTCACGCTTCTTCTGCTCATATATGGTCAGACCATTCTGGCCGAAGATGACGTGATATCCGAGCGAAATCGCCAAACCCACCGCCGCGACGGTCGCAAGTTTGCGGCGGCCGCTATAGAGCCGCTCGCCCGCGCCGATCAATCTGCTCCAGAGGCTGGAAGAGTTCCGCATACAGTTCCAGAAGTATCGACGGCCATCGCCGCGGTCAAGCAAAACTCTCTCCCCGGAACCTGGGTAGGTACAGGGCGTGGAATACTCCTATGCATGACAGAGCCTGTTCTAGTTCTGACAACCGTTGGCACGCGTGAGACCGCGGAGGCGCTGGCGGACGTTCTGGTGCACGAAAACCTGGCAGCATGCGTCAGCATCAGCGGTCCTGTGCGATCGGTCTATCGCTGGCGGGGTTCCATCGAACGAGGTGAGGAGTACCAACTCACGATCAAGTCGCTCGGCACAAATCTCAGCCGGATCGACGAAAGAATCAACAACTTCCACGCGGAGCGTCCGGATGGATATTCCTTACCGGAGTTACTGGTCGTGCCACTGACGGGCGGCAGCGCGGCGTACCTTGCGTGGTTACGGGAGAACGCACAGCCCGGCTAGCCATGCTTTGGTATCCTTTCCTTTGTCCGATGCAGATTCTTTTTGCGGTCACCGTGCTTTCCGTCTGCGCTCTTCTATGGGCGTCCTGGGCTATTGCACGTCACGTCCGCAAGGCCGCTTCGGCGGGTCAAAAGCCTGGGAATCTGACCGCAGAAAATATTTTTGAACAGCACCACGATGTGTCGAACATCGAACACAAAGAGAGTGTTATATCGATGCGCCGCCAGCCGCACGGACGACCGTGGTCACCGAATGACGCGGGCGATCTGAGCGACCCGTACCAGCGACCGCGCTCCGTGCAGCGTCGCGCTGCACACTGACGACATCCGCAAGTCCACAGACACTAACCGCTGTATCCTTTCCAGAGGTCATCCGATTGTATGAGTAGTTCCGCCATTCGCGAGATCAGCATCGCGCACTCTCCTGATTCCGACGACGCATTTATGTTTTATGGCCTGGCGACGAACAAGATTCGTGTCCCGGGTTACAAGTTCAGCCATACGCTGACGGACATCGAGACCCTGAATCGGAAGGCCATGAACGAGGCCTTTTACGATGTGACCGCCATCAGCTTCCACGCATATCCCTATCTGCAGGACAACTATGCGCTGATGGCCTGCGGCGGCTCCGTTGGCGATGGCTACGGTCCGATGATCGTGGCCCCGAAGAAGCTGACCACCGATGAGGTCAAGAAGCTCAAGATCGCTGTTCCGGGCACGTTGACGACAGCCTACCTGGCACTGAAGCTCTTCGCTCCTGAGGTTGAGACGGCAACGATTCCCTTCGACGAGATCATTCCGCGCGTCGCCGGCGGCGAGTTCGAGGCCGGGCTCATTATTCACGAAGGGCAGCTCACTTACGGAAACAGCGGTCTGCATAAGATTCTGGATCTGGGTCAGTGGTGGCGTGAGGAAACCAATGGGCTGCCGCTGCCTCTCGGCGGCAACGCAATTCGCCGCTCGCTTGGCTCGGATGTCATGAAGACCACGACCCAGGCGCTGCGCGACAGCATTCAGCACGCCCTCGACAACCGCGAAGAGGCGCTGCAGTATGCCATGCAGTTTGCGCGCGATCTTGATACCAGCCTGGCGAACCGCTTCGTTGGCATGTATGTAAACGAGCGTACTCTCAACTACGGAGACGATGGACGAGAAGCGATCAAGAAGCTGCTCGAACTCGGCTACGAGCGCGGCATTATTCCTCACAAAGCCAAAGTTGATTTCATCGACTAGAACGACACACTTATGGTCAACGACGATCTAAAAATCGAGATACCTACCCTCGGGCCCGCATCCTTGCCCGGCATCAAGGTCGCTATCCTTGGCGCCGGCAAGATGGGCGGCATTCTGCTGCAGGCCTTCCTGAAGAACAACCTGCTGCACCCGGAACAGATTGTTGCCACGGTGGCACACCCGGAGCGCGCGCAGGCGCTCTCCGTCCAGTTCCAGGTGGAGGTCACGACCGATAACCTGGCTGCCGCCAAAGTGGCCGACATCATCCTGGTCGGCGTAAAGCCGACTCAGGTTCCGACACTGGTCGAAGAGATCAGGCCAGTACTGACGCCGCAGAAGCTGATCGTCTCGTTTGCTGCCTCGGTTAAGACCAGCGCAATTGAAGAGGCTGCCGGAATGAATATCCCGGTGATCCGTGCAATGCCAAACACGCCCTCCATGCTGGCTGCTGGCGTGACGGCGCTTTGCCCAGGACGCTTTGTCTCCAGCGATCAACTCGTAACGGCACAGAAGATCTTCAACACGGTAGGACGTTCCGTCATTGTTGACGAAAAACACATGGACGCGGTAACGGGTCTCTCCGGCTCCGGTCCGGCGTATGTCTACATCATCGTAGAGGCGCTGGCTGAGGCCGGCGTAAACGTCGGCCTGCCCCGCGACGTGGCTACGCTGCTTGCGGCGCAGACAGTCTTTGGCGCCGCGCGTATGGTGCTGGAGACCGGATACCATCCTGCCCTGCTCAAAGACCAGGTCACAACCCCCGCAGGCTGCACCGTGGACGGCATTCTAGAACTGGAAGAGGGCGGACTCCGTGTAACCCTCATCAAGGCCGTAAAACGGGCTACAGAGCGCGCCAAGCAGCTCGCTGCCGGCTAAGGACGACTTGAAGGAAAGAAGAAGGGCAGCCCCGAGGGGCTGCCCTTCTCTTGTCGTAAACCGCAGTTACTTCTTGCGGGCCGGAGCGTGATGAACCGGAGCCTTGGCAGCCGGCTTGGCAGGGGTCTTCTTCGGAGCTTCCACCATAGCGTCCTTCATGATGATCATGACCGGAACAGCCTGCCCGGGGCTCTGAGTGTAGGAGTCATAGGTGCCGGCGATGACGATCTTGTCGCCGACAGCAGGGACCTTCGTGAGAGGCTCCTTCAGATTGAAGGTGAAGTCGGCAGCCTTCGATTGGACGGCATCATCGGAGACAGAACCCTTGATGACCGACCCCGTCGCTTCAACGACCACGACATCAGGAATCTTTACGTCCTTACCCTGCAGCACAGCCCACATCTTATCGGCATCTTCCTTCTTGCCGTAAGCCAGGATGAACTCGCGGTCGCTGAGAGCCAGCGTCGAGAGGTCCGGGGTGGAGGAGATGGTCTGGGCAACGATATCGGCGGGCGAAGGAGCCGGATCGATCTTGAAATCAGCCGGAGGATTCAGGCTGCTCTTCACAGCGGCCTGCACGGTCTCATAACCATCGGCCTTGCCGTGGTACTTGGTGTAGCAGTACTTGGCAGTAGGAGCGTACTGGCTCTTGTAAGGCTCTGGAGCGATCTCGACGAAGCGAGTGGTGTACCAGGTGCAGTTCACATAGTCAGGCGGGGTGGACTGCAGATAAGCCAGGCCGAGGAAGAAGGTGTCCTGCAGGAAGGGCCCGGGAGTAGCGGTCTGCTCGACCGGAACTGCAGCCAGCTCCTTCTTGTAGTTGTCGATGGCGGTGGCGGTGTCCTTCTTGTTGAGGGCGGCAGAAGCGATTGCGCTGTACAGGTAAGGAGTAGCCTGCTTGATCATCGCATCCCAGGTTGCCTGGTCGATGTCCTTACCCTTGGTCGCGCTCAAAGCCTTCTTGGCGGCATCGGCTGCCTTGTCGAGCTCAGCCTGCTTCTCGGCCGGATCAGACTTCTGATCGGCCATGGTCTTGTGGAGACTCATCTCCATCGTGAGGGCGCGCAGACTCTGCGGATTGACCTGCAGCAGCTTGTCAGCGGCAGAGAGCACACCCGGAGCGTCGTTAAGCTGACCGTAGGCGCCCATGATGAGCTCCAGGACGCTTTCTTTCACGGTGCTCTGCGGATACTTGTCGAGGTATGCCTGCAGCGCGGCAATCTTGGCTTTCGGATCGGCAGTCTTCGTAGCCGCATCGTAAGCGTTGTACTCTTCCTGCGACATCTGCACGCCGCCACCCTGGGCTTGGCCCACGTTGGCCGTTGCTGCCACCAGGGCGATAGGGGAGACCGCAACTGCAGCGGCCGCCAGGAACGAGGCGAACAAAACCTTCTTCATTTTGATAAGGCTCCTAAGTACTCTCAAAATCTACTGTGCGATGTCTATGAAGGTACAGCAGGGAGAATTTCCCTATGGACCAGAGGTTCACTGCACGACAGCGATTGCGCGCTGCGCCGCTTCGCCCTGCCATAGGGGGTTGATGCGGATTATAAGAAGCTCGTTGCTCTCTGGCAAGAGGACGGAAAGAGCCGGACGTGGCGAAGAACTGCGGCATATCCTGCACCGTCACAGTGGTTTGACCACCTTGTAACGGGACCATGACAACCTATAGACGCTCCCGGTCGGCAAACTGTCACTGAGAGCGCGTGAGATGGGCCAGCGAAACGGCTGAAGCGGAACGATTCCCTCCCTGATAGGACCTTTTGACTGCATGCGGCGCCCATTTGTGGGGTTACGGCCGTTTTATCCACAAAATCTTGGGTTGCACTTGTTGATTCAGGCAGCCCGACATGCCCACAATTGATATGAGGCTCTAGAACGTCCAATGTTCAAGGACGCTCACGGCCTGTTTCGTTCGGAGGCACCCATTCCATGCTCAAGTTGAAGCGCATTCAGATTCTCGGCTTCAAGTCCTTCTGTGATCGCACCGAGGTTCAACTCGCCGGCAACGGCATTGCGGCCATTGTTGGCCCGAACGGTTGCGGCAAGTCGAATATTTCGGACGCCATTACATGGGTACTGGGCGAACAGTCAGCCAAGAGCCTGCGCGGAACCAAGATGGAAGATGTCATCTTCGCCGGAACCCGCGACCGCAAACCGACAGGCATGGCCGAAGTCTCTCTCACGCTGGTAGACCCCGAGGTTTATGACGGCCATTTGCTGGCGCCGGGCGAGACGCCCGAGATCGAGATCGAAGACGAGCATCCGGAAGACAACGGGGCTATCAAGCCCAACGGCGACTGGGACGAAGCTGCCCTGCGCGCTGAGCGTGCCGCCGACACCGAAGCCGCGGTGCTGGAAGCGCAGCCAGGTCAGGTAATCGATGGTGAAGCGCATCCGCAACAGCAGCTCGAAGGCATTCCCGAAGCCGATGCGGCCAACAATGTGGTACTGAAGATCCGCCGTCGCAAGTTCAATCGTGCTCCGGTACGCGCTGGCGAGATTACCGTCACCCGCCGTTTGTTCCGCTCCGGCGAGTCCGAGTACCTGATGAACGGCAAGATCTGCCGCCTGCGCGACATCCAGGATGTCTTCATGGGTACGGGTCTCTCTGGCGAGAACTACGCGATCATCGGTCAGGAGCGCATCGGTCAACTGCTGAGCTCCAAGCCGTTGGACCGCCGGGCCATCCTCGAAGAGGCCGCCGGCGTTACACGCTTCAAGACCAAGAAGCGGCTGGCTGAGCTCCGCCTTGAGGCTGCCAAGCAGAACCTTGCCCGCGTCAATGACATCTTCGACGAAGTCACGCGCCAGATGGCCAGCCTGAAGCGCCAGGCGGCCAAGGCAGAACGCTATGTGGCCCTGCGCGATGAACTGCGCACCAAACTGCGGGTTGTGCTGGCAAGTAAGCTGGCGCAGATGGACGCCGAACAGGCGAATACGGCCCAGCAGATCGCCTCTCTGACGGAAACGATCGATAGCCAGGCTGCAGAGTTCGAGACCCTGGACGCCGAGGCCAGCACCGGCCGCGCCCGCGGCTATGAGCTGGATGCCGCCATCCGCGAAGCGGGTGTCCGCTCCAACCAGACTGCCGTTGAGCTGGAGCGCGTGGTGGCTCGCACAGCCTCGAATACCGACCGTATCTCCGAGCTGGAAACACGTCTTGAGACCGGCAACGCCGAGCTCGCCCAGATCCGCCAGCAGATGGAGACTCTGGCCGCCGAACGTGCCGAGACACAGTCGTTCCTGGAGTCGGCAACGGCTGAGGCCGCTGGCGCCCGCGAGCTGGCGCAACAGAAGCAGGCTGAAGCTCAGGAAGCGGTGCGCGCCGTAGGCTCCTCAGAGCGTGAAGCCGAGGCGCATCGTCAGCAGGCCATCCAGTGGATGCAGCGTACCTCGCAGGCCCATCGCGAAGAGGCCCAGGCAGCCGAGTCGCTGGCAGGCCTGGAGCGCGAAGCCGAGCGCCTGACCGCCGAATCAGAGACGGCCCGCCAAGAGCTTGAGGCGCTGGGGCAGCGTCGTGGACAGGTTTCGATCGAGTTTGAGTCGGCCACCGATCGGCTGCAGCGCCTTGAAGCCGAGATCGCCGATCTGCGCATTCAGCTTGAGAGCAAACGGTCAGAAGAGTCTGAGACCAAGCGCCGTGGCGACCAGCTTCGCGCCGAGGTTGCCACCCTGCTGGGCCGCCGGAACTCACTGGAAGCCCTGATCCGCGAGCACAGCTATTCGACGGATACGGTCCGTAACATCTTCCGCCACAATGCCGCCACCAGCACGGTTGCGCCCATCGGAACTCTCGCCGACTTTCTGGAAGTCGATGGCCAGTATGAGCAGGTCGTCGATGAGTTCCTGCGTGACGAGTTGAACTACATCGTCGTCAAGAGCTGGGACGCCGCCGACCAGGGCATGCAGATGCTGCGGTCGGATGTTGAAGGCCGCGCGACCTTCCTGGTGCATCCTCCGGACTCACAGGCTCGGTTCCCTTTCACCGCGGGCATGGAATCCACGGCGAACACCACCGGGCACACCGGCATTGTGCCGCTGAAGAACTGCATCCGCGTATTGAACGGTTTCGGCAAATCGCTCGAGGTGGTCCTGCCGAAGCTGCGTGAGGGATATGTCACTCCGGACTCTTCCACGGCGCGTGACCTTGCGCTGCAGAATCCGGATGCCTTCTTCCTTTCACCATCCGGCGAGACCTTCCATAACGTTACGGTCACCGGCGGACGTCCACGCGGCGAAGGCCCCCTGGCGCTGAAGCGCGAGCTGCGTGAGATTCAGACCAAGCTGGAGGGGCTTGAAGCCGAACTCTCGCAGACCGAGATTCATGCCGCTACCCTGGCCCGTCAGATCACTGAACTGTCACAGCTTCTGGAGCACAAGCAAGCTGAGCGCCGCGAAGCCGAACGTGAGTCTGCTAACCAAGGCGCGGCCCTGCGCCAGATGGAGTCGGAGGCTGCCCGTATTGAGCGTCGCCTGGCCGAATGGCAGCTCTCTGTCGAGCGCAACCGCGAAGCCCGCAATGCCAAGCAGGACCTGATTAGCCGCAAGCAGGAAGAGGCTGCAAAGTACGAGGCCGAGCGCGCCTCTGCCGAAGGCCGTATCGCCGAGTTCACGGCACGCATGGACGAGCTGCGTCTGAGCCGCGAGGTGCTGCAGTCTGAGGCCGCCGCAGCCTCAGCGCAGCTCGCCGGCCTGGAAGAGCGCCGTCGCAATGCAACGGCTGCCTTTGAACAGAACCAGCGCATGTTCAACGGCCAGCAGCAACGGCTCCTCCAGATGGAACAGCAGCTTACGTCCGGAGCTACGGAGAAGCAGCGCCGCGAAGAGGAAAACCTGCAACTGGCCGAGCAGCAGACCGTGCTGGCAGCTCAGCGAGAGCAGGCAATCTCCGAACAGCAGACACTCACCTCCGAAGCGACAGCGCTACGCGCCTCGCTGACTGAGCTTGAACAAAAGCTGAAGACGCTGCGTATCGAAACCGATGCTCTGCGGGAAAAGCGCAGCGCACTCACAGCACAGGCAGCACGTCTGAGCTCGGACATCGAGCATCTCGAAGCACAAACCATGGCGGACCTGGGTGTCGAGGCAGCGGAGCTGCGTGCTGACGAACTAACGCTGCGTATCAGCGGAGATGAGCTTACCGCAGCCGGCGAAGAGACAGGGAACCTGAAGCAGAAGCTCGAGAACATGGGACCGGTCAACATGATGGCCCTGGAAGAGTTTGCCGAGACCGAGCAGCGCCACGGCTTCCTCGAAAGCCAGCGTAAGGATCTGTTGGATTCGATCGAGAACACCCACCAGTCAATCAAGGAAATCGACGAGGTCTCGCGCACCAAGTTCGAAGAGGCCTTTACACAGATCAACGAGAACTTCTCAACCACCTTCACCAAACTGTTCAATGGCGGCCAAGCCATGATGAAGCTCACCGATCCGGACAACATCTCCGAGAGCGGTATCGACATCATCGCTTCGCCTCCGGGCAAGAAGCTGCAGAACATTTTGCTGCTCTCAGGTGGAGAAAAGGCCCTTACCGCGTTCTCCCTGCTGGTCGGCATCTTCCTCTACGCTCCGGCGCCGTTCTGCATCCTGGACGAAGTCGATGCGCCTCTGGACGAAACCAACGTTGGCCGCTTCGCCAAGCTGGTAAGCGAGATGTCGGCAAATACACAGTTTGTGGTGATTACGCACCATAAACGCACCATGTCAGAAGCCGACATGATCTACGGCGTCACGATGCAGGAACCGGGCGTCTCGCGCATTGTCAGCGTGAATCTGAACCGGGCAGACCGGACAACGAACGCAGCCTAAATACAAGCAACAAAATGACAAAGGGCCTCCATCGCGAGGCCCTTTGTTTTGTCTCGTTGAGATAGGCATCCAAACCCTGCTGCGATCCAGCCATCCAACGTAGATGCATGTTGCTGGATGCCCAACCCGAGCCGAGGAGTCCTTCGGCGCCGCAGTACGTATGGGACATGGTCAACCGGTCTCCGCTGCGATCTCTA
This sequence comes from Terriglobus sp. 2YAB30_2, assembly GCF_052114765.1. Classification (NCBI taxonomy): domain Bacteria; kingdom Pseudomonadati; phylum Acidobacteriota; class Terriglobia; order Terriglobales; family Acidobacteriaceae; genus Terriglobus; species Terriglobus sp. 2YAB30_2. The sequence goes on from NZ_JBFRFJ010000002.1 coordinate 575,368, forward strand.
TGGAACCTAGAAGGCATCAGCCTGCGTGTTGTGCTGCGACGAACCGCGCGATCGCTCCTGAAAGATGACTTGTTAGGCCGTTCGGCACAGCTGGCGTATTACTTCCTGTTTGCAGTCTTCCCCGCGCTCATCGCAACCAGTTCGCTGCTCGGCATTGCGGCCAAATCCGCAACAGGGTTTTACATGCAGATCCTGCAATATCTCGCCAAGGTGATTCCGCCGGAGGCATTCGACCTGGTGCTGCACACCTTCGATCAGACGACGGCACATTCCACCACCGGAAAGGTCACCATCGGCTTGCTGGCAGCGCTGTGGTCTGCCTCCGTCGGTGTTTCAGCCATGCAGGAAGCCTTAAATTCGGTTTACAACATCCGGGAATCGCGCTCGTATCTGCGGGCTCGCCTCTCCGCCGTGGTGCTGACAGTCGTGATCTCCATCATGCTTACCTTCTCTTTGTCGTCAATGCTGGGAGGTGACCTGCTCGGCCACTGGTTTACGGCGACGATGGGCCTTCCCGCAGTGGTGGGCTGGATGGCGCGCATTCTCGGGTATGCTGTCGGCGGTTCATTCCTGGCATTGACGATCGCCTCGCTGTACTATTTCGCGCCAAACTTCAAGGTTCGCGCCTGGCGATGGCTTACACCCGGGGGAGCACTCGGCATTACCTGCTGGCTGACGGCCTCCATTGGGTTGAGAACCTATCTGCATTTCTTCAACAACTACTCGGTGACCTACGGCTCTCTGGGAGCTGTCATCATCCTGCTGACGTGGTTTTACCTGACAGCCCTCACAATCCTGCTGGGAGCAGAGTTCAATTCAGAGCTGGAAGCGGCAATTGCCGAACGCAAGCTGGCGCGAGAGCAGCTCTCGCATCCACCTAAGCCGAGGAATGAGGCCGCCTAGAACAGATCGACGCAGCGGTATCTTCCCGCCTCGAAGTAACCACTTGATACACTCATGTTTTCCCATATGCATCAAGCACTTCTTCAAACCGACCTGCCTCTACCGCTCACTGCTCGCGGTAAGGTGCGCGACATTCTGGCGGTCAGCGACCGTGAACTCCTGTTCGTTGCAACCGACCGCATCTCGGCATTCGATCATGTGCTCGGCTCGGGCATTCCTGACAAGGGTAAGGTGCTGACGCAGCTCTCTCTCTTCTGGTTCGAGCACCTGAAGGAGGTCGTCCCCAACCATCTGATTGCAGCCGACGTCGCCAAGTATCCGTCTCCATTGCCGGACTATGCCACGCAACTTCAGGGGCGCTCGATGCTGGTAAAGCGAGCTGAGATGTTCCCAGTTGAGTGTGTCGTTCGCGGATACATCTCCGGCTCCGGCTGGAAGGACTACCAGAAGACCGGCATGATCTGCGGCATTCCTCTGCCCAAAGGGCTGCGCGAGTCCGACAGGCTACCGGAACCGATCTTTACCCCCGCAGCCAAGAACAACGTGGGGCACGACGAGAACATCTCGTTCGAAGAGGTGATCCGGGTGGTCGGGCAGGAAACCGCCACCAACCTGCGTGACCTGACCTTGGCCATCTATGCCAAAGCCTCCGCTCATGCCGAATCGAAGGGGCTGATCCTGGCGGATACGAAGTTCGAATTTGGCGTAAGCGACGGCGCCATCACGCTGGCGGACGAGGTGTTGACGCCGGACTCCTCCCGTTATTGGCCCGCCGATCTGTACTCTCCCGGCGGGGCGCAACCCTCCTTCGATAAGCAGTATGTGCGCGACTACCTGGAATCGATCCACYGGAACAAGCAGGCTCCGGCGCCCGCTCTGCCGGAGGAGGTCATCGTCAATACCCGCGCGAAGTACCTCGAGGCGTATCAACGCATCACCGGCCACCCTCTTCAGGCGTAGCCAAATTGAGGTGTAGCCAAAGAGTCAACAGCTAAATCCGCCAGCTATCACTCAAAATAAAAGTGATGACTCCGGTGGACTACGCCATCGTCGCTCTGCTTGCCTGGTCGGTGATTGCCGCCTTTCTGCGTGGCCTCATCCGGTCACTGTTTTCTTTGGCAGGCATCGCGGTCGGCATCGTGCTGGCGGGTATGTACTATCCGCAGGTCGCGGCTGTTCTGGCTCGATGGATCACGGCACGGCCAGCCGCTGAGACGGCGGCATTTCTGATCATCGCCTTTGCGGTTATGCTGCTGGCAACACTGGCCGGCCTTGCCATCCGCAAAAGCTGTGAGGCCGTTGGACTTGGCATGGCTGATCGTCTGGGAGGAGCCTGTTTTGGATTCCTGCGGGGTTGTCTGGCCGTTACGGCAATTGTCATGTCCGTTGCGGCTTTTTTGCCCAAATCGACCCTGTTTCGCCAGTCGTACCTTGCTCCCTATTTCCTAACCGCATCGCATGGGGTATCCTTCATCGTGCCAACTGATTTTCAGCAGCGCGTGATGAACGGTGTCTCGCAACTCAAAAAAGAGGCCGCTACGGTCTCCCGACATCGGTAAGAGAACGACTGTAACTTTGAATGAGGAAGAAATGAAGCGAGAACTTGAGACTCTAGTCGCACAGATGCACAATGCAGGAATCAGCTATACCGACGCTGTGCGCGAGTTCAAGAAGCGCTACATCCTCGAAGTGCTTGCGCATCATCGCGGCAACCAGTGCAAGGCCGCGGAAGAGCTGGGCATGCACCGCAATACACTCTCCCGTACGCTGGCCGAGCTGAACATGGACTCGAACGCCATCCGCAATGGCCTCCGCCGTCCCGTGCGCAGTGAGCGCAATGTGGAGCGGCCGGCATTCAATGTTGTTGTCGGCGCACGCTAGAGCGTTTTTCCTGTAGGTCTTGCGTAGGGCTTCTGCATTCATGGGCGTTTTCCGCAATGAAAACGCTGCAACACTCCTTTATCGGGATACCAAGCAACAGGAAAAACACTCTAATCCCTTTCTTTCGCGTCTAACTCTTCGATGAAGCATCTTCGCATCACCGTGGCCGCAGTTTTGTTTGCGGGCGCCGCGTGGTCGTACGTCGGTGCGCAGACTCCCGCGAAACCAGTCTCGGCAAAACAGGCCAGGAAGGCTGCCGATTCTTATTTGGACGGTGCGCGGGCACTGGACCGGAACGATCTGGTTGCCGCCGAAAAAGCCTTCGCCCGGGCTTTCAAGCTGGATCCCTCCAAGGCTGAATATGCCGCCGCCGCGCTAACTGCCCGGGAACACCGTGTCACAGGGCTCGTACAGCAATCAGCCAATGCCGGACTTTCGGGGAACCTGACGGATGCATCCCGCCTTCTGGAACAGGCACGTGCCCTTGCCCCGGACAATCCTATCGTTACGCAGCATTTCGCCAACCTTGACACTACGCCGCGTGTTGAGGCGGTGCCGACTTTGCCTGCCGATGCGGTGCCACAGCTTGCCGGTCCAATCTCCCTGGCCCTCAAAAACACTCCGATCAGCCTGCACCTGCGGGGAGGGGCCCGCGAAGCCTACATGGCAGCCGCCAATCAGGCCGGCCTCCGCGTTATCTTTGGCAACGGCCTCAGCGGCGAGCAGACGAAGATTGATCTCGACGGCCTGACCTATCAGCGTTCTCTCGATATCCTTGGCCAGCTCTTCCACACCTTCGCCGTTCCCATTGACGAACACACCATCATCGTCGCCGGCGATACCCTGGAGAATCACGACCAGTACGAGCATCTCTTTCAGGAAACGGTGTATCTTGCCGGCCTGAACAACACGCAGATGACCGAGCTGGGTAACGTTGTGCGCCAGGTCTTCGATATCAAGCTGGCGACAGTCCAGGTAAATTCAGGAAACCTGGTGGTACGAGCACCGCAGCAGTCCATCAACGCCATGAATGCCGTGCTCAGCGACCTTCTGGATGGCGGAAGCGAAGTTGTCTTTGACCTGAAGGTCTATTCCCTGGACACCTCGCGTACGCGGAATGTAGGCATCATTCTTCCAACGCAGCTCAGCGCTTACAACCTTGCATCACAGGCGCAGAGCATCATTTCGTCCAATCAGAGCCTGATCAATCAGCTCTATGCAGCCGGCATCTTCACTTCGTCGACAACACCGACACAGATTGCGCTGTACCTGTTGGCTTCGGGAGTTGTGAGCTCCAGCTTGCTGACCAATTCGTTCCTCGCGGTTGGCGGAGGCCTGACGACTACTGTCCTTTCTGCCGGACTCACACCGATACTGAACCTGGGTTTCACGTCATCTGATTCACGTGCACTGGATGACGTGATGCTGCGTGTCCGCGACCGAGAGCAATCGACCTTCCGCGCGGGAACGCGCTATCCGATCGCTACCTCTCTTTATTCGGACCTCACTTCGTCGGCATCATCAACAGCCTCATCCCTGCTGGCGCAGTATCTTGGAACCAACTCCTCCTCATCGAATCTGCTAAGCAACGCCATTCCGCAGATTCAATACGAAGACCTGGGACTGACCCTCAAGGCCGAGCCGACCATCCAGAAGACCGGGGACATTCACGTCAAGATGGACTTCAAGATCGAGGCCTTGGCTGGAACCTCGCTGAACGGCATCCCTGTACTCGCAAGCCGTCAATATGCATCAGACGTCACGACACATGACGGAGACACCATCATGCTGGTCTCGGCCATGTCGGAGCAGGAGGCGTACGCGGTAAGCGGCTTGCCGGGGCTGAGCGAGCTGCCTGGCTTCGGCAGCACCACAAACAAGCAGAGCTCACGCAGCAAGAGCGATCTGGTCATTCTGTTGACGCCCCACATCGTTCGCAACCGCCGCAAAGGAAATACAGGCCCCCTGGTTCCGATCACCGTTTCCAACAACTAAGTCACGGGCGGACTTGATTGATTTCGCCCCAATCGATATAGTTGTTCTTGGAACGGGCGGGAGTAGCTCAGTGGTAGAGTGCTTCCTTGCCAAGGAAGATGTCGCGGGTTCAAATCCCGTCTCCCGCTCCAATAAAGTCCCTCCACTGCTGTCAATCCCTACAGCATTCGGCGCGGTACCCAAGTGGTAAGGGAGAGGTCTGCAAAACCTTTATGCGTCGGTTCGATTCCGACCCGCGCCTCCAAACTCCCCAACAACTTAGCGACTTACGAAAATCCTCCAGCCGACGCTAAGCTCCAATAGAAAAACTCCCTCGTACAGATCCCACTGGATATCCCTTCCAAATGCCTCCAGAGCACTTCCCTGTTTCTGGGGTATGACGGAAGAGACGTGTAGCGGCGTTTTCATTGCGGCAAACGGCCATAGATGGGGAGCCTACACTACATCCGCAGATGCTCTAGCCTGGAACCGGCTTCCAGTTACAAACTCTTTTGGGCTGCGGTCCGACAGGCTGCTCCTATTTACTGATTCTGAGATTGTCGAATTGCACTCTCGACCAATCGCTCCCAAAGCCAACCATTCCTGAAGAGTGTGCGGTATCTTGAACCACTGCAAGTTGCTTCCCGTCTAAGAGCGCGGTGATTGAGGCTCCCTGAAACTGCAGCTCTATTCGATGCCACCCTTGTCCGATATCAATATGTCCCTGAGCAAGAGCCGTCGGAGCATTCTTGAATCGCGTCGAAAGCAGTGACCACATACCATTCGCTTCCATCTTGAGAACATAAGCGCTTGGATACATAGCCTTGTGGTCCTGGAAGACATCCGCGGAATCTATCCGCCCAAGTAGCGTTGCGACACCATTCTTAGGCACCGTTACATCGATACCAATTTTGTAGTCGCTCCACTTGATGTCACCTGCGATGGTGAATGGATCAGGCCGTGGCGACCAGGGAGTTGGCTTTTCCGTGATCTTCTGTTGCAGGCAGTGGCCGGTGCGTCCGTCACATGCAGCCGCTTCAAATGCGCCGTCCTGATCGCTCAGATACTTCGCAGTGCGACCGATTTCTACTGCTTCAAAATCGTCAGCATAAGGGAAAGGAAATGCCGCAGCTGCAGGCGGACGGCTTGTACCGCGATTTTGGCCGATAGTTGTCGTGATGGTATAGATGGAGCCCGGTTCAAAGTCATACGTCAATCCGCCGTCTTTCACGGGAATAGCAGCAACCTGTTCAAACGTCTTTGTTGCATTCGTCTGCCAGACAAACGCGGTCTCGTTGCTTAGTCCCCTGCCCACCTGCAGTGTGACGTGTTGCATACGGTTCGCGGACGTGGTCTCCAGGACGACGCTCCAATCAGCGGGCTTGTTCCCTGCCAGAGGAGCGTGCATCGCGACATAGGTGCCGCTATCGCCAGGCAAATAGCCTGTCGCAGTATTCATGTACTTCCATCCCGGGTCTACAAACTGTGTCGTATGCGCCGTTACCCAGATCGTGGATTGCACCTCGTAGTTTCCCGACCACGGCGTATTGGCATACATCAGACCGGAGTTCGGCGCTGCAAGGAGATCGTAGTACGAGGTGATTGGGCTCCAGATTTCGGTTTTGGTGAAGTGCCCCTTGATGTAGTTCTCGTTGTAACGCCGCGCCAGGATACGCCCTCCGTGAGCCCAATCTCGCGCGATGAAGGGACCGCTGCCAGGGTTTGGTTGATCTTCACTGGACCAGACGCGGCGTGGAGTGTCCTGAATCGCTGCCGGTGCAATTCCTGGAACCTCGGCAGGATAATGTACGCCAATCACGTCGACAGCTTTATCCAGCACCGGATCCGCGTTCACTTTATCCAGTACCGTATACATGCCGGAATTCGGAGTCAGGTCGCAGCAAACGATCTTGGTCTTCAGGCCATGCTGGTCAAGCACCGTGCGCAGCAACTTTACCCATTCATAGTCGGGCCGGCGCTCGTTCCATGCTCCGGTGTATTCAATGTTCAGACCTTGTTTCTGAGCTCCCGCCAGGAAGTCTGCAATGTATTCCGCCATATCCTTGCTAAAGAATTCACCATGTCCCACCCAACCAGGCGCGCCCCAGGCCAGCGTATCCAACACAATTGCCGGGTTGCGCTTTCGTGCTTCCTTCATCAACCACCATTCATACCCGCGAGAATAATCATGGTCAGCTGCTGATCGCATGTGGCTGGGCTCGGAACCATCCGTGGAGTTGACGTCCGAGCCTATTTCAACTTTCAAATGCTGTAGCGAAGCCCCGAACTTCGGCTTGAACAGGAAGTCCAGGATCTCTGACCTCTGCGGTTCCGGATAGTCAATCAGCAGGCGGGAACTGGCTCCGGCACTCACAGCGCCGAGTCCTTCAAACACCTTACCTGGGCTGGTTGCGTCCAGGCGAATCGTCGTCTGTGCCGCACAATGCATTCCGGACAGAAGTCCGGCTAAAGCAGTTAGGACAAAAAGACCGCGGTGCGTGACATTCATAGTGCCTTATTTTAGAAGAACCCATTTCAGATACTGCATCTGGATCAAAACTGCAATGGCTTACGCTCATTCACTTTTCGCAAATAATGCGATAGCTCTAGGGGTTGCGGAGGATGACGCCACCACACGATTGGTCGTCGAAAGTGTATTGCAGAATCTCTATGTAGTTATGTCGACCTAGTCGGCAAAAGAGTCCCCCTCTTCAAAGAATTAAATATGACAGTTCATGACTGAAGCCTTCGTTGTCAGTCATGAAAAGATGCGCGGCTATTGTCCGCTTTCCTCCACAATCGAAACTCCCCACGGAGCAAGCTCCAATACCTGTCCGTGATTAATCTGCTTTCCTGAGAGAAGCTCACTTCCCTTTTGATAGGCATAGCTCGCCTGCTGCTTGTCCTTCGAATAGTTCAGGAAGTAGTGGACCGGATGTCCGTTCTGCAGGATTCCGCTACGGACAATCAAAGGAAAATGAGAGCCAGGCAGCGACTCAACCCCGGCTCGTTTCGCAGCATCTCCAAGAATCTTTTCAGCCATCGCATCCGTCGGCATGAATCCCAGATATGTGACTTCACCCTTGCCATAGCTGTTGCGCGTTACGGCGGCGTACGCGGGCCACGACGAGTGCTTGTAGCGAGCAAGGACGGTTGCGGTGGTAGGTTTCAGGAACTCCATCCACCAGCGGGCCTTATTGTCCTGCTCTCCGACACCGAACGGATCACCATCCAACGTGACACCCTCCGGAATTGCGAACTCGCTGTATTTCACGCCTGCTGCCTCAGAGATTCCACCAGGCTGTGAGGCGTAGCGCACCTTCGTGTTCTCGTCGGAAAAACCGCTCTTGAAGGTGTAGACGAGGTGACCTCCGGCTTTGGCGTAGCCATTCAACTTCGCGATCTCCGCATCACTGGCCGAGTACAGCGCGGGCACAAGGATCAATTTGTAGTCGCTCAGCGGGACGGTCGACGACGGAGAGATGAGATCCACCTCTACGTTCATGCGGTAGAGCGAGTCGTAGAGAGAACGAAGCACCTGGTTGTAGCCGATGCCGCCGTCGGTATTGATGCGGAATGCGTCGAAGCCATCGAGCGCCGTATTGCTCACATATACCGCAACCTGATTGTGCTTCTTCATATTGACGAGCTTGCTTCCGAGCCGCTGTAGATCGGCGCCGATGGTCTTTGCTTCGTCGTAGGTCGGGTTGGGCTGGTAGTCCTGCGTGAGCACTCCTCTCCAATAGGTTTCGATCCCATTGGCAGTTGTGGCCCAGTGCCAGTACTCCACCATGTTGGCGCCGGAGGCGATGTGGCTGAAGGCCTGCAAACGAAGCTGGCCGGGATAAGGTGTCCAATTCGGAAACCCCTGCGCCTCGGTCTCCATAAGAAGGAAGTTCTTCCCGTTCTTCATGGAGCGGGCAACATCGCCGCCAAACGCAATCCCCGTGCCGGTGAGCTTGTCCTGGCTCGGGTAGTAGATGTCGATACCGGCGACATCGAGCGCTTTGGCGGCCTCCCAATGGTTCACTTCGGGTTGGACGCCATAGGAGTAACCCTGCCAGCTTAGATCGAAGTTCTGCGTGATGAACTGCCCCGGCCGGTAATGTGCGCGCACCAGTCCAGCCTGCCAGGCAAGGTACTCCGTTACCAAACCCCGCTGAAATTCTGAAAATGCATTCGACAGGCTGGCGTTAATCGAAGCATCTACCGAGGGAAAGTCCTCCCAGCGGTTGATGCGATTGCTCCAGTAATCGAGACCGAAGGCATGGTTGACCCCGTCCAGGCTCGGGAACTTACGCTGCATCTCCTTGACGAACGCCGCCTGCACATTCGCTCCGGTATTGCCGTATGCCTTCGTTTCATTGTCGACCTGGTACCCGATGACCGCCGGGTTGTCCTTAACGTGGTCCACCAGCGCAACAATCACCCGCTCGGCCGCTCGCCGGAACTCGGGATTGGTGATGTCCATATTCTGGCGGGGGCCATAGTGGGCCTGCCCCTCGCGGCGGACGACCAGGATCTCCGGGTGCTGGCGAGCCAGCCATGTCGGAATCGCATAGGTCGGCGTTCCGATGATGACCTTGATCCCGTTTCGTTGCATGGCGGCAAGTGTGCGATCGATGTGAGAGAAGTCGAAGACGCCGGGCTGGGGTTCCAGGGTGCCCCAGGTAGACTCCGCGATGCGGACGACCGTAATGCCGGCCGCCTTCATCATCCGAGCATCTTCTTCGACGCGGTCGACCGGGGTGTATTCGTCGTAATAGGCGACGCCAAAGAGGATCGTATCCGGCAGCTGAGCAATCGCCCGGGAAGCATGCAAGCCAGCCAGTACTAGAAGGGCGATCTTGCCGATTGAACCAAGTAAACGTTTACTTCCGATCATCTGGGTCTCCACTTTCCGGTTGCTGTTGCCGCCGTACCATCACACCAAATGAATGGCAGATGTGGCAAGCCTTTTGAAATCAGCTCCATCGGGCTCGCTTTCCCGCACAATGACAAAGCAAAAACAAGTCGCCCACACAGTTACAAATCGCTGACATGCAGGTGACATTGCCATGAGACGGGGTCTCTATCGTTTTTCTTGAACGAGGTATCCGAAACTGGCACGCTCCCGCAAAATCGTCTTCTTCTTCCCGTCGTTCGCCAGTACGGAAGCGACGGCGCCGTTAGGTATTCTTGCCGTTTCGACACCTCTGGAACGTGCCGGCTATCAGATCTGTCTGATCGATTCGACGATCACGCCTGACTTCCAGAAACGGGTTCTCGAAGAGGTAAAGGACGCCCTCTGCCTGGCCGTCTCCCTGGTCACTGGACCAATGATCCGGGAGACCGTCGCCATTGCCAGAGCCGTGAAAGAGTGGAAACCTGACTTCCCCATCGTCCTGGGCGGATGGCATCCGTCGCTGTTGCCACAGCAGACGCTCGAGGCTGCCTGCGTGGATTACGTCGTCCGCGGACAGGGCGAAGACGCAATGCTGGAGCTGGTGCAGCACCTCAGCAGTGGATCGGCACCGGATCTGATCGCAGGTATTGGTTTCAAGCGGGACGGCCGCATCATCTTTACTCCCGAGAGACCGCTACGCCCCCTCGTCGAGATGCCGCCAAAGGCCTACCACCTGGCCGACTTCGATGCCTACGAGCGCTCCTGTGGCCGCCGCTGGGCGATGTATACCTCCAGCCTTGCCTGCCCATTCAACTGCGCCTATTGCACCAACGGCGGCGTCTACGGAAGAAAGTGGAACGCCCTCCCCCCGGAACAATTTGTCGAAGAGACCGTCGATCTAAGCCGGCGCTATGAGCTGGAGATGATCTGGGTGGTCGACGACAACTTCCTCGTCGATCTGGATCGCGCACGAGGCATCGCCGAGGGCCTGGTCCGCGAGAATTCGCATTACACCTGGAGCATCCAGGCGACGACGAATCTGGTAGCAAGGCTGTCACTGGAAGACATGCGTTTGCTGCGCCGCGCTGGACTGCGGCAGGTATGCCAGGGCGTCGACTCAGGATCGCCCGCGATCCTAAAGGCGATGAACAAGGACTTCCAGGACTTCGAGTCGATCTACGAGAGCGCAGCGCGTTGCCTGGAGGCAGGCATCCGTCCCTCCTTCAACATCATCTTCGCCTTCCCTGGCGAAGGAGCGAAGGAGCGCCGCGAGACTGTCGAATTCATGCTCGACGTTTGCCGCAAGTTTCCGGGAGCGGAGTTCTGGACGAACATCTTCACGCCTTACCCGGGCTCGCCGATTTTCAAGCGCACGGCTGAGATTGGCATTGAGCCGCCGACCACTCTGGAAGGCTGGGCGGACTTCTTTCCCCGCTACACGGAACTTCCCTGGCTGAAGGGCGAGGACCATAAGCGGCTTCAGGATACCCGCGAGTACCTGCGCCTGGCCTTCAACCGTATTCCCATCGCCGCCGACACGCGTCCGCCGATCATCCGGCTGGCCCAGAAGGCAATCTCCTTACCGGCCCGCTGGCGTCTGGATCACGATGCGTACCGTTTCCCGGTCGATATCTGGCTGAACAACAAGCTGAAGAAGCGGATCCCTAAAGGAAAGCCGGCCGTGGATGCCAAGCGCCTTGCGCGTACCCCGGCGGAGGCAGCGGCATGCTGAACGTGCTGCCAGCCAGCGCCATCCGGCCGGCTCCGGCGCACAGTTCACCACGCCCATCGCCCGGCCGAAACAAGGTCGTTCTGTTTTATCCGCCCTATGACGGTCCGCCGCTCGGGGCACCACTCTGTCTTCTGGCGCTCGCCGGAGTTCTGCGTGATGCAGGTTTCAGAGTCAGTATTATCGACGCCTGCATTCATAAGGACTACCTGCAGCGCATCGTGGCGGAGAGTGCCGACGCTGTCTGCGTCGGGATCTCCGTGCTGACCGGACCGATGATTCGCGGAGCTATCTCCGCGGCAAAGGCTCTGAAGGCTTCTCGCCCCGAACTTCCGGTGGTATTTGGCGGGTGGCATCCCTCGCTGGAACCGGCACAGACCGTACGCGAAGCGTACGTAGATGTCGTTGTACGCGGACAGGGTGAGCTAACCATGCTGGAGCTTGCCCAAGCCTACACCAACGGTAGTTCGGTTGGCCCGATCGCAGGCATCCACTGGAAGCAGGATGGCGAGATCATCGAGAATCCCGAGCGCACCGTCGCTCCCATCGGCAGCTTCGCGGCGCCCGCCTACGACCTGGCGGACTTCGATGCCTATGAGCCGCTCAATGGGCATCGCAAGCTGGCCTACGCCACCAGCGTTGGCTGCCCGTACGCATGTAACTACTGCACCGACATGGTGGTATACCGGCGACGCTTCAATGCCTACGACGCGGACCGGGTGGTGGGTGAGCTCGTCGATCTGGTTCGCACGTACCGGATCGACGAGGTTGCCCTGCTCGACTCGAACTTTCCCGTGGACGTAAAGCGGGCTCTCGCGATTGCACGCGGGATCGTGAACTCCGGAGTTCGCTTCCAGTGGACCTTCCAGGCCTCGACCGATTTCCTCTGCCGCATGACCCAGGACGAGGTACAGCTCCTGGCCGACAGCGGCGTAAAGGTGATGGGCTTCGGTACTGAGTCAACCGCTCAGCGTGTCCTCAAGCTGATGAACAAGCGCCACCAGCGTGTCGACGAAATGTACGAGACGGCACGCAAAGCGCACGTCTCCGGCATCAAGATTAACTTCAACCTTATATTCGGCTATCCCGGGGAAACAGAAGAAGATAGGGTACTTACCTTCCAGACAATGAGCGACATCGTGGAACAGTACAACAATGTCCAGTTCTCTCCAAATTTGTTTACCCCCTATCCCGGCATCCCCATTTGGCCGCAACTTCGCGAGCTGGGAGTGAGGGCGCCGCAGACCCTGGAGGAGTGGATCAAGCTGCCGCTCAGCGTCAATGCCCTGCCATGGCTGCAGGGAGAGGAACTCGAACGCCTGAGGCGGATGACGGACTATTTCCTGCTGAACGGTAAGGTTCACCGCCGACATGACAAGGAGCCCTTGAAGACTGCTGTCCTTCGCCAGCTATTCAAACGCACCGTAAGCTGGCGCGTCCGCTCAAGCCATTACGGCTTTCCCTGGGAGCTCTGGGCTTCCAGACTTTCTGGACCACTTGCATCCCGCAGATCGTTGGTGACCGGCCAGGAACTTCCTGACCAGGCAGCCGCGTGTTAGCACGGAGTCCCCACGATGACAGACATACTTCTTACTCACTCCTATCACCTGGCGAACGATCCGAAGCAACTGCGGAAGATGCAGCCCTATGCCCCGCTGGGCACGCTCTACGCCGCGGCGGCACTCCGGGATTCCGGAGTGCCGGTAACGGTCTTTGATACCACCCTGCAGAATCCTCTCCACAGCCTGAAGTCGATGCTTCAGCTGGAAAATCCAAAAATTCTAGTGATTTACGAGGATGACTTCAACTTTCTCTCTAAGATGTGTCTGCTTTCCATGCGTCAGACGGCAGAACAGATCGCACGGCTGGGGAAGGCGGCAGGGGCGGTCGTCGTCGCACATGGTTCCGACGAGACTGACTTCGCGGAAGAGTACCTGAAGGCCGGCGTGGACTACATCCTGACGGGAGAGGCAGAGAACACGCTCACGGAGTTGTGCCAGGCCATCCTTGCGGGCCAGGATCCATCTGGAGTCCCAGGCTTGATCTGGAAGGATACGGCAGGTTCGCTTCATCGCAGCGGCAGCAGCCCGGTTCGTAATACCGACTGGTCGAAGATGCCGCTGCCGGCGCGTGACCTCATTGACATGAGCCTCTACCGCGATGCCTGGACCGAAGCTCATGGGCACTTCTCTGCGAATGTCGTCGCCAGCCGGGGTTGCCCCTATTCCTGCAACTGGTGCGCGAAGCCAATCTCCGGCAACAAGTACCAGCTTCGCCCCGCCGCCGATGTCGCACAGGAGCTGCGTGATCTGAAGCAGCATCACGGTGCCAAACACATCTGGTTCAGCGACGATATCTTCGCCCTCAACCGGCACTGGCTGCAGGACTTCGCCCAGTGGGTACACACCTACGATGCCGTCATTCCTTACAAGATCCAGGCGAGAGCCGACCTCCTGCGGGAGGATGTCGTTTCCCTGCTGGCTGAAAGCGGATGTGACGAGGTCTGGATGGGCGTTGAATCGGGATCGCAGAAGGTTCTGGATGCGATGGACAAACGTCTTCACGTCGCGGATGTAGTCGCGGCAAGGACCCATCTTCGCGCTGCCGGCATCAAGGCATGTTTCTTCCTGCAGCTTGGCTATCCCGGGGAGGGTTGGCAGGAGTTGCTGGAGACACTTGCCCTGGTTCGGACCACGCGCCCGGATGACATCGGTGTCAGCATCTCGTATCCCCTGCCCGGAACGGTCTTCTACGAGCGTGTCCAGGCCGAGCTTGTGGCAAAGCGTAACTGGAAGGACAGTGACGATCTGTGTGTCATGTTCTCCGGCGCCTACTCCGACAGCTTCTATCGCACGATCCGCGATGCGCTGCACCTCGAAGTCCGCGGATGGAGCAGCGGTTCGGCCAATGAGCAGGAGGTAGCTGCCGTGTGGGAAGAGATTGCCGCTCTTGAGCCGCAGGAGCGGAGAGACGTGGACCACATGCCGCAGCCCCGCTCTGGCAAGGACTCTGCGAGTTTTCTACCGCTCCATGCACTAACACCTGCTGGAGGCGCCGTATGACTCCCGACCTGTTGCTGGCCCACGGCTACTTCCTCTACGAGGACCCCAAAGAGCTGCAGATCATGAAGCCCTATGCCCCGCTGGGCATTCTTTATCTGTGCTCGCATCTGCAGGCAAAGGGCTTCGACGTCGAGGTCTTCGATACAACCTTTTCGTCCAAGGCAGCTCTGATCGAACGCTTGCAAACCGGAACACCGTCAACGCTGGGCCTCTATGCCAATCTGATGACTCGAAGCAACATCGTGGAGCTGCTGCGAATCGCACGCGAGGCCGGCTGGAGGACGATCGTTGGAGGTCCGGAGCCTGGAGCCTACGCCAAAGAGTATCTGGATGCGGGCGCGGAGTTCGTGGTTCTGGGTGAAGGCGAACTGACGCTGGAAGAGTTGATGACTGCCATCCGCTCAGGCGGGCTCGATCAGGTGAGCAAGATCGATGGCCTGGCGTATCTCGAAGATGGAGAGCTTCGCCAGACCCCGCCACGGGCACAGATCAAATGCCTGGACGATCAGCCATGGCCTGCGCGCAAGATGGTGAACATCCAGAAGTACGTCGATACCTGGCGTACACACCACGGCAAAGGTTCAGTTAACTTCATCACGGCACGCGGATGCGCCTACCGCTGCCAGTGGTGTAGCCATCAGGTCTATGGCAACACCCATCGTCGCCGCGATCCGCTGCTGGTGGTGGATGAGGTGGAGTGGCTGCTCTCCGAGTACCAGCCCGACATGATCTGGGTCTCGGACGATGTCTTCACCATCAACCACACCTGGTTACGCACGTATGCGGCGGAGATGAAGCGCCGTGGTCTTCGCATTCCGTTCGAGTGCATCTCCCGGGCCGACCGTCTGAACGAAGAGGCGATGGATCTGCTGGCAGAGTTAGGCTGCTTCCGCGTCTGGATCGGGTCGGAGAGCGGGTCGCAGCGCATTCTGGATTCCATGCAGCGCGGCGTGAAGTTGGACCAGGTGCAGCGCGCCGTAGAGTTGAGCAAGACCCGCGGCATCGAGAGCGGAATGTTCCTGATGTGGGGTTACGATGGCGAGGAGCTTGAAGATATCGAAGCCACCATTCAGCACGTGAGCCGGACGCAGCCGGATATCTTCTTCACAACCGTCTCGTATCCGATCAAAGGAACGCCCTACTACAAGAAGATCCAGGACGACCTGATTCAGCTTGCACCATGGGGCACGAGCTCCGACCGGGAGATCAAGATTCGCGGCCGCCACTCTCGCCGCTACTACAGCTTCGCCGACAAGCTGCTACGCAGTGAGGTCGCTCTCGCCCGGATGCGTGACTTCAAGGCTCCGGACGAACAGGAGGCCAGCCGCCTGGCGGAAGAGATACGCAATGCCCGCATCGGTCTGATGGACGCGGCCGCAGAGGTAGAGGCATGATCGCGGCGCACCCAGCCGGCCAGGCTTTCGACGCGATGGCCGACACGTATGACGATGATTTCACGCAGAGCCACATCGGGCAGGCGCAGCGCTCTGTCATCATGCAGGATGCGTTCCGCATCTTTCACGGCCGCAGACGGCTCCTGGAACTGAACTGCGGTACCGGCGAAGACGCTCTGCGTTTCGCAGAGAATGGCTGGAGAGTGCTAGCGCTGGACGTATCGGAGCGGATGATTGCCTGCGCCCGTGTACGGCGGGAGAGCATAGGAACGACGGAGAATCCGCAGTTCCGGCAGGTAGCCACAGAAGACCTGCGTGAGGTCGCCGGAGAGTTCGACGGCGTCTTCTCGAACTTCTCAGGGCTGAACTGCGTCAGAGATCTCGCACCGGTAGCGGTAGCACTCGAAAACAAAACCACGCCTGGCTCTTCTCTGCTTCTATGCCTGTCGACACGTGTCTGCCTGTGGGAGACAGCGTGGTATCTGCTGCACGGCAAGCCTGCAAAGGCCTTCCGCCGGTGGACGGGAAGACATCAAGCCATGCTGCAAGGGATGCCGGTGGATGTTTATTACCCCACGCTGAGCACGCTCCGTAGTGCATTCCTGCCGTACTTCAAACTCCGCAGTGTGCGGGCGATTGGGCTTTTTGTACCGCCATCGTACGTTGAGAGCTGGGTACGGAAACACCCTCTTCTGCTCCGGATCTTTGTCCGGCTGGATATGGTCTTCTCCCGATTGCCGCTGTTACGCACCCTTGGAGATCACATGCTGTTGCACCTCGAGAAGACCGGGGAGGTTGGGTGATCCTTCTCTTTCATCCCCGTGCCGTGAAACCTCGAAGCCGCAGGCTTCCCCTCGCCGTGCTTGCTTTGGCAGCGGTACTGGAAGGTCGTGAGGAGTATGAGATCGTCGACGGCAACGTCGATGATGACCCATTGGGCACGCTCCTCAGCCTGATCGACAAACATCGGGTGGAACTGCTCGGCGTCTCGGTGATGCCTGGACCGCAGATGGCTGCCGGCATGGAGGTCTGCCGCGAGATCCGCAAACTGCGACCTCACGTTCCGATCGTCTGGGGAGGCTACTTCCCTTCCATCTATCCGGAAGCAACGCTCAATGCGAAGTACATCGACTTCGCGGTTCGCGGCCAGGGAGAGGACACCTTGCTCGAGCTTCTGGAGGCGCTTCGCGGAGAACGCACCTTCGACAGCATCCTTGGGCTTTCGTACAAGGACCAGTTCGGCTTCCATCGCAACAACGCGGAGCGCCCGATGAAGGGGCCGGACGCTTTTCCCTGGTCTCCGTTCCATCGGCTTCCCGTCGAGAAGTATCTTCGGCCCTCATTCTTCGGCAAACGCACCGCAGTGCACCACGCCAGCATCGGCTGCCCGTTCAACTGCAGTTTCTGCGGTGTACATGCGGCCTATGGCAGAACCGAAAAGTTCGAGTCTCCGGCGCGCACCGAGGCGATTCTGCGTCACCTGGTCGATCGCTACGGCGCCGACTCAGTGCAGTTCTACGACATGAACTTCTTCCTGAGCGAAGAGCAAGCCCGGGAACTCATGGACCGCATCGCCCCATTGAACCTGCGCTGGTGGTGCGAAGCGCGTGTTGACATCATGGCCCGCTATAGCGATGAGACCATGCAGGCCATCCGACGCGCCGGATGCACCATGATCTTCTTCGGTGCCGAGTCCGGCTCAGACTGGGCGCTGAAAGAGATGCAGAAAGGCATCACCACCGAACAGACGCTGATCATGGCTCGCCGCACACGTGAGGCCGGCATCATTCCGGAGTTCTCTTTCGTTGTCGGCAACCCAAAAGATCCGGAGCGCGATACACGCGAGACGCTGGCGTTCATCCGCAAGATCAAGCGCATCAACCCTGATTCAGAGATCATCATTCAGCACTACACGCCGACACCGCAGCGCGGCTCGATGTACGGCGACGTCGACGACAAGATCAGCTTCCCAACCAGCCCGGGAGAGTGGGCCGAGAAGAAGTGGATGGATTTCACCCTTCGCATCGATACCCGTGCTCCATGGATGAAGGACAAGACCAAACGGCTGATCGACAACTTTGAGATCGTCGTTGCTTCGCGCTGGCCCACGGTGCAGGATATCCGTGCTCCACGCTGGGGACGCTATCTACTGCAGACACTCAGCGCATGGCGCTATACGTTCCGTTTCTATACGGCTCCTCACGAACTGGTGCTGGCGCAGCGGTTCATTGATCTCAGGAAACCCAAGCGGGAAAGCTTATGATCGCAGCTCGCGCAACTCCCGCAGTCTTTGATGAGTGGGCGCCAGTCTATGACGAGGCCCGCAATCCATTCTGCTCGTTAGAGGCAAGGCTGCTTCGTCAGCTTCTGCCAACATTGCGGGGAAAGACCATCCTCGACGCCGGCTGCGGAACCGGAAGACACTTTCCACTTCTGAGCAAGCTGCAACCAGAGTGGATTCACGCCGTAGATTACTCCGCGCAGATGCTGGAGCTGGCGAAACAACGGCTCCCGAAGAACGCTACATTTCATCATGCGGACTGCACTACTATTCCTCTCCCCGCACAGTCGATCGACGTTGTCCTCTGTTCCCTTGTTCTGGGATACGTAGGCGATCTCGGGGCCTTCTGCAGCGAGATGCGGCGGCTACTCCATCCGAGTGGCCAGATCATCCTGGCCGACATTCATCCCGATACGGCACAGCGACGCGGCTGGAATCGTTCTTTCCACCAGCAGGGCGAAGAGATCACGATTGCCTGGAACCAGATCGACATGGAAAGGCTGAGAGCAATCTTTACAGCCGAAGGGTTCCATTGCGTGTGCGATCTGGAGCCTGGATTTTCCGAAGCGGAGCGGGAAATCTTTGTACAGCAAGGTCGGCCTCGTTCCTTCGAAGAGCTTGCCGAAGAACCAGTGATGTATCTGCTTCAGCTTGTGCGAGAGGCACCCCAGGCAGAGTTCGTTATCACTGGAGGTCAGTGTGCGCTATCGGCATATGATGCGTTGCCACGCACACTTACCGTCGAGGGAGGACGGATACGCTCCCTCCTGGATAGCTCGCCCGAGCCGATGACGCAGGTTTCCCTGGATGGACACCTTCTTCTTCCCGGCCTGATCAATGCGCACGATCATCTGGAGTTCGGTCTCTTTCCACGGCTGGGAGAAGGCGGCTATGCCGATGCCCAGGAATGGGCCGGCGCAATTCACGTGCACCATGCCGAGACCATCGCACGGCACCGCAGCATCCAACGGGAGGCACGTATTCAGTGGGGCGCTCTGAGGAATCTGCTGTCCGGTGTAACGACGGTGTGCCATCACAATCCGATTACAGAAATAATGCGTGAACCCGAATTTCCAGTCAGCGTGGTGGAAGAGATGCGCTGGGTGCACTCCGCTGCATTCGATTTTGCGGGGCTTCAGGAAGAATCATCGATCGATTCTGGAGAGATTCTGATCGTACATGCAGCCGAGGGGGTAAGCGAGCGAGCGAAACAAGAGATCGAAATGCTGCAGGCGTTAGGTCTGTTGCGTCCTTCCACCATCCTTGTTCACGCACTTGCGGTCACGCCACAGATGATCGACAGGCTCAAAGAAGCAGGAGTCAGCTTGATCTTCTGCCCCAGCTCCAATGAGTTTCTCTTTGGGACGATTCCAGCCGCTACTCTTCTAGAGAATTTCGAGAATGCTGCGCTTGGAAGCGACTCTCCGCTTACCGCTTGCGGTGACCTACTGGACGAAGCGGCCTTTGTCACAGCGCGTTACGATCTGCCGGCCGCACGACTCTACTCCATGCTTACGGAGAATCCGGCAACGATGTTGCGACTGACCGAGGGTCAGGGGAAGATTCAGATTGACGGCCGAGCCGATCTGATTGCCGTACCCGATCGCGGCCTATCACCTGCAGAGACGCTTCGTCACCTGACATGGCAGGACGTCCATTTTGTGATGCGGAATGGCATCATCCAGCTTGTCGCGGAAGAACTCGCACACATTCTCCAGCCGCAGGAGCTTGCAGGGTTCACTGAGATCAATGTCGACGGCCGGCGGCGCTGGATCCGCGGGGATCTTCGACCGGCATTTGAAGCTGCCACTATGCTGCAGCAGCATGGGGTGATCCGCCTGGGAGAAAGGACGGTGGCTCTTGCCTGAGACAGCAACAATCGCGGAGACGCCTCACCTGCAGGAGCACCGCAAGACGCGGATGCCGATTCTTCTGCTGCATGTGCACAGCCGGTGCAACTGCCGGTGCGCGATGTGCGACATCTGGAAACGCGAGGAAAACCAGGAGCTCGATCTCGCTGTTCTGGAACGTCAGCGTGAGTCGCTGCTCGCGCTGGGTGTGGAACAGGTTGTCTTCACCGGCGGCGAAGCGCTGATGCATCGAAAGCTGCCAGAGCTTACGCATTTCTTCCGTGAGATAGGCGCAACGCTGACCCTGCTCACCAGTGGGCTCCTGCTGGAGAAGCACGCTGCCCTGGTTGCAGCCGAGTTCCAAGAAGTTATCGTCTCTCTCGATGGACCTCCCGAGGTTCACGATCAGATTCGCGGAGTCAAAGGTGCCTTTGCCCTGCTTTCTCGCGGAGTCCACGCTCTCAAGCGGCGAAGCACGCTTCCAGTCAGAGCACGGTGCACCGTACAACACGCAAACTTTGCGCACCTAGCGGCCACCGTAGGTGCCGCCATCGATGCCGGGCTAGATGGCCTCTCTTTCCTTGCCGCCGACCTCTCATCCACCGCCTTCAATCGGGAGCTGGTCTGGCCAATTGAGCGTCGTAGTTCTATCCAGGTGGACGCCACCGAGCTCGAGACACTCAACCGGCAGCTCGACCTCGTCGCGGAAGCCCGGGAGCGGCTAGCCCCGGCATTTTCGATCGCAGAGAGCCGGAAGAAACTCCAGCGCATTGCAGACCACTTTGCGGCAGAAGCTGGCCTGGTTCCACATCGAGCTCCGGTATGCAATGCTCCGTGGGTCTCCGCTGTGTGGGAGGTCGATGGGACCGTAAAACCCTGTTTCTTTCATCAACCTATCGGCAACCTGGGACACGGGACGTTGGAAGACATCCTTCACAGCGATAGCGCCTTTGAGTTCCGGTCTCACCTGAAGGTCGATGAGAACGAAATCTGCAGGCGCTGTGTCTGCTCACTTAACTACCAACCATCAAACGAACCCGGCGTCTAAAGGCGCGACTTCCGCTCACCTGGTCCAGGGCTTCCGATTTTGCTCGCGATAAAAGGCGATCAGGTCCATGGACTTCGGCGGCGCTGTGTCCAGCTGTCGCAGCATCGTGGTGATCTGTCCGCGATGATAGGTTCCGTGATTGACCATGTGCTGCAGCATCTGCCAAAGCACGTCGGATTGGTTGTTACCACGAAGGTCCTGGTACTCGATTGTGCGCTCCACAGCTTCCGGCCCTAATCTTGCAAGTTGTTCGCGCATCTCGCTTTCCAGTTCGGCCCACTCCTTGCGGGCTGCGTCGACATCAGGAAGGCGGTCCGGTTTCTGAATTCCCTGCAGCTTTTCGCCCTTCAACCGGGTGATCCAAATGCGCTCGGCAGCGCAAATATGCGCAATGGTGTCACGCACCGAGCTGAAGCTGTTCCCCATGGGACGAATGAACTGCTCAGGCGTGATTGCGCCTACCGCGTCGAGCACTCGATCGCGCGCCCAATAGTTGTAATCGATGAGGAGGCGGAGATCATCGTAGGTCATCGGCTCCAGTCTAGAACAGGATCCTCGTTGCAAATTGAACCTGACGGGATGGATCGCTATTCTGAATGCCCGCCTGTGGCAATAGGAAGGTGCTGCCTGGAGTTGCCGTATTTCCGTACGTCGTCGTTAGTTTTACAAAGTTATTGTGGTTGAAGACATTGGCAAACTCAGCCCGTGTCTCGACTCGTACCTTCTCGAAGAAGGAAAAAGTCCGTGTCAGAGCAAGGTCGGTCTGAGCCTGCGGCGGCCCATGAAACGAATTGCGCGAGAGCCCGACTGGACGATCACTTGCGATACCATCTCCGTCGTTGTCCACACCGGTGAGAGGGTTCACTGGCAAGCCACTCGCCGCGGTTGTGGTTCCGCTCATCCGGAAGGCATACGGAAGATCCACGACTCCATACGCCACCAGGCGATGCCGTTGGAAGAAGTCTGAAGGTCCGTTCTCTCCCGTAGTGATGCCCGACACGCTCGGCGTTCCGGTGTTGTTGCCTCCCGTAAAGAAGACATTCGTAATGTTGGAACTGTAGAGATACGAGGCCTGGAACTCGAAGTGGTTCGCGAAGTTTCTCCGGATTCGAATCTCTCCTGACGGATTACGCGAGTTGCCTGCGTTGCTTACCTGCTGCACATTCGCAACCGGAATCGTGGTGCCATCGCTGCGACTGTAGTTGAGATAAGGACGCGTCGCATTGGCTGCGGCCGCGGTGCGCGTCTGTCCCGCCGCAGTGCGTATAAACGGCGTCGGCGCATTCTGATTGACCAGAACCAACTGATGGCGCGAGGCCAGAAACGCCGCATCCATCTCCAACACAAAGCCATGCGGAAGCCGCTGCTCAATTCCAGCAGAAAGCTGCATCGTATACGGATTATTCAGTGAAGGGCTAAGGAGATAGATGTCACGGCGATCCTGTGTGCCGCTGACCGCAGGAGGCGTTGGATAAGAGGGATTTGAAATCGTGTAACTCGCGGTCGTGGCATCCGGACCAAGGTTAAGGGCGTTCCGCTGAAGCTGTCCGTAAAGCTGGTCATAAAACAGACCCGCTCCCGCGCGAATGACAGTATTGCCGTCGCCAAATGGATTCCATGCCAGACCGAGACGCGGCTGGAGGTTTGTCCTGCCGGAACCGTTCGATTGATAGTCGTACCTGAGGCCTAGATTCGCGGTGAAACGTGGCGTCAGCTTCCAATCGTCCTGAAAGTGAGCCGACATCAGTTCCTGTCCGTAGCTAAGATTCGAATTTCCGACAGTGACGTTGTAGCGCAATGGCATCTGTCCAGCCGTTGGAGCACCTGCCGCGAACGTATATGTTCCCAGCGGGGTCGAGATGAGGTTATACCCAGCCTTTTCGTGAAGGTAATCACCACCAAAGGTGAACTGATGCTGCTTCCAGGTCTTGCTCATGGTATCCATCACCTGGAATGCGCCCGTGCGCAAGTGCTCGCTGGCCGATCCGCCGGTCGTGGCGTAGCTTGGCCGGACGATCGAGATGCCTGGAGTGATCGGCGTATACCAAAGCGGAAGCGCACTGGCATAGGAGATTCTGAAATCGTTCAGCCACGTTGCAAACAGGCTTCGCTGGGTGAGCTGCCCCGCGATGCTTTGCTGCACGTCAGTGCGAGCGGCGCTCGCTTGAACAAACCCGCCGACAGTGTCGTTCAGATTATTCGTCGTAAGGTAGTCGCCGTTGAACCGCAATGTGGTGAACTGGTGTTCGCTCCATTTGTGATCGATGCGCGCCAATCCGATGTAGGAGTCCAGCTTTCCCGTGAAGAAGCCAGTCGTCGGAGACTGAATAAAAGCACCGCGCTCCTGATGAAGCTGCTCGTACGACGTCAGGAAGTTGGTTCGCCCGCGGCGTATCGGTCCACCGATAGTTGAGCCCCACTGAAGCTTTTCGTTCGGAACATGAAATGTTGAAACTGGCGGAGCCGCTTGAATTCCGGAAGGACGTACAAAGGCAAAGGCCTCTCCATGCAGTTGATCCGAACCCGATTTGGTAGCAACCAGGACAACACCGCCGCTCGCACGGCCGTACTGGGCGGGAAAGGTATTCGTCTGTACCGTGAACTCACCCACCGACGAGAGCGATACATTCTGTTGCGGGCCATTGGATAGGACGAAGTCAAAATTCGTACTTCCATCCAGCAGATACTGCGTGAAGCGGAAAGACTGGTTATTGAGCGAGAGCCGTGTTCCCGTCCGGCCATCGGATCCCGAGCCGGCAGTATTCTTTGCCCTGACATCGAGAAGCGCGAACTGCGCAAGGCTACGGCTTACGGATGGCAGTTGCGTCACTTCCTGTGACGACAGCGTCGACGAGATCTCCGGAGTCGTCTTCAGCAACTCTTCCTGGGCAAAGACCGTAATCTCCTGTTGCAGCGGATCGACGTTGAGCGCCAGGTCGAGATCGGTCTCCGCAGGCAGGACATCACTACGGCGCATCGTCTCAAAGCCGAGCGCTTCCACGACCAGCGTGTATGGAGCATCCGCCGGCAATCCAGAGATAGCAAAACTTCCTTCCGCCGACGAGGACACGGTGAAGCTTCGGCCGCTGCTGTCCGTGAGCTTCACGAGAGCGCCGGATATCACCGCGCCATCCTTAGCCCTGAGCTTGCCATGAACGGAGGACCGCCCCTCCACTTGAGCCAGCGCATCCACCTCCGCAATGACTGGCGACGTGCCCGAAGACATGAAAAAAGATAAAGCGAGGGCAAGCCCAAGATATTTAGGCACGGGAGATCCTTTCAGTTGAAACGCTGTTACTGATTAAGTCGCTGAAGCGATATTTAAACGGCCTCTAGAACTGGAGCCCGCTCTCGCGCACGAGCCTTGCGGGTTCTCCACGCCACGAACCGGCGAAGACTAAGTGCGAATCCAGTCCAGACAAGTAACACGGCGGTAAGTGCGGCGAGAAAGGCTACACTCTGCCCTACCCATCCGAAGATCTCGCCTGTGTGGAGAAAGCGGCCGTAGAGCCTCCACTGTCTGCCACGCGGAAGTTTGTCGAAGGTATCGAATTTCGTCAGCTTGCCGTTTTTGGAAAGTACAAGCTGGGTCTTCTGCTGCGGCCGCGAGCCTGAGCCTTCATCGAGCGCGAACGGAACGCTGTTGGCAGCAATGGGAAAACGCACCGTCAGATTGTTCCACCTTGGGTCTGTCTCTTTTGCAAGAGGAAGAAGCTTATCCAGCAGCTCAACGTTCCCGAGGTCAACCGTCTTCGGTCTCTCTTCCTTGCCCTGCGGCGAAGGGGTCCTCGCCGCGCGATAGAGCAGCGCATTAACCCAGTCGTAGGCCATCACCGATCCGGAGAGCGAGATCACCAACAGAGGAAGAGCTAACCAGAAACCACCAACCGTGTGCAGGTTCCAGTCGCGGGCACGAGCCTTCAGATGGCCTCGGATCATTAGCGCGTTCCGCAGGTGGACCTTCTTCCATTGACGTGGGATCCATAGGATCAAGCCGCTGAGAATAAGAATCGGAAATCCCAGATTGCCGGCGATCGCGATCGCATGCAGCGCCTCGTAGCGCTTTCCGCCGAATGCGGCATAGCGATGCAGATCTCTCACGTGTGCAAAGAATGCGCGCACCCTGCTTGGCCCATTCCCAAGCAGCTCGCCAGTGCAGGCATCCGCCAAAAAGATCCGGTCCGGAGCGGTCATCACCTGGGCCGGTGTCCGCGGATTCGCGAATACCTCGAACGAGGT
Organism: Terriglobus sp. 2YAB30_2; assembly: GCF_052114765.1. Lineage (NCBI taxonomy): Bacteria > Pseudomonadati > Acidobacteriota > Terriglobia > Terriglobales > Acidobacteriaceae > Terriglobus > Terriglobus sp. 2YAB30_2. The sequence goes on from NZ_JBFRFJ010000002.1 coordinate 600,614, forward strand.
TGGAGGCGCGCCGATCTGAGTCTGCAGCTTCTTGATGGATTCGCTCGGAGCGAGGCACGGAACATCCCGGCGATGTTCCGGGACGGATATCTTCCGCTCAGCACGCGCAACGATCTGCGGCTGGAATGCCATCAGGCTGCCAGTAGAGGCGAAGAAGCAGATCGTCAGCCCAACGACAAGGCCGATGACAAGGTGAAACCAAAAGAGTACTCGTCGAAGGTTCATGCGATGTCGATCTGCCCTGGCTTTCTGGAATGAAAGAACATGCTTTAACCCGAATAAGGATCAAAACAGTCCAATATCAATACCAATATACGACAGAAACAGTCCTGAATCTCACAGGAACATCAGCGGGCGACAAAAATGGCAGATTAAGTGACCAGCTGCGCGATAGAGCATTTTCCCTGTAGGTGCAGCTAGGGCTTCCGCATCCTATGGGCGTTTTCCGCAATGAAAACGCCATTGTGCGTTCTTCCGGGAAACCAGCACGGATTTCAAATCTCTTCGATGCGGCGCTCTTCCCCTCGCAGGAAGGTAAGCTCCAGCCAGTCGATCTGTTCCTGCGACTCGAGGTAGGCCTCGGTGCTGATCGCATCCTCGTCCCGCAGGCGCTCCAGCTCCCGGCGTTGCGAGAGCACCGACTCCAGTCCAAGCTCCCGTAGGCGCTGTAGCCCAACGGAGTCCTGCCGCTGCATACAGGTGTCTCGCACCAACCGAAGGCGGAACCGGAGATTGTCGGCCTCGCTGCCAGACTTATCGGCAAGCGCGTTGAGAGCCGCATCCGCAAGCTTCACTCTGAGGGCTAAGCCCTCTGCCTCCTTGGCTTGTGTAGAACTGAGGCACAACACCTGGATCAACGGAGCGAGTGTCACTCCCTGCACCACCAGCGTTGTCAGCACCACCGCAAATGCAGCGAGCACCAGTGTGTCGCGATGGGGAAATCCCTGCGGCAGTGCGAGGGCTGTCGCCATGGTCACAAAGCCTCTCATGCCGCACCAGCCGATGAAGAGACTTTCTCCCAGGGGCGCCGGCTGGCATCTCTGGCCCATACGCGCCTGAAGGCAGCGAACAGCTCGAAATGTGAGAACGATACATGGGCGAACGGCAATCACAACGGCGACGACAATGGCCGCGAAGACAAGAGCGTCATGAAGCTGCGAGCGCTCCATTCGCCCAAGGATGACGCGCGCCTGCATGCCCATCAAGAGGAACGCAAAGACATTCAGTGTAAAGACGACCGCACTCCAGACGGCATACGACTGAATGCGCATGCGTGCGTCAAGAGCGCCGGCGTTGGCTTCGGTTCGATGGGCTGCAGTCATGGCAAAGGCAACGGTGGCAAGAACCGCCGAAAGCCCGAGATGAGAGGCAATAATCCAGATGGCGTACGAGAAGACAAACTGGAGCAGGTTTCCTCCCAGCGTTCCCCGCACCAGCGGATTCACACGCATGATGAGATAGGCGCTCACCACGCCGAACAGGATCCCCCCGGGAGCAGCAAAGACAAGACGGGTTACGCTTCCCGCATCCATGTGATGGTTTACGAAGGCGAGCCCGGCGCTGAACAGCAGCAGCGCCGTCGCATCGTTAAAGAGGCTCTCGCCCTGCAGAATGCTATCGACCTCACGAGGAATCGAAAAGCGCCTCAGCACAGCCGTAGCCGCAGCAGCGTCAGGCGGCGCGACAATGGCTCCCATGACAAGGGCGGCAGAGAACGACAGGCCAAGATACAGCTTCCCGATCCACGCGACCACGAAGGCTGTAATGACTACGGCCACTACGGCATAGACAAAAAGGGGTAGGAAGAGACGGCGAGCCGCGCCCAGGGGAAAGTCGTAGGCAGCGTCGACGAGGACAGGCGCAATGAGCAGGGCGAGATAGGTCTCAGGATCAATCTCGATTCTGGGAGACCCCGGAAGAAGTGCGATGAGCACGCCCGCCGCCGCCAACAGGGCCGGGTAGGGCAGCGAGAGCCGCCGCGCCAACTGCAGCAGCACAATGGCGGCAAACATCAGTAGAAGCAGGCTTTCAAAGAAGGTCATTCGAGGTCACCAGAGCGTATCTTCTACCAACGACGCTGCTCCACACATACTAACGGCCCCTGTTACGTCGATTGGGTGCCCTGTTAAAACCCATCACAACCCTAGATCACCGGCATACAGTGCCTGCCTTGGTGAACGGATAATGATTTTTCATTCCGGGGTGTTCTCTTTCTTCGACATTTAGGCTAACCTAAATGTCGAATTAGGCAAACCTAAATGATCCGGATGAGGCACACTTCCGCCCTGGCGCTCGCTCTTCTGCTCCTGTTCGACGCTTCTTTACACGCGCAGAGCGGCATCACCGCTGCTCTGTCGGGAGTGGTGACAGATGCCACCGGAGCGGCGCTCCCAGGGGCGAAGCTGACTCTCACCTTTGTGAGAAGTGGCGCGGAAAGAAAGCAGGTTGCCGGTCCGGACGGTGGGTTTGCTTTTATTCAACTCACTACAGGCGACTACCGCCTGGGAGTTGAGGCGGCCGGCTTTGGATCGGCGCAGCAGGCGGTTTCGTATCAGGGAGCTCCTATCCATCTGATGGTGCCGCTCGGAGCCGCAGCCAGCACCGAGGTCACGGTCTCGGCGACGGATATCGTGGAGGAGCCGACAGCGCCGGCGCATGTGCTCATCACGCCGGAGGAGATCGATCGCATGCCGTCGCAGAGTGTGAGTGCTCCCTTCAGTTCCCTGATCACAATGACGACACCTGGAGTCTCGGCTGACTCCAACGGATCCTTCCATCCGCTTGGCGATCATGCGGAGGCATCCTTCTTCGTCGATGGCCAGCCGATCACCGATCAGCAGAGCCGCACCTTCTCGACACAGGTATCGCTCAACACATTGCAATCGGTAGACGTTCGCGAGGGCGCTCCGGGGGCAGATGTGGGCGATAAGACCAGCATGATCATCGCTGCGCAGACACGGTCAGGACTGGACCAGCGAAGACCCTCCGGAACGCTTCAGCTCAGCCGTGGATCTTTCTATACCACCAATGCAGGCGCCAGCCTCGGATTCGGAACAGAACGCTTTGGTTTCTTCACCGCGGCCGATGCAGTGAACAGCGCGCGCTTTCTTGATACGCCGGAAGCCGTAAACCTGCACGCGAATGGCAACGCGGAGAATACCTTCCAGCGGTTTGACTATCGGCTTACCGATAAGACGGTCCTCCAGCTTAGTGCAAGCCTGAGCCACTCGTGGTTTCAGACGCCGAACACCTTTGACCAGCAGACGCTCGGACAGAACCAGCGGCAGACCATTGTGAGCTTCAATGTCGCGCCGCAACTGGTGCACACCTTCAACGATCACGCCTTCCACCGCATCAACTTCTGGGTGCGGCAGGATAAGGTTCGCTATCGTCCATCCGGCGATATCTTCTCTGACTCTCCGGCCTACCTGGCGCAGGCCCGCCGTCTGACCAATGCGGGAACACGCACGGAGTTCACCTATACCCACGGGCGGCACAATATCGTGGCAGGCGGCGAATATAAGCACACGTTCCTGACCGAGCAGTTCGCAACAGGGCTGACCGACCCTACCTACAACAGTCCATGCCTGGGACCGGATGGTGCGCCGTCCTCCAACACCACCGTGCGCCATCCTTCGCAGTGTGTCGGTGCCGGACTAACATCCAACGCCGACTACCTTCCGGGTCTGCTCCCGCTCGATCTCACTCGCGGAGGCTCCATCTACTCGTTCCGTGGCGGAACTGATATTAAGCAGCTCGCACTCTTCGGGCAGGACTTCATTCGGATGGGACAGCTTCAGCTCAAGCTTGGCCTACGCTACGACAAGTACAACGGCATGGTGAGCACGTCCGGAGCACAACCGCGTTTGGGCATGACCTACGGAGTCCAGCGCATCCGCACCACCTTCCGTGGAGACTACTCCCGTGTCTTCCTGACGCCCTACAACGAGAATCTCATCGTCGCGAGTTCTGATGGTCCGGGATCGCCTTCTGCATCCCTCGGAGCCTCGGGTTCGCACGTTCTCAGCACAGCAACCAGAAACCAATTCAATATCGGCTTCACGACGGACCTGAAACGCATCTCCTTCAGCGGAGAGTACCTTTGGAAATTTACTTACGGAGCCTACGACTTCGATGTGCTCCTTAACAGCCCGCTGACCTTCCCCACACAGTTTGCTAAGTCCAAGATCGACGGAGGCCTGGTACGGGTAACCCTACATCCCTATCGCGGATTCGCCGGTTTCGTCACCGTAAGTCACACTCGATCCCGCCTCTTTGGTCCCCAGTTGGGAGGCGTCAGCTTCAGCGCGCCATACAGCAACGTCGTTCGGCCAGACCATGACGAGGGCCTGGCGATGAATCTCAATGCACGCTATCAGTTCGGCAGGCGCGGCCCGTGGATCAATGCTTCCTACCGCTATGATGGCGGGCTGGTTTCGGTCGCAACGCCCGACATTCCCACGGTGCTCAAACTCAGCGGAGATGAACAGCAGCAGATGGGACTGCACTGCGGTGACGTCTTTGCAACCGTCTCAACGCCGATCCGTTCCTGTGACGGAGCGATCCGCGCAACCCGCATCCGCATTCCCGTCCCAGGGACGTATGACGCGGACCGCAATCCCTCCCGCATCGCCGTTCGCAATACGGTCGATCTCTCCATCGGCAAGGATGACCTGATCTCGCACGAAAAACAGAGCCTGGGCGTACGGCTCGACATCGTGAACCTGAACAATACCAGCGCTCTGTATAACTACCTCTCGACGTTTTCCGGAACTCACTTCCTGACTCCCCGCACGGGGACGATAGCGATCCGGTATACCTTCTGAGCCCGGGTTCAAATTTTCTACTCGATCCATCACATCCTCGGGTATGCTCTTATACCGATATAAAAGTGATTACCCCCGGGGGGACGATGAACCTTAACCATCTGAAAATGCTGCAGGTATTGGAGCAGGCCGGCTCCATTTCAGCGGCAGCGGAGGAGCTGGCAACATCACAGCCCCGGTTGACCCAGCAGCTTCAGCAGGTCGAGCGTGAACTTGGAACCACGCTCTTCCATCGGTCCCCGCGAGGCCTGGAGCTTTCCGAATCGGGCCGTGCCTTCCTGGTCTATGCCAAGCGAATCAGCGCGATGTACGACGCCGGGCATGCCGCGGTCCGCCGGCTGGGCGAGGGAGCCGGCAAGACGCTTCGGCTGGGAGTCAGCCTTACCGCCTCGACGCAGTTTGTGCCTGCGGATCTTCTTGCCTTTCACAAGGAGCATCCAGACGTACAGGTCAGCGTGACCCGCAGTCTGCCCAAACATCTTGTGCGTGGGCTCGAGAATGAGCGGTTCGATCTCTGCCTGGGACTGGAGCTCCCTGAGTCTCCTCTCTTTGTCCGCGAAGATGTCTTTCGGACCCGCATGGTGGGCTTCTCCTCACAAGAGATGGCCGTACCCGAGAATCCCACCCTGGAAGAGTTCTGCCGTCACCCGCTGATCCTGCCTCCCCGCACCTGCGGAACGCGCACGCTGATCGACGATGCACTGCGGCGCGGGAAGGTGAAGGCTCAAGTAGTGATGGAGATCGATGACATTGCCACCATTCTGAACCTGGTGAAGGTGGGAGCGGCTGTCACCATTCTGCCCAGCATCGCATCCTCTACATCGGCGCTACAGCGATCGGAGTTTCGCGACTTCCACGAGGAGGCTAAGGGGCATTTTCTTTATCCGCGCAGAACTACCCCAGAGAGCGAGACCTTTATCCGCATCGCCGGGGAGCGAATCCGCTCTCGTCCGGATGGGAATGCCCCGGAAAGCTGATTTTGCGACTTCTTATATCGATATATCCGCGATCTCACTTCAGCGGAAATCGCCGAAATGGACTGCTTCCGGAGCGGAGGGCTGATCCAGAAACTGGAGGGTGGTCGAGGGACCCAGGCTTGTGGGAGGATCCCACTCGCGCAGCGCCCAGACCACCTTCTTCTCCGGCGTGATCTCGATCGCCTGAATGGTGTGCGGTCCATCCGCCGCGTAGTTCTTGCTCCACTCATTCACCCAGTTGTTGATGACGGTATTGCCGTTCGGCAATCGCCATGCCTGCTGCAGGCTGGTGAAGTGATACTCAGGCACTTCCGCCGGAGTAAAAGACCAGACCGTATCTCCGCGCCGGGTGACTTCGCGGACCCCGACCCGATCGGTGATCAGGACGTTGCCATTCTCCAACGGAGAGACACCCCAGGGACTTGTGGCTGGAAACGACCAGAGCTCGTTTCCCTCCGCGTCATACTCCACAACCTTATTGAGATCCATGTGAGCAACGAGCAGCGTTCCCTCGGGTGTCAGCCGCGCATGCCGGAACTGGGTATGAACACGGATCGGATGCTTGACGGCGAGCGTCAGCTCTTTTTCGATCGCACCCGTGCCGGTATTGACCACACGCAGCAGAGCGGAAGGATCGCCATTCTGGATGTAGAGGACGTGCGAGGTACCGATGGGAACGGCAGTGTGAACCTCATGGCCCGCGGGCGGATCATAACTCCATAGAATCTTCTTTTCAGGCGAGATGAGCTTAACGCCGTACTGATGAGCGATGAGAAGATTGCCGTTCGAAAGCAGCACGGCATCGCTGATCTCTCCCTTCTCTTGCGGGTCATCGTAGCTCCAGTCGATTTTGCCGTGTCGAACCAGAAAGACTTTGCGGTCGTGGGATTCACCGGCATAGAGAAAATCGTGGCCGGCGAGGCCTTTTCCCGGAAGCGGCACGGAAGACAGGGGCGCAGAGACCTGTGCCTGCGTTCCGTAGACACAAAAAACAACGAAGATCACGCTGAGAGATCGGGATAGGAGCATGTGTTCTCGCGGAAACGGATGGAATAGTCGAACGTCAGCCATTCTCCACCACGGAAGACGCATCGTTCAAGCGAAGGGATACCGTCGTTCTTTCATCCCTTCGATCTGAATCGCTGACGTCTGGAGTCAACGGCTATCTGCCGAACGAATGCAATCACATCGTCACATCGCCTTGCGGCGCGGGAGTCACCTGCCTGCTCGTAGCCGCTTTTTATCTTTCCGAAGAGAGCTATCACCTTCTTCCAGTCAGCTTCCGTCGCGCTGAACTCGCCAAGCATCTTCCGTGTCCATTCCGAGACGCTCATCTCACTTGCTTGAGCAGCCTCCGCGATGCGCCTGCGGTCGGTTGGCGTGAATCTGACGGGAACGATCTCACCTTTGGCTTCCCTTTTGGCGAGCTTTGGGCGACCGGCCTTCTTCTGCACAAGCGTGATGTCTGGCATCGAAACTCCTGACTCAGGAATGACTGCGTGTTATTCAGCTCGAAGCATTTCCACTGGATCGACCTTCAGTGCCCGGCGAACGGCGGGTACGGCTGCAAAAACAACAGCGAGAGCAATTGCCGTCAGCGGAAGGACTAGCATGAATGGATTCTCTGCCTTCACGCCATAAAGCAAAGACCCTACATATCGAGCTGCCGCCTTTCCGGCTACCAACCCAATTGCACTTCCTGCGCCTACGACAAGGACGATTCCGAAACTCACCTGCCGAACAATATGGGCTGCACGTGCGCCCAACGCCAGGCGGATACCAATCTCTTTTTTCTTCTCGACAACTGTGTAGTGCAGCACTCCGTACAAACCAATGGCGGCCAACAGTAACGCGACCGCACCAAAGAAGATCGAAAGCATCGCCAGCAGACGTTCACGAATCACCTGTGCCAGCCGCAGCTCCTCTTGCGTGCGTATATTCACCACGTGCATGTCCGTCCGCGCCTTGCTCACCTCTCGCCGCAAGGTTGTCGCCATCGCCATCGGATCCTGTGCCACGGTCTTCACCACAATGGTCCAGTGAGGCACGAGTCCTGCGGGTGCATCCGTCGCAGAAACAGGTTTAGGCCTAAAAAAGAATGGGATAAAAGCTACAGGCGGCATTGCATCATGAGTGTTGCTGTAGACGGCGTCCTTGACTACACCGACGACCTGCACCTTATCACGTCCGCCGTTTTCCCCTCGCTTTTCAAAGACCTTACCGATGGCGTTCCCGCCTCCCAAAAATGTCCTGACAAAGGTCTCATTTACGATCGCCACTTCGGGAAAGAAATCTCCATCGTGAAAGTCGCGTCCTGAGGTCATATCGATTCGCATGGTCTTCAGCCATTCCGGCGAGATATTGAGAAAGTATGCGAGCTGGGAACTGAACGGGCCGCCGCTAATGGCGATGGAGTCATTCCAGGCCGATTCGCTCAATAGGGGCCAGGAGCACGAAGCAACACTCTCTACTCCGGGAATCGTCCTGAAGTGTTCCACAACACTTGCCCATGCGGTCGCTTCCGTCTCCTGCCGGCCGGTTGTCTCCAGCAAAAGCAGCCTGTCAGCATTGAACCCCAACGGCTGATCCGACAATCTCTGAAACGTAGCCACGAACAATCCCGCGACAAAGAGGACAACGAAACAGAATGCAACTTGCACTCCCAGCATTCCCCGCATCCACCGGTGACGTGCCCGTGGCGCATCACTACCCTTCAAAATGCTTACTGGCTTTACCCACGATGCCCGCAACGCAGGCGCCAAGCCGAAGAGCAACATCACACCAAATGTCAGTACGATCCCGAATGCGATCACCCTGGCATCCGCCGGCAACATGAGCTGTACCGGGACATCGGGCCGGTCGATCATGAGAACAACCATCGGGGCTGACCACCAAGCCAGAATCAAGCCCGCAGCGGCAGACAGGACCGCCATCATGCCGGCCTCGACCAACATCAATTGCACGAGCCGCCAGCGCCCAGCACCGATCGAGACACGGAGTGCCATCTCCCTGGCTCTACCCGCGGCCTGCGCGGTCATCAGGTTGGCCACATTGATACAGGCAATCAACAGCACCATCGTGACCAGCACTCCAAGGGTCACAAGTGCCCTGCGGTACTCTTCCCGAAAGTCGGAGACACCGGTACTGGCCGGCAACATCACAACTTCGTTATTCAATAGATTCTTGACAATCTCGGCAGAGAGGCCCGCATCTCCTTTTAAACGCGTCTCCTCGAGGTGATAGTTAATCGCCCCTAGTTTGTCCTGGACTGGCGTTAGTTCTTGGTTCTCATGCAGTGCAACAAGCGTACGAAACCACGTCCAATTTGCCCTACCGTATCCACGGTGCATTGCCATCGGGAGGAAAATATCGGCGATTGTTCCCGGAGTGGTTCCGGTAAACCCCTTTTGCGCGATGCCAACAATCTCATACACACCGTTCTGGAATCGGAAGGTGTTGCCGATGACACCTGGATCCCGCTGGAAGCGACGTCTCCAGTAGTCGTCAGACAATACAGCATAGGGGGCCTTCCCTTGCGCGACGTCGTCGGCATCGGTAAGGAGCCTGCCCATTTGCGGATGCAGACCGAAGACTTCGAAGAGATTCCCAGAGACATGCACCACCGTTGCTTTCTCCAATTCCTGCTCCGTGGAGTACGTCAGTTCCTCACGAACGGCATACGAAATCGCAACGAGATCGGCCTGCTGCTTTACAGCTTTACGCATTTCGAGAAATGCCGGAGAGTCCCACGCGTTGTAGCTGCGCCATTTGCCATCAAAGCTGATCCCCTGCTTTGTCAGTCCATAAAGTCGTTCCGGATGTGCAATAGGAAGCGCGCGCCACAGCATCGCATCCATCAGGCGGAAGGCGCCGACGCATGCTCCCATGGCCAGGGCGAGGGAAAGAATAGCGACCGATGAGGTCACCTTGTTTCGCTTGATCTGCCTCCAGCTAAAAGCCACATCGGCGCGTAGTGCGTCCAGCCATCCTTCCACGCGCAAGGCATAGCTTGCCTCGCGCTGACGAAGCGAGTTGCCCAGAGCTTTTCGCGCCTCTGCCTCGCTACGGCCATGTTCCATAGCTTCGGCAACATGAGCTTCAAGCTCTTCTTCGATCTCGCTCCGCAGACGATCCGCACGAAAGACATTCCCGACTCGTTTCCACAAGGCCATCTCACACCGTCCTGAGAATCCGGTTGACTGCGGAGGAGACGTCCTCCCAACGTTGCTGTTCGGCGGCGAGTTGCTTCCTCCCCTCCGCCGTCACCTCATAGACACGCGCCCTTCGACCCGTATCCTTCTTGACCCATTCCGCGCTGATCCAACCCGCCTCTTCCATACGGTGCAGGGCCGGATACAGAGAACCCTCCTCGGCGCGCAGCACATCGTTCGACATCTCTCCAATGGCCGTCATGATCGCGTAGCCATGCAGCCCAGACCGGCGCGAAAGAATCTTCAACACCAACAAATCCAGCGTTCCCTGTAACGAGTCAGTCTTTCTCATACCTAGACATCTTAATAATTAGATGTCTGGGTATCTGTCAAGATCGATCTTTCATCTGTCCATTTCCGGACACGCGGACACGTTTGCGGACACAGCAGGGTTGAAGAAGACCCGTTAAACCATTGATATTGCTATGGTTACTTTGGCCCAAAAGGTGCTCCAGTATTTCTACGTATGGACATCCAAAGACCTGATATCAGGCTAAAGAAGCAACGGCGGCAGTGGATCTTAGGTGGCGTTCTGGTCCTGGTGCTGTCGGTAGTGGGGTGGGCTGTCTCCCGGTTGAAGCCTGCCGCGCCGACCGTTGACCGTGCGACCGTGTGGACCGACACCGTAAAGCAGGGACCTTTGCTGCGCCAGGTTCGCGGCCCGGGCACGCTGGTTCCGCGCGAAGATCGCATTCGCCTTATCCCCTCCGAGACGGAAGCGACCGTTGTCCGAATCCGCGTTCTTCCCGGCGCGAAGGTTGATCCGGACACCATCCTGATGGACCTGGTCGATCCGACCGTACAGCAGGAGCTGCTGGACGCCGAACTGCAATGGAAGGCCGCGCAGACCGACCTGATGAACGTGAAGGCGAAGCTCGACAGCGACCTTATGACCCAGCAGGCCGCAGCCGCCACCGTCAGTGCCGACTACAAACAGGCCAAGCTGCAGGCTCAAACGGACAAATCGCTCTTTGACCTGGGCGTCATCAGCGGTTTGACCTACAGCGCCTCCAAGGGCAAGGCCGACGAGCTAACGACGCGCGATGAGATTGAGAAGAAGCGGATCACCGTCAATGAGAAGGCGATCGAGACCCAGATCGCCGTGCAGCAGACCAAGGTGGAGCAGGCACGTGCGCTGCTTGCGCTGAAACAGCGGCAACAGGACGCCCTCAGCGTTCGGGCCGGCATCAGCGGTGTCCTGGTCGACCTTCCCCACCAGGTGGGCGAACACGTGGCGCCGGGCACAACCCTGGCCAAAGTCGTCCAGCCTGATCAGCTCAAGGCCAGCCTGAAGATCGCCGAGACCCAGGCGCGCGATATCCAGATCGGTCAACCCTCTGAGATCGACACCCACAACGGCGTCATCCCCGGCAAAGTGATGCGTATTGACCCTGCTGTAGTGAACGGAACCGTGACCGTTGACGTAGAACTAGCAGGCGCTCTTCCGCAGGGAGCGCGTCCGGACCTCAGCGTCGATGGCGAAATTGATCTCGACCGGCTGTCCAACGTACTGTTTGTGGGCCGGCCCGCATTCGGCAACGAGAACAGCACGATCAGTCTTTTCCGCCTGGGCTCTGATGGAAAAACCGCAGTTCGGGTTCCGGTAAAGGTTGGCAAAGCATCGGTGAATGCAATCCAGGTCATGGAAGGATTGCAGGCCGGAGACACCGTGATCCTGTCGGATATGAGCCGATGGGAGAACACAGACAGAATTCGCCTGGAATAGGAAGCGACAAGGAGAGATTAAATGGCAGAGACGATTATCGACATCGAGCAGCTCACCAAGGTCTTCTACACCGACGAGATCGAAACGCATGCGCTATCCGGCATCCACATGCAGATCCAGCGCGGCGAATACGTGGCGATGTCGGGCCCATCGGGTTGCGGCAAGTCGACGCTGCTCTCAATCATTGGCCTTCTGGATACGCCGACGAACGGCCGCTATCAGTTGAATGGAAACGAAGTCGCAAACCTTAACTTCTCCGACCGGTCACGTATCCGTAACCAGGAGATCGGTTTCATCTTCCAGAGCTTCAACCTGATTGGCGATCTGACCGTTGCCGAGAACGTGGAGCTACCGCTCACCTACCGTAGCGGCATGCCGGTTGCCGAGCGCAAGAAGCGCGTGCAGGAATCGCTCGAGCGCGTCAACATGGCGCACCGCATGCGGCATTACCCGGCGCAGCTCTCCGGCGGTCAGCAGCAGCGTGTCGCTGTCGCACGCGCTCTCGCCGGCTCACCCTCTATTCTTCTGGCCGACGAGCCTACCGGAAACCTTGACTCCAAAAACGGCGAAGCGGTCATGTCGCTCTTGAAAGAGCTGCATGACGAAGGCGCCACCATCTGCATGGTGACGCACGATCCACGCTTTGCCGCACATGCCGAACGACAGATTCACCTCTTCGACGGCAAGGTCGTCGCGGAGGGAGAGCTGAGCCATCTGATGGCGGAGGTTTAATGCCATGCGCAATCTGTTGAAAGATGCTGGCGACTCGCTGTATCTCACCCCCTGGACAGCAGCAGCGCTTGTGTTGATCGCGCTGCTGTCCAGCCTTTCTATCCATGCAACGACCATCAGTAATACCGAGGCAGACCGGGTAAGCCTGGTCGTCACGTATGGCGATGACACGGTGCTTCAGGCGGAAGCCCACGACCGGAACCACATGCAATCGTCCAAAGCGACGCTATCGCGACTTTCCTTCGATGCCAGGCTCGGAAGCTTGTCTCTTCGGCTGAGCGTACCGTCGGTGTCCACGCTTCCATTGCTCAGGGAACTCCCCGGAGTGCCGGCGGATAACCAGTGTCCAATGACGAAGAGCGTTGCTTAAGACTGAACCGTTGTATGACGTACGTTGACCGGATTCGCTGCCGGCGAAGGAGAGGTGCACGATGAATCGACTGGTGCAGGACATCAAGTTCGCGCTGCGGCAGCTCAGAAAGTCGCCCGGATTTACTATGACGGCCATCGTGACCCTGGCGCTGGGTATCGGCGCCAATGCGGCGATCTTCACGCTGGTGCACGCCGTGCTGCTCAAAAATCTTCCCGTCTCCGATCCCAAGCTGCTGGTACGTGTCGGCGATACGGACGACTGCTGCGTCAACGGAGGAGTTCCCGACCACCGCGACTATTCGATCTTCGCCTTTGAGCTTTACCAACATCTGCGGGAGAACACGCCAGAGTTTGAAAGCCTGGCAGCGATGCAGGCAGGCGTTGGCTATGCCGGCGTAACAGCGAGAAGCAGCAAGCCAGGCGATCTTCCGCATTCTGCGCGCGGCGAAGTAGTGACGGGTAACTACTTTCAGGTATTGGGCCTGCGGCCCTACGCAGGGCGACTCATCCTTCCCTCCGACGATGTGCAGGGTGCACCGATGGGCGTTGTGATGAGCTACCAGGCGTGGCAGCGTGACTATGCCAGCGATCCATCTGTCGTGGGAAGTACCTTCGTACTGAATACCTATCCGGTCACAGTTCTTGGCATTACGCCGCCATCCTTCTACGGCGACCGCATGACAGATACACCGCCGGACTTCTATATCCCCATGGTCATGGAGCCGAATTTCGGCCCGGGAAATCCTACAAGCTTGCTGCACCGCAGAGATGCAAACTGGCTCTACCTGTTAGGGAAGATCAAGCCGGGGACAGATATGAAGCAGCTCGAGGCAAAGATGAGCGCCTCGCTTCGCAACTATCTCGCAACCTTGCCACTCTATCAGCGCCAGGACCGGCAGCCTGACCTGGCGGGTGCGCACGTGATTCTTACGCCGGGCGGCGCCGGTATCGAAAATTTGCAGCAGGAGTATGGTGTCGGCCTGAAGATGCTGATTACGGTCTCGGCACTGGTGCTGCTGATCGCCTGCGCCAACATCGCCAACCTGATGCTGGTGCGCGGTATGGCGCGCAGGGCTGAGACCTCCATTCGCATGGCTTTGGGGGCACAGCGCACAAGGCTTATCCGGCAGATGCTTACAGAGAGCGTTGTGCTCTCCTGTCTCGGCGGCTTCGCCGGACTTCTCGTCGCCTATGCCGGAACCAAGGTCCTGCTGGCGATGGCATTTCCCCATGCGCAGAGCCTTCCTATTGAAGCGACGCCATCCCTGACAGTACTCGGGTTCGCCTTCGCGCTCTCCCTTCTTACCGGCCTGATCTTCGGTGTGGCGCCCGCCTGGGTAACGTCCCACTCGCAGCCCGCCGATGCGTTGCGGGGATCGAATCGCACCACGTCAGATCGGTCGGGCTTACTGCAGCGGTCGCTGGTGATTCTGCAAGCAGCGCTCTCTCTGATTCTGCTGGTCGGTGCGGGGCTGATGGCGAAGAGCCTAAGCAAGCTGGAGAACCAGGACTTCGGTATCGTCACAGAAAATCGCGTCGTGGCGCACTTCAGTCCCGAGAGCTCTGGATATAAGCAGGAGCAGCTTCAGGGTCTCTACGACAAAATCATCAATGACCTGCATGCGCTACCCGGGGTCGACAAAGCTGCGCTCTCGCTTTACACGCCGCTCGAAGGCAACAACTGGGGAGAAGGTGTCTATATTCAGGGCCGGCCCGAGCCCGGCGCTCAAGCGAAGAACGGCGCCTCATGGCTGCGCGTAGGACCGGAGTATTTCGACATCGTCGGTCATCGTGTGTTGCGCGGCCGCGGGATTGCAGCACAGGACACAGCGACTTCCCTTCCGGTAGTCGTCGTGAATGAAGCCTTTGTGAAGAAGTTCTTCTCTAATGGAGAGAACCCCCTCGGAGCGCACTTCGGCATCTCCGGCATGGAGAGCGTGGGCGACTGGGAGATCGTCGGCGTGGTCTCCGACATCAAGTACAACGACCTAAGGCAGCCTACGCGGGCCATGTACTTCCGGCCGCTCTTGCAGGTGGCGCATACAAAACCACAGAACGATACCCGGTCTCTGTATGCCGGGGCAATCATGCTCACGACCAAGGGTCACGTGGGCAACCTGGAATCGCAGGTGCGCCGAACTCTGGCCAATATCAACCCGAATCTCACTGTGGTGAACTACAACACCTTCGAAGAACAGGTTCGTGGTCAGTTTGACCAGGAGCGAATGATCGCCCGGCTCACGCTGATGTTCAGCCTCCTGGCGCTGATGCTTGCGGCGGTTGGACTCTATGGTGTTACCGCCTACTCCGTTGCGCGGCGCACACCGGAGATCGGCGTACGCATGGCTCTGGGGGCGGGCCGCGGCAAAGTGATCGCCATGGTGATGCGCGAGGCGATGTTTCAAGCCATCATCGGCCTGGCCATCGGCATTCCCGCCGCCTGGCTCTGCGTTCGTCTTGTACAGTCACAGCTCTATAACGTCGGCGGCCATGATGCCATGGTCATGACCGGCTCTGTCCTGGTGCTGACTGTAGCAGCACTGCTGGCAGGGTTGATTCCCGCGCAGCGAGCCGCATCAACCGATCCCGTAAAGGCACTGCGGACGGAGTAGCGAAGCAATTTGGAGACACAATGATTGACCTAAGGAATGTAGAGCGGAGCTACCGCGCAGGCGGTACCGAAACCTGGGTGCTGCGGCGAGTCTCGCTGACAATTCAGCCCTGGGAGTTTGTCACTATCATGGGCCCTTCGGGCGCTGGCAAGTCGTCGCTGCTGAATGTGCTCGCGATGCTCGATGACCAGTGGAAAGGTGAGTTCGACTTCGATGGCGTCGCTGTCCACCGCCTGAACCGCAAGCAGCGCGCCGATCTCGCTCGGCAAAAGATAGGCATGGTCTTCCAGAGCTATCACCTGCTTGACGACATGACGGTCGCTGAGAACATCGATCTTCCCCTGTCCTACAAGGACATCCCCCGTAGCGAACGGCAGGCGATGGTGGCAGACACGCTTGATCGCTTTCAGATGGTCGCAAAAAAAGACCTCTACCCACACCAGCTCTCCGGCGGACAACAGCAACTGGTGGGCATCGCCCGCGCCATGATTCATAAACCGGCGCTGCTGCTCGCCGACGAACCGACAGGCAATCTGCATTCAAAACAGGCACAAGAGATTATGGAGATGTTCCGGCAACTGAATCAGGAAGGCACGGCGATCGTGCAGGTCACGCACTCCGAAACGAACGCTGCTTACGGCACACGCACCATTGAACTGCGAGATGGATGGGTCCACTCCGACACCGCCGGCGCAGCACAACCTCCGCTGCAGGAGGTACGTTCGTGATCGGAAGAAAACTGGGATCAGCCGCACTGCTGGCGGCGGTGAGCGTAACGGCAACAGCACAGAACGCAGCGCCAGCGACACAGGCGCCCACACCGGCATTGCGTCTGGACATTCCTCACTCCAGCAACCCGATCAATACCTATCGCGCCGTGAGCGTTCCTCCGCCGAATCTCTCCAATACGCCGCGCATCGATCAACTGATCCGCAACGGCGTGCTGGAGCTAAGCCTGAAGGACGCGATCGCACTCGCACTGGAGAACAATCTCGACCTGGCAATCGCGCGCTACAACCTGCCGATCGCCGAGGCGGACGTCCTTCGTACCCGCGCCGGCGGATCGTTCCGAGGCGTCAACACCGGCGTCGTGCAGAACACACCGGGTGGAGGTGTAGGAGGCTTTGGTTCAGGAGCGGCAGGCGCGGGCGCCGGTGGTACCTCAGGCGGTGCAGGCGGAGCCGGCTCGGGAGCGTCGGGTCTGGTACAGTCGACACTCGGTACCGGCACCAACGTCCCATCGTTCGACCCTTCCATTACGGGGACCGTAAACCTCGAGCACTATACTCAGCCTCTGTCAAATATCTCGATCTACGGCGTACTGGAGCTGCAGCAGAACACGACGACCGGGAACATCAGCTACTCGCAGGCGTTCCCTACCGGAACATCTTTAGTGGCTGTCTTCAACAACGACCGTACCGCAACCAACAGCCCGCGCAGCTACCTCAACCCCACGCTGAACACTTACTACCACATCGCACTGCAACAGCAGTTGCTGGCCGGCTTCGGCTTCGGACCCAATCTTCGTTATCTGCGCATTGCGAAGAACAATCGGAAGATCTCCGACGAAGCCTTCAAGTTGCAGGTAGTCAGCACCGTTACCCAGATCGCTAACATGTATTGGGACCTGGTCGCTGCTTACGAAGATGAACAGGTAAAGAGCAGCACGCTGACATTCGCCCAGCAAACGCTCGACAGTGCCCGCAAGGAGCTCGCGCTTGAGGCGATTCCGGCGATGGATGTACTGAAGGACGAAGCTGAGGTTGCCAACCGGGAGCAGGACCTTACGGTCGCGAAGACGACCTTGCAGTTTCAGGAACTGCTGATCAAAAATGCCCTGACCAAGAACCTCGACGATCCAACTCTGGAAGCCATGCCGGTGAAGCCGACCGATTCCAGCTCGGTCGATAGTGCACCAGACACCGCCTCCGCGGCGACCGGTGACAGTATTACGCTCGCGCTGAAAAACCGCATTGAGTTGATCGAGTCGGACATCGATCTGCAAAACCGTGGAATCAGCCTCGGCGCGGCGCGCAATGCCCTGCTTCCCACCGTCTCGCTCTCCGCGTACTACGGTGGCAGCGGTCTCGCCGGCCCTCCGAATCCCTCCGCAGGTGTTGCGTCCACTCAACCCATGGACTGGCATGGAGCGGTAAACGGCGCCTTCAATAACTCTGCCCCGGACTACTATGTCGGCATCAACGTCAATATCCCTATCCGCAACAGGGTTGCCAAGTCGGACCAATACCGCGCGGAGTTGGAAACGCGCCAGGCGGAGCTGCGCACCCAGGAGCTGAAAAAGCAAATCCGCATCGAGGTGCGCAACGCGCAATACACGCTGCAACAGAGCCGTGCCCGTGTGGAGTCCGCCCGCAAAGCACGGGATCTCGCGCAGCGGACCTTCGATATTACCGCCAAGGAGCAAGAGTTGGGCGCAGGGTCAAATCTGCAGACACTCACGGCTCGGCGCGACCTATCCACGGCGGAGTCTACCCTGGTAGCCGCAATGACGGCCTATCAGAAAGCAAAGGTCGAGCTCGACCGGACTCTGGGTGTCACACTGGAATCGCACGACATTTCGATAGAATCAGCGAGAACCGGAACGGTTCCAGGCGGACAGTAAAACAGTTGGGATTGGATACATGGCAGAGGCAGTAATGGTTTCAGATGCGAAGGGATCGGATCGAAGGCAGGCCGGCAAACTACTTGTCGCCGACGATCAGCCGCACATTCTTGAGGCTATTCGCCTGCTGCTCAAGCCCGAAGGCTACGACCTGGAGCTGGTTCGGACCCCGGCCCTGACGCTGGAGGCGATTGCGCACGAGGAGTTCGACGGCGTTCTCATCGATCTGAACTATGAGCGGGACACCACCTCCGGCCAGGAAGGACTGGAGCTGGTTGTCCGTATCAAAGAGATCGACGCGCAGCTTCCGGTCATCGTGATGACGGCCTGGGGCAACATCGACCTTGCCGTCGAGGCTATGCGCCGGGGAGCCAGCGACTTCATCCAGAAACCCTGGGAGAACGCCCGCCTGCTGAGTGTTCTCCGCACACAAACGGAACTCTACCGCAGCCAGCGGCGCATGCAGCGGCTCGAGGCAGAAAACCGTCTCCTCCGCACCTCAGGCGCTCCTGACTTCATCGCATCGGCGCCGGCCATGCGCAGTGTGGTCGAGATGATGGCACGCATCGGCCCCTCCGATGCCAACGTGCTGATCACCGGCGAACACGGCACAGGCAAGGAAGTCGTCGCTCAGACGTTACATCGCCTCTCAACGCGCTCCGATCGCGCAATAGTCGCTGTCAATACGGGTGCTCTTCCTGAAGGCACCTTCGAGAGCGAGCTGTTCGGCCATGTGAAAGGCGCCTTCACGGATGCCCGTACCGACCGTATTGGACGTTTTGAGCTGGCCAGCGGCGGAACACTCTTTCTGGATGAGATTGCCAATATCCCCGTCCGTCAGCAGGCCAAGCTGCTGCGCGTGCTCGAGACCGGGGAGATGGAGCGCGTAGGATCGTCGCGCACCCAGAAGGTGAATGTACGTATGCTGTCGGCAACCAACGCCGACCTGCGAGCCGAATGCGAAGCCGGCCGGTTCCGCGAAGACCTGCTCTTCCGGTTGAATACGGTGGAGATCTCTCTTCCCCCGCTACGGGATCGCCGCGAGGATATTCCCGCACTGGCGGCACACTTCCTTGCAAAGTACGCTGCGCGCTACCGCCGCCAGCTCGAGGGCTTCGAGGCGAATGCCTTGCAACAGATGTTGCAATACGGCTGGCCTGGCAACGTCCGCGAGCTCGACCATACCGTGGAACGTGCTGTGCTGATGGCGAGAGGAACACGGATTGAAGCGTCAAACCTTGGTCTGCAGGCGCAACATCGCAGCTCTGCCTCTCAGAGCCTGGACGATATGAGTCTTGAAGCGGTTGAGGCTATTCTTATTCGGAAGGCGCTTGCCCGTGCGAACGGGAATGTGAGCCACGCGGCAGATGCCCTGGGCCTAAGCCGCGGAGCTCTCTATCGCCGTATCGAAAAGTATGGACTCTGAGCACCAGCCCGCAAGCGGACCAACGATACAACGCATTCCGTTGCAGCGCTCGAAGAAGCGGCTGAGCTTTGAGTGGCGCTTACGGGTGTTCTTCTGGGCCTTCGGAACTCCCGGTCTCGCTCTCTGCTGGTGGTTACTGTATGCGAATGCCGTCGATGTGATTGTGACGGTGATCCTGCTCGCCTTCTATCTGTTGCTCTGGGCTTTTCTCACCTCCATTGTGATGGAACAGATCACTCGCCCCCTGCAAACGCTTACCAACGTCGTAGCGGCGTTGCGGGAGGACGATTATTCGTTCCGTGCGCGAGGTGCGCGACGCGAAGATGCGATCGGAGATCTCGCTATCGAGATCAATGCCCTGGCCAATATGTTGCAGTCGCAGCGCGCCGGCGCGCTGGAGGCGATTGCGCTTGTCGAGCGTGTCGTTGACTCCATGCACTCCCCGGTCATGGCCTTTGATCCTGAGGGGCGTTTGAAGCTGCTGAATACAGCGGCAGAACACGTCTTCGGACTGAAGATACGCACTGCCCTGGGACGCACTGCACGAGAGCTTGGTCTGGAACGCTTCGCCGGCGCTGCCGATGAAGATCTGCTGACGATGGATACCGGCGCCCAACCCGGCCGATGGATGGTGAAACGCACCGGCTTTCGTCTTCACGGCGTTCCCCATCAACTGCTGGTGCTGGCAGACGTCAGTTCGGCGTTAAGGGAAGAAGAGCGGCTGGCATGGAAACGGCTTATTCGTGTGCTCGGCCACGAGATCAACAATTCCCTCACCCCGATCAAGTCCATCGCCGCCAGTTTGCGCGGACAATTGCGGCCGGGCATCAGCGCCACAGATCTGGAAGACTTCGATCGCGGCTTGGAGGTCATTGAAAACCGGTCCGAGTCGCTCAATCGTTTTCTGCAGGCCTACCGGCAACTCATGGGCTTGCCTGCTCCACGGCTTGCTCCGGTGGAGGTAAACAGTCTGCTTCAGAGAGTCGCCAAGCTGGAGACACGGCTTCGCGTTCGTGTAATCGATGGCGAGGAGTGTGTCATCCAGGCCGACGCCGACCAGTTGCAGCAGGCGCTGATCAATCTTGTGCGCAACGCAACCGAGGCCGCGTTAGGTCCGGATGCGGAGAATGCGGCCATCGCGAGCGTGTCCATCGCATGGCGGCAGGTTGACGGTGAGGTCACCATCTCCATCCTCGACAACGGCCCAGGACTAAGCAATGCGAGCAATCTGTTTGTGCCCTTTTACACCACCAAACCTACCGGGACAGGCATCGGCCTGGTGCTCGCGCAGCAGATCGCCGAAGGACATGCTGGAGCGGTACGGCTGGCGAACCGGACCGACGGAGTGACAGGCTGCGTCGCTGAGGTACGGCTGCCCGCGGGCACAGCCGAACGATCATTCCCTCAGATGGCTGCTAACAGCGCAAATAAGTCCTGAACCTTATTGTCCGGAACTGGACGCGTGATTTCACTTCCGGACATAACCGCGGGTAGCTCAACTATTGAAGTCTTTGATTTTTCGGAGTCAACGACGATGAACTGCATGGCCGTCCACATGCTGTTGTGTTCTTTGTTCATGGAGGAGTGTCTGCAATGACCACCTTTGCTCAGGATCTTCGCTATGCCTTGCGGCAGCTAAAGAAAACGCCCGCGTTTACGGTAACCGTACTGCTTACGCTGGCGTTGGGAATTGGAGCGAATGCGGCAATCTTCACCCTGGTCAACAGCATTCTGCTTCGCAGCCTTCCTGCGGCCGATCCGTCCACATTGGTACGCGGCGGAGCCATAAACGACTGCTGTGTGGGTTCCGGCTGGCGCAACGACGGCGATTATTCGCTCTTTTCAACGGAAGCCTACGAAGAGATGAAGAAAGGCTCTCCCGAGTTTGTGGAGCTGGCGGCTATCCAGGCCGGCTTCACCTTCCGTCCTGTTACCGTGCGGGGTGATGCCCCGGGCGCTCTGCCTCAATCGGTCATGGGTGAGTATGTCTCGGGCAACTACTTCCGAACCTTCGGATTGCGTCCCTATGCAGGGCGCTTGTTTACCGATGCAGATGACACGAAGGGCGCACCGATGACGGCAGTGATCAGCTATGCCGCATGGCAGCGAGACTTCAATGGAAATCCAGATATCGTAGGCAAAACCTTTTGGGTGAATACCAAGCCGGTTGCCATTATCGGCATTGCACCGAAAGGATTCTACGGAGACCGCCTCGTCGCCACTCCTCCGGACTACTACCTGCCGATCGAGACCATGCCCTCAATCATGAACGTACCGTATGTGCATGACCCGAACACGAACTGGTTGTACATCCTGGGCAGGGTAAAACCAGGAACAGCAACGCTTCCGTTACAGGAGAAACTGAGCGCACAGCTGCGGCAAGCGTTACTCAAGACACGCATCAACTTTACCTCTGAGGCAGGTAAGACGAAGCTCGCGCGTTCCCATGTGACCCTCACGCCCGCGGGCAATGGCATTATGTGGATGCAGGAGGCCTACGGTGCTCATCTCCACCTGCTGACATGGACCGCGGCCCTTGTGCTTCTGGTGGCATGCGCCAATGTCGCAAATCTGCTGCTGGTGCGCGGTATGACGCGGAAGATCGAGATGTCAGTACGCGCAGCCATGGGTGCGGGACGCGATCGTCTGATCCGCCAGCTGCTGACGGAAAGTATCTTGCTCTCCGGAATCGGTGGCCTTCTCGGGCTGGTCGTGGCATACGGAGGAACACGGATTCTGTTGTCGCTCGCGTTTCCCGGCGAACACGGAGTGCCTATTGAGGCTGCCCCTTCCACCGCGGTCATCGCATTTTCTATCGGACTCAGCGTACTGACCGGGCTATTGTTCGGCCTGGCTCCGGCATTTGTCGCGTCGAGGACGGAACCGGCGGATGTGCTGCGGAGCGGCGCCAGGACGACGACCGGCGGAACCTCGAAACTGCAGAAGGTGCTGGTCGTCACACAGGCCGCACTCTCGTTTGTGCTTCTGGTCGGCGCGGGACTATTCGCACAAAGTCTGCGCAAGCTCGAGAACACCGACATGAAACTGGAAACGCGGAATCGCTATATCGTCCATATCAATCCTCAGGCTGCCGGCTACAAGCAGACGCAGCTTGAAGCTCTGTATCGCGAGATGGAGGACCGGTTTCACGCCGTTCCCGGAGTGCAGAAGGTTGGCATCACCAGCTACACGCCGATGGAAGACAACAATAACGGCTGGGGCTGGAACGCGGAAGGCTTGCCGAATGTTAGCCACGGTGCCTCGGTAATACGTGTTAACCCGGAGTACTTCGACTCGGTGGGCACCAAGGTGCTGGCCGGGCGAAACATCGGTATCGGCGATACCCCGACCGCTCCCAGAGTTGCCGTGGTGAATCAGGCATTCGCGAAAAAGTTCTTTGGAGATACCAACCCGATCGGCAGGCGCATCGGCACCGCCGAAACTCACCCCGGAGACTACGAGATCGTCGGCGTTGTGCAGGATACCGTCTATACCACGGTGCGATGGACAGACCATCTCATGGTCTTCCTACCGACACTCCAGCGCCTGGCGACAGATGGACCCATCGAGGACGATCTCGGCCTCTATGCTGGTGCTCTGGTCGTGCAGACTGACCGGCCCATCCACGAGATGGAGACGATCGCGAGGCGAACTCTTGCCGCCATTAACCAGAACCTTACTGTCGTAAAGTTCCAAACCTTCGATGAGCAGATTGCTGACCGCTTCACTGAGGAGAGGCTGCTCTCGCGGCTGACTATGATGTTCGGCGGGCTGGCATTGTTATTGGCGGCTATCGGGCTGTATGGCGTAACCGCATACACGGTCGTACGCAGAACGAATGAGATTGGCATACGCATGGCTCTGGGAGCCGACAGGGGTGGCGTGATGGCCATGATCCTGCGTGGCGCTATTTTGCAGGTGATCATCGGCCTGGCCATCGGCGTTCCGGCCACACTGATATGCGTGCGTTTCGTGCGGTCGCAGCTATACCAGGTCACGGGTGTGGACGCAGGCATTTTGCTGGGAGCGCTCGCCATACTTGGTCTGGCGGCCTGCATTGCGGGCCTGGTTCCGGCAAGACGTGCGGCGTCAATCAATCCCGTCGAAGCTCTAAGGATTGAGTAGCTGCGTTACCTGGCAGACCAAACCTCGAATCGTCTCATTTTTAGAGGATTCGTAGAATCCTCTAAACAACCGATTGTTTATTTAGTTCGTACTTGACATTTATCTTTTGGCAGTGCTCCTATGGTGCCGCTCAAAGCTGGCCAGCTTCGGCACCATCGCATCTCACACAACTCAGAGGAGCATCTGCATGAGAATCACTCCCTTCGGCAGGCCAATGGCTCTGGCCTTCGCCATCGCTTGCGCCGTCGTCTTTGCCAGTACCATTGCCACTGCCCAGACATGGGTTCATCCGGGTATTGTTGTAAGCCCGCAACAGCTGCTTGCCACCCGCACTGCTTATCAAAATGGAGACCTCACAGTCGGCAACCAGGTGAACAAGGCCATGGCTTCAAGCTATGGATCCACGACTTACGCCGTCCAGGGTTATTACCCCGGCGGCATCAGTCAGTGCGGAGCAAACTCCAACCCCAATCATGGTTGTCAGGCCGCCGATAACGATTCCAATGCGGCCTACGTCCAGGCGCTGCTCTGGTACCTCACCGGTAACCAGACCTACGCCAACAATGCGATGAACATCATGAACGCCTGGGCGAGCTTCCAGGGCTATGCCGGTACCAACGGTCTTTCCTGCCCGAGCGGCACCGACTGCTCCAACGGTCCATTACAGTCCGGCTGGGACGCCGAAAAGTGGCCACGCGCCGCGGAGATCCTCTATTACGGCCGCACGTCCTCAGGCGCCAGTTCCGGATGGTCCAGCACCGGCTTCACCAACTTCAAGAACATGCTGATCAATGTCTATCAGCCCGTTATCCAGAATGGCTCGGGAGTCAACGGGAACTGGGACATGAGCATGATCGATGGCACCATGCAGATCGCCGTCTTGACCGAGAACCGCACACTGCTTAATCAAGCCCGCACCATGTGGCTGGGCAGGGTTCCCGATCTCTTCTATCTCAATGCGATCGACGGCTCCAGTCATGCGGCTTCGCCACGCGGCAATCCAAGCTGGTTCGGCCAAAGCATCTTCAACTCCTCCACGGAGAACGTGAATCAAGAGACCTGCCGTGACCTTACGCACACGGAAGACAGTATCTCTTCGACCATGATGGCCGCTGAGACTGACTGGATCCAGGGCGGTGAACTCTACACCGACACAAACAACTCCTCAGAGACCGGAGCCCAGGTCAAAGCGGAAGACCGGATCGTCGGCGCACTCAACCTTATTGCAGGCCTCGAAGCACAGAACCCTGGCCAGAACAACATCATCACCGCGCCCTTCGACTTCTGCACCAGCTCCGGCGGAGTTGGCATCAACCAGATCAAACTGGGCTACGGCGCGACGTACGTCATCGGTTACAACGCGTACCATAACCGCCTGAATGTCGCCGCCATGCAAAACCAGCACGGCTCCAGTGGCCAGCATGGCACAGCAAATACTTATAACTGGATTCAGAACAACGGCCTGAACCTTGCCCAGGACACAGACCACGGGAATCACATGACCTTGTTCGAGGCGCTGACGCACTCGACGGAGGTCTGCACACAGGCGAACAACTCATCCTGGAACAGCATCGCGTATATTGCGCAGACCGGCTCCCCCACGGTGAAGTTCAATGCAACTCCGTCACAAAATAATGCCAATACGGTTGTCGGCCTCAGCAGCGGCACACCGGCCGCATATGCACAGCTTGCGGCCATTGTGCGTTTCAATCCCTCCGGCTTCATTGATGCCTACAACGGCAACATTGGCGGGTATGCGGCTGTAAACTCGATTCCCTACACCGGGGGAACGAAGTACAGCTTCTGGATGGTTCTCAATATTCCCAACCAGACCTACGACGCCTATGTCACGCCCGACGGAGGGTCACAGGTGCAGATCGCTTCCGGCTACAAATTCCGGTTGACCGACACGACGCTTGACCATGCCATTTTGCATGCCGAGGTCGGTACGGACAACGTCTGTAGCTTCAACCTCCCCCTGGGAGGCAACTTCCCTCAATAACCTCGACCGCGATATGGCGACCCGGTCGGAACTGGGTCGCCATATCTTAATCCCGCAATTCACCTGCAATGTGGCCGAGGAAACGGAGACAGACTATGATGGTTGCGCGATGAAGGCACCCACTCTACTCCTCCTCCTCAGCGCTCTTCCTCTCGCGGCGCAACAACGGCCCGCGATCGACGGCATCTCTCATATCGCCGTCTATGCGCGCGATATGGCGGCTGCACAGCGATATTACGAACATGACCTGGGCTTGAAGAAGGCTGCGGATCCGGAGAACTCGGCGGGCACTCGTTATTACGTCAATGCAACACAGTTTGTCGAGGTTCTGCCGCTCCCTGCAGAGGCCGGCATTACCCGGCTGGATCACCTTGCCTACAAAACGGTCAACGCCGCAGGCCTGCGGTCGTATCTCGCCGCGAAGCACGTCGAGGTGCCGGCAACGATTCAGACGATGAATGACGGATCAAAGACCTTCTCGGTGAAAGATCCTGAAGGGTACACGGTCGAGTTTGTGCAGCCGGGAAAGGCCGATCTCAATGGCGCACAGCCCATCGGCGCGAGGATCATCCATGTCGGCATGGTGGTGCATGACCGGGCAAAGGAAGACAGCTTCTACCGTGAGATTCTCAACTTCCGGCCCTACTGGTACGGAGGCGGTACCGACGGCCGTACTTCCTGGATCTCGCAGCAGACACCCGATGCCAACGAGTGGGTGGAATATATGTTGCCGCGCGAGGGCCAGGAGCTGACGCAGAAACAGGCGGGCGTGATGAACCACTACTCCATCGGCGTGGTGAATATGGAACAGGCCGTCTCAACGTTGGCGGCGCAGGACCGCCTCAGCACCGAACATAGCCCCATGCAGATTGGCCGCGATGGAAAGTGGCAGTTCAACTCTTACGACGATGAAGGCACACGCACGGAGCTGATGGAGTTCACGCCCGTGATGACACCTTGCTGCTCGCCCATCACGGCGCCGCACCCGAAACCGTAGTTCTTCAGCGCCATGACAACAGTCGCGACACAAAGGGAGGCACGTCGGCAGATGCGTATTGCAACCTATATCTGTGCAGCGGTACTGCTGGGTAGCAGGGTCCTGGCGGCAGGCCAGTCACCGGAGATCCCCAAACACGGACGCGCCGTGAAGTTCTTTGACGGGAAGGACCTGAAAGGCTTCGATACGTTCCTCACCAGCGAGGGGCTGAACAACGACCCCAATCACGTCTTCACCATCGAGAACGGTGTCGTGCACGTTTCCGGCATGGAAATGGGCTACTTCATCACCAAGCAGGAGTACTCCAACTACTATCTGCGTGCCGAGTTCAAGTGGGGCGAAGGCACCTACGGTTCACGGCAGGGCAAGGCGCGCGACAGCGGCATCCTTTACAACATTCAGGGCCCAAACAAAGTGTGGCCCCGGTCGGTCGAGTTTCAGATCAATGAGGGATGCACGGGCGACTTCTGGATGACGGATGGCGCAGCACTGACCGGTAAGGACGGAATACGTGTGACCGGTCCGGATGGCAAAGCACTGAAGATCGATCGCTTCAACAAGGGGCCCTATCAGAACGTAGTCGGCTATCGTGACCCGGTAAACGAGGTTGAGAAGCCACATGGCGAGTGGAACGTATTGGAACTGGTCAACCGCAATGGGCACGTGTGGCAGTATGTGAACGGCAAGCTCGCCAACGAGGGAACCAATGCGTTTCCTACGAGCGGCAAGATCCTCTTCCAGTCAGAGGGCGCCGAGGTCTACTTCCGCAACATGAAGCTGTACCCGCTTAAGTAACGCGGATACAGCTGCACCGTTGTCCTAAGCGCCGAAGACGTTCTGCAGATAGGCGTTGAGGAACTTGCGGTTCGGATCATACTGCGCTGCCAGAGCGCGGAAGTCGTTAAGCCGCGGGTACAACTGGCTGAGCCGCTGATGCGACATGGTGAATACCTTCGCCCAGTGCGGACGAGCATCGAATGGCGCTAGCTTTTCTTCAATCAGCGGAAGAACGCTCCGCACCGCCTTTTCTTCCGGCTTCCAGGTGAAGTGGATCGCCACGGAATCGCGCTTGTACGCCGTGCTGAGCCACAGGTCGTCCGCGGCGATGGTGCGCAGCTCGGTGATGAAAAGATGCGGCGTAATTTTGTCGCGCAACTGCTCCACCGCCAGAATGGCTTTGTATGCCTGCGCGCGCGGAACAAAATACTCCGACTGCAGCTCTGCGCCACTGGAAGGTGTGAAGTTCATGCGGAAGTGAGGGAGGCGTTCGTACCATGGTCCCGGAACTCCGAGCTGTTCGGTGCAGTTCTCCGGGGAGTGTCCGGCCAGAGGATGGAGCTTCGTCTTCTGCAGCGTAGCGCCATAGAAGAGCGGCGGCAGAGCCGGCGTCGTCGAACCGGTGATGCTCTGTTTCAGCCACACCTGGGTTGCACGATGATGTTGCCAGTCAGTAAAGAGACTGACACTGTAACCGGAGCCAAAGATCGCATCCAGGTTATGCTCCAGTTGATCGAACGACAGATTCTCATAGACGATCTGCGAAATCTGAAACGTCGGTACCACGGCAAGCGTGATGCGGATGATAACGCCCAGCGCGCCCAACGCCACAACAGCCCCATTAAACTCATCAGTGTTGGTCGCGCGGGAAAGCGTCTTGAGTTGTCCCGAGCCGTCCACAAACTCGATAGCGCGGACCGCCGTGGACAGATTTCCATTATGAATGCCGGAACCGTGCGTAGCCGTGGCGCACGCTCCGACCACGGAGACGTGTGGCAGAGAGGCCAGGTTGTGCACGGCAAAACCCTGTGCATCGAGCCACGGCGCCAGTTTGCCGTAGGTAACCCCTGCCGCAACCGTGACCGTACGACCTGCCTTGTCCAACGTCATCTCGGTCATGTTTTTGAGCGAGATCTGGTCGCCGGAGGAGTCGGCGATATCGTTGAACGAATGGCGTGCTCCCAGGGCCTTGGCATTTGAAAGTGACGTAACCAGCCGTTGGACCTCCTGCGCGCTGCCGGGTTCGTCCAGCCGTGCTGCCTTATAGGTGTAGTTGCCTGCCCAGTTAGTTCGGTTCGCTCTAGCCGCCGCCTCTTTTTGCGTCTGTCCGAAGCCCATTCGCGAGAGCAGAGCTCCCGCCATTGCAGAACCAGACGCCTTTAAAAACTCACGTTTATTCATCCTCGCGCCTTTCTTTGTAGCCAGTCACACTGCGGCTATGTCGCTTGGTAGCGGTCGCAGTTGGTTCATTCCTCAACCGAAATGTTTCACTGCTCGTTGCGGAGCTTTCCGATGCTAGTAAAGGTCCGCAGACATCGTCAACAACGCCTCTGCACTTGGAGCCAGGCGAACTACTTTGATGCACTGGCAACGCCCACAAGCCGCCATGTGGTGGGCAACCCATCAGATCGATTGCGCTGGAGGCTGCTGCATTTCGACCAATAAATAAGTCGTGTTACGATATAAATGTAATGAAACGCTCCCCCAGAACGACGGGACGGAGCCAGATCCAGCTACTGGCTCCGTCCCGTCCCGAAATCAGGCGTTTTCCGCAATTCAGTGAGCAAGCTGCGATGAAGCCTGCAGCCGCAACAGCATCTGCCCTTGTTGCAAACTTCCGGCGCTCCGGATGGCACCCTGGCGACGATCTCCTACATCGCAGATGTGATGGGCCTTCGACACAATTCCGTTGTTGAACGTCCAGGCAAATCAACTCCTCAAACGGCTCTCGATATACCGGACCGATGAAAGAAGGACCCTTTGCAGTCGGAACCATCGATACTCAGAGATTTCACGGTTGATAAACGAGTTTGGCTGCTATCTGGCGTCGCAGTCGGCATCGGTATCTGTGCAACGCTGTTGGCGGTTCTGCTTCTACGCTGTATCGCGTTTTCAACCAATATTTTTTACTACCACCGTCTCAGCTTTGCGCCTGTCTCACCCGCCGGCAGCCCCTTGGGACACCTGATGGTCTTCGTTCCAATTGTGGGTGGCCTCATCGTTGGCGTTATGGCTCGCTTCGGATCTGACAAGATACGCGGACACGGTATTCCGGAAGCGATCGAGGCGATTCTGCTTCGCCGCGCCAAAGTTGACCCGAAGATCGCGGTTCTAAAACCCGTCTCCGCCGCAGTAGCGATCGGCTCCGGTGGTCCGTTCGGCGCGGAAGGCCCAATCATCATGACGGGCGGCGCCCTTGGATCACTCGTCGGACAGTGGATGCATGTGACCGACGCGGAACGCACCACACTGCTTGTTGCCGGAGCCGCGGCGGGCATGTCGGCCACCTTTGCAACCCCGCTCGCCGCGATTCTTATCGCCGTTGAGCTTTTGCTCTTCGAATGGCGGCCGCGCAGCCTGGTTCCCGTTGCCATTGCAAGTGCTACGGCCGCGCTTTTCCGTGTCTATTGGCTGGGCGCAGGGCCACTGTTCGCCATGCCGGCTATTGCAGAAGTCCACTTCACTACCCTTTCCGTTGCGGCTCTTCTCCTGGGCGCTTTCATCGGCATCGTTGCAGCGCTTATGAGCCGCATGATGTATGCGTTTGAGGATCTCTTCGAGCATTTGCCCATTCACTGGATGTGGTGGCCCGCGATCGGTGGTATCGGCATCGGTCTCGGCGGTCTCTTCTTCCCCCGTGGCCTTGGCGTTGGATATGAAAACATCGCCGAACTGCTGCAGGGCTCGGCTCCGCTTGCCCTGATTGTCGGAATCCTTCTCGCGAAGTCGCTGATGTGGGCATTCTCTCTGGGATCGGGAACATCTGGTGGTGTTCTTGCGCCGCTCCTCATGATTGGAGGAGCGGTTGGAGCACTTGCCGGACACCTGGCGCACGCTCCGGCCGAAACTCAGGCGTTCTTCGCGCTGATTGGCATGGGATCCATGTTGGCCGGCTCGCTCGGTGTTCCCTTGACCGCCATCATCTTCAGCCTCGAGGTGACACATTGCCTGCCCGCACTGCTTCCCCTCTCCATGGCCTGCATCGCGTCTTACCTCGTCACGGCATTGATCATGCCTCGTTCGATCCTGACCGAGAAACTCAGCCGTCGAGGGTTCCATTTGACTCGCGAATACGGCGTTGACCCGCTTGAGCTGGTGCTTGTCCGCGAAGTGATGTCTCCTCTCGCAGCCAATCCGCCTGCCCATGCGCTTCCGTCTTTCTACGCCTATGACGATTCAACGACACGTGGAGCGGCGGAGATTATGGCAACGGAAGGAGTAGAAGCATTGCCAGTCGTCGAGCGGGCCACAGGGCAGATATGCGGCGAACTCTCCATAAGGGGCCTGCTGCGAGGCAGAGAGCGCTCAATTGAGCGTGAAAACGAGCGCCTGCGTCTCTTCGGATACGATCTGGACTAACGAGGAACAAATGACTGGCTCCGTGGACATACAGAGGCGCACTCGCCGTGAGTTGTTACTGCATGATGCACTGGCTTTTCTCGCCCTGACCCTGGTAACGGCGGCATTGTTCGTGGTGACACTGTTCCTCTTCCGGAGTTTCACGAACCATCGTGCAGGAGAGGCTCGGGCATGGACCGCGAAGGGACAGCAGACGTTGAATGCCGGTGATGCGGAAGATGCTGTGAAAGACTTCCGCATCGCTTTGACGTTTGCTCCGGGAACACCTGCGAATGAGCTATTGCTTGCTCAGTCACTCGCAGCCGCCGGACCAACGCATACCGAAGAGGCATACAACTCCTTTCTGGGGCTATGGGACGCTCATCCAGGTGATGGGCAGATCAATCTGCAATTGGCTCGGCTCGCGGCACGACGTGGAGATCCAGCAGCAGCAGCCCGCTTTTATCGGGCCGCGATCGACGGCCGGTGGGACGAAAATGGAGCGGTACACCGCCGTGAGGGACGGCTGGAGCTGGCTCGCTTCCTGATTGCGCAGCACAACAATGCTGCGGCTCGCGAGGAACTGCTGGTGGTCGCCGGAAACTGGCCCAGGGACGAAGCGGTGCAAGGTGAAGTTAATGATCTACTCGCGAAGGTCGGTGCCAGCCAATGAATAAAGCCACGCAAGGAACACCTGAGGAGAATCAGTTGGACGCAAGGCAGATGCGGCAACGCGAAGAGCGGCTGTTCCTTCTGCTGTCGATCTTTATTGGGGTGATTGCCGGCTTACTCGTCGTATCGTTCCGAATGGCGATTGAATGGCTCCAGGTACTACTGCTGGGTTCGGTATCGGAACCGCATCATCTGCGCCTGATCTTCATACCTGCGGCTATTGGACTAGGCATCGCGATTGCGACACGCTACGTTTTTCCGAACGTTCGCGGCAGCGGTGTGAATCAGACGAAGGCCGCACTGTACATCCATAACGGATATATCTCCTTCAGAACAGTGATCGGAAAGTTTTTGCTCTCTGCGCTGGCGATTGGCAGCGGACACTCGTTGGGTCCAGAGGACCCATCGCTACAGATCGGTGCGGGCGTAGCCTCCCTGGTAAGCCGGCGTGTGGGCATCTCACGAAGGAAGCTGAGAATCTTCGCGCCGGTCGGCGCAGCGGCGGGCTTGGCGGCTGCATTCAATGCGCCAATCTCGGCAATCCTGTTTGTGATTGAAGAGGTCATCGGGCAGTGGAGCGCGGCAGTGCTGGGCTCCGTGGTGTTGTCGGCCGTGGCAAGCGTCGTGGTGGCACGCAGCTTCTGGGGCGCGGAGCCGATGTTCCGGATTCCTGAGGTAGTCCTGCGCGATCCACGCGAGCTGCTCGCGTATGCGGTGCTGGGGTTTGCCGGCGGTGTTGCGGCTCTGATCTTTGCGAAGACAATTGGCTGGCTGCATCCGTGGCTACGCCAGCAATCGCCTGCATTACGAATCCTGCAGCCAATGCTGGCTGGTCTGATCGTCGGCGGTATCGGCTACTTCGGCTTCCCCCAGGTGATGGGCGCCGGCTACGACGCTATCGATCAAGCAATGCATTCGCAGTACACATGGGAGATGCTCCTGATACTGGCGGGTCTGAAGATCGCGGCAACGTCGCTTTCCTTCTCCAGCGGAACCCCAGGCGGAATGTTCGCGCCGACGTTGTTCATCGGTGCGACTCTCGGTGCGGCGCTCGGGATGTTTGAGAAGAAATTCTTTCCTGGCTTGAATGGATCCATTGGATCGTACGCACTCGTAGGAATGGGTGTGCTGTTTGCGGCCTTCCTCCGCGCACCATTGACCAGCGTATTCATGGTGCTGGAGGTGAGCCAGAATTACTCGATCGTCCTACCGGTAATCCTGGCGAATACGATTGCGTATACCCTGTCCCGAAGCTTGCAGCCAGTACCGATCTTCGAGCTGTTGACGAAGCAGGGTGGAATGGTGCTGCCCTCGATGGAGGAGATCCGCGAAGAAGACGAGCTGCGGCTGGAAGATGCGCTGGAACCGGTGACCGTGCCGGTAGTGGAAGACTCGAGCAACGTAGGCGACGCAATGCATGTGATGGAACAGAACGGCGTAGCGTTGGTGCATTGCGCAGACGGACGCTGGTATGTGATGCAGCGAGACGAGATAGAGAACGCAGGACGCGACACCTTGATCAAGGAACGAATGCATGGGGAGCGAACGCCCGTGCTCTATCCGGACTTGCCACTGGCAAAAGCCCTTCCGCATCTCGAACGATGGGATCTGCTCCCAGTAGTCAGTCGTGCGGGAGGAGCGCTGGAGGGTGTCGTTACTCTTCCAGGTCTGATGAAGCGCGATCACAATAGCCTTAGCGGGGACTGAGCAGCATTGAGCCAGCAATAGCGTTGCGACAGGCCATATGTTCATTTCGCCGCCCCAATCATGTTCGATCTAGCCAGGGGTTATAAACCGGTAAAAAGCAGGAGACAGTGGGCTCATCGGTGTTGTAAATTCGTGTTCGCACGTATGCAATTTGATCGAGACACGTCGGGTCGAGCCATGCAAACACACCCGCAGGAACACGACGACATCCAGGAGCCAGCCTCATGATCTTTCGCTTCTCTTTCCGGCCCTTCCGGCACGTGGCGTTAATAGCCACGGCTATCGCTGGAGTTACTGCAAATGTCAATGCACAATCTGCACTCAACCCGAAGCAGATGAAAGCTCTCGGTGAGGTTGATCCGCGCTTCGTCTCCTACAATGTCGAGGCCGTTGAGGTGACGGGAGGCCGCTTCTGGGCGCCCTTCAAATCTTTATCCAAGGATGCTGCACCGCTTGCGCCTGGAGAGTTTGGAGGAATCCGCGATACCAACGAGCCGCGTTTCAAGTATCGTCCGCCGATTGACCTGTCCAACGCGAAGCTTCGGAAACTGGCGGCCGCTCTTGGACCGGCGTACGTTCGCGTAAGCGGAAGCTGGCGGAATTCCACCTACTTCCAGGATGACGATCAGCCCGCGATGAAGACTCCGCCGGCCGGCTTTCAGGGTGTGATGACCCGCGCGCAGTGGAAGGGTGTGGTGGACTTCACCAAAGCCGTTGATGGCGAGATTGTGGCCTCGGTCGCGACCAGCCCTGGAACACGCAATGCCGAAGGCATATGGACCGCAGATCAGGCAAAACGCTGGTTCGATTACACGAGGTCCATAGGCGGCCGTATCGCGGTCACCGAATACATGAATGAGCCAACCCTATTGAGCATAGGAGGAGCCGCCGGTCATTACGGAGCGAAGGAGTATGCGAGGGACAGTAAGATCTTCGCCGAGTTCCTCAAGAAAGAGTCTCCCGGCACCATCTACATCGGTCCAAGCGGCGCTGCCGAAGGAGTACCCCAAACGCCAGATCTGCCGGGATTGAAGTTGACCCCAACTTCTGCCCTGATGACAGAGATCGGGCCGCTGTTCGACGGTTTTTCGTATCACGTCTACTACACACGATCGCATCGCTGCGCTCGCGACGAAGGCACAGAGATCAAGGAGCTTCTGACGCAGGATTGGCTCGACCGCGGCAAGGTGGCGCATGCCTACTTCACCGAGCTTCGCGACAAATTCCTTCCCGGTAAACCGATGTGGCTCACCGAGACGGGAGAAGCTTCCTGCGGCGGTGATACCTGGGCGGCAGAGTTCGTTGACAGCTTCAGACTTCTGGATCAGTTCGGAACCCTGGCACAGAGCGGCGTCAAGTCGATTATGTACAACACGCTCGCGAGCAGCGACTACGGCATGATCGATGAGGAAACTTACGAACCGCGTCCCAACTATTGGGCTTCCCTGCTATGGAAGCAAACGATGGGGACACGTTCTCTTGATCCCGGCCTTCCCCAAACTTCAGAGCTGCGCACATACGCACAGTGCATGAAGGATTCGCCCGGAGGTGTCTCCGTCCTTTTACTGAACCTAAGCAAGACAAATGCACAAACGATACAAGTGCCGATCGACGGCGGCCGATACACTCTCACGTCACCCGATCTGCTGAGTAAGACAGTTCTTCTCAATGGGCAGGAACTGAAGGTCGGTCAGGACGGCACAGTGCCACACCTGCAGGGAAAGAAATTCCAAAAGGGCAAAGCTATTCTCCAACCCCTGTCGATCAATGTCCTGACGCTGCCCAGCGCCCATAACCCATTTTGCGCGAAATAGCTGCGCCGGCAAGCCTGCTAAGGTCACGTGGAATGCGTACAGGAATGCCCAATTGCTAAACTTCGCCCGCGAGCACCTGTGACAGGTGAACGGCTCGTCGCGAGCTATTCTGTTCCACAGCCTCTCGGCAGGAAAATCCGTTCGCGACGATTACATCTTCTGGGCGGGCAGATCGGACAGCGGGAAGCAGAACTCGTTCGGCGAGCGCCTGAGAGACATCGTAGTGCTCCGTCTCGAAGCCGAAGGGGCCAGCCATGCCACAACAACCGGAATCGAGCAGATCGACCTCGGCACCGGTGGCTCGCATGAGCTCGACATCGTCTTTCATCGTCATCAATGACTTTTGATGGCAGTGCCCTTGTACGATCAGGCGGCGGCCGGTGAGATCTGGAGCCTGCCAGCCCTGTCGATGTTCCGCAAGATACTGGCTTAGCATCACCGTCTGTTTCGCGAGCCGCTGTGCACGCGGATCGTCCGGAAAGAAGTTCAGAAGCTCATCACGAAAGACACTGGCACAGCTCGGTTCCAGCATGACCACCGAAATGCCTGCCATGATTTGATGCGCGAAGGTGTCGAGGATCTGACTCAGGTAGCTCTTCGCAGCGTCAAGAAAACCAAAGTCGTAAAGAGGACGTCCGCAGCAGACGTGATGTTGCGGAACGGTGACGGGAGCTCCCGCCTGCTCCAGCACGCGATGCGCAGCGTGGAGCACATCTGGGTGGAAGTAGTTATTCCAGGTATCGGGCCACAACATAACGTCCGCCTGCGCGTTTGCCGGCTTCCATCCGTGACGAGTATTCCACTCCCTACGGAAGTCTCTTGGGGCAAACTGAGGGATTTTGCGTTGCGGGGCAATGTGTAGAAGACGGCGCATGAAGGAGGACGTAACCCCGATCTTGCCGGGCAGGTTCGCGAGACGCGGCGCTAACGAAGCGAACCGGGCCCAACGGTCCATGAAGCCGAAGGCATAATGCTGCATGGGATGGTTATGATGGCCATAGTAGTGGGCAAGAAACTCTGCCTTCCACGTAGCCATGTCAACGTTTACCGGGCATTCGGTCTTGCAAGCCTTGCAGGAGAGGCAAAGGTCGAGGGCGTCACGCACTTCTTCGTTCAGCCATCTGTCTTTGATCGTTGTCCCCTCAAGCATTTCGAAAAGCAAGTGCGCCCGGCCACGTGTGGAATGCTTCTCTTCACGGGTTGCCATGTACGACGGGCACATTGTTCCCTGATCGACCTTGCGGCACGCTCCTACACCTACGCACCGGGTGGTCGCTGCGCTAAAGAGTCCGTTGTCGCCGGGATAGGTAAACCATGTCTTCGGCGTCGCGGGTGAGTACGCTGGCCCAATGCGTTGATTTTCCGTGGCGTCGTAGACCCGAACGGGATCGATCATCTTTCCCGGGTTCATGGCATTTGTGGGGTCCCATAACGCTTTGAATTCGCGGAATGCCTCCATCAGTTCAGGACCAAACATCTTCGGAAGCAGGAAGCCGCGCGCCTGGCCGTCGCCATGTTCACCGGAGAAGGACCCGCCATACTTCAAGCAGATCTCTGCCGCTTCTTCAAGAAATCGACGGAAGCTCGCTACGCCCTGCACACTACTGAAGTCGAAGGTGATGCGCATGTGAACGCAGCCCTGCCCGAAGTGTCCATAGATTGGGGTGCTGTAACCGTAGGAGTTGATCAGATGTAACAGGTCGCGAAGATATTGGCCCAGTTTCTCGGGCGGGACCGCAGAATCTTCCCAGCCCTCCCACCTATGCCGCTCGCCAGGAACGAAGACAGTGGCACCCAAAGCTGATTCGCGCACCTTCCAAACCCGGGCGGCTTCGGCGGGAGAATAGCGATCGACACTGGGCTGTTCAGGGTAAGACTTCGCGTCTTCTACGAACCGGTCAATGATGCTCTCTACCTCCTGCGGAGAGTTCGCCCCAAACTCACACAGCAGAAATCCGCGCCCAGGAGGCAGAAGCGTAACGTCATCCACGGCGAGATTCTTGCGCAGCATGTAATCCACCAGCATGCCATCGAATCCTTCAAGTCCGATCGGGCTGTGGCGGAGTACAAGCGGAACATGATCAGCAGCCAGAAAAGCATCCTTGAAACCCAGGACAACCAGACGGCGGTGCTGGGGACTTGCCTTGAGCTCGCAGGTCGCACCCAGAACCGTGACACAGGTTCCCTCGCTCCCTACGAGAGCACGTGCCACATTGAATCCGTTCTCGGGAAGAAGCTGATCGAGGTTGTAGCCCGAGACGCGGCGAGGGATGTCGGGATATCGCTCGCGAATAAGTTGCGAGTATCGATCACGTAGAAGTTTGAGTCCGGCGTAGATCTGCCCTTTCCTGCCACCGGCTGCAATGATGGCTGCCAGCTCCTCTTCACTCGTGCGCCCAACGGTCATCCGCGTGCCGTCGTAGAGCAGGATGTCGAGTTTCTCGATGTTGTCGACGGTCTTGCCGCCCATAAGAGCGTGCACACCGCAGGAGTTATTGCCGATCATGCCGCCGAGCGTACAGCGGCTATGAGTCGCGGGGTCCGGCGCAAAGGTAAGCTCATGCTTTTCCGCTTCATTTCGAAGTGCGTCGAGCACGATACCTGGCTCTACATGTGCGAGACGCCGGCTCGGATCGAGCCATGTGATGTTTCGCAGGTACTTCGAAAAATCGAGCACGACCGCCACGTTGCAGCACTGACCGGCAAGGCTGGTACCGCCTCCACGTGACAGTACGGGAGCGCCGAACTCCCGGCAGACCCCTACCGTAGCAATCACATCGTCCATGGTACGAGGGACAACGAGACCGATGGGAACCTGGCGATAGTTGGATGCATCCGTAGCGTACAGTGCCCGAGAGGCC
Organism: Terriglobus sp. 2YAB30_2; assembly: GCF_052114765.1. Lineage (NCBI taxonomy): Bacteria > Pseudomonadati > Acidobacteriota > Terriglobia > Terriglobales > Acidobacteriaceae > Terriglobus > Terriglobus sp. 2YAB30_2. The sequence goes on from NZ_JBFRFJ010000002.1 coordinate 638,632, forward strand.
TCATCGAAGCGAACCTCCCCTTGCACTACCTGCCGTAGACGCTCTTCCAACCGCCGGGCATCGCGGAAGAACTCATGCGGGTGCGGTAGGGCCATCGGTTCCTGCGGTAGAACGACGAAAGACGATGAAGCTTTCTGCATAAAGAGTGCCTACGAACCTCAACGATGATGGTTACGAAGCGCTACAAGCAAGCAAGAATATCAGACTACCTGCAGCCAGGTTTCTCCATGGTTCGTGGGTTGACCCTACTGTCGAGTGCTGGTGAGAGCAGTCGATAGTACAGAGACGCCTCTGCGAAGCTCGTTTGGAGTACAGCCGGCAAATCCAAGAATCAGGCCAGGCTTTGGTTTCTTCCTGATTGCGAACGCCGAGAGCGCGCCCACCTCGAGTCCAAGCATGCTCGCCTGCTTCGCCGCCAGTCTGTCGGATGCCCCGGCCGGCAACCAGCCTATGGTTCTCATACCTGCCGCGGCGTCCTCGATAGCCAGCAGACCATTGAGATGTTTTTGGGCTGCCTCCTTAAGGACGGATAAACGTTCCAGGTAGATCTGGCGCATCTTTCGCACATGAAGGCCGAAATGTCCCTCCGTAATGAACTCGGCAAGAACCGCTTGGTCAAGTGTTGGAGGATGGCGATCGACAAAACTGCGCGCGGCTTCGAATGCGTTTACCAATCGCTCCGGCACCACCATGAAACCCACACGAAGTGCATTAAACAGCATCTTCGTGAAGGTGCCGATATAAATGACCGAACCGGAGTGATCCAGACTTTGCAGTGCGGCAACCGGGCGTCCGTGATAGCGGTACTCACCGTCATAGTCGTCCTCCACAATCCAGGCGCCGGCATTCGCTGCCCAGTTCAAGAGCTCCAAGCGGCGATCGGCAGACATGGTGACGCCCAGGGGAAACTGATTCGCTGGAGTGACGTATGCCAACCTCGCCCTCGGCGACAGCTTGCGTGCGGCTTTTACGTCGAGACCATCCTGATCGACAGGCACCGGAATAATCTTCGCTCCGGCCGCACGCAGGGTCTGCGTGGTTCCCGAATAGCCGGGATCTTCCATCCAGACATGATCGCCCGGGTCCAGCAGAAGGCGCACCACCAGATCCAATGCTTGTTGCGCCCCTGCGGTAACAATGATCTGCTCCGGCACACAACGGACGCCGCGCGCCCCGCCAATATATTCCGCGATTGCCCGCCGCAGGGGCTGATAACCGGCGGCAGCCCCGTGCCCGTAGAGCGACCGCGGCGCGTGTCTAAGCACTCTTGACGCAACCCGCGACCACAGTTCCACCGGGAAGAGATCGATCGCTGGTTCGTAGGATCGGAAAGCCTTACCCACCGAGTGGGACGGAGCCAGAACATCAATTCCGTGAATCATCGCGCGGGCGCGCTTCGACAGCGTCGCTTTGGAGGCCGGCAGCGTTAGAGCGGAGCGGCCGCGGCTGGGCTGCAGCGACTGGTCCGGCATGATGGGGGCGACATAAGTTCCGGAGCTGACCTGGGTTCGTATGTATCCCTCCGACAGCAATTGATCGAAGGCAGCGACGACCGTCCCCCGCGAGAGGCTATGTTGCTTTGCCAGGCTGCGCGTGGATGGAAGTCTGGCTCCGGGTTTCAGTCTGCCGCTGAGGATTGCGGCGCGAAGCTCGGTGTAAAGCCAACGCCACAGCTCCTGCTCGCCTTTGGGTGCAGTCAGGGCCAGATCCTGGAATGTCTCCTTCTTCGGCATCGTCGCTGCATATCCTGTCTCAAAAGTGGACTACTCAACGTTTCGATTATGGACCTTTCTGATGGTCCGTCGCGCTCTATTCTGAAAGGGAAAGGAAGATCAACGAGATGCAATCACGACTGGACGCGCAGAAAACCTCCCCCGCGGGCTACAACGCGATGCTTGGCCTGGAAGCATTTCTCAGTAAGGCGTCAAAGCTGGAACCGTCGCTCCTTGAACTGATCAAGATGCGTGCCTCCCAGATCAACGGATGCGCCTTCTGCCTCGATATGCATTCGAAGGATGCGCGTGCGCAGGGCGAGAGCGAGCAGCGACTCTATACACTTTCAGCCTGGAGAGAGGCTCCGTTCTTCACCGATCGCGAGCGCGCCGCCCTGGAATGGACAGAGGCTCTGACACTGATCACGGACGGACATGCCCCCGACGAAGTCTACGAGCGAGTCAAGCAGTACTTCTCTCCGGAAGAGCTCGTCAACATCACCCTGGCGATTATTACCATCAATGGATGGAACCGCATCGCCATAGGCTTCCGCTATATTCCCGGGGAGTATCAACCCGGCGCACACAAGTAGAGAGGAAATCATGAAGAAAGCACTCATCTTCTTATGTCTTATGGCAGGCACGCTGGCGGCACAGGAGGCCAAGGTAACTCCCCTGCTCTCCAAAGACCTGCCGGATCTTCCAGGCAAGGAAGGCAGGATGATCATCGTCAATTACCCGCCCGGCGGATCCACCGCGGTACATCGGCACAACGCCGACGTCTTCGTCTATGTCATGGAAGGCTCGGTGGTGATGCAGGTAAAAGATGGAAAGCAGATGACGCTTACAGCCGGGCAGAGCTTCTATGAAGCGCCAGGGGACATTCACCTCGTCAGTAAGAACGCCAGCACCACGGCTCCTGCGAAGTTCATAGTCTTCTTCGTGACGGACAAGGGCGCACCCACCTCTACTCTCGTCAAGTAGATCATCCTCAGCACCTGGAGAGATCCGGGTGCTGCCAACAGTTTTATCGAATCATCTTTATTTCGGAGGGAGTGAGATGGACAGGAAGTGGCAGGCGAAGGACGTCTATACCGTTTTTCTGCGTCTGGCGCTTGGGACAGCATTTCTCTCCGCCGTTGCGGATCGCTTTGGTCTATGGGGACCGTTGGGAACGGGAAACGTGGGATGGGGCGACTTCTCTCACTTCATCACCTACACCCAGAAGCTGACCTCGATGATACCCGCCTCTTCAGTGCCTGCATTAGCCTGGATCGCAACCATCGCGGAGACCGTATTCGGCATCGCTCTTATCGTGGGATGGCAGACACGGATCGCATCCTTTCTCAGCGGCGTGCTGCTTCTTGTCTTCGGCTTGTCGATGATCTACGGACTCGGACTAGAGCCGCCGTTGAGCTATTCGGTCTTTTCGGCATCCGCCGGCGCATTTCTGCTTTCGACCTGCGACGAATATAGGCTCAGCCTGGACAGCATCACGTCATGATGTCCGTCGGACCGGCCCCGATTCCCGAGGCCGGCCCTTGGCCCGGAGATACCATCTCGGCGTCTCCCGACCCCACTCACGTTCTTATCACGAGTCAACACGAAAATGCCCGTGGCATCTCTGCACTTTCGGTCTTATCTGATCAGCATCGCTTCTAGAGCTAACATCAAGGGTAGAAACCATGATCCAGGAATCCTTCCACCCCCACGACGAGCTCTTCCTCCAGCTTGAGAGCTACCTCCCATCGGCCGAGGACGGAGCCCACGATCTGTCTCACCTTCAACGTGTCTGGCGGAACGCCAAGGTCATCCAGGCGGTAGAGGGCGGTGATCTGGAGATACTCGCCGCCGCGGTACTGCTCCATGACTGTGTCCAGGTCCCGAAAGATTCCCCTCTCCGTTCTCGCGCTGCCGCGCTGGCCGCAGATCAGGCCCGGACGGCTCTCAAGCTGCTCCAGTGGCAACCGGACAGGACCGATGTCGTCGCCGGCGCGATCGAGAGTCACAGCTACTCGGCGGGTGTGGCGCCTACCAGTCTGGAAGGAAGCATCCTCCAGGATGCTGACCGCCTCGATGCGATTGGATACGTCGGAATCGCGCGCTGCTTCTATACCGCCGGGCGTATGGGCTCCGCGCTCTACCATCCGAACCAGCCAGAGCCGCTCGACAGGCTCGCGGATGACAAGCGTTTTGCACTCGATCATTTTCCGAAGAAATTGCTCACCCTATGTGAAGGTTTTCAAACGCCTACCGGCAAACGGCTGGCAGAAGAGCGCCACGCAAAATTGCAGGATTTCTACACTGGAATGCTCGCCGAGATCGCACGATAGGCCCTCACGGAGACCCGCAAAAGACGTCAGCTAATTTAAAGTCGTCACTTGTAACCAACTCGCAGATTCCTCAATCAAATATGGAGAAGGACAGGTAAACCGAAACAATGGCAAATTACACGAAAGACCCCGAAGCCGTTGCAAGTCTGACGCCTCAGCAGTTCCACATAACCCAGGAAAGCGGAACCGAGCGGCCATTTCAAAACGAATTTTGGGATCATGACGAGCCCGGGATCTATGTCGACATCGTCTCCGGCGAGCCGCTCTTTTCCTCGCTCGACAAGTTTGACAGCCACTGCGGGTGGCCCAGCTTTACCAAGCCATTGGAGAGTGATCACGTCGAGGAGTTCACAGACAGCACTCACGGCATGGTTCGCACCGAGGTGCGTTCTACACATGCGGACAGTCACCTCGGCCATGTCTTCGACGACGGTCCTGTTGACCAAGGCGGGCTTCGCTATTGCATTAACTCAGCCTCGCTGCGTTTTATCCCTGTAGACGAGCTCGAGAGCGAAGGCTACGGCGACTACCTGAAGCTGTTCGAAAAGGAGCAAAAATAACCATGAGCCAAGAGACTGCGATTCTCGCCGGCGGATGCTTCTGGGGCATGCAGGACCTGCTGCGCCGCTATCCCGGCGTCATTTCATCCCGTGTGGGCTATTCCGGTGGTGATGTCCCCAATGCCACCTATCGGAATCACGGCAGCCACGCAGAAGCTATCGAAATTATCTTCGACCCCGCCAAGATGAGCTACCGGAAGCTGCTCGAGTTCTTCTTCCAGATTCACGACCCCACGACGCGCAATCGTCAAGGCAACGATATCGGCGCCAGCTACCGTTCCGCTATCTTCTACACCTCGGAGGAACAGAAGCGAATTGCCGAGGACACCATCGCTGACGTGAATGCCTCCGGCCTCTGGCCAGGAAAGGTTGTGACGGAGGTCGCTCCCGCAGGTCCTTTCTGGGAGGCTGAACCGGAGCACCAGGATTACCTGGAACGTATCCCGAATGGATATACCTGCCATTTCATCCGGCCGGATTGGATACTTCCTCACCGCGCAGCCTGAGGTGCATGAACGCCGGCGGCAATTGCGCCGAAGAGTCAGTTCTTCACGGAACTCTTCGGCGCGTTGCCCGTCGGTCCCACCCGCACGCTTCCACGCAGCCGGATGTCATCTGAGGAGGCACCAATCATCACATCGAATGTGCCCGGTTCGACCATGAAGTCGTGACGTGTGACGTCGTAGTAGGCGAGATCTTTTACCGGCACCATGAACTCCACGTGACGCTTCTCCCCTGCCTTCAACTCGATACGTTCAAATGCCCGCAAAGACCTGATCGGCTGAGCCACCGTGCTGATCCGCTGATGCGTATACAGTTGTGGCACTTCGCTGCCAGTTAACTCACCCGTGTTCTGAACGTCAAAGGAAATGGATATCTTCCCACTCTGCGCCACAGGCTCAGGAGAAATCTTGAGACCCGTGAACTCGAAGCGGGTATAGCTCAATCCGTGTCCGAACGGATACAAAGGAACCCCCTTGAAGTACATATAGGTGTAGCCCTTCGAAACGTCGTATTCGTTCTGCGGAGGGACACCGTCGAGACTGGCGTAGACCGTATACGGCAGATGCCCTCCCGGATTATCAATTCCAAAGAGAGCCCGGGCGATCGCTGTCCCGCCGAACTCACCTGGATACCAAGCCTCCAGGATCGCCGGCACATGATCTTGCGCCCATGTTGATGCGATAGGCCCAGCATTCATCAGCACAACAGCCGTCTTAGGGTTTGCAGCAAACACAGCCTCGAGTAGATTTTCCTGATATCCGGCGAGGTCCAGATTACGGCGATCACGGCCTTCCGCCTCGACTCGAGCGTTCGTCCCAAGGCAGAGAATGACAACGTCTGCCTGCTTCGCAAGGCTTATTGCCTTTTCCATTTCGCCGCTGTTCACCTGCTCCACGAATCCAACGCCCTGCCCAAAATCGACGCTAACGGAGTCCCCAAGTAACTGCTTCAGTCCCGCGACAACACTCGTTTTATGTGATGGAGTTCCGTAGTAATTTCCTGTCTCGTATTCCTCTCCACCTGCAGGCCCGATCACGGCAATCTTGTGCACCACTTCACGATGAAGCGGCAGAAAGTTTTGCCGGTTGCTCAACAGGGTGAGTGACTCCGCGGCCAGCTTTTGCGCGAGTTCAAGATGTTCCGGTGCACGAACCACATCCATCGAAATCCTGGCATATGCACTCGTCTCGGGTGGATCAAATGCACCAAGGCGGAAGCCTACGCGTAAGACGTTCCGTACTGCTGCATCCAATTCTTTTTCGGTGAGAAGCCCGCGTTTGACAGCGATCGGGAGGTTCTTTTCAAACTCCGCATCATCCGAATCATTGCCGGCTTTGATCGCTTCGGCAGCCGCAGCCACGGGATCCTCAGACCATCGTTGACCAGGCTCTGAGCCGTTCCGATTGTTCCCCCCATCCGTAAGAAGATGAACCGCTCCGAGATCATCCGTGACGAAGCCGTCGAAGCCCCATTTCTTTCGCAGAATCTCCGTCAAAAGATAATGATTAACCGCGTCCGGCGTCCCGTTGATTGCGTTATAGCTGGACATCACTGACTGCGCATGGCCCTCCATGATTGCGGCTCTCCAGTGAGGTAGCCAATACTCAAAGAGGTTGCGTTCATCCACTGCTGCTGAAAGGTGTTGCCGACCGGTTTCAACGTTGTTGACTGCGAAATGCTTTACCGTTGCCGCTAACTTAAGGTGATTGATGTCGTCGCCCTGCAAGCCACGAATATAGGCAACCGCAAAATGGCTCGTCAGCAGTGGATCTTCGCTGAATACTTCCTGGATGCGTCCCCATCGTGGGTCACGGGAGATGTTGATTACCGGTGAGCGAAAGACAAGTCCATGTTTGGAGCGCGGCCCGTCAGCATGGGCGTTATAGAGAGCGCGCGCTTCATCACTCATCTTTTCCGCCACAGTGTGAATCAGCGCGGGATCCCAGGTCGCGCCCATAGCAATCGGAGCGGGAAAAAGTGTTGTCGGCTGCTTAGACCACACCCCGTGAAGCGTCTGATTCCATCCGCCCCACATAGGAATTCCTAGTCGCGGAATTCCCTGGTTGAGATGGTTTAGCTGCTGAGCCTTTTCCTCAAGCGTCAACTGCCCGATTAGATTCGTGATGCGTTCTTCAATCGGAAGCTTTGTATTACGGAATGCCGGCACTTGCGGACTCTGCGCCAACATCACTCCTCCGAGACACAGGCTCAGTACTGAAGCAAATAGTTTCATACAGGCTTCCTTTCAAAGAACCGCAATTTCACCGCAGATCAAACAGCGAAACGAAAGGTACTACCTTTACAGCAAACACGTCAACCGTGATTCGTTCGTGGGCCGTCACGCCTTATCGTCATATATCGAAAAATTCCCGGGATTTACGTGGTTCGCCGTAGTCGACAATCATGTTCGAGGCAAATGGATTGCCGCAAATGTACGCCCATTAATACGCAAATCGCCCGATCAGAGCGGTCACCTCGGCCATAGCTTCGACAACGGAGAAGACCGCGAAAATGCTGTCAAATCGACCGTGCCTCCAAATCTTTGCGGATCTCTTCCCATTTAGAATCAAAGGTGCGTGCTCTCCCTCTTTCACAAGTGGAACGTCGCCATATTCGCGGCGTTGGCTCCGCTTGGTCTATGGGGACTGGGTGTGCTGGCTGCCATCGACGCTGCGTCTATCTACATTCCGATTGACGCACTCATCGTCGAGTATTCAGCTCACAACCACGCTAAATTCCTTCTCTATTGTCTCGTCGCAGCATGGGGTGAGGCCCTCGGCAGCCTGGTGCCCTTTTACCTGGGTCGAGCGGGCGGTGAACTCTTCCTGATGAAGAAGATTGATCGTGCCCGATATGAGAAGCTTCGCGACCGCTTCGAACGACAGGAATTTCTGGCGATCATGATTCCCTCTGTGATGGCGCCTCCGATGCCGGTAAAGCTCTTCCTGCTTGCGGCCGGGGTCTTCGAGATGCGGGCTATCTCGCTCTTTTGTGCCGTCTTCGCAGGGATGTTTCTTCGCTTTAGCGTGCTGGCTACCATCACGATTCTCTACGGCCCACGGATTGTTCAGATCATCGGGTCTATAGTGAAGGCTCATCCAGTAATCGTCCTGGCAACAGCAGGAGTTCTTGTGGTGCTGATCGCGATCCAGGTCGTACGAAAGCTCCTTAGCCGGACAAAAGGGGTGCCTCTTCCGGTGGAAGATTAGGCTGGAGTTGCAAAGACAATGCGTGATGAGTGCAACAGTTCGAGCGAAATCAAACTTCGTCGCGATGCATTGCCACGATAGTCTAGCCATTCTCAAGATGATCATTGAGATTACTGACGTCGTAGGCATTCACTTCAAACTTTAAGCGACTTCAGATACGGCACACTGGGTGGCATCAGCGCAGGGTCTTCTTCCAGTTCGACGAAGTAGTTCTTCACGCCTGCGGTCTTTGCGGCTGTAAACACTGCCTTCCAGTCGACGACACCCTTCCCCAGCGAAACCTGGCGGAAGCCGGAACTGGTGGATGGATCCTTGACCCAGTCCTGGCAGTGCATGGAGCGGAAGCGGCCGGGGTACTTATTGAAGTACGTGACAGGGTCGTAGCCCTGCTGCATCGTGGAAACCTGGAACTGCAGGCTGGTGGTCGCCGGGTTCAGCTCGGCGATCATCATGTCGTAGACCGGCTTGCCGTCGATGTGCGCAGAGACGAAGCCCTCGTTGTGTAGCAGCGCGGTGATGCCTGCGGCGTGAGCTTTTTCGGCGAACGCGTTGAAAGGCTCAACGAAGCGCTTCACGTCGTCTATGGTCTCAGTGCCCTTGGGGTGGAAGGGCCCGAGCGCGGCGATTGCCATCTGGGTCATGCCGAAGTCCTTGGCGTAGGCGATGCTTTCGTCAGCCTTCTCAAACAGCTCCTTCGCCCCCCAGTGCGCGGAGATGCAGCCGATGCCCCAGTCGCTCAGCATGCGCCGCAGCTCCTGCGGCTTGTACTGTTGCAGGCTGGAGAAGTCGCTGTAGCCGTAGGGGGAGCACAGTTCGATCTGGGTGAACCCTGCCGCGCGCAGGCCCTTCATGGTTCCAACGAAGTCAGTGTTGATGGTCTTGCGAACGGGGTAAGTCTGGCAGCCGATGGGCAGGCCAAGAGGATCGGCAGGCAGATAGCGCGTGGCAGCAAGGAGAGCGGAGGCGGCGGTTCCGCTCTTAAGAAACGTTCTGCGATTCATCATGTGCCTGATCTCCCAGATTGAAGCAATCGAAGAAACTATAGCAGCTACGGAGTACGAGCAGAGTTAACCCTAGTTCATGACAAAGGCGAATAGCTTATCGCCTGCGCCGACGAGGAGGTATTGATGGCCATCCAACTCATAGGTGATGGGGCCGTTTGACATGCCCGTCCCCAGGTTGACGTGCCAGAGTGGGTTGCCGGTCGTTGCATCGAGTGCGACAAGGTTATTGTTTGGATCTCCGGCAAACACAAGATTGCCGGCGGTACTAAGCAGCCCGCTTTCCCCACCCGGGGTCTGCCACTTGTGGCTCCATTTGATTTTTCCGGTGCGGTAGTCCACCGCTTGCAGCATCGCCTCGGACCATACACCGATGCCGTGTCCTCCCCAGCCTTCCGGTTTATGGCTATCGTCGTAGATGTAGAACATCGAAAACGAACGCGTGGCATTGATGTAGAACAATCCCGTCTTCGGGCTGAACGTTGAAGGCGCCCAGTTCACGCCGCCTGAGGAATCCGGTGTAACCAGCACACCCGGGATCTGCGGCTCCTTCGCAGGATTCGGTATCGGCTGTCCCTTGGTGTCCAGCCCCTTGGTCCAGTTCGTCTTCACGAACTCCGAGCTGACATAGTTCTTCCCCGTCTCGCGATCCAGCACAAAGAACCAGCCATTGCGGCTCGCCTGTGCCAGCAGCTTGCGCGGTTTGCCTTCCATCTCGCCGTCGAACAGAACCGGTGTCTGGATTGCATCCCAGTCATGGGTATCGTGCGGCGAAGGCTGGAAATACCAGGCCATCTTTCCGGTGTCTGCATGGAGAGCGACGATGGATTCGGTATAAAGATTGGCGCCCTCGCGACCAGTGCCGGCAATCACCGGCTGCGGATTGCCGGTGCCGATATACAGCAGGTTCAACTCCGGATCGTACGTAGGCGAGATCCACGTCATGCCGCCGCCGTGTGCCATCGCATCAGCATTGGGCCAGGTTTCAGAACCCGGCTCGCCTGGCTTGGGTACAACCGACCAACGCCACTGCAGCGCGCCGGTCTCCGGATCATGGGCTTCGAGAAATCCAGGACGGTCAAGATCATCGCCGCTGACGCCGGTGATCACGTGGTTCTTTACCACCAACGGAGCCATTGACGCGTAATACATCTGGTCCAGATCGCAGATGGACTGACTCCACCGCTTTGTACCATCGGCCAGATTCAGCGCGACCAGGTTGCAGTCCGGCGTTTCGAAATACAAGGAATCACCCGAGATGCCAACGCCTCGATTTCCCAGGTGGATGCCGCCCTTGGATGTCCAGGCGTAATGCCACAATGGCTTGCTTGTCCGCGCATCAATCGCCCATACATGGTCGGGTACGGTGATATACATGACACCATTCACAACAATTGGCGTTCCAGCGAGCCGCCGGACCATACCATCGCCCATGTTCGGCAACTGGTAGAGCCATGCGAGACTGAGCGATTTCACGTTTTTGTCATTGATCTGAGTCAACGTGCTGAAGCGGCGGCCTGAGTAATCTCCGTTGTAAGTCGGCCATGAGTCCGGCGTCGGATTAAGCAGCACCGCTGGATCAAGGCCGCCGCCTGTCCGCTGTGCCGGGCTTGCCTGCTCCGGGCCTTCCGCGCGCATGGAAGCAACGGTGAACAGGGCGAGGAAGAACGTTGCAAGAAGCTTCATTGCAGGGTCTCCAGGTAGGACACGACATCGTGAATGTCCTTGTCGGTGTATGTGTCGAGTAGCGCCTCGTGACCCGCATAAGGATTGTGCTTCTCTACCTTGAGCTCAGGGCTGCGGGCAAAACTGAAGTAGTGTCCGTTCGCGTCCCGCAGAGACACGTTGAAGTCATCGAGATTCAATGGCTCGCCGGTCACAGTTGCGCCGGAGGGTGTCGTGACCGTGATCGTCGGGACGAGTTGACGCGAAGCCGTGCCTTGCTTCGTGATCGCCCGGTTTTGCGGAAAGACAACCTTCTGCTGCAGAGCCGGTGGAGCGTACTTGCCGGCGATGTGAGCCAAGTCCCCCGTGACCGAGTGGCACTTAGCGCAGCCGCCAGTATTTTCGAAGTAAAGCTTGCCCGCCTTGGAGTCGCCCACCAGGATATTCAGCGGATTGTTATAAGGTCCCGTGCGCAGTGTGTCACCAATCTGTTGATGTAGAAAATGAGACAGGTCCTTCACTTGCTCCTGTGTCAGTGCCACCGGCTTGGATTTGGGATGCCCCTGCGCAAGGTACGGCTCGATAGTGCTGCCGTACCGATCATGTAAAACCACGACCGATCGCACCAGATCTGCGCCGCGGCTGCCGCCGCGCGCTCGTGTTCCGTGGCAGGTAATGCATTGCGCGATGTAGACCGTCTTGCCGCGAGCGGCGGCATCTTCATCAACGACCTGCTTGTCGTCGGAGCCGGCCTGATCGATCAGGCTGGGCTTGCGTGGAGCCTTGGCTTGCTTCGTTGTCGCTGTGCCCGTACCGGCTTCGCCATTGAGCGGAAACGTCGTTGCCAGATAGCCGACGATCTGGTCGAACTCGTCATCGTTAATCTTCGCTCCGCGCGCGACCATGCTCGAAACGGTAGTCCCCCACTGCTCCCGGCTCATCCTTCGCGCGGTGAACATCTGTACAGAGTGACAGCTGGAGCAGACGCGCTGAACAGTGTCGCGATGCGCGCCTTCCGGTAGCGGCGAGCTTTGTGCCTGCACTACAGCAGCGAGAGGCGCAAGAGTAGTCGTCAGTAGAAAACAGAGACGAGTCAATCGCATAACGTGAATCATAAAGGTGACAAGCATCTCCTGGCGCATGGGCCGGAAAGTCTGCAGTGATCTGCCGACTAAGCCTTGGAACGCATCTCGCCTGACAAGATCAGAGCAAAGCGGCGCCGCATGTCCTTCAGGTAATCCGCATCACCGGAGTTGAGCTCGAGCGTCGCCGTCCCCTGATAACCGATCTCCTCCAGCGCTGCGTGGACGGCGATCCAATCGATATCCCCGTCGCCGGGAGACACCCAGCGAGCTATGGAATCTCCGCCACCCTTACCGCGCTGGAAGGCGAAGTCCTTGATGTGGAGCTTGACGATGCGCTTGCCCAGGGTGCGAATCCAATCCTGCGGGTAGCCGTAGAGCACGACGTTGCCCACGTCAAAGTAGGCGCGCACATGCCGTGAGTTGTATTCGTCAATGTAGTGAGCAAACTCCAACGGACTCAGCAGGAATTTATTCCAGACCTCTTCGAGCGCGAGCGTTACGTTCAACTCCTCGGCGAGTGGAATCAGCTTGCGGACGACTGCCTGCGATCGCACGTATGCATCCTTGTAGGATGTTTGGGCATTCACCACACCCGGCACCAACAGCACCGTCGAGGCGCCCCAAAGATGCGCGTTTCGAATCGAAGTGCGCGCGCCCTCCAGGCTTTTCTCCACCACCGCCGGGTCAGAAGAGGTGAATGGATACTTCCAGTGATCCATATTCATGACGGAATGAATGGGCAGCCCAAACTTTTCGGAAGCAGCCTTCATGGCCTCCGCCGTGGCCTGATCGGCTTCGGTAGGACACTCGATCTGCTCATAGCCGCAATCTTTGGCAAGCTGGAAGCGCTGCGCGATCGACAGGTTCTCAGGCAGCATGCTGTATTCCACCGCCATGCGGATAGGCAACGGTCCCTTAGCATGAGCGGCAACGGGCGACATGACGGTTAAGGCGGCGGCGTTCTGCAGAAAACTTCGACGAGTCATCATGACTGCCCTTTCAGGATGACCATTAATAACAAGAAATGATTATAAAAACAAATAAAACAATACGACGAAAAAGTAAACGTAATCAACATCCAGCCATAGCCAGTTGGGGCAGGTTTCTCCGCCCAGGACTCGTGCAGGCCGCGCGTGGCCGCAGCGCTAGCTGATCTGAAACTCCTCCGTCGTGATCAGACCAGGGGCTTGGATAGTCCCAAAGGTCAGCCGGAGCTTATCCTTGCGCAACGCATAGGTGGCATCGCGGAACAGTTTCAGAGCCGGATACGGCCGGAGGGCAAATGGTGCGCTCCACAATCGCTCACTTGAGCGGCCGTGTGTTACCGAAATCCCGAAAGTTTCCGTAGTGGATGCATTGTGATTCCTCCTGTGCAGTGTCAACTACCGCCAACACACAAGCTCTGTGAGTTAGTAGAGAAGCGGGTCACATATAGCTGAGACCGCAGCACTAACAGCCACGTAAAAACAAAGGGATAAGGCTTGCCTGCGATGCAACCTGCTCATCCGTGAGCGGGAGACGACGCCGAATCGGATTAAGTTCCCGTTCCAAATTCGCGGTCAGTTCCTACAGATGGTCCTTTGCTTCGAACCGGGAAGCCTCAGCCTCAATGAGAGCTTTCTTGGCAGCCGTCTTTTCAAGTCACTCATCTATGCTCGCTCCAGTGCATAGACGAAACGCTGGTGACGCTGATTCGTGTTGCGCTTGTTAACAAGCTGGAACGCCTCCAACTCTGGCATACCCGCCATTAAAGACGCTGGGACACCCATCTCTTGAAAATCATCGGCAGCGAACGGGATACGCTTCACGTCTCCCGTCTTCAGCGACTTCCTCAGGTAATATGTAGGCCTCATTCGTTAACCGTCCTTTCCTAAACGTTTGTGTAGCAATTGCCGATCCAGGATTTTCGGGCCGCCCAGGCCCAAAGTGTTTATGGCTGTATACAGTTGTGTTTCGAAATGGGTCCGGGGCAATACACCAGGGCGGGCATAGTGAAAACTAACGAATCAATCCGTCTTTAGGGGGTCTCACGCGAAGTCGTGTCTGAATCCCGATCTGGGGAAACAGTACGCCGGTAACTTACTTAAGTTGCGAGGTCTAGAGCATTTTCCCTGTGGGTGTAGAGTAGGGCTTCCGCATCTATGGGCGTTTTCCGCAATGAAAACGCCGCTGCAACCCAAATTTGCGGGCTACCCGGGCCCAAAGTGTTTCTGGCTGTAAGTCGGCAGCCATTTAAGCAGCCGAAAATCCAGAGTCTATATTGGCAGTGCGTAGGAACCGGCCTGTTCCAATTAAGCGTCGATAAACGCGGTCGGCGATGCGAGCCAGAACACGCGCCGGTTGGTAAATAACTTGTGTTGACCTGGCCTTGGCTTCCTGAGATGCCAGGCCGATATGATGGGCAAGCGCAATAATATGGAAACCTCGACTCAACCCGAAATCGCCCCCTCCCTTTGGCAGTCCATTCGAGAAGCCCTGCGAGGCGGCCATCAGGACTTTACCTCGGGAAGCCTGAACCGCTCCATTCTTCTCCTGGCCATTCCTATGGTCCTCGAGATGGTGCTTGAATCTCTCTTTGCGGTGGTAGATGTGTTTTGGGTAAGCCGCCTGGGGTCCGATGCGATTGCTACCGTCGGCCTGACGGAATCGATTCTGACGCTGGTCTTCGCAGTGGGTATGGGGCTGGGAATGTCGACTACCGCCATGGTAGCGAGGCGTGTCGGAGAGAAGAATGCAGACGGTGCGGCGATCTCCGCGGTGCAGGCCATCTTTCTCGGCCTGGTGACCTCTCTGGTGATCGGACTTCCCTGTCTGCTGCTCGCGCCCAAGCTTTTGACGCTCATGGGAGCCACACCTGCGATCGTGGCGACGGGCGCCAACTACATGCGCATCGCGTTGGGCGGATCGGGCGTCATCCTGATGCTCTTCCTCAACAATGCGATCTTCCGCGGCGCGGGAGATGCTGCCATCGCTATGCGCCTGTTGTGGGTTTCGAATATCTTGAACCTGATCCTCGACCCTTGCCTGATCTTCGGTCTTGGTCCCTTTCCAAAACTGGGCGTGACCGGAGCAGCCCTTGCGACTTTTAGCGGGCGAGGAATTGGTGTGCTGTATCAGTTTTATCGTCTGGCCCGGGGGACGGAGCGCCTCCACATCGCGGCGCGACATATGCGGTTGCACGGCGAGGTGCTCTGGCGGCTGATGAGGGTCTCCATTTCGGGCATCTTGCAGTTTTTGATTTCGCAGGCCAGTTGGATCGGACTCGTGCGGATCGTCAGCCTCTTCGGAGCCTCGGCGGTCGCAGCCTACACCATCGGTATCCGCATCGTGATCTTCGCCATCCTGCCTTCGTGGGGGCTCAGCAACGCCGCAGCCACCCTGGTCGGACAGAATCTGGGAGCTGGTCATGTCGATCGCGCCCGTAAGGCGGTATGGCGCACCGGCCTGTGGAACATGGCCTTTCTGGGTACGGTCGGCGTGGTCTTTATTGTCTTCGCTCCGGCTATCATTGGGCTATTCACGAACGATCCAGTTGTCGTTCCGGCAGCCGTAAGCTGCCTTCGCATCTTCAGCTACGGCAACATGGCCTATGCCTACGGCATGGTACTTATGCAGGCGTTCAACGGAGCCGGCGACACAGTCACACCGACTTACATCAACTTGGTTGGTTTCTGGATGCTGGAAATTCCGCTGGCATGGTGGCTTGCCATGCACACACCGCTCGGAGCCAAAGGGGTCTTCGTGTCTGTCGTGGTAGCTCAAACTGCCGTGGTGATGATCAGCCTGGTGCTCTTCCGCCAAGGCCGTTGGGCACAGCAAAAGATCTAGATGCTCGAATAAGTGGCTTACCGAAGCAATGAACCACGCGACATCAGACCGATTGAGCTACTGACTCTCGCACTGCAGGCACGTTTTTACTCGGGAGAGGAGTCGAACCGCGATGACAACGCAGCGAGCTCCCGGGTCCAGGATTTCGGCGTTTGTCCAAAGACAGAGCGAAACAGATCGATAAACGTGCTCGGCTCCTGGTATCCCACAGCATAAGAGACTTCTTTGATGCTGTGGCCAGCTACCAGTAACTGAATGGCCCTCATCAAACGGACCTGCCTTCGCCAGGATTCGAAATCCAACCCCACCTCACGCTGATACACCCTCTGCAGGGTTCTGACGCCTATGCCCACTGCGGCGCACATCGCCGCTACCGAATGCCGGCTTTCCGGGCTTTTGAGTACTAGCTCTGCGACAGCAAGAGCTCGCGCATCCCGCGGAAGAGCAACACCGGTCGGAATTGAAGTCGAACACTTCAGTTGGGCTACGAGTACCTCGCGATAGGCGCATTCCAAACGATTGCGCACTCGGATTCTCCCCATACCGACAATCTGAAAGATCAGCTCGCGAAGAAGCGGGACTACATGGAACGCCGTGCAGGTAGTCCATGCCGTATGGAGCCCGGGACGCAGATAGAGCGTACGCATGGAAACATGCTCCGGCATTCGAATGCTATGCACGGTGTATGCGGGAATCCAGAGACCGAAGTGGGGCGGCAATAGCCAGAGATTTTGCCCTGAGGTAATCTCCATCACTCCACGGCTTGCATAGACAAGTTGATCCGCACCATGAGAATGGAGCGCGATGTGCGAGTTGCGCGGATACTCGCGCCCATGCGTGGCAATGGCAATTCCCGGGCCAGGATCATTTTCCCTTACAAGCAGGGTACGACGCATAACCCCTATTTTATGCCGTATTAGCCTCTTTGCGACATCAGCTTTTGAGTAGAGGATGGTTCCATAGAACCATCAAAAGCGACGCTCAATAAGCACACCAGTGACGACTTCAGTACAGACAAGAGGAGGAACAAAAGGCAATGTTCATCACCAGGAATCACCTCTCACGGCGGACCGTCTTGCAGGGATTGGGCGTGACCTTGGGTCTTCCCTTTCTGGACGCGATGGTTCCAGCGCAAACACCGCTGCGCCTGACCGCAGCAGCGCCGAAGTCGCGATTTATAGCAATTGAAATGGTGCATGGCGCGGCCGGGAGCACTGCCATCGGACGATCCATGAACTACTGGTCGCCGGCCCAGGAAGGACGAGACTTTGCTTTCACGAAGTCGTTGCAGCCCCTCGAACCGCTACGTGAGTACATCACCGTCATCAGTAATACAGAGCTGCACAATGCGATGTCACTCGTGCCGGAGGAAGATGGACCGATGGCGGATCATGCCCGGTCCTCTGCTGTCTTCCTGACCGCCGCGCATCCCAGAAGGACAGACGGCGGAGACATCCACGCCGGACCATCCATCGATCAAATCTACGCCAGGGCCGTTGGCCGCGATACATGGCTACCATCGATGCAGCTTTGCATTGAAGATAACTCCATCGCAGGAGAGTGCGGCTACGGATACAGTTGCAACTACACGCACACCATCAGTTGGGCATCTCCTACAACTCCGTTGCCAATGGAACGGTCTCCGCGACGTGTATTTAACAGCATGTTTGCGCCTGATGCACCGACCGGACAAGGGACCGGGAGCAACACAACGGCCAGCATCCTCGATTCGCTCACCGACGCCGCTAGGAGTGTAAAGCGGCGTCTGGGTGTTCGAGACCAGGCGACACTCGCCGATTACCTGGACGATGTCCGTGCGATTGAGAAGCGCATTCAGGAGATTGAACGTCGCAATGCAATGGACCCGAAACCTCAGGCTGGCGGACCTCTCAGCGTGCCCGACTCCTTCAACGATCATGTCGACCTCATGTTCGATCTCCAGCTTCTTGCTCTTAGCTGCGACCTGACGCGCGTGATTACATTCAAGATGGGTGTCGACCGGAGTCAGCGTATCTTCCCCGAGAGTGGCGTTACGACTCCGTTTCACACCCTCTCGCATCACCGTGAATCACCTGAAAGAATTGAAGAATTCGCCAGGCTGAATCAATATCATGTCGGCAAGGCCGCCCGGTTTATTGACAATTTGCGCCGGACCAAGGACGGGGACGGCAATCTCCTCGATCACTCCCTCGTACTCTACGGAAGCCCGATGGGTGATTCGCACGTGCATGAGCACAGGTTCCTTCCCCTGTTTCTTGCAGGCAAGGCTAACGGTGCGTTGCAAGGAAATCGTCACGTGGTCTGCCCCGCCGATACGCCGATGGCTAACGTTCTTCTCACGGTCATGCACAGACTTGGCGCCGACACACAACAGATAGGCGACAGCACGGGAGAGATTGCACTCTAACGAACCGGTTCGATGGTGTGGCGAATTGCCTGGCGTCACCGCTGGAGTCATCCATTCCCTCGCAATAGAGCATTTCCTGTTGCTGGATATCCCGAAAGGGGCGTGCAGCGGCGTTTTCATTGCGGAAAACGCCCATAGATGCGGAAACCCTACATTACACCTACAGGGAAAATGCTCTAGTCGCTACAATCGTGGGGACCATTAGGAGGTCTCGCCATGAACCGTTGCATGTGCGCGCTGACTCTCGGCGCGGCGTCGCTGCTCGCGCTTTCTCAAGCTGGCTGCAAGAACGGCCAAACGACGACACAGCCTCCCGTAGAGGCGACGAAGACTAGCGCAGACATCGAACAGCTAAGTCCGGAGTTATCCACGATCATCCCTGATGGGGCCAGGCTCGAAAAGATGGCCACTGGATTTACATGGACCGAGGGGCCGGTGTGGGTACAGCCAGGGATGTTAATGTTTGCAGATATTCCGAGCAACAGCATTCGGCAGATGACTTCGGATGGCAAGGTTTCGATCTGGCTGCAACCGAGCGGCTATGTCGATAAGGAGCCCTTTGGCGGCAAGGAGCCGGGGACGAATGGGATGACGCTTGATGACAAGCTGCGCCTGACTGTCGCAGGCCATGCGGCGCGCAGCATCCTTCGGTTTGAGACGATGGACCCCAAAGGGGGAAAGACAATTCTGGCCGACAGCTACGAGGGCAAGCCTCTCAACAGCCCGAACGATGTCGTGTATGGTCCGGATGGCTCGCTTTATTTCACGGACCCGCCTTACGGTCTTCCGACGCAGCAGGATGATGATCCTTCGAAGAAGCTGAAGGTAAATGGCGTGTATCGCATTCCGAACGCAACGGCTGTCAAAGCTGGATCGGCTCCGAACCGAGCGAAGCTGCAGTTACTGATCGGCGATTTGCCGCGGCCGAACGGTATCGCGATCTCGCCGGATAACAAGTGGCTTTATATTGCTGATTCACAGCAGAAGAAGTGGATGCGGTATCCGTTGAAGAGCGACGGTACGGTGGCGGAAGGCATGGTGTTTCTGGACGCATCTTCAGCAAAGGGCACAGGAACTCCAGATGGGATGAAGATCGATTCGCAGGGGAATCTATTCGCAACCGGCCCGGGCGGCGTGTGGATCATCTCCCCGGAGGGCAAGCACCTGGGAACGATTCTCACCGAAAAGCCAACGGCTAACGTGGCGTGGGGCGGCGAAGATGGCAAGACGCTCTATCTGACAACGAGTGACGCGATCTATCGTATTCCCGTGAAGGTCGTTGGCTATCGTCCGTGGATTCATTGAGGAGATTGACCTGTTAGGGTGTGTGGTGACACACCCTAACTACAGCGACAATCCAAAAAACTCTGCAATCGCGGTATGAATTACGGACGTCTGCTCGCGCGTTAGCGCCAATACCCCTGCCGGTCGTAGCGCCGGGAGGTGCTCGCGTAGAAGTTCGTAGTCGGCCAAAAAGTCGTGGCTCACCCGTACCCCGCGCTCTGCGTCTTCAATCGCGATCAGGGCCGGAGCCCGTTTCGCCAGCATCTGCGGAAACCCCGCGACGCTCAGTCGCTCCGGTGCGATGTACAGAAACTTCAGCCGTCCACTTAGGTACTCCACGCATGCAGCCCGAAGTGCCTCCCGGCTGCGGTTTGCGTGAATGCAGTCGCACGCTATCCCACGCTCGCGGAGCTTCGCTACCTCGGCCTCCATCCACTCCACCCGCGCACTTGCCACCAGCGAAGTTCCTTCCAGCGCGAGCCCGGCAAGTTGGTAACACAAGGTCTTTCCCGCCCCGTCAGGAAGCGCCAGCAAATGATCCTTGCCCGCCAGTGCAGCCATGCATGCGGTTTTTTGTCCCGGGAGAAACGTCTTGTGCCCGAACCGCTCTTTTAGCAGCCCATTCAACTGTGTCGTCTTCGAAGGCTTCTTCGCCTTGCCCTCCGCGGTCGCCGGTGGCCGCGTACCCGCTGCTTTCTTGTCGCTGGCAGCCGGCACCGTCTTCGCCTTTGACGCGAACCGGCGCCGCGGCGTTACCCGCACCTTCTCCATCACACCGCTCACATATGCGTTGATGCCTTCGATGAATGGTGCGAGATGGGCCTCCCCCTGGTTGATCTTTTTGAGGTACGCTTCCCACTGCCCCGTCATCGCCGGGGTCTTCACTTCGGGATGCACCACGTCGATCAAGTGGATCCCCTTGTCCGTCGCTTCCAGCGTTTTGCCGCTACGCACAATGTAACCGCGCTTCAGCAACACCTCGATGATCGAGGCCCGCGTGGCCGGCGTCCCCAGGCCTGTGTCCTTCATCGCCTCCGAAAGCTCTTTCTCGTCCAGCGCCTGCCCTGCCGTCTGCATGGCAGTCAGCAGCGTACCTTCCGTAAAACGCTTCGGCGGCTTTGTCTTTTTCTTC
Source organism: Terriglobus sp. 2YAB30_2 (assembly GCF_052114765.1). NCBI lineage: Bacteria > Pseudomonadati > Acidobacteriota > Terriglobia > Terriglobales > Acidobacteriaceae > Terriglobus > Terriglobus sp. 2YAB30_2. The sequence goes on from NZ_JBFRFJ010000002.1 coordinate 659,352, forward strand.
TTCGCATCGATGGCAGCCACCCGTTGCGGCTGGCCCTCCGCCAGATCCGTCGGCAATACCTGCGCGGCCTCTTCCTCTTCGCCGTCTTTGCCGCCTTTCTTCCGCTTCTCCGGTACCGGGTCCAGAACTTTCCAGCCCATCTGTTGGACCAGCGTTCCCGACGTCCTGTACCGATCCACAACCGGCTCCGTGCCATCCTGTCCCGGATTCGTAATGGCCGTAATCACCGTCGTGACGGCCTGCAGATGATCCTCGTGCCACATCATCAAAAAGCGGCGGCACACCAGATCGTAGATCTTGCGCTCCTGCGGGCTCAGGTTCAACTTGCCGGGGTTCACCGCATTCGGCAGAATCGCATGGTGGTCGCTTACCTTACTGTCGTCCACATAGCGTTTGCTGAGGGGGCGCGTCCCTGTTCCCTCCGCCACCATTTGCGGATACTGCGGCACAATGACATTCGCAATCTGACTCACCGTTGCCGCCACATCGGACGATAAATGGCGGCTGTCGGTACGCGGATAGCTGATGAGTTTATGGCGCTCATACAGCGCCTGCGCATACGTTAGCGTCTCCTGCGCCGTGAATCCGAACAGCCGGTTGGCGTGGCGTTGCAACTCCGTCAGGTCGTACAAAAGCGGAGGCTGCGCGCGTTGCGTCTCCGACTTCACCGATTCAATCGTCACCGCGCCCGTACGCGCGCGTTCGACGATCTGCTTCGCTTCTTCACCGTCTGCAGCCAGCCGCGACAACTTCGCCTGCGTCTCTTTCTCGTTCCCCTGGTCGCCGCGCGGCCGGAACCAGGTGCCTGAATAGGTCTCTTTCTTTCGCTCGGCCAGACCTTCAAATTTGGCGATGACCTCGATGTACTCTTCTGACACGAACTGCCGCAGCGTCAGTTCCCGCTCCACCACCATCGCCAGCGTAGGCGTCTGCACGCGGCCCACCGAGATTTCCTCGTTGTAGACCAGGGAATAAGCGCGCGACAGGTTCATCCCCACCAGCCAGTCGGCGCGGCTTCGCCCATGCGCGGCATCAGCCAGTCCGTCGTAGGCGCTGCCGGGTTGCAACTTCTCAAAGCCTTTGCGAATCGCATCGGCGGTCATCGATGAGATCCACAAACGGTTCACAGGCTTATCGCAAAGCGCTGCGCCGTAGATGTAGCGGAAGATCAGTTCGCCTTCGCGCCCTGCGTCCGTGGCGCATACCACCTGCGCCACGCGCGGCGAGTTCAGAATCTTCCGAACCACCTCAAACTGGTCTTTGGTCTTTTCATACACCACCAGCGGCCAGTCGCCGGGCAACATCGGCAACAGGTCCAGCCGCCATTGTTTCCACTCGGGACGCATCTCGTGCGGCTGCGCCAGAGAAACCAGGTGCCCCACGGCCCAGGTCACCACATATCCGTTTCCGTGCAGAAATCCGTCGCCCTTCTTGGCGGCCCCGAGAACGCGGGCAATATCGCGCGCAACCGAGGGTTTCTCCGCCAGGACGGCGGTCACTGTGGCACTGCTGTCAGACATCGTTACTTCAAGTATCCCACCCCAAAAGGCCCGCGCGGTTCCCGATAAATTCTGGACGCCCTAGCGTCACCCCCCTTTGAGAGTGGCCTCCGTGTTGTCAAGCTTCTTGAGAAGCGCACGGGCCTGGCCAGGCTCAAGCTCATGGTTGCGTAGCATTCGGCTGATTTCCTTCCGCTCCGCTCTGACGGCCTCCAACCGAATGGTTCGCTCCGCGACTCGGAGGCGGTCTGCTTTTATCCGGCTTGACTGGTCCCCGACAAAAGCCTCGATCCTACGGCGATAGTAGTCCATCAGTCGGGATGCGATCGCTGCGTAGCTATCGGCGTAGGGGCTGTTTTGAGAAAGACGGTGTTCTACTTCCTCGATCCGTCCAATTGCCGCTTGAGCCGTCAAAACACGGGCATTGCGAAATTTCGCTTCGGCGGAGCTTTCCGGAGGCTCCTCCAGTCCTTTGAGCACCAACGGCAGACCGACAGCCGCAGCAAGCATCGAGAAGAGAATCACACCTGAAGCCAGCAACACGGCCAGATCGCGGCCAGGAAATGGAGTACCGTCCTGCAGTGCTAATGGGATCGACAGTACCGCCGCCAGGGTAATCGCACCTCGCACGCCCGCCAGCATTGTCGCAGCGAGAAGTCTCCAAGGAGTGTGTTGCGCTTTGCCACCTTCGTGCCTGTGCCGAAAGAACGACCACTCCAGAACCAACCAGGTCCAAAGGAAACGCAAGGCGCCGACAACAAGAGTGATACTCAGCACAAAAGCGCCCAGTACCCAGGCAGAGGTAAAGTTCTCCTGCTTCACAACCGAAGGAATGCTCCTTGCAATGGCTTGCAACTGCAGTCCAAGCAGAACGAAGATCAGGCCATTGAGTGTGAACTGCATCAGATCAGTCACGGCTTCCGACTTGATGCGTGTCTCAACTTCCGGGATCTCCTGAAGTAGCCAGTTCGCAACGAACCCCGCGGCTACGGCTGAAAGAATACCGGAGAACTTGAAATGTTCTGCCAGCAGGTAAGAAGCAAAAGGGAGCAGGAGCGTCCGCAGAATCTGCGCAGCTGGGTAAGCCCCGATGGTTCTCTCAAACCCTTTCTCCACAGACATAAGGATGAAGCTGAGAAACGCACCAACCGCCAGGCCTCCCAAAACAACTGTTAAGAAGCGGATGCTGGCATGAGCAGGAGAAAAATAGCCAGTCGACACCGCGATGACGGCGAAGCGCAGACAAACGAGTCCTGTCGCGTCATTTAACAAGGCCTCGCCTTCCAGAAGATGCAGCAGGCGGGTAGGCAGCCTTTTCATGCCGATCAAGCCGGAAACGGCGACAGCATCGGTTGGGGATAACACCGCCGCGAGAGCGAAGCACGCGGCGAGCGGCATGGAAGGAATCATCCAATCGATGAAATATCCGGCACCAAGGACGGTGAAGAAAACCAATCCGACTGCCATCTCCAGGATCGGCTTCCCCATCACACGCACCTCCGCACGCGGAAACAGATTCGCGTCCACATAAAGCAAAGGAGCAACAAAGAGCAGCAGAAAGAGCTCCGGATCGAGAGGCATGTGCACGTGAAGCGCGGCCAGAGCGACGCCCAGCCCGATCTGTAGAAGCGGCAAAGGAATACGAGAAAGCCGCGCGGCAATCTTCGAGAGGGAGACCGCAAAAAGAACAATGAGTACGGCAGCAAATTGCTCCAAAACAACTCCAAACGTTACAACTAAGTCTGCTCCGATAGGTGCTCAGAAGTCATCCGCTCTTTCGATAGGTGCAGTCAATCTGGTTGCATGCAGTGTTCCGTGTTCATCTTTGCTGAATCTCACTTCGTTGGGTCGCGCGAATAGGCCCTCTTTACACGCCTTGAGTTTTTCCTGTTGCCGGGTATCCCGGGAGAAGCGTGCAGCGGCGTTTTCATTGCGGAAAACTCCCATAGATGCACAGGCCCTGCACTACACCTACAAGGAAAACGCCCTTGCCGAATCGCCCACGAGCTTCCATCACTCCGCTCAATCACTATCGGATGGTCGGCTGAACTGCGGTGTGCAATTGCGCACATACTTTACCTAGAGCGAGTAACGAAAGTAACGCACTCTAAGCAGCTCAACTGTAATGATGAGTGGACAGCCGTATACGGATGTTTACCCCCAAATCGGGGAAACCGATGGTTCCGATTCCAATACATCTTTTTATTATTGGCGACCAGATCACCTGTTTTAGTACGTCCGCCAGAGCCTTCGCGAACATCGATGTACGAGTGTCGAAACGGCTAATTTGTTAGCCCAACCCGGCAACCCAGTAAAATTCCGCGGCGGGTTACTGTCTGTTGCCACAGTCTTCTATTAAGAGGGCCTACCGATGTGGAAAGGCCGCCGTCGCGATCTTGACCTGGCCACGTATGGTGCTCGGAATGCTTCCGTCCAGAACTGTCAGCGTTGTGTGATCTCACGCTGGCCAGGATACCGCTGTGATGAAGGCACGTCCCTTTGTTTTATTGCTCTCTCTTCTCCTGACTTGTGTTCCCAGCCCGCGGGCTGCCGCCGATCAGATTCCAAGCGGTACGTGGCGAGTCGGCGCATCCCTTTCCACTCCCCGCACCGGTGCTACAGCCACCCTGATGAATGACGGCCGCGTTTTGATCGTTGGCGGCAAGGATGGAAGCGGGAACGCACTGGCTACAGTGGATGTGCTCCAGACCGACGGGACCACCGTGACTGCACCGCCGATGCTCATCGCGCGATACGGTCACGGCGCAGTGCTGTTGCAGGATGGCCGCGTTTTCGTGGCGGGAGGATACACCAGCGGCGGGGCCGTTTTGAACAGCGCGGAGCTTTTCGATCCCGATACGAATACCTGGGCGTCCGTGCCGTATTCAATGGCTGAACCGAGGGCGCAGTTTACGCTGTCCCAGTTGAAAGGGGGAGATGTTCTGCTCGTCGGTGGAGTTCGTGAAACGGGTCCCGTCTCAAGCATTGAGAGATTTATTCCGACGACTGGAGCATTTCAATATCAGACTTACCTGACGACTGCGCGGAAGTTTCACAGCGCCTCTGTGCTTCATGATGGCCGCGTGCTGATCTCCGGCGGCAACAGTGTCGCGAACGATGGGTCGACGATTGAGATTGGTTCCACCGAGATCTACGATCCCACGACCAACTCTGTAAGCCCGGGCCCGGCGCTCAATATAGCCCGCTCATCCCATTCATCGACTACGCTCGTTGACGGCACGGTACTGGTGGCCGGCGGAAACAATGGTACTGCCGATCTATCGTCCCTGGAGATCTTCGATCCAGCAGCTAACACCCTGAAGGTTGCTCCGGCGCATTTGGCCACCGCTCGAAGCGGGCATGTTGCCTTGCTGTTACCGAATAACAACAGTGTGTTGATAGCGGGCGGGACTGCATCCTCCACTCCGCTCTCTTCGAGCGAGCTCTATCAATCCTGGAACTCGACAGTCGTCGCAACATCCGCGATGAATTCTGCCAGGCAAGGTGCGGCTGCCAGTGTGTTGCAAGCCGATGGTGTAGCTGTGGTTGTGGGGGGAAGCAATCTGGACAGTACAGAGCTCTATGGATTCCCGACGGTGGAGACCGACGCTTCAGACTATCCACCGGGAACCCCCGTCCATATCTTTGGTTCAGGCTGGGTACCCGGGGAAACCGTATCGCTCACGCTGCTCGAGTCGCCGTTGCTTGATACTCATGGGCCATATTCCGCTATAGCGGACGCGAACGGCAACATCTCCAATGACAGTTACGTTACCGACGACCACGATCTCAATGTATCGTTCGGATTGACTGCAGCGGGTTCGAAGGGACAGGCGTACAACTGGTTCACGGATTCGAACCCACAGACCCTCACAGTTGGGGCGCAAACGCCAAACCCTGTAGTGGTGGGAAGTAGTGCGACCTACGCCGTAAGTCTCACGTTCAACGGCAATGCCAATGCTTGCTCTTTCGACTTTGCGGTCTCGGGATTACCGGTTGGAGCGAGTGGTGTATTCAGTCCAGCGTCTGCAACTTCCACGGGTAGTACGGTGAACGCAACACTGACTATCGCCACAACTGCCGGTCTTACGCCCAACACATATCCGTTTACCGCATCTATCACAAACACCAGCGCGGGCTGCCAAGGCAGCCATCCGAGCACAGGTGCCAGCGTTGTGGTACGGGCCAAGACCAGCACGACGACCACGATCACAAATGCGGGAGCCCTCGCGACACCAACTGTCGTCGGTCAAACGTACCCCGTAACCTACAGTGTTGCTGCCGGAAGCGGAACGCCAACGGGCACCGTTACGGTGAGCGACGGATCGGCCAGCTGTGTAGCAAATGTGAGTGCAGGCGCTTGCAGTCTGACTTCGGCAAGCTCCGGCGCCAAGACGATAACAGCGACTTATTCCGGCGATGCGAACTTCTCTACGAGTACATCAAGCGGCACCTCGCACACCGTAAATGCCGCCAATACCAGCTCTGTTTTGACCTCCTCGCTCAATCCGTCCGTCTCCGGGCAATCCGTTACCTTTACGTCCACCGTTACCGTCACTGCTCCCGGCAGCGGTTCCGTCCCGGTTGGATCGGTTGTTACCTTCAAGGATGGATCGGCCACCTTAGGCACCGGAACGACTGACAGCGCTGGCACTGCGACCTACTCGACGACAACGCTCAGCGATGGGAACCATTCCATCTCCGCTGTATATGCAGGCAACACAAACTTCACGACAAGTACATCCAATGCAGTGGCGCAGTTGGTGAAAGGAAATGCACGATTCAGCTCTCTTGTTCCTGCATCTGCTTCCATAACCTACGGCCAGGCGAGCATTTCAATCTCCGGCCAGGTAGCGAATGCGACAAAGACAGTGTTTGCAGCGAGCGGGGAGACGGTTACAGTCACGATCAACGGCACGTCCCTTCCGATGACTATCGTTGGGAGCAGCGGGAACTTTAGCGGGACCTTCGACACTCACACGATTCCCTCGTCTGGAAGCCCCTATACGATCAGCTATTCGTATCCCGGAGACGCCAATCTCACCACGGCGACAGATAACAGTACCAAACTGACGATAAATAAGGCGGCTTTAACCGTGACCGCCAACGACGTAGCCACGGTGTATGGGACGCCGATTCCTGCTTACACGAGCGCGATAACGGGTTTTGTCAACGGAGAGTCCCAGAGTGTAGTCACAGGCACCGCATCGCTGACTACCAGTCCGGCAGCTCCTACTAACGCTGGTACCTATACCATTACCGCCGCGGCCGGCACGCTCGCCGCCGCAAATTACAGCTTCAACTTCGTCAATGGAAGTTTGACCATCAACAAGGCCGTCGCCTCGGTGACTCCGAACGCTGCGAACAAGACCTATGGAACGGCGGATCCGGCTTTGACTGGAACCATGACTGGCTTCCTGGCTGCCGACAGCGTGACTGCAGTCTATAGCCGTGTGGCTGGTGAGACCGTGGCTGCTGGACCGTACACCATCAGCGCCACGCTGAGTCCGGCCGCGGTGCTGAACAACTACACCGTCACCTACAACACGGCTTCGTTCACCATCAACAAGGCCGTCGCCTCGGTGACTCCGAACGCTGCGGGCAAGACCTATGGAACGGCGGATCCGGTTCTGACGGGAACCTTGACTGGCTTCCTGGCTGCCGACAGCGTCACTGCAGTCTATAGCCGTGTCGCTGGTGAGACCGTCGCCGGTGGACCGTACAACATCAGTGCCACTCTGAGTCCGGCTGCGGTGTTGAGCAACTACACCATCACTTACAACACAGCTGCGTTCACTATCAACAAGGCSGTAGCCTCGGTGACTCCGAACGCTGCCAGCAAGACCTAYGGGACGGCCGATCCAGCCCTGACCGGAACACTCACCGGATTCCTGGCTGCCGACAGCGTGACAGCAACCTACAGCCGTGCCGCAGGTGAGACCGTAGCCGCTGGCCCCTATTCCATCAGTGCAACGTTGAGCCCGGTGGCTGTGTTGAGCAACTACACCATCACTTACAACACAGCAGARTTCACCATCAACAAGGCGGTAGCCTCGGTGACKCCGAACGCTGCCAGCAAGACCTACGGGACGGCCGATCCAGCCCTGACCGGAACCCTAACCGGCTTCCTGGCTGCCGACAGCGTGACGGCAGTCTATAGCCGTGCCGCGGGCGAGACCGTGGCCGCTGGACCGTACACCATCACTGCGGTGCTGAGCCCGGCAGCGGTGCTGGGCAACTACGCCATCACTTACAATACGGCGGAGTTCACCATCAATAAGGCCGTCGCCTCGGTGACGCCGAACGCTGCCAACAAGACCTACGGAACGGCCGATCCGGCCCTGACCGGAACCCTAACCGGCTTCCTGGCTGCCGACAGCGTGACGGCAGTCTATAGCCGTGCCGCGGGCGAGACCGTGGCCGGTGGACCGTACACCATCACTGCGGTGCTGAGCCCGGCAGCGGTGCTGGGCAACTACACCATCACGTACAACACAGCAGAGTTCACCATCAATAAGGCCGTCGCCTCGGTGACGCCGAACGCTGCCAGCAAGACCTATGGAACGGCCGATCCAGCGCTAATCGGAACCCTGACTGGCTTCCTGGCTGCCGACAGTGTGACCGCAGTCTATAGCCGT